>NZ_JSBN01000001.1 GCF_000797515.1 Sphingomonas sp. Ant H11
TCCCGCAAGCGGGAGGGGAATTTGGAGACTATGATGAACGACATCGTGAACACCAACCGCAAGGCCGAGCTGCTCTCGACCACCGTCGAGCATATCGACATCACCAAGTTCGACGCGCGCCCGATCGTCGACGCGATGAAGAAGATGAGCTTCACCAGCCGCGACCTCGGCCGCGCGACCGACATCTACAACCAGATGCTCGCCGATCCCGATTGCTCGATCTTCCTCGTGATCGCCGGGTCGACTTCGGCGGGCGGCTGCATGGATCTCTATGCCGAACTGCTGCGCAACAACATGATCGACGGCGTCGTCGCCACCGGCGCATCGATCGTCGACATGGATTTCTTCGAGGGCCTTGGCCACAAGCATTATCAGGCGCTCGAAGTGCCGGATGACGACACGCTGCGCTCGCTGCTGATCGACCGCATCTACGACACGTATATCGACGAAGAGCAGCTCCAGGATTGCGACCACACGATCTACGAGATCGCGAACTCGCTCGAAGCGCGCCCCTATTCGAGCCGCGAGTTCATCCGCGAGATGGGCAAGTATCTCGTCGCGAACGGCAAGAAGGAAAACAGCCTGGTCAAGCTCGCTTATGAGCATGACGTGCCGATCTTCTGCCCGGCCTTCGTCGATTCGTCGGCGGGCTTCGGTCTGGTCAAGCACCAGGTCGACCGCGCGAAGGAGGGCAAGCCGTACATGGTGCTCGACGCGATCGCCGATTTCCGCGAATTGACCGACATCAAGATCAAGGCTGGCACCACCGGCTTGCTGATGATCGGCGGCGGCGTGCCGAAGAACTTCATACAGGACACCGTCGTTTGCGCCGAAATCCTCGGCCATGACGATGTTCAGGTGCATAAGTATGCGGTGCAGATCACCGTCGCCGACGTGCGCGACGGTGCTTGCTCGTCCTCGACGCTGCAGGAAGCGGCCTCGTGGGGCAAGGTCAACACCGGCATCGAACAGATGGTGTTCGCCGAAGCCGGTTCGGTCATGCCGCTGCTGGCGTCGGACGCCTATCATCGCGGCCTGTGGAAGACCCGCACCAAGCGTCGCTGGGGTGCCAGCTTCGACTAAAAGCCGCTAACCTCACCGCGAATCCATAGGAGAGCGGCGATGTTGGACAGACGGTTGGTATTGGCAGGTGCAATTGGGGCGACGCTGGGGATGCCCACCGTCGCCCTTGCGCAATCAGCGGAACCCGCGGTCGCCCCGTCATGGCCACCGGCGGAGGTCTTTCCGCTGTGGCCCGGCAAAGCGCCGGGCTCTCCCGCAACCCTGCCCGTCCCGGCCCCGAGCTTTGATGGTTATCAGGGCAAGGAATTGTGGCTGCGCGGCGTTGCTGTGCCCACGGTCGGCGTGTTCCGCCCGGAGCGGCCGGACGGGCGCGCGGTGCTGTCGATCCCCGGCGGCGGCTATGGCTTCGTATCGGTCAGCAATGAGGGCATCGACGTTGCGCGCGTGCTGAATGCGCGCGGCATTACCGTGTTCGTGCTCGCGTATCGCTTGCCCGGAGAAGGTTGGGCGAAGCGTGAGGATGTGCCGCTGCAGGATGCGCAGCGCGCCATGCGCCTGATCCGCGCCAATGCGACACGCTATGGCATCGACCCGGCGCGGCTTGGCACGATCGGCTTCTCCGCCGGGGGGCACCTCGCCGGAATGCTCGCGGTCGGCCATGCCGACCCGGTCTATACGCCCGTCGACCACGCCGACCGCTTGTCGGCCCGGCCGGATTTCGCCGGACTGGTGTATGCCGTGACCTCGTTCCAGACCGCCGGTTTCAATCCGGCAGACCCGGTAAACGATTTGATCGGGCCCAAGCCATCTGCCGCTATGCTCGATCGCTACGATCCGGCGCACCGCCTTGATTCCAGCGCACCACCGCTGTTCCTCGCCCATGCGATGGATGACGGTGTCGTCCCGATCGCGCAATCGCTGCTGATGCTCGACCGCGCCCGGGTCGAACGGGTCCCCGTGGAGGCCCATCTGTTCCAGCATGGCGGACATGGCTTCGGTGCGCTGCATCTGGCCGCAGGATCGCCGGGGCTCGAGTGGCCCGAACTGTTCTCGCGCTGGAGCGCGGCGCTGCCCCGACTTTAAGGGCGCTCCGCATCGCTATCATTGCGAGACCGGACTCTTTCGGGCACGCTCCCAGAAAATAGGGGGAGATGACCGATGCATAGCGAGATCCTGAAGCCGGTGGTCGTGCTCATCGCGTGGACGCTGGTGATGCTGGTATGGATGCTGTCGACGCGTTTGCCAGCGATGCGGGCATCAGGGGTCGACATCACCAAACTTGTCGGCACAAAGGCGGCCGACGCCGACGGTCGCCTGCCACCCAAGATCCAGTGGGTCGCACACAACCACAACCATCTGATGGAGCAGCCGACGCTGTTTTACGCCGTCTGCGGGGTGATTGCGCTGACGGGTACCGGCAACGGGGTCAATGCGTGGATCGCCTGGGCCTATGTGGCGCTGCGCATTACCCACAGCGTGTGGCAGGCAACCGTCAACAAGGTCTCGGTGCGCTTCCTGCTCTTCCTCGGTGCGTCCTTGGCGCTGATCGCGTTGACACTCCACGCGGCGATGGCGGTGTTCTGACCCTATGGCCGGGGCAGAGAAAATATCTACCCTCCTCCGTTCGCTTCGAGCGAAGTCGAGAAGCAGAAACGATCGCTATGGCCGGTTTCTCGACGACGCTCGAAACGAACGGGTGGAAGTTGCCTAAAACAGCCGCGCCATCGCGCGGTCCAACATCACCAATTGCCAGAGCGTGCGGCCATGCTCTGCTTTCCCGGCACGATGGTCAGCCGCCAGCCTCGCGATCACGCCGGGATCGAACCAGCCCGAGCCCACCAGCACACGCGATGACGCCAGCGCCGCCGCCTCGTCGGCCAAGGCCCCGCGAAACCAGGCGCTGATCGGCGTGACGAAGCCCATTTTCGGGCGATACAGAATATCGCGCGGCAGATAGCGCTCCATCGCTTTTTTGAGCAGCCACTTCCCCTGCCCGCCGCGCAACCGCATGTCGGCGGGTAGCCTGGCGGCGAACTCGACCAGGCGGTAATCGAGCAGCGGCTCGCGCGCCTCCAGCCCCACCGCCATGCTGGTGCGGTCGGCCTTGGTCAGGATGTCGCCGGGCAACCAATGCTGGAAATCGGCATATTGCGCGCGATCGAGCGCATCGCGTGCCGGTGCGTCGCGCATCGAGCGGACATAACGATCCTCGGCGCGATGCCCGCCGAGCGCGGCGCGGGCGTGCTCGGTGAACAGCGCCGCCCGCAAGGCTGGCGTGGTCACCCCGACCGAACGGGCATAGCCCTCCGCGCCATCCTCGGCGAGCGCAAGCAGCGTCGTCTTGGCGCGGAGCGGGCGCGGTGCCCAATCCGCCTTGGGATACCAGCGGCCCAGCGTGCCGAACAGATTCGAGCGGATCGACGCCGGCACCATCGCACGCACGCGCTCCTCCGCTGCCTGGAACTTGTAGCGGCGGTATCCGGCAAAGGCCTCGTCCGCCCCATCGCCGGACAGCGCCACCGTCACATCCTCGCGCGCCAGCTCGCACACCCGGTACGTCGCCAGCGCCGACGCATCAGCAAAGGGCTCGTCAAAGGCATGGACCAGCGTATCGATCAGCGAGAAATCGTCCGCTGCGACCACGCGCTCGCGATGCCGCGTGGCAAAACGCTCGGCGATCACATCGGCATAGCGGCGCTCGTCGAGGCTGTTCTGGTCAAACCCGATCGTGCAAGTGCGCACCGCGCCGCGCGACGCCTCCGCCATCAACGCGACCACCGCCGAGCTATCGACCCCGCCCGACAGGAACGCGCCCAGCGGCACATCCGACACCATCCGCGAGGTCACCGCATCGCGCAGCAGCGCGACCAACTCCTCCTCCAGCGCCTTGGCGGACCCCGTCGCGCGGCGCGAAAAATCGACGTCCCACCAGCGCGACGGCGCCGGCACTGGCTTGCCGCGCTCGATCAGCAGGCTGTGACCGGCGGGCAGCTTCTTCACCCCCGCAACGAGACAGGTGTCGTCGGGCACATAGCCAAACGCCATATAATCCTCGACCGCGCGAATATCGGGCGAGCGCCGCAGCAGCGGATGCGCGAGCAGCCCCTTCAACTCCGAGGCGAAAGCCACCGCGCCATCGGACAGCTCGACATAATGGAGCGGTTTCACGCCCAGGCGGTCGCGCGCGAGAAACAGACATTGCCGCCGCGCATCGTGCAGCGCGAAGGCGAACATCCCATTCAGCCGGTCGAGCAACGCCGGGCCCCACGCCGCCCAGCCGTGCAGCAGCACCTCGGTATCGCCCGCAGTCGTGAACACCGCACCCCGCCCCTGCAGCTCCGCGCGCAGGGCGGCGAAGTTATAGATCTCGCCATTATAGGTTACGGTCAGCGTACCGTCGGCGCTCGCCATCGGCTGCGGCGATCCGGCAACGTCGATGATCGACAACCTTCGGTGCCCCAGCCCCACCCCAGGCGCGGTCCACACGCCCGATCCATCCGGCCCACGATGCGCTTGTGCATCCGCCATCGCGGCAATCCGCGCGGGATCAACGGGCTTTGGCGTCGCGGGATAATAGAGACCGGCAATCCCGCACATCAGTTGGTCATTCCCGCACTGCGATCGGCCAGCCGTTCGATCGGCCCCAGCGCCGCGACGAACGCCGCCATCGCGCGCGCGGATCATGGCCGGGGACCGCCTCGGCCGAGACATGCACTGCGACCGCGCGCTGCGGGCCGCCAAGCAGCTTGGCCTTCAGCGTTTCCAGCTTCACGACTGGCCCCTTGTAGGTCAGCGTGTCCCCGACGCGATACCAGGTCACCACTTGCCGCTCGACCGGCCCAGGCGCAGTGATGCGCATCGCCGATCCGCCCGCCAGATCGGGAAGATCGGCAACGCGCAGCCACACATCATCTTCCCGCAATGCCCCGACGCCGAACGCCACCAACTCCTTGCCTTCATGCTGGCTACCATAAACGGCGACGGCCAGATCGACCTGATCGCCCTTCGCATTGCCGTAGCGACCGAGCAGAAAATGGTCTGCGCCAGGATAATTGGGTGACCAAGGCGAACGGGTAGAAAGCTCGACGCGATGCCAGCCCGCCACGTCCGGCAGCGCAATCCGCTCGGGCAGCGTCTGCGCGCGCCCGGCAATCGCCGCCGACCAGGCTGGGAACAGCGCGGCAAGCGCCAGCACCAGCACCGCCGCCAACGGCGCATCGAGCCGATAGCGCGGCACCGTTTGCAGCGTTGCCGGATCGAACAGCGGCGCATCGGGCGCACGGTCGAACCAGCGCCAGCCGAGCGCCAACACCGCTGCCATCACCACCGCGAAGAACAACCAGCCATAGACGATATGATCAAACCCGGTCGCGCGCTCGACCGAGGTGAGATAGGCCGCATAGATTGTACCGAAGGCGCGTACGCCGTTGGCCAGCACGGGCACCACCAGCGCCACCACCAGGAACACCGCGCGCCTGCGCCAGGACACGAAACAGACATTGGCGACGAGGACGCCATACGCGATCATCGCAATCACAAACTTCGCGCCCGAGCACGCCTCGGCCACTTCGAAATAGCCATTGGGGATGGTGATCAGCACCCCATCGACGTGTGCCGGCACGCCGAACAGATGCAGCAACGGCATCGTGATGGCGACCGTCGCGGTTTGAAGCGGCCCCTCCAGCCCTTCGCCAAACGGCACCAGGAACAGCGCATAAGCCAGCGGAAACAGCAGCGCGCGCGCGACATTGGGCCCGAGCAGAGTCACCACTGCCCCCTGCAGCATCAGCACAATGCCAAGATGCCGAGCAAGCGCCACGCCGCCGGCATCGCCCAGCAGCCACCCAACGCCGCCCAGCGCGACCAGCGCCAAGCCCGGTGCCCAGGCGATGGGTGTGATCTCGGCCAGCCCGGCGCGGCGCTGCCAAACAAGCCATGCCACCACGGGCGCAATGAACAGGCAATGCCCAAAGGTCGTGCTGGTCCACCACAGCGTCGCGAGCGCGCGCACATCGGTGGCGAACAGTAAGAGGATCGCGACACTGACGACGCCGAGCGCCGCCGTCTGACGTCGCCAAGCCTGCCCCGACCCCGGCCCCGCATGACCATCAACGGCCAACACTCCAGGATGGACGCGCATCCGAAGGGGCATCGTCATGCGTTCAGGCCGCGCTGCGGCGTGGGGGCGCTTTCACGCGGATCCCGAGGATCGCATCCAGCGGCGCGAGCCGCGCTTCCCAGCTATAGCGCGCCTGCACCTGCGCCCGCGCGTCGCGACCGATCTCCGCACCCCGCACAGGATCGTTCAAGATGGCGATGACTTCCTCGGCAATCTCGCCGACGGTTTCGCCAATGTGGATCGTTCCGGCATGGTCGATCCCTTCCGCTGCCGCTCTGGAGGCGACGACCGGACGTGCCATCGCCATCGCTTCCAGCACTTTGTTCTGGATGCCGCGCGCGAGCTTCAGCGGCGCGACGACGACCGAGGCGGCGGCGATCCAACCGCGCACGTCGGCCACTTCCCCGGTCACGATCACCCCCGGCTGCTTGGCCAACGCCTTGACCGCATCGGTCGGTGCGCGCCCGACAATGGCAAAGCGGGCATGCGGAAACCGCACGCGAATGTGCGGCAGGATCGTCTCGACAAACCAGGTGACGGCTTCGATGTTGGGGCGATAGTCCATTTGCCCGGTAAACACGATCAGTGCATCGGTCGTGTCGATCCGCTTGAACTGCGCGGTCGGATCGAAAAATTCGGTGTCGATGCCGTTCTCCACGACATGGACGCGCTCGGCTCCCGTCCGCTCGCGGAACAGTTGCGCTTCGGCCTCGCTGACGAACAGACTGGCATCCGCACGCTGCGCGACCGCACGCTCATGCTGGAATAGCAGCCGCGCTTCGCGCTTCATGAACCAGCGCGTGATCCCGCCCGAACCCTTGGCATAGGCACCGAACTTCGCCGAATCCATGTCGACAAAATCCATGACCACCTTCTGCCGCGGCCGTGCTGGAAGATACTGCGCCATTTGGCTCGAAAAAACGTAGATCGTGTCAATCGAATGCCGCGACAGCAGATTGTCGACCGCGGTGCGCAACGAGGCGTTGTCAAACGCGGTCAGCGAAACCGGCTTGCGCGCCAACAACGCCTGGAATGCGGACGTTAGCCGCGATTTCGAGCGCCAGATGATCGAGCGATTGCCCGTCAGCTTCGACAGGCCGCTCTTGCGCTTCATGTCCCGCGTGTCGTCGGCAAAGGCGATCAAATGCACGCGCTTGCGCGCCGCCAGATGCTTCAGGATGTGAAAGCCACGGATCTTGTCCCCCCGGTCGGGCGGATACGGCACGCGATGCCCGAGGAAGAGAATGTCACCCATTAACCAAGGCCTTTGGAGATGTGCGGTCCAAGCAGGTTAGCGACCACCAATGGCAGCTTTTTCCACATCGCGACCTTTTGGGCGTAGCGTGGGTTCAAAGGATTGATGTCGCGCGATGGCTCCCCGGTCACCGCGCGTTTACCATACAGCAATGGGACGCCGTCGAAACCCCAGTTCTTTTTATACGCGGCCGGGCCGGTCCCGACCTTGGAGCGCCCAAAGTCGAAATGCGTGCACCCGCGCGCGCGGGCATGGGCCATAAGCGCGAAATACATTCGGTCGTTCGCGCGCAAACCCCGCGCCGCGTGGGTGCCACCGCCCCAATAGGGATAGACCGTTCCATTGAAATAGAGGCTGAGGACGCTTGCCACCGCGCGCCCTTCGGATCGGATTGTAACGATGTCGGCGGCATCTCCGAACTGGTCCAGCACTGAGCGGAACAGCCGCGCCGGGAAAACCGGCGTTCCCAGATTGCGGACCGATTCCGCATAGACCGCGTAGTGCGCGCGCAGGTCGCCCGCCTCGCGCCCGACCGCGACGTCAAGGTCGTTCTCAAGCGCCTTGCGCACCTCGGCGCGTTGCTTGCGCGGAATGGCGGCGAGTTCGGCCGCGTCGCTCTCCGCCAGCGGTCGCACGAAACCGAGATAGCTGTGATCGTCGAAATCCCATGCCCCCTCGGGCATCGCACCGCCGCGGAGCTCCAGCGTCGGACACCCCAATCGCTGCGCGAGCGCCCATCCGGCATCGGCCAACGACGCGACCGCCGCCGGGCCATCCGCCAGAATACCGCCGCCAACCGCGAAGCCATTCGAGACCAGCGCCTTGCCGAACAACCGCGAGCGCACCTCGGTCAACGGCAGCACGCCGACGATCGTCCCGTCGCCGCGCTCGGCGATCAGGGTATGGCTGATCTGGCTGCACCCCTGCGCGACCGCCATGCTCCAGGCTGGCAGGTGAAAGGGCGTCCCCTGCTTGTGGCCACGCACGTAACTTTCCACCCGCTGACGATCGCCGACATCGCGCAAATCGATGGATCGTAGCGCGAGCAAGGGGGACAGAGGCTGGATCGTCATGCCGCGACCCCAAGCGTTTGCACCGGGGGCAAATCGCGCACGATGGCATCCATCCGCCCCCAGTCGTGCCGACCGATCAGCCCGCGCATCTTTCCCGCCATCGCGCCAAGGCGGCTGTAATGGCGCAGTTTTGACTTTAGGGGAGCATTGGCGACGCGCGGCTGGCCGGGGTCGATTTCCCACGGGTGAAAGTAGAAGATCGCCGGCTGCCCGTCCGCCGATACCTGGCGCACTGCATAATCGGTGAGCGCTGCCGGCAGCAGGCGGAAAAAGCCACCGCCGGTCGCCATCCGCCGCGCGCCGAATTGGGCGACGGTCACCGGCACTTCGACCAGATCCGCATCGGCGAGCGGACGAAAAGCATAGCGCGGCGCTTCCGGCCAGCCATAATGATCGTGCCGCAGCGGTGCCACGCTGGAGGAATAAGCATAGGCCTCCTCCGCCAGAATCCGGTGCGCCCACGGTGTACGCAGATCGATGGAGAAACTCGGCGCGCGATAGCCGGTGACGGCAACGCCGCCCGCATCTTCCAGCGTGGCCCGGGCGCGGGCGAGATCGGCGCGGAAGGTTGCGGGTTCCATCGTGAAGACGCGGTCATGCGCCCAACCGTGGCTCGCCAGTTCATGCCCTGCATCGACGATCCGCCGGATGAGGCGAGGATAGCGCGCGGCGACCCAGCCCAGCGTGAAAAAGGTCGCCTTAACGCCACTCTCGGCGAACAGGGCCAGGACGGCGTCGGTATTGGCCTCCACGCGCGGCAGGAGCAAATCCCAATCGCCCCGGTCGATTACCGATTCAAAAGCGCCGACCTGGAACCAGTCCTCAACATCGACCGAAAGGACATGACGCATCGGTTCAATCCCGCGCGATGGGGAGTGGCGGCGCGGCACTGTGCTCGCCCTCGGCCCAGTCAACGAGCAGCTTCAGAACGCGGCGAAGCGCGACATCCTGCTCATCAACCCGTGCCTCAAGCGCGGCGATACGGGTAGCGACATCCGCAGCGGCGTCTGGCGCAGGCACGGGTTCCTCTACCGCCATCACTATCGGTTCAGGTTCAGGCTCCGGCTTCGGTTCAGGCTCCGGGGGGGCAACCGTCGGGTGCGCTTCAACAACCGCCGCCGCTTCCTCGTGCAGCGCACGGATCGGGCGCGGCGGTGCCGTAGGGGGCAGAATCGAAATCGGCAGCGGGCCGGGCTCCGGTTCCGGCGCAGGCGGTGGTGGCGAACTCGCTACGGGTTCGTCCGGCGCGGCCACCTCAGAAATCGGCTGCTCAACGCAGGTGCCGCAGCCACAGCGGCTTCCGGCACGACGATCGGCTTCACGCCCGGCATGTCGCCCGCGATATCTGCCACCACTGCGGCCACGGCCCGCGCATCAATCGTATCGATCCGCTCGATCGCGCCGTACAGCATCACGCGCCCCGCCAATTGGTTCAGGCGGCGCGGTACGCCATCGGACCCGCTATAGAGCGCGGCGAATGCATCGGGCGTGAAATGCGGGCGCTCCTGCCAACCGACCACCGACAGGCGATGCCGCATATAGGGCTCGACCTCTTCGGGCTCCATCGGATCGAGGTGATGCATCGCGATCACGCGCTGGCGCAATTGCTCAAGCCGGTCAGACCCGTGCAGCCGCTCGCGAAATTCGGGTTGGCCGAGCAGGAAGATCTGCAGCAGCGCATGGCCGCCGGTCTGGAAGTTCGAGAGCATGCGCAACTCTTCCAGACTCGACACCGGCAGCGCCTGCGCTTCATCGACGATCAGCAGCGTGCGTCGTCCAGCGCGTGCGGTCGCATGCAGCCCGCGTTCGATCGCCACCAGCAATTGTGCCTTGGTCAGCCCCGCGCTGTCGACGTCCAACCCGGTTGCAACCATACGCAACAGATCATCGGCTTCGATCTGCGTCGAAACGATCTTGATGACATGCAGCCGCGTTGGATCGATCGTATCCATCAAATGGCCGACAAGCGTGGTCTTGCCCGCGCCGACGTCGCCCGTGATGACGATGAAACCCTCGCCCTGCGCAAGACCATAGCCCAGATAGGCCATCGCCTTGCGATGCGTCGCCGTATCGAACCAGAAACGCGGGTCAGGCGTCAACTGAAACGGGCGGCCGGTCAAACCATAATGATCGTCGTACATAATGTCGTCCTCGCAATCGGCATAGCCGCCGATGCGTTTCAGAATTGATACCGCACCCCAACTTGTCCCTGCGCCGACAACTGGTCCTCCGTACCTTTTTGGGTGAAGGAATACAGGCCCGCCGAGGCGGTCGTCGCGATACGGCCAAAGTTATGGTAATACAGAGCGGTGGCTCCCGTACTGAAGACACCGGGGGCAGCCGAAATGCCGCTTTCGTAATAATTGGCAAAGACGTTGCCACTCACGCCCGAATTGCGATCGATCGGGGCACTGACATAGGCCTGCGCGTAATAGCTGTCGTCGGTCACGCCGTCGATGCTGAAGCCGGTACCGCTGGGGGCGTAAAAGCGCCGCTGGGCATAACCTCCGCCAATCCCGAAGCTGAGCGCGCCGCGCTTGGCAGCAATGACCGCATCGACACCGCGCGCGCGATACGCCGAGGTCGAGATCGACTGGAACACACCATTCAGGCACCCGCCCGCCGCCGCGCTGCTGGTGCCAAAGGTGCAACCGCTGAATTGCTGCGCAAAGGCATCGCGTTGATCGATGAAGCTGGTCGGCAAGTTCGAGATGCCCTCGCGCAATTGCCGTCCGAACGTGTCGACGCTGTCGTACACGCCAATCTGGATGCCGATCGATTTGGACGCGGCGTAGCTGAACGAACCGGTATAGGTCATCCCGCCATAACGCCGCCCTGCCCGCGCCTGCAGCGCGGTGCGCGGGCTTGGCCGCCAGATGACGCCAGCATCATAGATCAGCCCGTCGGTCTGATAGGCGATGCGCGTCGGCGATGCGGGATCGGTCTGGAAGCGGCCGCGGCTGTCGGTAACCGGCACCCCATTGGCGTCCTTCAACGGATCCTTCTGGCTGACGGTGATTTTTTCATAGCCTGCACCGCCCGTTACAGCGAGCGTCGGCAGAATGGGCAGGACAAGATCGCCCCGCGCCACCTTGCTTTCGTATTTCTGGTCGAGCTGCCCCGCCGTATCGCGCTCGTAGCCCGCTGAAACGTTGACGCCGACCGGTAGCACCGCCCCCGCCTTCACGCCGGCGCTCGCGTTAAAGACATGGCTCTGCGAGGTGTCGAACACGTCGAGCTTCGGGCTGCCCGGGGCAACGCCGGTCGCCCCTGGCGCTTCCGCCTTGGTGAAACCGAAGCGATAGCTTGCCGCTACACCGACCGGGCCGACATGGCTGGCGACGGTCGGGCCGACATAGGCCGAATAGACCTGGCTGATATTGTCGACATTCCCGGCCAGATTGCCGGGAGCCGCGCCGCGAATGTCGGAGCGGACTCGTGTGGCGATCGCGCCCCCTTCCAGCGTCACCCCCGGAGCGACGCGCACGCTCGCCCGCGCCAGCCCGCTATGCACATCGTCGTCGCCAACCTTCTTGCTGTAAGAGAAACGACGCTCGTACCGATAGCTCACCTGGAGCTGGGTGCGCTTGGTCTGCACCGAAGCGTCGACCCCTGCGGCGACCGTCGAATAGGTCAGCACATCGTCATTCTTGAGGTCGGCGGTGACGACTTGCCCGATTTCGATATAGGGTGTGATCGAGCTTTTGCGCTCGTCAGCGTGCGCGGGCGCGGTCGCCAGTGCGGCGATTGCCGCCAGGCCGAGCGCGGGCGACAAAGATGAGATCGGGCGCGTCATATGGCGTCCTCCTGTTGGCCATATCCATAATAGTCGCCAAAGCGGCGTCCGCCGGGCACCAGCGACACGGCGTTGAGCACGAGCTGGATATGCTCGCATGAATCGAGCAGCGTGATGGCTTCGCGCAGATCGCTCTCGCCGGTGCGGTCGGCGCGGACGACGAGCATGATCTGCCGACCTGAGCCGCCAGCACGCTGGCCGGCGACGCGGCGAGAACCGGGGGCGAATCGAAGATCAGGATGCGCTTGGGATCGGCAGTGAGCAGCCGCGTGATGAGTTCACCCGTCCGCGCGCTGGCGACGAGTTCGGTATCGGCAGGCGTGCGCGTACCACAGGGCAGCAAGCTCAGATGGGCGATGTCCGTCCGAACGACACAGGCTTCGACATCGATGCTCGGATCGGCAAGCGCATCCAGCAAACCCGCCTGCTCGCCGAGGCCGAATTGCGCCATCACGTCGGGCTTGGCGAAGTCCGCGTCGATCAGCAGCACTTCAAGATCGCGCTCCGCCGCCAGCGAAAGCGCGAGATTGACCGCGCAATAGGTTTTGCCGTCATTCGGCCTGGCCGAACTGACCAGCATCAGGCGCGAAAGCTCGGCATCGCTTTTGCTCACGGTTCGCGCGGTCGCCAGCAATTGCCGCTTCACCAGGCGAAACTCCTCCGCCAGAGCCCCGATTGCCGCCCCAGGCACGAGCAAGCCGCGTTCCGCCAGCAGAGCACGGTCGATCGCGGCAACGCCAGCAAGGCGACGCGGTGCCGCGACCGCTTGCATCGGCTTTGGTTGCACAGGAGGCAGATCGGAGAGCGGCTCCGCAGCGACGATGGGTGCCGATGGAGGATCGATCCCGCGCAAGGGATAGGGCGCGCGTGCGTCCGTTCCGAAATCATAGGTCGCAGCGGCCCGCTCCAACAGCGACGGGCGGGTCTTGCGGGGGGTCAGGTCGCTCATGCCGCCAACCCGCGCTGAAGCATTTCCACGCCCAGCAGCGCGATATAGGCCACGCCAAGCCCGCCAACACCGCCCCCATAATATAGCAGCATCCGGCGACGAGCGGCGGTCTGTGTGGCGGTGACCATTTCGCCGATCGAGCCGAGCACCGGCATTCCGGTTGCTTTTTCGAGCCGCGCGGCAGTGGCAAAGGTGGCCTTCAATTGCGCCAGCACGAACGCCACAGCGACGCCGCCACCGAGCGCGACGATCAACACGCCGGTCAGCAACAAGGGGCGG
The DNA here is from genome assembly GCF_000797515.1 of Sphingomonas sp. Ant H11. Lineage (GTDB taxonomy): Bacteria > Pseudomonadota > Alphaproteobacteria > Sphingomonadales > Sphingomonadaceae > Sphingomonas. The sequence goes on from NZ_JSBN01000001.1 coordinate 13,495, forward strand.
TTCGGCGCAGTCGGCACACGCGGTGCCGTTGGCGGATCGATGACGCTGAACTTGATCGAATCGGTCTGGCTTTGCGCTTGCCCGCGCAGCTTGATCGCTTCGCGATCGGCCAGCAACTTGGCGTAGCCGTCCTTCAGAACCTGATAATCGTTGTCGATCTTGGATTGCTGCGCGGCCACGCCGGGGTCGCCCGCAAGCTTCGCGGTGATCGCATCCAGATCCCCCTGAAGCTGCGCCTTGCGCGCGAGCAGGGCCGCCACCTGCGCCTGCTTGTCCGCCTGGATCGAGCGCAAAGAAAGATAGGCGGGGTTGGTAGCGGAAGCAGCACCGGCCGCGACCGGTTCGCCGCGCGCGGCCGCCTGGGCTGCGGCCAATTGGTTACGCAACGCGATCACGTCGGGGTGATTCTCGGTATAGCCCCGCGCGCGCGCATCCGCGAGTTGGCCCTGGATCGCATTGAGGCGGGCCCGCGCCGGGCCCACGCCCGCCGCGCTTGCGGCACCCGCGACGCTGGCGGGAACGCCCGCCATCTGGCCGTTCACCGCCGCCAGACTCGATTGCGCAGCGGCGAGATCGCTCTCGACTTGCGCCATCGCTGTCCGTGCGGCCCCCATACGGTCGGTGAGCGACCCGCTACCCGGCAAGCTGCCGAGATAGTGATTTTGAAAATCGGCGCGCTTCGCGTCGGCATCGGCGAGCTGCTTCTGGCGCTGCTCGAGCTGCGCATCGAGAAATTTCAGGCTCGTACTCGTCTCATCGCGATCGCCCGACAGGTTCTGCTCGACAAACAGGTCGATCAGCTTCTGCACGACTTGCCGGGTAACCTTGGGGCTGGCCCCGGTCGCCACGATCTCGAACAGATTGTCCTGCTGTGCGGTGATCTTGATCGCCTTGGACAGGCCCGCGACCCGGTCGGCCACGTCGCGATCGGTCTTCACTGTGTTCGCCAGATCGGTGCCGCGCACGACCTTCTCCAGACTGACTGCGCTGGTCAGCGTCTGGCGGATCGTGTCCATGTCCTTCTGCTGGTCGGCAGGGGTAATGCCGACGGCATTGGGCAGGATCGTGTTCATCTGCACCGACACTCGCGCCCGAGATTCGTAGCTGTTCGGGATTTGCGCCACCATCGCCCAACCCAGCACGGCAATGCCCCACGCGACCGCCAGTGCGATCCAGCGGCGCATCCAGATCGCGTGAAGCGCGACCCGCAGTTCATCGAGCAAGCCGTTCATCCGTCCGTGCTCAGAACATGCTCTGCGGGATGATGATCACATCCCCCGCTCGAGCCGGACATTGGCGCGACTGTCGCCATCCTTGAGCAAGCTCGACAGCTTGATGTTATATTCGACCTGCTTGCCCGTTTCGCGATTGTAGCGGACCAGCTTCGCGCGGTTACCCGCCGCATATTCGCTGAGACCGCCGACCGAGATCATCGCGTCGAGCAGCGTCATGTTGGCGCGGTACGGGATCGAGGCGGGCTTCGCGGTCGCGCCGACGATGCGCACTTGCTGGCTGAACGTACCCGAGAAATTCTCGACGATGACCGAGACGATCGGATCCTTGATATATTCGCCCAGCGCAATCTTCATATCGTCGGCGAGCATCCGCGGCGTCTTGCCGACCGCCGGCATGTCGCTGATCAGGGGCGTAGTGATCCGGCCATCGGGCCGCACCTGGACCTTTGCCGACAGTTCGGGGTTGCGCCATACGAAGATGCTGAGCTGGTCGAGCGGGCCGATGACATATTCTTCCCCCGGCTGCTCCTGCGTGGCGACGAACGACGCCTGGGGCAGTTCGGGACGCCCCCCGCTGGCACACGAGCCGAGCGTCAACGCAGCAACGCCGACACCGAGCAAACCTCGAAAAGACCTGTAAAACCGCGCCATGCAAACCTCCCGCCGCGAGGTGCTGCCGATAACGTCACGTCTGACGTCGCGGTGGCAGGTTCACGGCTATCGTGCCGCTATGAGACGAAAGAGGTGAAAATTGCGTTAGGAATGCTCGCTTTGGCCCACCAGCAGCTCGTGCGGCGGGGTGTGCCCAAGAAACGCAAACGGGCTGGCCGACAGTCCATAAGCGCCCGCCATGAACACTGCGACCAGATCGCCGACATCGGCGACCGGCAGCGTGACGCGGTCCGCCAACCGGTCAAGCGGGGTGCATAGCGGGCCGACGACACTGACGGTTTCGGTCGGCGCATTTGGCACGGCGGTGGCGATGGTGACGGGATAATTGCGCTTTACCACCGTCCCGAGATTGCCGGAGGCCGCCAATTGATGGTTCATGCCGCCATCCGTGACGAGGAACGTCTCGCCTCGGCTCTCCTTACGGTCGACAACGCGTGTCAGATACACGCCCGCTTCGCCAACCAGCCAGCGGCCCAGTTCGATCGCAAAACGGGTGTCTTTCAGGCCTGGCGCACGGTTTTCCAGCCCCTCGGCAAGGGCGTTTCCGATGATCCCAACCTCCAGCGGCACTTCGCCCGGGAAATAGGGAATGCCAAAGCCGCCGCCGAGATTGACCAGCGGTGGCATCACGCCCACCGCGTCGGCCAGTCTACCCGCCAGCGCCAGCGTTTCGGCCTGCGTTTCGATGATCGCCTGCGGATCGAGCGCCTGCGATCCGGCGAAGATGTGGAAACCCCGCCAGTCCGCCCCGGCATCGATCACGTGCCTAGCCACGGCGGCGGCGCGGTCGGCGTCGATACCGAAAGGCGAGGCGCGCCCGCCCATCCGCATTCCCGACCCCCGCAATTCGAGCTCCGGGTTCACCCGGATCGCGAGTCGCGGCGTAAGCCCGTGCCGTTCGCCAATCGCCAGCGCGCGCGCCGCTTCGCCCGCAGATTCGAGATTGATCGTCACGCCGGAGCGGATCGCGAATACCAGTTCGTCATCACGCTTGCCCGGTCCTGCGAAGCTGATGCGTGCGCCCGGCTTCACCGCCAGCGCCAGCGCCAACTCCCCTCCCGAGGCGACATCGAGGCCATCGACCAGCGGTGCCATGGCGGCAAGCAGCGGGGCGAAGGGATTGGCCTTGATCGCATAATGCAGGTCGACCGAGGAAAAGGCCGCGCGAAACCGCGCAATGCGGTCCCGCACCACCGCCATGTCGTACACGAACAGCGGCGTGTCTCCGGCGACAGCAGCCCAATGCGCCGCATCCCGTCCGCCAATCTGCAGCGGATTGACCTGGAAATCCCGCGGAATCGTGCCCATCGGCTTCATGACGTCATCTCCGCTTTCAGCGCCGCGCGGTCGAGTTTGCCATTCGCATTGCGTGGCAGCTCGGCGCGCCATTCATAGCGTGTCGGCTGCTGGAAACTCGGCAAATCGCGCCTCAGCCGCGCGCGCAAGGCGGCCTCGTGCGTGCCGTCTCCACGCGCGACTACGACGATCGCCTGCCCAAGCCGTGCATCCGGCACGCCCAGCGCCACCGCCTCCGCCGTTTCGCCGCCCGCCACCACCGCTTCCTCGATTTCGGTCGGGCTGATGCGGTTGCCCGCGCTTTTGATCATCTCGTCCTCGCGTCCGACGAAGCGAAGCAGGCCGTCTTCATCGCGCACCACCGTATCGCCCGACCAGACCGCCAGCCCGCCCGATTGCGCCCCATGCGGGTGCGGGACGGAAGCGCTCGGCGGTCCGCTGGGCATCGTGCCAATACCCTTGCGCGACGAGTGGCCCGGCATGGACGAGCTCGCCCGGCTCCCCCGCGGCTGCCGGGCTGCCATCAGGCCGCACGACCATGATCTCGGCAAAAGGGATCGCCCGCCCGATCGAATCGGGATGCACGTCCACCAATTCGGGCGATAAATAGGTCGAGCGAAACGCCTCGGTCAGCCCGTACATCGGATACAGGTCCGCCTGCGGAAAGCGCGCGCGCAACCCGTGGACGAGCGGAGCGGTCAACGCGCCGCCAGAATTTGTCAAACGTTTTTAAATTATTTGCCGTGCTTTGTGGCCACTCAATCTCCAGCAATTGCACCCACAAAGGCGGAACCCCTGCCAGTGTCGTAGGTGCAAAGCGATCGACTGCCTTTACGACGTCTTTGGCGACCAGATAGTCGAGCGGCACGTAGCTCGCACCCGCCGCCCAGGTCGAAAAGAGCTGATTCTGTCCATAATCGAAACTGAGCGGCAGCACGCCGAGCACGCGGTCGGCAGGGGCCAGCTTCAGATACTGCGCCACGCTGATCGCGCCCAACCACAGATTGGCGTGGCTAAGCATCACGCCCTTCGGCCGCCCGGTCGATCCCGAGGTATAAAGGATCGCCGCCAGTGTGTCCGGATCGGCGTTGCTGGCCGATAGTACCGCATCGAGACTTACATTTTCTTCGAGAATAACCTCGCAATTCTCTGAAATATCATCCTGTTCCAGTGTCGCGCTCCGCCCCGCCTGGGTCACCAGCGCGACCGCGCCGCTATCCGCCAGAATATGCGCGACCTGCGCGCGCTTGAGCATCGGGTTGATCGGCACATGCACCAGCCCCGCGCGCGGGGCCGCCATCGGCAGCACGCAGGCAAACCGCGTCTTGGGCAACCAGCTCGCCACGCGCGCTCCCGGCGCATATCCCTGACCCGCCAGCCACGCCGCGACTTGACCGACAAGCCGCTCCAGCCCGGCGAAATCCAGAGTTCCCTGTCGGTCGACAAGCGCTGGGTCGCCCGCGCTGCCCCGCAACGGCAACGTATCGATTGGATATGGGAAGGGGTCGAGCGCGATCATGCCCCTTGATAGCCGCCACCGCCGGGCTGTGAAGAGGCTGGCGGCGGGGCACACTTGGCATCTTGCCCCCCAGTCACTATCGCAACGCACCATAACCCACAAATTGGGGCGCGCAGTGATTTCTGAAGACTATGATCGTATCGACGCCACGCTCCGCGCAACCTTGCGCGACGTGCTGGGCCTGAGCGAGGCTCGCACGGCAACGCTGAACGCCGACACGCCCCTGTTCGGCGCAATGCCCGAGCTGGATTCGATGGCGGTCGCCGGGCTGTTGACCGAAATCGAGGAGCGGCTCGGGATCCTGATCGAGGATGACGAAGTCGACGGCGAAATGCTGGAGAGTTTCGGCGCACTGGTCCGGTTCGTCGCCGCCAAGATCCGGCGATAGCCAGGCGATGAGCGCCGCTTGATCGATTCGTATCAGGCAAGCGGCGGCCGCGAGGCCATGCTGCGCTTCGGGCCTGACAACGGGCCAATCGTCGCGATTGCCTTGCCGCTGTTCGAGGAAGCCAATCGGCTGCGCGCCTTTGCGGTCGCTATCTGCCGCGCATTGGCGGCGCGCGGGTTGGCGGCGATGCTCCCCGATCTTCCCGGCCAGGGGGAGAGCCTGCTGCCGCTGGAACGCTGCAGCATTCTCGACATTGCCGACGGATTCGATTGCGCGATCAAAGACGCGTGGAATGCCGATCGTCGATGTTATGGCGTGGCACTGCGCAGTGGTGCGCTGCTCGACAAGCTGGCCTTGCTCGACGGACGCTGGCATTTCGCGCCGCAGAACGGCCCCAGCCTGATGCGCGACCTGAAGCGGATCAAGCAGGCGTCGCAGCCGCATATCAAGCTGGCGGAGACGGACTGGTATTTCGACCCGAAAGCACCCGACGACCAGCCGGCCCCTCCGGTCGAAATCGCCGGCAACCTGATCTCCACCGCACTGCTGACCGACCTTTCGCGCTCTACTCCGTGGACATCCGAAGACGGCGGCATAGTACGCACGGTCCGGCTCGACACCGATCCTGCGGCTGCCGACCGCCATGTTCCCGGCACACCGCTGTGGCGACGCGCGGAGCCAGGTAACGATTTGCCCCTCGCCCAGTTGCTTGCCGACGACATCGCCGACTGGATCGCCGCATGCGAACGGTAACGGCCTTCGCATGCGCGGGCGAAACGCTGGTTGGCACGCTCGACACCGCGACGGGCGAGACCGGGCTGCTCATTGTATCGGGTGGCAATGAAATCCGCATCGGCGCGCATCGTGGCATGGCGTTGCTCGCGCAGCGACTCGCCGCGCGCGGGGTGCCGGTGTTCCGCTTCGACCGGCGCGGCATTGGCGACTCGACCGGCGACAATAACGGATTCCGCACCTCGGGCCTCGACATCGCCAGCGCCGCCACCGCCTTCCGCGCGGCAACCGGAGTCGAACGGTTGGTGGCCTTCGGCAATTGCGATGCGGCCACCGCGCTCGCGCTATTCGGGGCGTCAGCGGGGATCGATGCGCTGATCCTCGCCAATCCGTGGCTGATCGAACAGAACGACGCCCTTCCTCCTGCCGCGGCGATCCGCGCGCACTATGCGACCAAGCTCAAAAATCCGCGGGAGTGGGTCCGACTGGCTCGCGGAGGCGTAAATCTTCGATACTTATTCAATGGCTTGAGGAAAATTGCTCGCAATCAAACCAAGGTTGCCAACCCACTCGCAATGGAGCTGTTCGGCGCGCTTGCCGCATGGCGTGGTTGCACCACGATCCTCCTCGCGCGCCACGACAACACCGCGCTTGCCTTTGCCGAAGCCGCCCGCGCCAGCAAACTGCCGCTGTCGATCCACGTCTGTGAGACCGCCAGCCACAGCTTCGCCCACCCCCACGACGCGGAGTGGCTGGAGCAGCAGATCGTCGCGGCGCTGTCCCGCCCGGCCAAAACGGCCTGAGCGGAGAGCCTTACTCCGCCGCCTCGGCCACCATTTCGAACTCGGCCTCGGCAAGGAAGCGCTCGGCGTCCAGCGCCGCCATGCAGCCCGTGCCAGCCGCCGTGACCGCCTGCCGGTACACTTTGTCCATAACGTCGCCGCAGGCGAACACCCCGGGCACGCTGGTGCGTGTCGAGCCCGTCTCGACCCAGATGTAATGATCGGCATCCAGCTTCAAATGCCCGCGGAACAATTCGGTCGCCGGATGATGGCCGATCGCGACGAACCCGCCCTCGGTCTCCAGACGCGACCGCTCGCCCGTCACGGTGTCGATCAGTTCCAGCGCGACGAGCCCGGCAGTGCCGCCACCGTCGACGAATTCGGCGACTTCCTTGTTCCACAGGACCGTGATGCCCTTGTGCGCGAACAGCCGCTCCTGAAGAATCTTCTCGGCGCGGAATGAATCGCGACGATGGATTAGCGTCACGTCGGGCGAATGGTTGGTGAGGTACAGCGCTTCCTCGACCGCAGTGTTTCCACCGCCGATCACCGCAACCTTCTTGCCGCGATAGAAGAAGCCGTCGCACGTCGCGCACGCGCTGACGCCCTTGCCTTTCAGCGCGTCTTCGCTGTCGAGCCCAAGCCACTTGGCCTGTGCGCCCGTCGCGATAATGAGCACATCGCCTTCGTAAATGTCACCGCTATCGCCGACCAGGCGGAACGGACGCTGGCTGAAATCGACCTCCACCACGGTGTCGTACATCAGGGTCGTCCCGACATGCTCGGCCTGCTTCTGCATCTGCTCCATCAGCCAGGGCCCCTGGATGACGTCGCGAAGCCGGGGTAATTTTCCACATCGGTGGTGGTCATCAACTGGCCGCCGGGCTGGATGCCCTGCACGAGAATCGGCTTCATGCCGGCCCGCGCGCCATAAATGGCAGCGGAAAGGCCGGCCGGGCCGGAGCCCAGAATCAACATGCGCGTCTTGTGGGTGGTCATGGTCGCTTTCGTCCTGTCGGCCCGCCGCCTCTAGGGCAGCGACGGGCCGACTGGCAACATGGTGGATCGATAACGGTGCGCAAGAGGCCCGTCACCGCCAACATCAGGCAGCGTAGCGATACATCGCGCAGACCTTGTTGCCTGCGGGATCCCGCAGATATGCGAGATAGAGCTTCATCCCACCGTTTTCGCGGATACCCGGATCGTCCTCGATCGGCGTACCACCGGCGGCGACGCCCGCCGCATGCCACGCGTCGGCCTGCTCCGGCGAGGATGCCGCGAACCCGATCGTGCCGCCATTGGCGTGGCATGCAGGTTCGCCGTTGATCGGCTTGGTGACCAGCAAAATCCCGCCATTGTGCATATAGAAAATACGACCGTGATTGTCGGAACCCGCCCGCGCACCAGTGCGCCGAGCGTGGCATCGTAGAATTTACGCGATGCCTCGAGATCATTCGATCCGATCATGATGTGGCTAAACATAGCTGCTCCCTTTCCCAGGCTGCGCCGCGCTTGATCGGCGGCGTCACGGCTGCAGCTAGCGCATTCGTTCCGGTTGGGAAATCATCGATCGAGGCGGAATAGGTCGCGAGTGGTAGCGAAGGAGGGACTTGAACCCCCGACCCCAGGATTATGATTCCCGTGCTCTAACCAACTGAGCTACTTCGCCATGCGCAGGCGCTGATCACTCGCGAGGCGCGGGCTATAGGAATGCACAGCGAAGCGGTCAAGCGAACATATGGCGCGACAGCATTTCCCACGGGCCACCACGATACCACCATGCCGCCAACCCCGCGATTCGAACGGGCCGCGGACGGAAATCGCGCGACAATTCGGCCTGCAAGGCCTTGGCGACGGGCGGGTCGACCTTGTTCTGCACGGTCACATGCGGACGCCACGGCGCGCGGTCCTGCGGCGTCAGCACCGGAGCAAAGGCATCGGCCAGGCGATCGCGGATATCCTCCAGCGACGGACAGTCGATTCGGAAGGCCACCCCACCGCCGAGCGACATCACGCCGGCGATTCGCGCATCCGGGGCCGCCACCTGCCGCGTTTCTCCTGCCAAACGCTGCTTCAGCTCGCGCTCTAGGCTTGGCGCAAGATGATGGAACATCGTCAGATGCGCCGACAGCTGATTGCGTTCGGGCGGAAAATGGCGCGTCCGCAAATCGTCGAACCACGCCGCATCGCTGCGCCCGAACAGCGCGGTTACGATAATGGGCGCGACCTGGCTCAAATCTCGAGCTGGCTGCCCAGCTCGACTACGCGATTGGTCGGCAAGCGGAAGAACTCCATCGCGCTCTCGGCATTGCGGAGCATCCATGCGAACAGCTTTTCGCGCCAGATCATCATCCCCGGATGCGACGACGGCAAGAGGCTCTGCCGCGCCAGGAAGAAGCTGGTGTCGATCATCCGGAAATCAGCGCCGCAACGATGCACATTGGCGAGCGCCAGCGGCACGTCGGGCTCATCGATAAAACCATAGCGCAGGATCATGCGATGAAAGCCCGCGCCCAGATCCTCCAGCGAGCAGCGCTCGCCCTCGGCGATATAGGGCACGTCCGCGATCTTGACGGTGAGCAGGATGATCCGCTCGTGCAGCACCTTGTTGTGTTTGAGGTTGTGCAGCAACGCGTGCGGCACGCCCTCGGGCGAGGCGGTCATAAACACCGCCGTGCCCGGCACGCGCGTGGCCGAGGTGGCGGCGGACTGGATGAAAATCTTGATCGGCATTGCCGATTCGCGCATCCGGTCGATCATCAATTGCCGCCCCTTCGACCAGGTCGTCAGGATGGTGAAAATGATGAAGCCGACCAGCAGCGGGAACCAGCCGCCCGACGGCACCTTGGTCAGGTTGGCGGTAAAATAGGCACCGTCGACGATGAAGAACAGCGAAAGCAGTGGAACCGAATAATAAACCGGCCAATTCCACAGGCGGAACAGCACCACCGTCAGTAGGCAGGTGTCGATCAACATCGCGCCCGTAACCGCGATGCCATAAGCCGAGGTGAGGTTGGACGAGGTGCGGAAGAAAATGACGAGCAGCAGGACCATCACGCCCAGCAGCCAGTTGACCAGCGGAATGTAGATCTGCCCCGCGGTCGCGGCGCTGGTATGCTCGATCCGCAAGCGCGGCACAAAGCCGAGCTGGATTGCTTGCTGCGTCACCGAAAACGCGCCCGAAATCACCGCTTGCGACGCAATCACCGCCGCCGCCGTCGCCAGCGCCACCAGCGGCAGCCGCAAATGCTCGGACGCGAGCAGATAGAACGGACTTTCCAACGCCGCCGTCCCCATGCGCGACAGCAACGCACCCTGGCCCATATAATTCAACATCAGCGCCGGCAGCACGACAAACAGCCACGACACCCGGATCGGGTTGCGGCCGAAATGCCCCATATCGGCGTAGAGCGCTTCCGCGCCCGTCACCGCCAGCACCACCGAGCCCAGCGCCAAAAAGGCGCGCGCCGGATCGAGCGCGAAGAATTCCAGCGCGTAATGCGGCGAGAACGCCCACAGGATTTGCGGGGTATGCGCGATGCTGATGAGACCAAGCGTCGCGATCACCGCGAAATATAGCAGCATGATGGGCCCGAAAAACAGCCCAACGCGCGCGGTTCCGCTGCGCTGGATCGAGAACAGACCGATGATGATCGCCATTGCCAGCGGCAGCACCAACTTGCCGAGCCCAGGCGACGCGATCGCGACGCCCTCGATCGCCGACAACACCGACACGGCCGGGGTAATCATCGAATCGCCGTAGAACAGCGCCGTGGCGAACACACCAAGCAGCACGATCCCGCGCGACCAGCGCTTGTTCTTGGTGCGGCCGTTGACCAGCGCCAGCAGGGCCAGGCTGCCGCCCTCCCCTTTATTGTCGGCACGCATGATGACGGTGACATATTTGAAGGTCACCACGATCATCATCGACCAGAAGATCAGGCTGACCACCCCCATGATGTGGACAGTATCGAGCGCGAGCTTGTGATGGCCGGAAAACGTCTCGCGGAAGGCGTAGATCGGGCTGGTGCCGATATCGCCGAACACGATGCCGATCGCACCAAGCGCAAGCTTGGCGACGCCGTCTCTGCCGTGTGGGTGAAGCCCGACGTCAACCGAGTCGGGTGCAGCAGGCAAATTGCCCGCGCTGGCCTGATCAGTGCTCACGCGAAGGCTGTTCTTGCCCGGATGTCATATCGAGAAATCATGGATGACGGCACTTGTTCAAACGCCCCAATGGTGCGGCGCAATAGCACGCGTCCCCGCCCCCCGCAACGGCACGCGCCACGGCCAAACGTACATCATTCCTCGCTCGCCAATGTACGAATGGTGAACTGTGTCACCAGCCGATGCACGCCGGGCAGGGTCGAGAGCACTTCGCGGTGGATTCGCTCGTAGCTGTCGTCTTCACGCACCAGCACCTTGAGCAAATAGTCCGATTCGCCGCTCATCAGATGGGCTTCGCCGACTTGGGTGGTCTGCGCGAGCGCCTGTTCGAACGCCAGCATCGTCGCCTGCCGCTGATCGGTGAGCGTAACCGACACAAACACCGTCGAGGGGTTGCCCCGCGCCGCGCGCGACAGCCGCGCGCGATAGCCAAGAATCATCCCGTGCTGCTCCAGCGCCTTCACCCGGCGGTGCGCGGCTGATGGCGACAGGCCGACTCTTGCGCCTAGCTCCTCACTGGTGAGGCCCGATTCCAGGCCGAGCTGCGCGACGATGTTGCGGTCAATACTGTCCATATGGGATCATATTGTGTACAAATGCGCTACTTCGCAACAGCATTGCATTTCCGCAGCCGAACGCGCGATCTTTGCAAGCACATTACGCCACGCCTCCTGTACACTGCCCCCAACAAGGAGAAGATAGATGCGGATCGGCGTACCCAAGGAAATCAAGAATCATGAGTATCGTGTCGGCCTGACCCCACCATCGGTGGCCGAGCTTGTTGCCGCGGGCCACAGCGTAGCGGTGCAGACCGGCGCGGGCCTCGGCATCGATTTCAGCGATGCCGACTATGTCGCGGCGGGCGCGACGATCCTGCCCGACGCCGCCAGCGTTTTCGCGCAGTCGGACATGATCGTGAAGGTCAAGGAACCGCAGCCGAGCGAAATCGCGTTGCTGGAGCCGCGCCATTTGCTGTTCACCTACCTCCATCTCGCCGCCGACAAGCCGCAGGCCGAAGGGCTGATGCGCTCGGGTGCGACCTGCATCGCCTATGAGACGGTCACCGCCAACGATCGGTCGCTCCCGCTGCTCAAGCCGATGTCCGAAGTGGCCGGGCGCATGGCGGTGCAAGTCGGCGCGCATTATCTCGAAAAGGAACAAGGCGGTCGCGGCATCCTGCTCGGCGGCGTGCCGGGTGTGGCCCCGGCCAAGGTAGCGATTCTCGGCGGCGGTGTGTCGGGCGTCAACGCCGCGCAAATGGCGGTCGGCATGCGCGCCGACGTCACCATCTACGACATATCGAACGCACGCTTGGCCGAGCTCGATATGTTCTTCGGCAGCCAGATCAAGACCGCTTACGCCAGCAAGGCCGCGATCGCGGCAGCGGTGAAGAACGCACATCTGGTGATCGGCGCGGTGCTGGTGCCCGGGGCTGCAGCGCCCAAGCTGGTGACGCGCGACATGGTCAAGACGATGAAGCGCGGCGCGGTGATGGTCGACATCGCGATCGACCAAGGCGGTTGCTTCGAAACCAGCCATGCCACCACGCATGAAAACCCGGTGTTCGAAGTCGACGGCGTCATCCATTATTGCGTCGCCAACATGCCGGGCGCGGTCGCACGCACCTCGGCCTTCGCGCTCAACAATGCCACGCTGCCGTTCGTGCTGAAGCTCGCCGCGCACGGAGCGGAAGCGGCGATGGCGGCCGACCCGCACCTCGCCAATGGTCTGAACGTGTCCGGCGGCAAAATCCGCCATCAGGCGGTCGCCGAAGCGCTCGCCTTGCCGTTCGAAGCCTGGACACACTGAGACCGCTCGCGGCGGCCGGGCAAAGCTGGTATCGCGCTTTGGTGCGTATCCTTTTCCTTGCCGCCGCGCTGATCCTGTCACCGATCGAGGCCCGCGCGCAAGCCGTTCCCCCCGCCCCCGGTCCTGCCGATCGGGCCGTGCAGCCCGTCGCGGTGCCGACTGTCGCGGCCCCGCCAGCACCGCTCGCCGTCACGGCGCGGCTCGAGACCGAGGCGGAGGCGATGGCCGAGGATGCTGCCGAATATGCGCGGCAGTTCGGCGTATCCCAACCCGAAGCGATCGCACGTCTCACCGCGCAAAATGCAAGCATCCCCGTAACCGACGCGATCGCCGAGCACTATCGCGACCGATTGGCCGGCATCGCGATCGAACACCGCCCGGCGTATCGCATCCTGGTCTCGCTGACCGGCGCGACACCGGTTCCCGCGCAGAGCATCATTGCGGGCGGCATCACGGTGCCGATCGTCTTTCGCACCGGCGCACGCGTCACCCGCGAGCAGGTCATCTGGGCGATGACCAACCATCAAGCGGCGTTGCGCGCCGCGCTGCGGACGCCGCCGGGCATGGGACTCGATCCGCGCACGGGCGAACTCGCGATCCTGATCGGCAGCGCCGACGCACCTGCAGGCACCGCCGCGCTCAAGACCCGACTGGAAGCGATTGCGGGGGTGCCGGTTCAGGTCCGCGTGCTCAACCATGTCGATGTAAATCTCGCGCCCGAAGGCGGCTCGCGAGTCGAGGGCGTCAGCCCGGCCGATGGGCGGCGGTATCTCTGTACGACGGGTTTCACGGTTACCGACGGCATCCGCTACGGTGTCACCACCGCCGCGCACTGCGTCGACGACCTGGTCTATCGCGATCCGCAGGCGGGTTCGACACCTCTGCCCTTTGTCGGCCAATGGGGCTGGGGCTATCGCGACGTGCAGATCAATGCCGCCGACGCGCCGCTACCCCCGACCTTCTATGCCGATACGGCGCGCACCCGTCTTCGTCCCGTTACCGGCGAGCGCGGGCGCGCCAGCACGCGCGCGGGCGATTTCGTCTGCCACCGCGGGGAACGCACGGGCTATAGCTGCGCGTTGGTGCAACTGACCGACTTCGCCCCGGCGGGGGATCTGTGCGGCGGGGCGTGCCTTCCAACTTGGGTCACCGTCGCCGGCCCGACCTGCAAGGGCGGCGATAGCGGATCGCCCGTATTCAGCGGCACCACCGCGCTCGGCGTGCTGAAGGGCGCGAGCTATCGCGGCGACGGCTCTTGCGTCTTCTATTTCTATATGTCGGTCGACTATCTACCGCCGGGCTGGCAATTGCTGAAGGTGCCACCCCTGATCCAACCGCTACCGGCTCCCGACGTCCCCGTCAGCAGCCCCGCTGGCACAATGCCTGGCGGCTACGACCCGGCGGGCGAGCGATAACGCCGTTTCACGAACCGGCCGGGCGGCCCCAATCGTCACCAGATGGTCTGCGGTGCGGGACCGGCCCAATCCAGACCGAACTGAAACGCTACCCCCTCGAACACAAATCCCGGGACCGCGATCTTGCACCACAGCGCGAAATCATAGCCATCGCGACCGCCGCCGAGGTACATGGTGATCTCGACCTGCTGATCGAGAGGGTCGCAGGTCGCGATGTCGAGCGGCAGAAAATAGCTGTTCCCATGGAACATATCGATCGGCAGGCGACGAGGCGCGACCAGGATGGTCGAGAAGCGGCCATATTCGTCATAGATTAGATCGAAAACAAACTGGTAACTGTCGCTTGCGCGCCACAGCAGGCTCTGCCGCATGCCTTGAACATCGGTCGCTGGCGGAAGCGGCTGCGGATCGAAAATAACGATCTCGCCCGGCCCCTGCGGATAGAGACGATCGACCGCTATCGTCTCCGCCGACAGCGCCAGAACATCGTCGGAGACCCCGACACGTACGCATGGCGCGATCGGATCCGGGGTGCCGACCTGCCGCAATACCGTGTCTTGCCCTGCCCCGTCGACATTGAACACGAATCCGCCCGGGACCGCGACAATCCCATCCGGCGAAACCCTCGACCCCGCCGAAGGATGCAACTGAATCTGAACCTGCGGCTCCCCCGGCAATTGCGGCGCACGAACCACCAGGCCACGCGACGCGTCCTGACAGACGTCCGCCGCCCAAGTCAGCCCCCGCATTGTGAAAATTCCGGCTCCGTCATAAACAGAGAGCTGCTGCTCTCGCGGCCCTTTCGGCAGTCCTTTGGTCGCCTCCCCGCCTGCACGGTGATCGCCCACGTCCGCTTCCGTGCGGCGGATCAGCGGTTTTGCCAGGATACGAGCGCCAGCCGGCCCGGCACCGGCACCGCCCCCTTCCTGGATCAAGGCGAAATTGTAGAATGCACCTGGCGCGCCGTTGACCGTTGGCGCGGAGGTGCCGACGATCGTGCCGAAGCTGAAAATCCAGTCCGACCACTCACCGCCCGCGGCTATCGCTTGCAACCGCGCGATCGTGCGCTGGACATCGTCCGTTCGATAGGCCTGCCGCGGGCTGTAGAAGAAACATTCAGGTGCCATGAAGACTTTGAGCACCGGTCCCGCGCACGACGACGACGTCGCAGCCAGCGCCTCACGCGCGGTTTCCATAGCACGCGCCATCAACGCGCATCGCGCCTCAACATCGAGAGAAGTGCCATCCAAGGCTATATTCTGAAAATCGTCCCCGCCGGGATCGGATCCAACCGTATTTGCAACGTACGACACAAATTGAACATCACTATAATGCATTTGAAATACCCAAAATCACATTATTAAATCTACCAACGTACTTCGACATATATTGTCATATGGATTGGAACCGCGGATTTTTGGCAGAAGACACTGTTTTGGCGTCTCCGCGACGCGAGTCTGCGAATGCTGGTCGACCTTCCCCCGGATACCGCCGGTGACGCGTACCCTGCTCATTCAGCGCAGCACTTGGGCAGGCGACCATGCCGCCGTCAAAATGGAACAGGTGTTCGTGCCCTGGCTGCCGATAATGGATGTCGGCAAAATCGTGAGACACGGCGTCCCCTCGATCAAAACGTCCCCCATTTGCCGCAGCGTGCCGTGAACATGGTAGCCCGATGAGAAGTCGACGGCGAACCAGCTTGGCCGATCTTCGTAAATCGCGACCTCGTGGCGCTCGTCGAGCGACGAGGCACATCGCACAATCGCGACAGCGGGCGGATCGAGATCCCCCGCGCGCCACGCACGGTCGAAAATGATTTCGAATACGAGGCGACCGTCGTTGGCGGTCCAGAAGCGGGTCATGTTGCGAAGCAACGACAATCCCTTTCCGCCCGAGGATCCTGCATCGCCACTCAAGCCATGACGACGTTTTTGCAGGGAAAAGCGAAACGGGGTGGAAGTGGCATCGCCGCCGCCGCCGCTCATCACAATGTCCGCGCTGGCCAAGCCGAGCAAGGACAGTTCAGTTTTAACGGTGGAAAGCATTTGCGGATCGATCGCTTGCCCTTCCGAAACCGCCGACGCCGTACCCACCCACAGCGACGGCTTGAGCTGGAAGACCGCCATCTGCTGCGGCTGAACGCCTGCCTTGATGGCGAGCAGTCGGCCATCGCGTAAGACATTGGCGGTAATACGGGCATACGGTAACGCGTTGCGAACATGAACTTCGCCAGGTGCGGCTTCCGCAGCCCCCAGCGCAACCGCACAGTCGGAGCTATTGTGGCCGACCACAAAATATTGCGCGTCCCAGCCCGACACCGGACCGGTCGGCACCCCGGCTTCATCGGTTGCGACGACTTCTATGGCAGTGGGGAAAATAAAACGATGTGTTCGGCCCGGCGCACAGTCCGCAATCACCTTCCAGGCGATCGGCGCGTCGTCCGGCGTGCTCGCAAGGTTCTTCTGGAAAAGAACAACGGCGGACTTGTTCGCATCGTTGGAGTTATTGACGAAATTCAGCTCTATCGCCACCGCGCTTCCCCAAATCGCCACTCGACCGCCGAGCGCCCGCAGCCTTCACGCTGCGGAACCGCGAAGAACGCGACCCGTCGACCAGGAACAGAGGCATCGGGCGAATTATCCATGTCGGAACCCCTTCCCTCGTCCGGACAATCAGCCGTTCGAAGAATACGCGATCTTCTTGATTTCCGTGCCCATTACGGCCGCGAAAGGATGTGAAAAAACACACAGGTCGCGAAGCTATCTCGCACAGCTCCGCATATCGGGACACTCTCGGCGCACGACATTGAAGATCGAAAGGGGTTCAAAGTCGCGCCGAGCCTTGGTCCGCCCAACATAGCCGCATCGGAAGCGATCCGCATGGAACGTGGCAAGGGCCCCGGCAAAGGCTTCGCTGACATAGACCGATCCCGGCGCGACATTCGGTTCGATCCGGGCCGCAACGACGACGTGCGAGCCCACCACCGCCTGGTTTCCCAGGATCGGATTCATCAGCAGGTGGACCGGTCCGTAATGCCCGCCGATGCGCAACGCGAGCCAGCGCGGCAATCCACGCGCGCGCAAGTTCAGTCGCCGGTGCGCCGCCAGGATCGCCAACGCCGCCTCCGCTGCATCGGCCGGCTGGTCGAACACCAGGAACACCCCGTCCCCCCATGTCTCGATATGTTCGGGCTTACGCGCCAGCGTCGCCACCGCCTGCGCGATTTGCGCCATTACAACGCCGAAGAACGCCGGAATCTGATCATCTCGCAAGCTGCCGAAACCCCGCACGTCAACAAACAGCATCGCCTTCATCACCGTCGGCGGATGCGCAGTCTGAGCGCGCGGAGCCACTCGAAGGGGTGCCCGATCGAGCGTCAGGATGACCTGCCGCCGCGGTGCTGCGGCCCAATATGCCAGATCGGCAGCTACGTTGGATTGCGCGTCTCCGCCAGAAACCGCGAGTTGGACCGCTTCGGTCGCCAAAGCCTCGGCGCGAAGGATGGCACAACCGATCGCAAACTGCTCGAATAGGTGAACACCTGATCGTCGCCGGCATATGGATCCTTGGTCGCAAGTCGAACCGACTGAGCGCAAGCAAGACATGCCTCGAAGCGACGGACCCAGCCTTGCCCAAAGGGCGCAACCGAATTTGCGACGAAGGAGCCGACAGAGGTAGGCAACACCACATGCAGTTCTGCGCCGCAGGCAACCAACGCCTCAGCCCATAAAATGTCCGCTCCGGCAGCCAGCCCCCCATAAGCGAAACCGACGCGGTTCGTGCGCAACACGCCCTGCATTTCCGCAGCCAGTGCCTCGGTCCGGCGCGCGCTCGGATCTGTTGGTTGATCGCGAGATTCTGGCAAGTTGAAGATGCGCCCCGTAAAATGCGCAACGCGCGGCGGGCGCAGCGGGGCAAGCCATGTGTTGGGAGCACCCAGCTCCTGCAAAATGATATCGATCTGCCCGAGGGTCGATGCGTGCGCGGTATAATCCTGCGGCGACCGTGCGATTGCCTGCGCCAGCGTTTCCGCCGCCGCCTCGGGCGCGCCAAGCAGGACCTGCGCCTCTGCGCGGCTTGCGAGGGCATAATAAGATTCGGTTGCGTCCCCTTCGACCACCGTGCTGGACAGCACCTTTTCGGCGGCCTGGCGCGCGCCATCCCTGTCCCCCGCGATCAGACTCATCGTGGCAACGTTGATCGCGCTGTATAGACCGCCGTGGCGCGCGTCGCTTGCCGCGTACCGCAGAGCCGACGCGCGCGCAAAAGCCCGGCGTCGCGCCCCCGACGAAGCCAAGGCGACGTCTTTTAGAAGGCGCGCACCAAGCGTCGCGGCCTCCGCATCGTCCGGATCGCCACCCAGGCGCCAGCGGGCATATTCAAGCCGCGCAAAATCGGTCGCTCCGGATCGCGCCAGACAGAGAACCGCAGCATGCGCAATTGCTGGAGAAACGCCATCGCGCTCGATGCGTCGATAGGCCAGATCATACGCAGCAAGATGCTCGCCGCGACGGATCAGCGCGGCGAGACGAGCATCCTCAACTCCTGCATCACGCAATGGCGGCAGCGGTCTTACTGACCCCCACCGTTTTCAATCTTGGGATCGAGGCCGATTTTTTGGCCGTGGCTATCGACGAACATCAAGCTATATTCATACACGCCAAGCCGTGCACATTGGAAAACCAAGCGAAATTTCGTCTTCGGGGCAGCAACATCCCCAACACTGTTATCAAGCCAGCTATAGCTGGAGAAATTTATACTGTAGTCGGCACCGACAACGAAAGGGCGATCCTGAAACGTCCAACCGGATGTAATGAGATCGTCTTTCAGGGAAAATATGATGGTGGTTGGCTCATCGACCGCCAGAACCAGCGGAACCGGGTTTTCCGGATCGATATAATTCATAAAATTGTAAGTCGAATCGATTCCGATAACAATTTCTGCTGTCAGTGCAGGCCAAACTTGAGTCATAATGATCCCCCGTCGTCACTAACTGTCATTTAAAACCGATTTCTTCCAAAAGGCAAGAAAATCTGGCCGCCGATAGCCCGAGGCGTAAAGACTTCGAACGGTTTTCTGCGCATGCTCCGCGTCGCCACGTTTCAACCATGCGCGAGCAAGCGTATCGCGCCCTTCAGGTGGCAAAACCGATTCAAGCGGAGCTAAGGCTGCGACTGCAAGATCTGCTTCCCCGCGTGCGAGCCGCGCAAAGCCAACCAGCATCGCGACTTGTCCCGGTTGTTTGCGGAGCGGGTGCGCCGTTACCTCCGCCAAAAGGGAAGCGGCCGCCCGCAAGGCGCTGTCGGGGTCGCCCGAGCGTTGCGAAAGTTCGATCTCCTGGCGCCGCCACCGCCCTTCGATCAGCGGCTTCCAGCGCCAGGTTGTCCCACCGGTCAAACGCAGCCGGGCAATCCGTTGCCGGGCGGCGGCGTGCGCCGCGCGAGCCGCCGGAAGGTCTCCCTTGGCAAGCGCCAAATCCACTGCATCGAGATCGGCGAGCGCCGTGTCCCCCAGCCACACCGCATTGCCCGAATCAAACGCGACCAGCTTGGCGAGGCCTGTCCGCGCCTGCCCCAGCACCGCGGCACTCTCGTCCAGTTTTCCAAGGTCGAGTGCCCGTCGCGCCAGGGCAATATCGGCAATAAACACCTTTTCTTCCAAAGGCCGGTTTGCCGAATCGCTCGCGAACTGGGTGTGCAGGATCGTCGAGGCGGTCGCGCGTTCGACATAGGCCTCCCGCAAATTCCCCAGAAGAAATTGCGCGTCCGCAACCCAGTTTTGTGCATCCACCAGATCCGCCAGGCGATCACTGTCTCCCGGAGCCTTCTGGCTGGCACTCTTAAACCCGGAGCGTGCCACCTCAAAGGCGGCGAGCGCATCGGCATAACGCCCTTGCTCCAGAAGGAGGGTGCCCAGGTTGCTCCGCGCATAGGCAGGCTCCAGTCGCCAGTCCGCACGCTTGGGGTCGATCTGCACCAGCATATCGGCAAGCCGGGCATATTCCGCAAAGCCGCGTTCAGCCGCTGCGACGTGATCCAGCTTCCACTGCACGAACGCCAGCCAATATACGTTCTGCGCATGGTCGAACAGGCGGGTGCCATCCTGCGGCGCACGCGCGACCAGCCGCGCCGATGTGGCCGCCGCGCTCGCAAAGGCCTGTTCGGCACCAGGCAAGTCCGCACGTTTGACGCGAATCGAACCGAGCAGCGTCAACGCCTTTGCTTGCTGGGCCAGCGCAGGGTCGTCCAGACGGTCATCGTCGATGCGGGCATAGTGATCGAGCACTTTGCGGCCAACCCCGTCGAGCACGTCCAGTCGCCCCACCGGCTCCAGCTTGCCGCGCAGATCGCCGAGCATGAAGGCGACCAGATCCTCGCTTTCGGCGGCTTGGCGCTGGGCCAGCCGCCGGGCATCGATCGCGGCAAGCGCGAGCCCGCCAAAGGCAACGCTCAGCGACACTGCAGCCGCGGTAATCGCCATCATCAGGCGCGTGCGCCGCCGCGCGTCGCGCTGTACCAGGAGGTCGAGCCCAACGCCCAGCAGTCCTGCCGCGAGTTTCAACCGGGCCAGCCGTCGCCCGTCCCCGCCAACACGCAAATCGGCGGCCAAAGGCTCTTGTCCGACAGGCAGAGCCTCGCGCAATCCTGCGGGAGGCACTCCAACAGGGACTTTTCGGGCTGCGAATCGCCGACAAGCACGCACAGAACGCGATCCACCGAGTGCGTGGTGAGAAAATGGGCCAATTCCGCATTGACCCAACGCGACGCAAGTGCCGACGGAGAACACAATAAAATCAAATGAGAAGAGCGATCCAGCGCGCTTCGGATCGAGTCGCCAAGATCTGGCCCGGCCGACAATTCCGCCTGGTCGCGAAATATCGGACGCAGGCGGGTCGGTTTCTTCAAATCCGCGCCGATGTGGCGCGGCGGTCTGTATCGTTCCAGCGTACGGTGCAGCCACTCGGCCCAATACCGATCGCTATGGCTGTAACTGATAAACGCTATATAAGATCCAGACTGTGCCACGTACTCGCCCCCCGGCTGGCCAACGCGAAATGCCTAGGGCATTGAGCGTTTGATGCAAGATGTTGGTGGATCAAAACAAATCTCGCCGGCCGCAGTAGCGGCTGTGGACCGTTGCGCGCTGTTCCGCCACATGAGTCGCGCAGAGCGCGCGCATGTCGCCGCGCACACCGTGTGGCGGATCTATCAACGTGGTGAGCAGGTCGTGCGGGCACAGGAACCCGGCGAAGACGTCTATATCGTTGCTGCAGGAACTTTGCTGGCGAACCAGTTTTCCCGTGCCGGTCGTGAAATCGGATATCGCCGATTGGAAGTGGGCGCGCATTTCGGGGAGTTGGCCGCCATCGACGGAGCACCTCGATCGGCCAACGTCTTCGCTTTGACCGTGGCGGAGATCGGGCGGCTGCCCCAGACGCTGGTCAAAACGCTTTTGTCCGACTGCCCGGGCTTCACCCAAGCTCTGCTGGAAGATCTCACCGCAATGGTCCGCAGCCTCAGCGCCCAGGTTTTCCGACTGGGTGCGATACCGGCACCGTGCCGCCTGCAAATGGAATTGCTACGGATGGCCCGGGCGAGCGGCGTGGCGCAGGACAGGGCCCGCATTATCGGCATTCCAACGCATGCCGAGATGGCGGTATTGGTGGGAACGCAACGCGAAGTCGTCAGCCGGGAGTTTGCGAGGTTGTCCGCGCTCGGCCTGATTGCCCGGACCGGCAAGGATGTCGTAATCGCTGCCGTATCCGCGCTCGCTGCGGAAATCGAGCGCCAGGGCGGGGACGCGTCGCTGTCCGAATAACCTCGGCTCGCACCGCGCATCACTGCGCCCACCTTTAGCTTCCGGCCTGTTCAGCGTCCCGACCGCTCCCCTTTTGTAGCGAACCGGACGGGACGGCTGAGGTCATCCAATCATCCCGTCGCCCGCGCCCTTGGCCAACATTCGGCCGATCGCATCGAAGAGGGAATCCATCGCGACGGGCTTGAACAACACTTCGTCTGCCCCTTGTGCAAGGCAACGCTCGCGCAAATCCACCGCTGTGTCCGCAGTCACCACGATGATCGGGAGATGCGCCTTGGCATCGCCGCGCGCACGGATGCGCCGCAGCGTTTCAAACCCGTCCATACCGGGCATCCGTAAATCGAGCAGGACGATCTCGAAATCCTGCGCCTCGATCAGCGCCAGTCCAATTTCTCCGCTCTCCGCACCGGTCATCGTCGCACCAGCGACATCGAGCATGTCCTTCACGACGCGCCGATTCATCGGGTCATCTTCGATGAACAGAATGTTCACCGGGAGCACTCCACTACGGAATCACGAGAGTAAAAATACGCCATGGTGTGCATCTCTATCGTTTCATGCCGCTTGCGTTACAAGCACCTCCGATGCGGAAACGTCCGATGGCGCGGCATTTCCAAACATCGCGGCCGCCAGCGCCGCACCCGCGATAGGCTTGGCAATGACGCGGTCAATACCCGCCGACGCAAAGCGTGTGCAATCTTCGATATCCGGCGCGCGCCATAGCAACGTCGTGACCGCCCCGGTCGCCCCCAGCGCTGCCAGGCCCAGGTCGACATCGCTCTCCGCCTGCACTGTCGCATCGTCGATCAGAACACGGGTGACCCCGCCTTGCGCGATCCGGGCGACCGCTTCCTCCACGCTTGCTGCAAACAGCACCGTGCCCGCGCGCGCTTCCAGGACTGCGCGCAACATACTGCGCGAGATCGGATTGCGATCGAGGATCAGCAACGCTTCTGGCGTGGCAGCGGCCGAGGCCGTCTCGATCGTCGGAGCCGCTGCCAGCGCCAATGGCAGCGAAAGCGTGAACGTCGTACCTGCACCCGGCACGCTCTCCACGGTCACATCGCCGCCCATTGCACGGGCGAGGTTCTGACAGATGGTCAACCCAAGCCCGGTACCGCCATATTTGCGCGTCGTGCCGGCATCGACTTGACGAAACGATTCGAAGATAATGCCAATTTTCTCCGCTGGGATACCGATCCCCGTGTCGCTGACACCGATCCGGAGGGTCGTCCCCTCGGCGGCGGCGCGGACGGTGATCTGGCCGCTCTCGGTAAATTTCAGGGCGTTAGAGAGCAGATTGAAGGCAATTTGCCGCATCCTTGCCGGATCGCCTTCGATGAACTCGGGGCAAGATTGGAGATCGAGAACAAAATCCAGCCCCTTCCCCCGCGCCTGCTCTTCCCAAAGCCGCGAAACGTCGCGCAACATGCCCTTGAGGTCAAAGGGCACATGTTCGATCGTAAGGTTGCCCGTCTCCATCTTCGCGACATCGAGAATGTCATCCACCAGCGCCCGCATCGTCACGCCGGCACTGTGAACCACGCCGATCCGGTCGCGCAGGTGTTCCTCCAGGCCGCGATCGGCCAGCATAACCTGAGTCATGCCCAGGATCCCGTTGAGCGGCGTGCGAATTTCATGACTGGTCGTCGCAAGGAACTCCGTCTTGGCGGCCAATGCCCGGCCAAGCGCTTCGTTGGTTTTTGCCAAATCGACGTTTGCAGCTCGGACTTCGTTGCGGCTGCGACGGATCGTGACCAAGCCAAAGGCAAGCATCGACACGATGATGACGGTCGCCACGGCGAGCCCGCCAAAGATGGTTTGCTGGGTGCGTGCGCGGTTTCGGGCATCTTCGATGTTGCGCAGCAACTGCGCGCGCTTCAGCTTCTCAATTTTCAGTTCCTGGTTCGCAAAATCGAACCGGGCAGCGGCGAGCGCGGTATTGGCAGACGCGGCGAGCTTGGAGGTTTTATCGTCGACTTCTTTCAGAGCTTCCAGATGGACCAACGCCTGAGCTTGATTGTGGGTCTTTTTTGTAAATGTCGTATGCGACCAGATGGCCCTCGCGCAGGTCGAGCGTCGAAGTGTTCCCATCGACGTTGACGAAAGCCCGCTCAATCAGACGTTGGGCCTCGGCAAGGTTACCGCGCAATCGCGCTGCCCAAGCCGATAACACCAGGAAATGATTGCGCGAGGTTGCGGCATCCGTTCCGCGATCGGCTTGTAACCCAAGCGCGATGCTGTGCTCGGCGGCCGCGCGCTGACCCGCGAACAATTGCGCCCGCGCGATATTCCGAAGCGTACTCGCCTCCAGTGCCGGCATTTTTCAAATCGTGCGCCAGCGCCAGCGCTTTCGAAAGGCAGTTTGCGCCTGGATAATTTTATTGAAATCCATCAAGCAAATGCCGCGGTTCGTATAAATTGAAAATAGAAGCCGCTGGTCTCCGTGATATATATCGGCCGACTGATCAAAATATCGTAGAGCCGTTTTAAAGTCACCGGCCTCCTGGTAGAGAAAACCGATACTGACGATGGCGATAGCGCGGCTGCGCGCGTCGCCAATATCCCGAAAGATGTTATGCGCCTGTTGATACGCCGACAGAGCCCCCGCGACATCTGCTTTTGCCAACCTCAAGCCGCCACGCGACAGCAATAGATCGCCATAGAGTTTTGTTGGCGAAGCGGGTTTCGCGACAAGTGAAATCGCGCGTTCGATGAGCGGCTCCGCCCGCGCTGTGTCGTTCAGGCGCAGATATGCTTCGCCCTGAAGCCATTGCGCGGTCGCCACGGCCGTATTGCGCCGCGCCATCGCGAGATGCGACGCGACGCCCTCCGCCGCTCTCGCGCGTTCAATCGCGATCAACGGGTCGCCGAACATTTGTGCCTTGGCGTCCGCCACCAGCGCGTCGTAGCGGACATCCCATTGCGCCAAGCTCTGCGCAACGGCCGGCCGATCGAGCTCCCACGCGCCGACCGCCATCAGGGATAGCGCCAGGATCAAACGGAACATAAGGTGCCTCATCGCACCCTTACTGTCAGAACAGTCCTTAAATTCGCACTAACTGACCGAAAATCGCGTTCTTAAGCGCTTTTCCAAAACGTAGCAGGCCGCTTAAACATCGATTGCCGGTCATCCTCTGCGGGGCGCGCGCGATATTCGTGCAGGAAACACCGAAAGGCATCGATCGATATCGGGCGGCTGATCAAATATCCCTGCACCATGTCACACCCCATGACCGAAAGCAGCGCCATCGCTGCCTGGGTCTCCACGCCCTCCGCCGTCACCTCCATATCCAGAGCATGGGCGAGATCGATGGTGGAGCGTACGATCAGCGGGTCACGATTGCTGCTGGTCAGCTGAAGCACGAACATCTTGTCGATCTTGAGTTCGCGTGCAGGGAGCTGCTTGAGATAGGCAAGCGAGGACAAGCCGGCACCGTAATCGTCGATCGCAATGACGATACCGCGATCTGCAAAAATCTGAAGATTGGAGATCGCGCATTCGGGATCGCGGATCACAGCCGTTTCGGTAATTTCAAAACCGATTTTTGCCCCACAATTGTGGGTCTTAGCGCATGCCGCTTCTACAAAATGTTTGTCGCTGAGAAGCTGACCCGAAATATTGATGAATATCGTCAGATCGTGTCCATCTGCCGCCAGGACTTTTTGATCCCGGATCACTTCGTCGAGCGTCCAAAGGGTGAGCGCGGAAATTTGCTGCGCCTGCTCCGCAACGGTGATGAAATCCCCTGGGAGAATCAGACCACGATTGGGGTGCTGCCAGCGCACCAGCGCTTCCGCGCTGGAAATCCGTTGCTCGCGCACATGCACTTTTGGCTGATATTGCAAGAACATCTCGCCATTCGCGATCGCCGCCGGCATCTCGCGCGTCAGGGTCTGCCGGTCGAAGGTCGGGGTACACACCGATAGATCGCGCAGCACGGGCTGATGCGTCGAACGCGCGTCTTCCAGCGCGCCTTCGGCCTCTTCGATCAACCGCACGGTTTCGATCGTCGCGAGCGGTGCTGCCGCCCCCCCAATCTCGATTTGAAGGGCGTGCGCCTCCCCATCCAAATCGAGCGGGATCTCCGCAACACCCCGCAAAACGTCCACTGCAACCCCGAGAGCAGCGAAACTTGCGCGCTCGAGCGACACCTCGATAGACGTGCGGCTGACGATCATGGTCGAGCTATCGGGTAGAACCGCCGCGATCCGACGCTCGAGATCCAGGGCGAGACTATCCGCCCCCACACGCCCGAACTTACGACGAAGGGCGGAGAAGTTCGCGATCTCGACGAGGCACACGATTTGCCACGTGTTTGAAGGATCGCCGCGGGGGGCGATGTCGATGCCCGATTGCACGAGGCCACCAGGTGCGTCTGACGCACTTTTTCGCCGCCCCGGAGGGCGACGCGGCGGATAAGGGGGTTGCACGGCACGCACCATGGATTTCGAGGTAAACGTGAGCAATAAACGAACCGTTAA
The DNA here is from genome assembly GCF_000797515.1 of Sphingomonas sp. Ant H11. GTDB lineage: Bacteria > Pseudomonadota > Alphaproteobacteria > Sphingomonadales > Sphingomonadaceae > Sphingomonas. Next base: position 39,813 of record NZ_JSBN01000001.1, read on the forward strand.
ACGTCCCGCTTCGGTCGCACCCGTCGCGGAAACGCGATTGCATTATCGTTAAGATTCAATTAATAACCCGAAGCACCCAACTGGGTGTGTAAGGGAGAAAATGTGATGTTGAGCTTCATCCTTGATGTGGTTTACGGCGAGGGCAGCCGCCCCTGGTAAATCGTTCCGTCGACCCGATGCGGGATTGATCCGTTCGATATTTGAGTAGGTTAACTCAGTATCGGGTCGATATTTTTGCAAAGATTGCCTGAAACGCCATCGCAATGTGCGCTGGCCGCGATGTCCGCAATGTGTCCCGATTCGGGAATGCGGGTGCGCGGTGCGAACCGTTCGAGACAAACCGCAAAAATAAATGACAACGCTGGAACATCGTTGCAGGTTGGTCGCTACGACATCGCCTCAACCAGCCGTGCATGAACGCCGCACCCCGTTCAAATTGCGCCACCTCCAGATATTCGTCCGGCTGGTGCGCTTGCTCGATTGAGCCCGGGCCACAAATCACCGTAGAAAATCCCGCACCTTGAAATTGGCCGGCTTCGGCCGCGTACGGTACAGCTCGCGCCGGCCCATTGTCGCCAGCCAGGCGTCGCGCGAGCGTTTCTGCGGCCCCTTCCGCCTCGGGCGCGAAGGAGGGCGTTGCGGACCGCCGCACGACCGACACACCCGCATCCGCGAAGCGCGCGCGCAACGCACCGTCCTCCCGTGCGCATGCCTCCAGAAAAGGTGCCATGATCGTGTCCGGATCCTGCCCCGGCGGTGTGCGCAGATCGAACACAAAGCTGCATTCGCGGGCGAGGATATTCACCGCCGTCCCGCCCTGCATCAGCCCAATCGTCAAGGTCGCGTGCGGCGGGTGATAAAGCGGTGCCGGGTCGCCATGTCGTTCGAGCGACTCTGCCAGGTCCCGCAGTTGCGCCATGAGCCCCACCGCAACCATGTTGGCCGACACGCCAAGGTGCGTCAGGCTGGAATGCGCTTCATGCCCCTTCACCGTAACTCGCCAGGTCGAAATACCTTTGTGACCGCTGACCACCTCCATATTGGTCGGCTCGCCCACAATCACGGCAAGCGGTGCGGGCAACTCGGAGACGAGTTCGCGAATCATCGACGGGGCACCCAGGCACCCCACTTCTTCGTCGTAAGAGAAGGCCAGATGCAACGGCCGCGCTACATTTCCGTTGGCGAAGCGTGGCACCACCGCCAGCGCAAGCGCAAGGAAAGCCTTCATGTCGCACGTCCCGCGACCGTAAAGCCGCTCACCGCGCTGGGTCAGTATGAACGGATCGCTGGTCCATGCCTGTCCGTCGACAGGGACGACGTCGGTATGGCCGGAGAGCACCACGCCACCCGCCACCGCCGGGCCAATCGTCGCATAGAGATTGGCCTTGGTCTGGTCGGCATTCGACACGCGTCGGCTGGGCACGCCGTGACGGCGAAGGACATTCTCAACATACCCGATCAGCGCAAGATTCGAATCACGCGAGGTCGTGTCGAAACCGATCAGCGCTTCCAGATGCCGCAAACCGGCGCTTTTCAGGTCATCGCTCGTGGTCATATCACGCACCTTAGGCGCGCCCGTACGTGCTTGCCAATCACCCGGCTGCGGCATCCTCCCATCCGCCGCCAATCGCCTTGAACAGCGCCGCACTGTCCTGCCGCAGTTGCGCATCGCTGGCGACCAGTTGCTCGCGCGCGCTGAGCACCGCGACCTGCGCATCGATCAAGCTGTTCTGCGCGACGAAGCCGGTGCGGTACTGCGCCTCGACCGCCCGCGCTGTCGCTTGTGCGTCCGTGACCGCACGCCGCAACGCGGCGTTACGACGACGCTCGGCGTCGATGCGGGCGAGCGGATCCTCGACATCGCGCAACGCGCCAAGCACGGTCGTGCGATAGCGCAGATACGCCTGTTCCCGGTCTTCCTTGCGCAGGCCCACTGTTGCCTTGCGCCGCCCCCAATCCAGCAAGGGAAAGGTTATCCCCCCTACCCCCCGTCGCCTGGATGCTATCGCCCGACACGAGCGATCCGAGCGAGGTCGAGATCAGTTGCGCCATCCCGGTCAGCTTGAATTTCGGGTAGAGGTCCGCCACCGCCACGCCAATGTCTGCGGTTGATGCCGCCAATTGGCGCTCGGCCGCCCGAATGTCGGGGCGGCGGCGCAACAGATCCGACGGCAACCCAGCCGGAACGACCGGAGCCGTCGGCAACGCGGGAAGCGGCCCGGTCAACTCCGCCGTGAGGCTTCCCGGCTCGGTGCCAAGCAGGATGCCGAGTGCATGAATCCGGACCCGGACATCCGCTCGTAGCGGCTCCAACCGGGCCTCGATGCTGGAGATCGATTGCTGCTGCCGTTTCACGTCGATCTGTGGGCTCAACCCGACTCTGGCAACGTTGTTCGCTATCTCCAGCGCACGCCGCTGCTGCCCGAGTTCGTCCTCGACCACGGCAATCTGTGCCTGATCAAGCCGTAGCGCGAAATACGCCTGGGCGACCTCGGCTCCCAAGGTGACGGCGGCATCGCGCTGCGACCAGATCGCCGCGTCGGTCCGTGCCAGGGCCCCCTCGACGCCGCGTCGCCCGCCGCCGAACAAATCGATCTCCCAACTCGCATCGAAGCCGGCGGCATAGGTGGTGATCCCGCTACCGGGCAGCGCAATGCCGCCACTCGAACTGCCGCTGTTGCTGCCACCGCCGGAAAAGAGGCTGGCGAGGGACGAGAATCCGGCATTCTTGCTGAATTCGACATGCGTCACATTGCCCGTGGCATCGACGGTGGGCTTGCCCACGGCATGCGCCGCGATCTCATCCAGGCGCGCCTGCCGCACGCGCGACGCCGCGATCGCGATCGTCGGACTGTCCTTCAGCGCGCGCTCGACCAGCGTCGTCAGCGTCGAATCGCCAAAAGCGGTCCACCAATGGGCTGGGTCGATTGCGGCACCCGGCACACCGGTCTGCGGCTCGGCAAAGGCGGCTGGGACCGCCATTGCCGGCGCATGATAATTGGGGCCGACGGTGCAACCGCCAAGCAAGGTTGCGCCGAGCAGCGCCGCCGTAACGAGAGAGCGGGTCAATGCGCCATGCCTCCACCACCGCCACCGGATTTGCCGGAGCGCATCAAGAAAACGACGGGCGCGACGCACAGCACCACGACCATCAACGAATGAAACACATCGAGAAAGGCAAGCATCGCCGCCTGCCGCTGTACCTGGCTGTAGAGCACGGCGAGCGGCGTAATGGTGTCCCCCGGCCCGCCAAACGCGCTCCCGGCCTTGGCCAGCCAGTCATTATAATTCGGGTTCAGCGGATTAAGGCCGTTAACCAGATCCGACTGATGCCGCTGCAGGCCCGATGCCAGCATCGTCTGCGACGCCGAAATGCCGATCGATCCGCCAAGATTGCGTGCCACGTTGAGCATGCTCGACGCTTGCGCGGTCTTGTTCTGCGGCAAGCCGACATAGGCCACTGCGCTGATCGGCACGAACAGGAAGGGCAGCCCCATTGCCTGATACAGGCGTGCCACCCCGGCATCGAGGAAGGTGATGTCGGCGTTGAGATGCGTCATGTTCCACAAGGCGAAGGCCTGAACGAGCAATGCCGGAAACAGCAACAGCCGGACATCGACCACCCCCGACAGCCGCCCGGCAAACGGCACCGCGACCAGCGTCGCCACCCCGCCGAAGGTCAGCGCCAACCCGGCCTGGAACGAGGTATAGCCAAGCACCTGCTGCAACATTTGCGGGATCAACTGGGTGGTGCCGAACAGGATCATCCCGGTCACGCCCATGACCAGCAACGTCAACGAGAAATTCCGGCTTTTGAGGAGCTTGAGGTCGAGCACAGGCTCGGAATGATGCGTTTCCCAAAAGCCGAGCGCGATCAGGGATACCGCCGAAATCGTCGTGGTCGCGATGATCAGGGTGCTTGCGAACCAGTCCTCCCGCTCGCCGCGATCGAGCGTGAGTTCGAAGAACCCCAGGCCGAGTGCGATGAGGATGATGCCGATATAGTCGACCCTGATACCGCGCTGAAGCAATTTCGCGCGATCATCCTTGATCGCCTTCGGTTCGTCGACAAACACGTTGACGAGAAACAGCGACACGATGCCGATCGGCACGTTGATGAGAAACACCCAATGCCAGCTGGAATTTTCGGTAATATAGCCGCCCAGCGTCGGCCCGAGTACCGGCCCGACCACGACGACGATCGCAAACGCCGCAAAGGCCATTCCGCGCAATCGCGGCGGGAAGGTATCGGCAAGCATCGATTGCTCGACCGGGGCCAGTCCGCCACCGCCAATCCCCTGCAAGACGCGCGCTATGACGAGCGTCGAGAGATTGGGGGCGAGGCCACACATCAGCGAGGACAGCGTGAACAGCGCGATCGAGATCATGAAATAGCGCTTCCGCCCGATCACGTCGGACAGCCAGCCGCTGATCGGGATGATGATCGCGTTGGCGACCAGATAACTGGTCAGCACCCAAGTGGCCTGATCGTTCGAGACCGAAAGGCCGCCCGCGATATGATCGAGCGCGACGTTCGCGATCGACGTGTCGAGCACCTCCATGAACGTCGGGATCGAGATGATCGCGACGATCAGCCATGGGCTGAAACTGCCCGCCGCCGATCGGGTCGGATCCCATCCATCCGCCCGCGGTGCGGCGCTCGCCATCTTAGCGCACCTTGACCGTGGGGATCACCGACATGCCCGGACCCAGCGGATATTTGCGCGGATCGGGTGCGTTCTTGGTATCAAACTCGATCCGTACCGGTACCCGCTGAACCACTTTGACGTAGTTTCCGGTCGCATTCTGCGGCGGCAGCAACGCAAACGCCTGGCCCGCGCCGCGCTGGATCGAATCGACATGGCCCTTGAACTTGACGTTGGGATAGCGTCGACCTTGATATCGACGGGGTCGCCCGCAGTCATGTCGCGGAGCTGGGTTTCCTTGAAGTTCGCGGTGATCCAGATGTGATCGGGCACGATCGCCATCAATTGCGTTCCCGGCCCGACATAAGAGCCGATATTGACCTGACGGTTGACCACTTGCCCGGCTACCGGCGCGACCAGCCGGTTGTCGCCCAGCGTAACATTGGCCTGCCGTACCGATGCCTGCCGCGCCTCGATCACCGCACGGGCGGCGGCGACCTGACGGCGCGCCACCGCGATATTGGCGCTGGCGCTATCGATCTGCTGGCGCGCCGCAGCCGCTTCCGCTGCAGTGGAGCGCGCGGTCGCCCGCGCCGCATCGAGCTGCTGCCCGGCGACCGCCGCCGGATCAATCCGGCGCAGCGCTTCATAGCGCGCGAGATCCTGCTCCGCCTTGGCGGCGCTGGCGAGCGGGGCTCGTGCCTGCGCGACGGCCTGGTCATGCGTTGCCTGGCTTGCCACGACTTGCGCGCGCGCCTGCTCGAACTGGGCTTCCGCCTGCTTTGCGTTGGCCTCGGCTTCGGCAACCTGCGCCTCTGGCCCGGACGGCTCGATCACCGCCAGCAACTGGCCGGGTTGGACGTGACGGTTATCGATATCGGCAACCGCCTTTAGCGTGCCCGCGACCTTCGGCGCGATCCGCACGATATGAGCGTCGACAAAGGCATCGTCGGTCGATTCATACTGCCGCGCGTCCAGATAATAGAGCACCGCTGCGACCACGATCACCCCGACCACCGGAATGACGATGACCCAGAACAGCGGCTTGCGAAAAATCGACGGCTTCGCAGGTGCTGCGGCCGCCGAGTTATCCTGATCGGCCTTGGCGTCGGGTTGGGGCGTATCGCTCATGAAAGCTCCTGTCGTTCGGCGATCAGCCGGTCGAGAATGGCATCGGTATTGGCTGCGATCCGCGCGCCGAGCGCGGCAATCGCGGAGGCGTCCAGATCGGCGCGCTGCATCAGCTTAAGGACTGTCGCACGGGAGGCACGCAGCGTGACCACCTGCCCAATCACGGTGATCACAGCCACGCGCGCGGTGTCGCCCTCGTCCCGCCCGGTTGCGATCTGAACGAGATTGACGAGCGTTTGGAGCATCGTCCCCATCATCCCGCCGTAGATGCGCTCGAACGCCGCGGTCGGCTCCATCTGCTCGCGAATGATGAACAGCGAGTAAGACGTGTTTTTCTGGCCCGTCATCTTGTCGATCAAGCTCGCAATGATCGCGTGGATCAGCGCACGGGCGGCCGCTGGCGTAATCGCTTCGGGCACCCCGCCGCCCGCCAGATGCGATAGGGTATCGCCCATTTGCGCAGCGATATGGTCGGCGGCAGCCAGATACAGCCCTTCCTTGCCGCCAAAGTGATAGGTGATCGATGACATGGCCGTGCCGGCGGCGGCGGCGATGCTGCGCGTGCTCGCGCCTTCCAACCCCTTGGTGGCGAACTCCGCGATCGCGATTTCAAGAAGGCGCTGTTGAACCACAGTTTGTCGATAGTTCGTTCGAACGAACAAGGCAATCGGCAAATTGTGCAGCGCCGCAAAAACGCCTCTGCGCGCCTCAGGTTGCGCAGCTCAGGCGGTTATTCGGCTCTGCGCCGCACGGGTGGCCTCAGGAGTCGCAGGATTGGAAAACTCCATCCCGTCATCGACCGATCCATAGCGCAGCGCCAGCAGGTCTCGCGCGTAGTTTTGATGAACCCGCCAAGGTGTCTTGCTGCCCTGTTTCGGGAACTTTTCCATCGCACGGGTCACATAGCCCGAGCTGAAGTCCAGGAACGGCGCTGGCGTCAACGCAGCGTCGCCAACGCGCGGGGTTGCCTGTCGCAACCCGCGCTTCTTCATCGTGTTGAGCAGCCGACAGACATAGGCGCACGTCAGATCCGCCTTCAGCGTCCAGGATGCGTTGGTATAGCCGAACGAGGTCGCCATGTTGGGCACGTCGGAAAACATCATGCCTTTGTAATTGAAGGTTTTCGAAAGATCGACCGGGGCACCGTCGACGCTGAACGTTACGTCGCTCAACAATTGCAGCTCCAGCCCGGTCGCCGTCACCACCACGTCGGCGGGCAGTTCCGCGCCCGATTGCAGGGCGATCCCGTCATGGGTGAAATGCGCGATCGTGTCGGTGACCACCGAAGCCTTGCCACTCTTGATCACCGCGAACAGATCGGCGTCCGGCACCAGACACAGCCGCTGGTCCCACGGATTGTAGCGCGGCGTGAAATGCGTCGCGACGTCGTAATCGGCACCAAGCTCGCCCCGCACCATTTCGATCAAACGCTCCTTGGTCTTTTCCGGGCGTTTGCGGGCGAGGTTGAAGAAGAACATCTGGAACAGCACATTGCGCCAGCGCACGAGACTGTACGCCAGTTTTGCGGGCAATTTGGCGCGCAGCCAATTGGCCGTCGCGTCTTCGGCCGGTCGCGACACGACATAGGTCGGCGAGCGTTGCAGCATCGTGACGTGCGCGGCACTCTCCGCCATGGCGGGCACCAGCGTCACCGCGGTTGCCCCGCTGCCGATCACCACCACCTTCTTGCCACTATAATCGAGGTCGGCGGGCCAGAATTGCGGATGGACGATCCGCCCGCCGAAATCCTCCATGCCCGGCCACTCGGGCGAATGGCCGCGCGCGTAATTGTAATAGCCGCTGCACATAAAGAGGAAATTGCAGGTGAAAGCGACCGGCCCATCCGGCCCGTCCGCCTCGACGGTCCAGCGCGCGTCTGCCGTCGACCAGGCGGCGCGTTTTTACGTGATGACCAAAGCGAATGTGACGATCGATACCATAGTCGCGCGCGGTATCGCTGACATACTTCAAAATCGAGGGACCATCGGCGATCGCCTTCGCCTCGGTCCACGGCTTGAACGCATAGCCCAGCGTGAACATGTCCGAATCCGAACGGATGCCGGGATAGCGAAACAGGTCCCATGTCCCGCCCAATGCCGCTCGCCCTTCGAGAATCACATAGCTTCGGTCGGGGCATTGCGTTTGCAAATGATAGCCCGCGCGATCCCGGAAATTCCCGCACCGACAACGACGACGTCGAAATGTTCCATGCTCATAATCGCTCTCCGTAGGATACCCGATATTCGATTTTCGGGCGGACGGAAAGAGATGCGTTGCGATTAGAAATCTTTCTTGTAGCGCACCGTGATGTTCGACCCGCCAAACGAGCCAGCTTGCGACAGCACGCTGAGCGCCTTGGTCAGCGACACTTCCAACTGCGTGGCGGTGAAGCCGCGTGCATCGGTAATCACCTCCACATAGATGTTGTTGGTGATGTATTTGCCCGCCGCCAGCGACGTGCTGCGCCCGGTGGCGCTGTCCGCCCCGAGAATGCGCAAGCGGTCGATCCCCGCCACCGAGCGCAGCTTGCCAAGCGGATTGAGCCCGCCGCCCGACCCGCGCAACGAATTGAGCGCAGCGGCAAGCTGGATCGCCTGGATCGCCGATAGATTGGTGACCGAACTGCCGAACAGCAACCGGCTGAGCACCTCATCCTGTGGCAAAGCGGGGGTGGAGTTGAACGCGATTTGCGGCTTCTGGCCCGTGCCCGAGACATCGATCACCACGGTGATGCCGTTGGTGGTGGTCGTGGCACTCAGCGCAATTTGCGGATCGATCAAAGCGCCGCCGTCGAAGCGGACATCGCCCTTGGTGACGTCGAAGCGCTTGCCGGCGAAGGAATAAGTGCCGCGAACGATTTCGAGATTGCCGGTTACGCGCGGGGCCAGCGAGGTGCCGACGACGCGCAAATCCGCTTGCCATTCGGATTCGAGCCCCATGCCAGAGACGAACAACTGGTTGTCGGCGCGCACACGCAGATCGAGCTTGAACAGCCCGACCGGTTCGGCGGGCGCGGTTGCCTGGGCATTGGCCTTGGTGAGGTCGCTCTTGCGGCGGACGCCGGTCAATTCCGCGACGTCGGCCTGCCCCTGACGGATGATCTCGTAGCGTGCATTCGGGATGCGCAAATCGCCCTTGATCAGCCCGCCATTCGCCTTGCTATTGGTGATCGCGATGGTGCCGGTCGCGGTCGCGCCGAGCGCATCGCTGCTGGCGAGCCGCGCGTTGTTGAGCGTCGCGCGCACGTCGATCGGGAAGCCCGCTGCCGCCGAAAATCCGACCGATCCCTGCCCCTGCACGGTCCCCTCGCCCGCCCGCGCCGACAATTGGGTGATCTCCAGCCGATCATTGGTGAAGCGACCCGCGAGCTTCATCTGCGTGAGCCGCGTGCCATAGACTTCGTTGTCATAGGTCAGCGAATCCGCGCGGAGCAGACCGGTCAGTTGTGGTGCATCCACCCTGCCCGCAAAATCGGCCGCGACCGCAATTGGCCCCGACAGTTGCTGGCGCGACAGGCCGGCAAAGGAGAAGAGCACGCCCGAGGGGCCATTGTAGCGGATTCCACCCGACAAGGGGGCCGCCATCAGCCGCTGCGTCCAGTCACTACCGCCACCGAGCGATCCGAGCGTAACCACCAAGCGCCCGATCGTGGTGCCGCCCCGCTGCACGAGCGCACGAATATCGCCGCCATTGCCGTTCAGGCCGATTTGCGTGATCAGATCGACGGGTTCGGATACGCTCGCCAGGCTCGACCGGGTAAACCGCGCGACGCGGAATTGCCCGGCGATGGTCGGCACTGCGGCCCCGCGCGGCTGGGTATAATCGAGCGAGCCCGTTGCGGAACCGCCGAAACCGAGATCCGGCACGATAGCATTGGCGACCGACAGGTCCAGCGCATCGAGCCGCAGTTTGGCAACCAGCCCCGCGCCATAATCGGCAGCAATGCGCGCGCTGCCCTTGTCGAAATCGATCCGCGTCGGCTGGAGATGATAGGTCCCGCGCTCGATCGCGATCCGCGCGGGCGTGCCGGTCTTGAAACCGATGCCGTTGGCCTGGCCCTGCGCCGCGACCAGCCACAAGGTTGGGCTCAGCCGCGCATTGGCCGCAATATGGAACGGCACGCCGTTCGAGCCCGAAGCCACCGCCTGAGCGGTCCCGTTGCCATTGACGTAATGGATCTTCGCGCGCGCGCTCGACAGCACCGCCGCGCCGTAGCGCAAATCGGCGACTTGCGCGTCGGCGATAATCTGCGGCGCATTCGGATAGAGGATCGCCTGTGCGTTGACGATCGCGCGCCCGATGGTGAAATCGACCGCGCCCGGAACCTTGGCATTGCTCGCCCGCGCGGCGACATCGACGCGCTGCACCTTGCCCTGCGCGCCAAGCAGCGCGGCACCGCTAATCCCAGATCCGGCGAACTGAACGCGCCCGGCAAACGGCCCGGCGGGGAGTTGCTGCAGCTTGCCCGTGACATCGACCCCGGCAAAACGTGCCTTGCGGATGTCGATTGCCAATTGCGTGCCGGGCGTGACGTTTAGGTCGGCGGTGAACGGGCCATATTGCGTCCCGCCCTTGGCGAGCACGGCATAAGACGATCCCGTCCCGCGTACCGTCGCTTCCAGATCGACCAGTCCCACCCCAACGCCGGGGCGCGGCGCGCGCAGCAGCACGACCGGCTTGGTCGCGGTGCCCGTGACGCGGGCGAAGAGCGGGCCATATTGGGCCGAATACGCATCCGCTTCGACCAGCAACGGGCCCTTTGGATCATAGCGCCCCTGCCCACGCGTCACGCGGAACTGCGGCGCGGCCAAATGCAGGTTGCGAAAAGTGACGATGCCGTTCGGGTCGTAGCCGACGTCCGCCGTCACCACCGCATTTCCACCGAGGAAACTGCGCGCGCCTTCGTTGAAGATTTGCGATGTCCTGGCGGCGACGTGGCCGGTGATCCCAAACCCGCCGCTCGCTACCGTTACCAATTTGGCGTCGGTGCGCAGCGACACGATGCCGACGCCATCGATCCGGTAATTATTGACCCGCCCGTTAAGAGCACCGCGATACAGTCCGGTCTTGAGATTGGCGACGACCAAAGCTGTCGCGTCGATCTTGTTCGAGCGAATCCGCAAATTGTCGGACAGCAGCGTGTTGCCGGTGATCGCGATATCGCCATTGATCGCGACATTGTCGAGCAAGCCACCCGCCGCCGCATTGAGCCCGGTGACGCGCGCGGCGCGGGCGGAGAGCGGGACGATGATATGGTCGGCGTTCACCCGCGCCAGCCCCGACGCGTAGAGCCGCTCGACCTGCGTCTCGCCAAAGCCCAGTACACCCGCCGTCACGACATAATTGACCGTCGGCGTGGCGAATTTGCCGTCGAGCACCACGCGCGCCGCGACATCGCGCCCGCGCAAATTGGGGGCAATCGCGCCCGGCGTCAGCAACTTCGCATCGACCGCGAATTGGCCGAAACGACTCTCGGCAAGGTCGAGCAAGCCCTTGGCATTCAGCGCCAGCGCATCGGAGCGCAGCGCCCCCGACAGCGTCAGCCGTCGCTGGTCGAGCGTGGCGCTAAGCGAGACCTGCACGCGCGGCGCGGTCAGCCGGGCCAGCGGGTTGATCGCGCTCGCCTCGGTCTTGGGTGCGCCGCCGGGATACAGGCCCGGATTGGCGAAGCCGCGCACGGTGAAGGTGCCGCTGTTCGCGGTCAGCGCCAGATCGGTGAACGACGCGCCGCCCAGCGTGCCGGTCGCCTTGCCCTGCCATGCCTTCCAGCTACCCTTGCCGCCAATGCTGAAATCGAGCGGTGCCTTCAGCCCGCTCATGCTGGCGACCACCCCCGTTGCCGGGGCAACCAGATGCGCATCGAGGTCGAGCCGGTTTGCATCGGGCACGGCGTCGAGCTTGAAGTTCAGCCGATCGCCGCCCGCAATACCGCGCCCGGCCAGCGCGACGACGCTGGCGCTCACTTGCGCACGCCGCTCGGCAATGTGGGTTGCGCCGTCGATCTTCAGGATATGCACCGCCCCCGTCACCGGTTGCGCGAGCACCATCCGCGCGACGGTCAAGCGCCCGATATCGATGTCCAGATCGGGCAGGATTGGCGCATTGGGGTCGCTCGGCACCGCCTTGAAGGCCGGGGAGCGTTGCATCGTCACCAGCGCCGCCTGCGCCGAGCGCACGTCGATATGGTTGCCGAGATAGGCGAACGGTCGCCAATCGACCGCGATGCGCGGCGCGGTCAGGAACACGCCCTTGGGGTCGCTCACCCGTACATCGGTCAACACCATTGCGCCGTACAGCGAGCCCTCGATCCGCCCGACCTTGATGTTGAGGCCAGAGGCCGTGGTGTAGCCGCCCAGCGAATTGGCGATGATCCTGCGCCCAGGTGCGGTGTTGAGCCCAAGCACCAGCACCCCGGCCAGCACGACCAACCCCAGCAGCGCAAGCCCAACCCATTTAAGGGCTCGCTGCCACAAGGGAGGACGGGCGATGACGACTGTCTCTTCGGTCATCAGAAAGCCTGCCCGATGGAAATGTAGAGCGCGATCTTGCCATCGCCCTTGCGCGGGTTGAGCGGCGTCGCGACGTCAAAGCGCAGCGGCCCGAAATTGGTGTAGAAGCGCCCGCCAATCCCGGCCCCGAAGCGCAAGTCGGTCGCCTTGGGCAACACGCTCTCATAGGCATTGCCGCCATCGAGGAAGGGCACGATGCCGAAATTGCCGAAGCGATAGCGTGCCTCCAGCGCGAATTCGTTGATCGATCGACCGCCGACCGGATCGCCATTGGGATCGAGCGGCCCGAGCCGTTGATAGCCATAGCCGCGCACCGATCCCCCGCCGCCGCCATAATAGCGCCGCGACGGGGCAAGATCGTCCCGATCCGTCCCGACGATCGACCCGGCGCGGACGCGCCCCGCCAGCACGATGCTGTCGCCGATCGGATAATAGCCGCTCGCTTCTACAAGCGTCCGCGCATACGGCCGGACCGCACCCCGCACCGAAGTTTCCGGACTGAGGCTGAGCTTCAGGCGATACCCCTTGGTCGGGTTGAGCAAGCTGTCCGAACGGTCGAATTCCACCTGCCCCGGAAGCGCCGCGATAAAATAGGTCGCCCGCCGCCGCGCACCGCGCCCGAAATCATAGACGCTTTCGTTGGTGCCAGTCAGTTCGAACCCATAGGCATAAGTGAATTTCTTCTGCCAGATCGGCGTGGAATCATACGAGATCCGGCCCGACAGCGTCGTCGTAAAGGCGTCGAAGGCATCGTAATTGGAATGGTCTGCGCCAGCCGTGATCGTCAAGGTCCGGTCGCGCCGTCCGGCGTTTGAGCGGCGGAAGGTGGCGGTGGCCCCTTGCTCCTGCGTGCCCGCCACCGCCGTCACGATCAGCGCGCCTTCGGGTGGGAACAGGTTGCGATGCGTGAACGATCCTTCCAGCCGGATGCCCTGCCCTGTGCTATAACCGCCGCTGACCGCCACCGAGCGCGGCGGTCCCCGTTCCTGCTGCACCAGCAGGTTGACTGCCTCGGTGCCATCGGGGTTGATATTGCCGGTGCGGACCGGCTCCACCGAAACGGTCGAGAACAAACCTGTCGCCACCAGCGCCGCGCGCAAATCGTCGACCTTGCGATTGTCGTACAACTCGCCGGGCTTGAAGCGAGTCAGCACGCCGACATGCGCCGCGCCGAACGCCAGCCGCCCCTCGGTAGTGAAGGTGCCGAACGAGGATCGCGGACCGACATCGACCGGCAAGGTGTAGTCACCGGTTCCAGCAACGTCATCGAGCAGGATGTCGCGCTGCCCGACCTTGGCAAAGGGATAACCACGCTGCGGCAGGACCAGCGCGACATTGGCTTCCGCGCCCTGCACCCGCTCGGCCTCGATTGCTTCACCGCTGTGCAGCGGGAGCAAACTCTCAACCAATCCGGGCGGAACCGTGGGTGCCGCCTGCACAGCGATCGAGCCAAACTTATATTGCTTGCCCGGTGTTGCCGAAACGATTGCGCGGACCCGTGCGGTGTCTCCGGGAATTTGCTCGATCGTCGAAATCGCGGTGCCGTCATAATATCCGAGCGACTTCATCAAGCGGACCGCGAGATCTTCGTCCTCGCGCCCGCGCGCCGAGACGACGGTGGCATTGGCCGCCTTGCCATCGCCGCCTTTGAGCGCCGACAGGCTGTTGAACTTACCCGCGAGCCCCAACGTATCCAGCCCACGCACGACGGTGTCGTAGCGGATGTCGGGAGCCTTCGTGTCCTTGACGGTCACGTCGACGAGCGGCGTCGAATCGAACACCTGCAACGCCGGCAGCGGCTGCGTCAATTCTGGCGGCACCGTTTCCGCGGGCACCATCGGCGCAGTCGGCGGGACGATCGGGGCAAGCGGCTCCAACGGCGCATTGATATCGCTCGACAGCGGCGGCAGCGCCTTGTCGAACGTGTCGTCAGCGACGATCGGTGGCTCGGTCGACGGGGGCGTGCCCATCTTCGGGGTCGGAACAGGGATTGCGGGCTGCGCCTGCTGCACGCCGCCAGCGGCTACAGCAATCAGTCCCGTTGAAAATAACAGCAAACCCAAAACCCGCGCTTCCCCGCTTCATGTCAGAGGGTCTCGCGAATCCAGCCCCCGCTTTCCCGTCTAACGCGCCAAGCGGAATAGGTTTCCCTAAACCGCCTTCGCCCGCAACCGATAGGCGTGGAGCAACGGCTCGGTATACCCGTTGGGCTGGGAAATCCCTTCGAACACCAACGCACGCGCCGCCTGCCAGGCGAGGCTTTCAGGGTGTCCGCTCATCGGCCGGTACAGTGGATCATCGGCATTTTGCGCATCGACCTTCGCCGCCATGCGCGCAAAGGCGGCATCGACGTCTTCGGTCGTCGCAACGCCGTGCAAAAGCCAGTTGGCGATATGTTGTGAGGAAATCCGCAGCGTCGCGCGATCCTCCATCAGGCCGATATCGTGGATGTCGGGCACCTTCGAACACCCCACCCCCTGATCGATCCAGCGCACGACATAGCCGAGAATGCCCTGCGCATTATTGTCCAGCTCGGCACGGACTTCCTCGGGCGTCCAGTTACGACCGACCGCGACCGGTACGGTCAGCAGCGGCGTCAGCCCCGGCACCGCTTCCCTGGCGATCTCGCGCTGCCGCGCAAACACATCGACCTTGTGATAGTGCATCGCGTGCAGTGTGGCCGCCGTCGGCGACGGCACCCAGGCGGTGTTCGCCCCCGCCATGGGATGGCCGATCTTCTGTACCATCATGTCGGCCATGCGATCGGGTGCGGCCCACATGCCCTTGCCGATCTGCGCCTTGCCGCTCAACCCCGCCGCCAGCCCGATGCGGACGTTGCGATCCTCATAGGCCTTGATCCAGTCGCTGGATTTCATCTCGGCCTTGGGGATCATTGGCCCTGCGCGCATCGCGGTGTGCATTTCGTCGCCGGTGCGATCGAGGAAGCCGGTGTTGATGAAGACGATCCGGTCCTTCACCGCTGCGATACAGGCGGCGAGATTGGCGGAGGTGCGGCGCTCCTCGTCCATCACGCCGACCTTGATCGTGTGCCGCGTCAGACCCAGCAAATCCTCGACCGCATCGAACAAGGCGTTGGTGAAGCCGCATTCGGTTGGCCCGTGCATCTTGGGCTTGACGATATAGACCGATCCCGCGCGGCTGTTGCGGAAGGTGCCCAGCCCACGCAGATCGTACAGCGCGATCGTGCTGGTGACGATCGCGTCGAGGATCCCCTCGGGCGCATCGCCGCCATCGGCGAGCCGGATCGCCGGGGTTGTCATCAAATGCCCGACATTGCGCACGAACAACAGGCTGCGCCCGGGGAGCACCAGCCCGTCATCATAGACGCGATCGGGGTTGAGCCGACGCGTGACGGTCTTGCCGCCCTTTTCGAACGCCTCCGCCAGATCACCCTTCATCAGCCCAAGCCAATTGGCATAGGCCGCAACCTTGTCCTCGGCATCAACCGCCGCGACCGAATCCTCCAGATCGCAAATCGTGGTCAGCGCGGATTCAAGGATGACATCGGCGATCCCGGCCCGGTCCTCGCGCCCGATCGGATGATCACGATCGACCACCACTTCGATATGCAGCCCGTGGTGACGCAGCAGGAGTGATCGATTGGAACGCCCAACGATCTCACCGCCACCATCGCGCCCGAGAACAGTTAGATTTGCAGCAAGATCGGCGACGGAGTCGCCCTTGAGGTCATCCCATTTGCCTTGGATCAGCGGCACCGCCTCGTCGAGAAACGTCTTGGCCGCCGCGACGACTTGCCGTCCGCGCACGGGATCATAACCGCCCGGCACCGCCATCCCCGGCAACGCATCTGTGCCATAGAAGGCGTCATACAGGCTGCCCCAGCGCGCATTGGCGGCGTTGAGCAGGAAGCGCGCATTCAGGATCGGCACGACCAGTTGCGGCCCGGCCATCGTCGCCACCTCGGCGTCGACATTTTCGGTGCCGATCGTGAACGGCGCAGGTTCGGGAACGAGATAGCCGATCTCGCGCAGGAACGCCTCGTCCACCGGCTCGCCCGCCTGATAGCGCGCGTCGATCTGCGCCTGCAGTGCATCGCGCACGCCAAGCAGCGCCCGGTTTTGCGGGGCAAACGCATCGTAAATCGCCGCCACGCCCTGCCACCAGCCACCAGGCTCGATTCCGAGCCCGGGAAGTACGCGCTCCTCGATGAAACCAGCCAGTGGTGCTGCGACCGAGAGTCCGGCGCGGTCGAGCATGACGGGGACAGGCGTAGCGGTCATGGGAACATCCTCCTGAAAAGCAGCACGGCCTGGGGAGGGCTATGCGGCGCTTAGGCCACCAGCCCCCCGCCCTTCAACCCCCATCGTTCAACCGCGATCCGCATCGAAGGGAGCCGCCGACGCCTCGATCCGGTCAAGCATCTCGCGAAAACTGGCGATTTCTTTCGCGGAAAAGCCTTCAAAGACTTGCGCTTCCAACTCGAGCGCCTTGGGCGCGACATCCTCGTACAGCGCCCGCCCGGTGCTGGTCAGCATCAGCAGATGCGAGCGCTGGTCGCCCGGATTGGGCTTCCGCGCGACCAGTCCGCGCTCGACCAGCGCGGTCGCGGCGCGGCTGACCGTCACCTTGTCCATGCGCGTCGCCACCCCCAGCGCTTGTTGGGTAATGCCGTCATGCTCGGCGATGATCGCAATCAGCCGCCACTCCGGAATCTTGAGACCAAACAACGCCTGATATGCACTCGCAATTGCCGCCGATACGCGGTTGGAGGCGATCGACAACCGATAGGGCAGGAATTGGTCGAGCTTCAGGCCGGTCACGCCGCGTCCTCGGCGATCGGCACCCCGAACAGCACCTCGCCGTGGAAAAGCGTAAAAACCGCCAGCACGACCAGGACCGCCGATGCGATCCACAATCCACCAAAGCCAAGCAGCGGGAAGGTTGCTGCCCCCGTGATCGCGCCCCCGACCAACCCGATCCACAAATAGAAATGCGGCAGCCACGCCCAGCGCGGGCCGCCAAGCACCGCCGCCGCCAGCCTTTGCCCCAGTTTGACCAGCGTTCCCGTCATATAGGTCAAGCCGAGCCGCACCTCGCCATCCTCTTCAAACACGGTATTCTCCGCGCCCATCGCCAGCGCCATGAGGCCGGCCGCGCTCCAGACCGCACCGAATTGCCCTGCCGTTCCGGCAAGCGCGAGCAAGAGCGCCATCCAAGCCAAAATCAGCGGGTGACGATACCGCCCCGCCATGCGACCGATCATCGACCCGATCACCACACCGCCGACAAAGGTCGCGATCAATTGCAGTGCAAACAGCGCCGCCGCGTGATGCTGCGCAACGCCGACCGCAAGCCGGGTCGAATTGCCGCTCATGAACGACACGAAAAAGCCGCCAGTCGCGATAAACCCGATCGCATCGACAAAGCCCGCCAGGGCGGACAGGCAGACGGCAAAGCTGCGTTGGCGGGCATCGTAACGGATCACCGGCTTTGTGTATCGGGCCAACGCGGCCCCGTCATCCCCCGCTGGACGTTCGTCGCGATCACAGGTATAGTTTCATTTGTTACCAGTTTCGCCGGAGCACAGACCGATGACGACCCATGCGACCAAGCCTGAAAACCCGATGGGCCTTAACGGCTTCGAATTCGTCGAATTCACCTCGCCCGATCCGGAGGCGCTGGCCGACTTGTTCGTGAAGATGGGCTTTACCCATGTCGGTACGCACAAATCGAAGAATGTCCGGCGCTATGCGCAGGGCGACATCAACTTTCTGCTGAATATGGAGGATGCGGGCCAGGTCGCGGGTTTCCGCAACGCGCACGGCCCCTCGGCCAATGCGATGGCCTTCCGCGTTGCCGACGCCGACGCCGCCTTGAAGCTGGCGCTGGAGCGCGGTGCGACGGCGGTGTCCGGCGCGCATGGCCCCGGCGAGCTCGATATTCCCGCGATTGAGGGGATTGGCGGAGCGAACCTCTATCTGGTCGACAAGCATGGCGGCGAGACGATCTACGACACCGATTTCCTGCCCACCGGCGCGACCGCCGAAGACCATAGCGTTGGCCTGCACACGCTCGACCATCTGACGCACAATCTGCAACGTGGGCGGATGGCCTATTGGGCGGAGTATTACGAGCGCATCTTCAACTTCCGCCAGATCCGCTATTTCGACATTGAGGGGCAGTCGACCGGCCTGTTCTCCAAGGCGATGACCGCGCCCGACGACAAGATCCGCATTCCCTTGAACGAGAGCCAGGACGAGCATTCGCAGATCGAGGAGTTCATCAAGGACTATAAGGGCGAAGGCATCCAGCACCTTGCACTGTCAACCGACGACATCTTCGCCACGGTCGATGCGCTGCGCGCCAATGGCATCCGCTTCCAGACGACGCCGCAGACCTATTTCGACCTGATCGACAAGCGCTTGCCCGGCCACGGCCATGACGTCGCCGAAATGCGCAAGCGCGACATCCTGATCGACGGCGCGCCCGAAACGGGTGGCGGGCTGCTGCTGCAGATCTTCACCGAGAATATGGTCGGCCCGATCTTCTTCGAGATCATCCAGCGCAAGGGCAATGACGGCTTTGGCGAGGGCAATTTCAAAGCGCTGTTCGAGAGCATCGAACTCGACCAGATCCGCCGCGGCGTGGTGCCGGGCAAGGTCGAGGCCTGAAACCTTCTCCCTCGCCCCTGGATAGGGGAGAGGGATACCGCAGCTTGGTCCCGCTTCTTCAGCGGGGCCTAGCGGAGGTTGGGAGAGGGGTCGA
>NZ_JSBN01000010.1 GCF_000797515.1 Sphingomonas sp. Ant H11
ACGGCACGCTGGGCGGCCTGGCTGGCGCGTTCGGTCACCAGCCGCGTCATTCCCCGCCGCGCGATCATAACGCGGGCGCGCGCGAGGCCGGAATCGACCACGACCGAAATGCCGTCGAGCGTCAGGCTGGTCTCGGCGATCGATGTCGCCAGCACGACCTTGCGCCGCTTTTGCGGGTCGGGCGCGATCGCGGCGCGCTGTGCGGCGGGGTCGAGGCTGCCATGCAGGCGGTGGAGCAGAATATCGGGGCCGAGCCCCTCCAGCCGCTCGGCGGTGCGCTCGATCTCGGCGACGCCGGGCAGGAAGGCGAGGATGCCGCCCGTTTCCTCGCGCAGCGCCAGCCGGATTGCGGCGGCGACCGAATCCTCGATCCGCGCTTCGGCGGCGCGACCGAGATGGCGCAAGCTCAGCGGGTGCATCCGCCCGGCGCTTTCGATGATCGGGGCACCCTCCATCAGCCCGGAAAAGCGTGCGCCGTCGAGCGTTGCCGACATTGCCACCAGCCTGAGATCGGGCCGCAGCGCGGCCTGCGCATCGAGCGCGAGCGCGAGGCCGAAGTCGCTGTCGAGGCTGCGTTCATGGACTTCGTCGAACAGCACGGCGGAGACCCCGGCGAGTTCGGGATCGTTCTGGATGCGCGCGACGAAGATGCCCTCGGTCACCACCGTGACGCGCGTCGCCGCCGAGCGCTTTGTATCCATCCGCGTGGCATAGCCGAAGGTCTGGCCGACATTTTCACCGGCAGTGGCGGCCATCCGCTCGGCCGCGGCGCGCGCGGCGAGGCGACGGGGGGGAGAGCAGCAGGATTTCGCCGCTGCACCATGGCTCGTCCAGCAATGCGGGCGCGACGGCGGTGGTCTTGCCCGCCCCAGGCGGCGCGACCAGCACGGCGTTGGGGGCGTCTCGCAAGTGGCGGAGCAGGTCGGGCAGGACGACGTGGATGGGGAGGGTGGACGTCACGCCTCGCTCCTACCGCCTTGCGCCGGTTTTGGAACCACCGCGTCGTGACGTAATTGTCATGTGCGGCGTCCTAGTATCTCACGGATTTGAAATGCTAGGCCCGCGCTAGGACATTGGAGACCGACATGGCGGGGCATAGCCATTCCCACGGGCACGGCGATCATCACGGGCATTCGCACGGCCACGGCCACAGCCACGCGCCGGTGGCGGGTCACGATCGCGCGTTCGCGATCGGTATCGGGCTGAACCTCGCCTTTGTCGTCGGCGAGGCGGCGTTTGGCCTGATCGCGGGCTCGGTCGCGCTGTTGGCGGATGCCGGGCATAACCTTTCCGATGTGCTCGGCCTGTGCGCGGCGTGGGCGGCAATTGCCCTAGGACGCGCGCGGCATCGAAGCGCTTCACCTATGGGCTGAAGGGCTCGACCATTCTGGCGGCCTTGCTCAACGCACTGCTATTGTTGGTCGCGCTCGGCGCGATCCTGCTCGAGGCGGTGCAGCGGCTGGCGATGCCCGCGCGGTGGACGGGCCGACGGTGGCGTGGGTCGCCGGAGCCGGGATCCTGGTCAATGGTGCGACCGCGCTGCTGTTCCTGCGCGGTCGTGAGGGCGATATCAACATTCGCGGTGCCTATCTCCACATGGCGAGCGATGCGATGGTATCGGCCGGGGTGGTCGTGTCGGGGCTGGTAATCTGGTGGACCGGGCTGACCTGGATCGATCCTGTGGTCAGCATCGTCATCGCGGTGCTGATTTTCCTGCAAACCTGGGGCCTGCTGCGCGAATCGGTCGAGATGGCGCTGGCGGCGGTGCCGCGCAGCATCGATTCGGACAAGGTGTGGGACGCACTGCGCGCGCTGCCAGGCGTCGCGCGTGTCCACCACGTTCATATCTGGCCGATGAGCACGACTGAGACCGTGCTGACCGCGCATCTGGTGATACCGGCGGGCCATCCGGGCGACGCCTTCCTGGATACGACGCGCGCTATGCTCAAGGGCCGTTTCGGCATCGGCCATGCGACGTTGCAGGTGGAATTGTCCGGCGCTGAAGCAGGCGATGCCGAGGTGCGTGGCTGCTAGACGTCTCCGACGGTCAATGCCGCCATGCCGCCATTACGGCATCAAACAGCGTGACGCCCGCCAGTGGGCCGACCAACAGCATCACCAGGTTGAAACCGATAATCCACGCTGCGATGCTTTCCCGACGCGGGTTTGGCGTCGGTGCGGGCTTGGCTTCCCAGCGCTCAGGCGGCGGCCAGCCAGTTTGGAAATCGACGAACATCTCCGACGCTCCTGCAGTCCGGCACTGAAGGTACTGGAAAGGAGGCGGTGCGACAAATGCGGATCGGCGACAAAGGAGCCAAATCGCCGTGACTGACGCTCAATAGGCGCGTGCGATCGCGAACTCGACGGCTTCGACCATCGCATCCTTGGCTTTGCCATTGCCAAAGATGCCGAGCGCGTCGATCGCGCGTTGCCCGTAATGCCGCGCGCGCGCCAGCGTGTCGTCAACTGCGTGGGTCGAGCGCACCAGGTCGATCGCTCGCACGAAATCCTCGTCGCGGTTACGATGGCCCTCGATTGCCGCCTTCCAGAACGCCCGGTCTTCGGCACCGCCGCGGGCATAAGCAAGGATGACGGGGAGCGTCGCCTTGCCTTCGCGAAAATCGTCGCCCGCGTCTTTGCCCATCGTGCCTGCGTCGGACACGTAATCGATTGCGTCATCGACCAGTTGGAACGCGATGCCGAGATTGCGGCCATAAGCGTCGAGCGCGAGTTCTTCCGCCTCGGGGCGCTCCGCCACCACCGCCGCGACCCGGCACGCCGCCGCAAACAGCGCGGCCGTCTTTGCCCCGATGATGTCGAGATAGCGTTCTTCCGGGATGTCGATGCGGCGGGCGGCGGTCAACTGGTTGACTTCGCCCTCGGCGATGATCGCGCTCGCGCCCGCCAGGATCGACAGCACCTTGAGCGAGCCGTCTTCCACCATCAGTTCGAACGACCGGCTGAACAGGAAATCGCCGACCAGAACGCTGGCCGGGTTGCCCCAGATCAGATTGGCGGTGCGCTTGCCCCGGCGCAAATCCGACCCATCGACCACATCGTCGTGCAGCAGCGTGGCGGTATGGATGAATTCGACGGCGGCGGCCAGCCGGTGGTGGCGAGACCCCAGATAGCCCAGCAACCGTGCGCTGGCGAGCGTCAGCATCGGGCGCATCCGCTTGCCACCGCCCGCGATGAGGTGCCCCGCAAGTTCCGGGATCAGCGGAATTTCGGACTGCATCCGCGACAGGATGACCGCGTTGACCAAATTCAGGTCACCCGCGACGAGTTGCACCATGGGCTCCAGCGAGGGCTGGGCACGCGAAGGATCAATGCGGAGAATGGTGGCGCTCATCTGCGCTGCGATGTGGCGGCGTGGCGCGCTAAAGGCAAGTCTTTCTCGGGTTGCGCCGGGCCGTCAGCGCACGCAAAAGAGCGTCGACGGCTGATGAGGAGTGGATGGTGACCGACGAAACGCTGAACGGATACCGCCAGAGCATCGACAATATCGATGCCGCCCTCGTCTTTTTGCTCGCCGAACGCTTCAAGACCACGCAGGCGGTCGGTCGCTATAAGGCCGAGGCTGGTTTGCCGCCTGCCGATCCGGGTCGTGAAGAAGCACAGATCGCGCGGTTGCGAGGCCTTGCCCATGATGCGAATCTCGATCCCGATTTCAGCGAGAAGTTCCTCCGCTTCATCATCGACGAGGTCATTCGTCATCACGAGCGCGTCCGCGTTACGGATACACGTTAACCACGAAGCTTTGCCAGAAAATCGGACAGCGTGCACAGGCCATCGATGCCGCGTGCCTTGCAGCCCGCAATTGGTAATACTTTGTGATAGGGTGTCTTGGCCGTCGCCGCGCGCAACTCGGACAGCGATTGGGCGCGATAGCTGGCGCGGACATAATGGTTGCCCTTGCCGTCGGTCAGCCGTTCCAATTGGATGGCCCCACCTGGTACGGGATCATCCGCTGCAATCCCGGGGACGTTCCAGTGCAGGCCTAGCACTCCGGCAAGATTGGCGACGTTCGTATCGTGACCAGCAATCAACGCCACTTTCGGGGCGGTGGGGGCTTCATCGGTAAGCCAGGTCGCGATGCGCGGCGACAGACCGGCCAGATTGCGCGTCGCGATATAAGGTGGTCGCGCCAGCAGCCGGAATTCGAGCGCATGGAAGGCTCCGAAAGCCGCGATGTCGGAAGCGGTGGCGCGGCCCCAGCCGACTTCGTTTGCCGGTTTGCCTTCCGCATATTCCAACAGGAGAATCTGCGCTGCGGTCGACGCACGGTCGAGTGCGCCGCCGAGCTTGGGCCGTGAGGTGGCCGTAGCCGGGCGGATGGTGGTCGGCTCGCGCGCCACGCCGCAAGTCGCGGTCGCGGATCCGCACAACACGCGGTCCAGGCGAATCAGCAGCGGTTTCATGCCGCGCTCGGTCGCGGCGATCCCGCGCGGTCCCACCGCCGCGTCGATGGCGGCGGCGGCGCGCGCAGGGTCAAGCGGGGCCTGCCCGCTCTCGATTGGGTTGAACATCGGATCGGGCTCGTCCTGCGGACGATGTTCTATGGTGAGGGAGCAGCCAGGGGCGACGCCCTTGGCATAGCTTGCTGCGGTCGCGATGGTGCGTTGGTCGCTGTCGGCAAGGAGCGCGATGCGGGTGGGGCAGTCGGTCAAGGGCAGCAGCCCCGCTTTAATAAAGCCAATCCGGTCGAAATCGGCCACCGCCACGATCGCGCTGGCACCGTGTTCGGTCAACCAACCGGGCTTGACGCTCCAAGTCGGCCAAGCGGCGGCGGCGGTACCGATCGGCATCGGCTGCGCTTTGGTGGGCGGGCGGATGCCGTGACGCATCATCAGGACGACGCGATCAACCTGTAACGGGTCCGCTGGCGCTCCGGCAGTCAGCGCGACACCCGCCAGCATTGCGGCCAGCGCGGCCAACGTTCGTCCGGTTCGTGAAGTGCGCATGCGACCATCTCCTTCGGACGCTATGCCGCACAATTATGACAGCATGGCAATCCCTGAAGGTGGGCTCTGGGCTGCTTTCATTGGCCCGGCAGCGTGAAGTAGACTGCCGCGCCGCCCTGGGCGGTGTTTTCGGCGCGGATCGTACCGTGATGCGCAGCTACGATGGATCGGCATACCGATAAGCCGATGCCTAGACCACCTGTGGTTGAGGTCGCCCGCTGATGGAAACGCGCACTATCGGCCTCCGGATCGAAGCCGGGACCATTGTCGATTACGCCGATCTCGACCGTGCCGTCCTGTGTCCGGCGACAGGAAACGGTAATGGTCGGTGACGCGACGCCGCGCAAAGCGGTCGCCGCGTTACGCAGCAAATTCGTCATCACCTGGGTGATCTGCACACCGTCTCCGACGAGCGCGGTGACGCTGGGGTCGATATCATAAATCATCGCGGGCGCGGCACCATCGTGATCGGCGAGCGCAAGTTCGAGCGAGTCCGACAGCACTTCACAAAGGTTGGCATGCTCGTTCGCGACCGTTCCGGTTTCGACCAATTGGCGTGCCTTGGCGATGATCTGAGCCGATCGGGTAATCTGGGTCCGGGCCTGTACGAGGCGACGCAGGATGTCGGCATCTCCCAGCCCGCCGAGCGCCATTTCGGCGGAGGCGATATAGTTTGCGGCGGCGGTGAGCGGCTGCGTCATTTCATGGGCAAGCGTTGAAGCGACAGCGGATGTATCCGACAAGCGCGATAAAGTGGCGATGCGATCGACGAGCCGCGTTTGTTCGACGGCAAGCGCATCGCGAGCACAGGTCGTCTCCCACAGGGTCAGCTCGGTACGCAGACGGTTTTTGGCGATGGCGACGAAGCTGCAGATTGCACGCAGGAACTGCACTTCGGCGCGACTGAATGGCATCGTCGCCTTGCGGCCAAAGCCGAGGGTGCCAAG
Source organism: Sphingomonas sp. Ant H11 (assembly GCF_000797515.1). Classification (GTDB taxonomy): domain Bacteria; phylum Pseudomonadota; class Alphaproteobacteria; order Sphingomonadales; family Sphingomonadaceae; genus Sphingomonas. The sequence goes on from NZ_JSBN01000010.1 coordinate 5,912, forward strand.
CAAGGTATCACCCTGCATCAGCGGCGTCCCGACATAAGCGGCGAGCCCGATTGCGCGGGCATAAGCGAGCCGCGCGTCCTTTGAGCCGCGAACCCGATTGAAAACATGCGGCGCGCGATCCGCAGCCACCAGCCCGCACGGACCTTGACCGAGGGCAAGATGGGAAGCCGCTCCGCTTTGCGTCGGGGTCAGGCCGCCATGTTCTTCGAGGATGAGGCCATTCCTGCCATCGTAACGATAGCAGAAATACACACTCAGATTCAGCTTGACGCGGACTGACTCAAAAAGGGCGTTCAGCATCGACGACGTATCGGAGGCGCAAAGAATTCGTGCGGCGCAATCCGCCAAGAGTCCCAGATAAGGACTAACGCCATCATCATTCGAAGGAATGATACCGTTGTCATATAACCGTAAGGCGCTGCTGGATCGCATCGATATTTCCTCTCTGCGATCCCGGATGCCACGGTTTTATAACAATAAAAAGCGGCGAATGCCGCGTTGGCATCGTCTTATAGTATGAAAATTGGCCGATTTGGCCCGAATTTTTCGAGGAGCCTTGGTTGGATGTCGCTTTTATACAATTTATCCGGTCACATCGTGGAAACAAAACGCGTGTTCGAACGTACGCGCGAAGATCGGGATGTGAGTCGGTCTTGCGGTGTCGACAGACCGACCCCGCTCGGAAATTGCGCTAGAGGCGTGCGTTGATCGAGATCGGCGCGGGCAAGTCGATCCGCATCATGTCGCCTGACGCGCCATAGGTAGAACTTCGTTTTCCCGTAGCGCGCTGTGCTTCTGCTGCGATCGCGCGCATCAAGTCGCTCGAAAAACGCGATCTGCCGCTCCAAAATCTGCGCGTTGACGATCGAGGCGTCGCGTAAATGCCCGAAGACAAGCGCCATTTCGGCACGCTGTTCCTCGGACAGGGCATCGGCCCAATCGGGAGTTTCGCGCTCCCGCTTCGTAACTTCGGCCTCGATTTGTCCAGCCAACCGCAATTTCGCCGCGACGAGTTCTGCCAAGCCCTGCAAGCGGCCGCTTCGGGTCAGCGCCTCGCTCTCCTGCTCCATCAAGTGCGAGAGCGACGTCACAAGATCGATCAGGTCATCGTCCATTGTCAGCATTTTCCTGCATTTTTAGAATTTGAGCGAGCACCGCCGGGGGCAAGGCCGACGCCGCCCTTTTGGGCAATTGCAGTCCCGAGCTTTTCAGCGAGAACACCGCGAAACATTTCCTCGCCATGCCCCCCGGAAAACTCGCCGGTCTGCACGCTTTCGAACATCAATTGCGTCATCTGTCCGAGGAACACCGCCTCAAAGGACTGGGCGGTGGCCTTTTGCGCGGGCGTTGCGGCCTTGGCGGGTGCCGCGCCGACGGTCGCAGCAGGAGTCGGGATTTCGATCGTCATTGGACCTCAATGTCGGCCTGGAGCGCGCCTGCACTCTTCACCGCCTGCAAAATGGTGATGAGGTCACGAGGGGAAACGCCGAGCGCGTTCAACCCGCTGACCAGCGTCTTGAGCGATGCGCCTCCGCCGATCAGCGCGAGATGGGCGTCGTTACCGTCGTTGACCGATACCTGCGTGCGCGGGACGACCGTCGTCTGGCCGCTGGAAAGCGGACCCGGCTGCGACACTTGCGGAGTTTCGGTGACGCTGATGGTCAGCCCACCCTGCGCCACCGCGACCGAGCTTATCCGTACGTCCGCGCCCATTACGACGGTGCCGGACGCTTCGTTGATGACGATCCGCGCCGGCTGATCGACATCGACGTCGATCGTCTCGATCTGTGTCATCAGATCGACGACCGAACCCTGAAAGCCTCCGCGCGGCGCGATTTCGACGGTGGCGGGGTCGAGCATCTCGGCCGTCCCCGAGAAACGGCCGTTGATCGCGGTCACGATTCGCTGCGCCGTCGTAAAGTCGGGGTTTTTCAGTGCGAGCTTCAGACTGGTCGCGGTGCGTAGCGCAAACGGCACCTCGCGCTCGACGATCGCGCCGCCGGCGATCCGTGCCGAGGTCGAAACACCGCGGCTGATGCTGGCGGCGGCCCCTTGCGCCTTGAAGCCCGATACCGCGACCGGGCCCTGTGCGACGGCGTAGATTTCCCCATCAAGCGCGCGCAGCGACGAAGCGATCAGCGTGCCCCCCTGCAGGCTGGAGGCATCGCCGAGCGCCGCGACCTGAACGTCGATGCTGGAGCCAGTGCGCGAAAAGGGCGGCATCGACGCGGTGATCGACACCGCCGCGACATTCTGGGTCTTCATGTCGGAGCCCCGGATGTTGACGCCCATGCGTTCGAGCATCGCCTGCATCGATTCCTCGGTGAAGGGCGAATTGCGCATCCGGTCGCCGGTGCCGGCCAGGCCGACGACGAGGCCATATCCGACCAGTTGGTTGGGCCGGACATTCTCGACATTGACGATATCCTTGATCCGCGTTCGCGCGATGCCGGGCGAGACGCAACCGAGCACAACCGCAAGCGTCGCGGACGCGCGCAGCCCTTGTCGGATAAAGCGGCGAATTCGTGGAAAAGATCTCATGAATCTCTTATAGGATAGGTATGGCCGATGACGGTCTGGAGGTGTAAGTTTCGGTGCGGATCGATGCCCTGACAGTGCCGGTGACACGGACCCTGCTCTTGGGCGCGTTGCCCAAGGCGGCGGCGCAGTTCGCCGCGCAGGAATTGCATCCCCACGCCGTGCAGGCACCGACCCCCGCGCCGACCGCGCCGGCGATGCCAAGCGTTGAAATGCTGGTTACGCTGGCGATGAACGAAGCGCCGATCGAGCGCCGCCGCCGGATTGCCCGCGACGCGAGCCGTGGCCTCGACATGCTCGAGCGGCTGCACCAGGAGTTGCTGGTCGGTGTTGCGGCACCGACGCGCTTGCGCGAGATCGTCGAGTGGGCGCAAACGACCGAGCAACCCGAAGATCCGGTGCTGGCGCAGATCTTCCACGACATTGACGTCCGCGTTCGCGTCGAACTGGCGAAGCACGACATCGAGGTGTAAGGCTCAGCGCCCGCGGGCGAGGCGCAAAACGTAGCTGATGATTTCGGCGACTGCGGCAAAATGCTCGGTCGGGATCGGGCGATCCAGTTCCGCGCTGGCGTAGAGCGCGCGCGCGAGCGCGACATTCTCGACGATCGGCACGCCATTGGCGGTCGCGATCTCGCGGATCTTGGCGGCGATCGCGTCGACGCCCTTGGCCACCACAATCGGCGCGGCCATAGCGCGTGATCATATTTCAGCGCAACCGCATAATGGGTCGGATTGGTTATGATCACGCTGGCATCGGGCACGGCGGACATCATCCGGCTGCGCGCGCGCTGCATCTGGATCGCGCGGATCTTGCTCTTGATCAGCGGGTCGCCATCCTGTTCCTTATGCTCGTCCTTAATCTCCTGCAGCGACATTTTCATGCGGTTGGTGAACGACCAGCGCTGATAGACGAAATCGAAAATGGCGAGCGCGGCGACCAGGATCGCCACCGCCTTGATCATGGCGAGCACGACCCCGACTGCGGCGGCGGTGACCGCAGCCGGATCGGCGCCGACCAACTGGTCCAGCCCGACAATCTTGGGCCAGATGACATTGGTCGCAATGACGATAACGCCGGTCATTTTGGCGAGCGTCTTGCCGAACTCGATCAGCGCGCGTGGGCCGAACATGCGGCCTAGGCCCGAAAACGGGTTGAGCTTCGACCATTGCGGCTTGAGCCGGGCGAGCGCGAAGCTTGGTCGCCCCTGCAACACACCGCCAAGCAGCGCGAACACGAACAACACGCCCAGCAACGGTGCCACCGCCAGGCCGACCGCACCGAGAAGACCGATTGCGAAATTTTCGGCCCCTTGCGGATTGAACAGATAATCGTCCGCGCCGCCCCACAACCGCACGAAGATGACGCCGAGCTGTTGCACCGTATAGGTGCCCATACCGCCGACCACGACGATGGCAGCGGCGAACATGGCCGCGTGCTTCATCTCGGGCGACGACGGCATGTCGCCCTTGGCACGCGCGTCGGCGAGCTTCTTTTCGGTGGGATCGAAGGTTTTCTGGTCGTTGTCGGCCACGCTTTAGTTCCAGCTTGTCTGCATATAGGCGGCCATCGCCTGCGCGAAGCCGGTCAGCAGTCCGCCCAGCGTCATCGCCATCACCGCCAGGCCGAGCAGGATGTTGAGCGGCTGGACGATGAAGAAGAGCTGGATCGCAGGCGCAATCCGGGTCGAGAGGCCAAGCGCGACGTTGAACACGATGCCGTAGACCAGCAACGGGGCCGACAAGCCGATTCCCAGCGTCATCGCGCGCGCCACCGCGTCGAGCGCGGCTCGCAGGAAATCATGCGCTGGTGGCATGCCGCCGATCGGGAAGGTGCGATAGGATTCGACGATCGCGCCAATCCACAAATGGTGGACGTGCATCGACATGCACACCACGGCGGCGGCGACGGTCACGAACTTGGACAGCAACGCCGCTTGGCCGCCCTGTGAGGCATCATAAAGCAGCGCCGAGGACAGGCCGATTTGCGAGCTGATGATCGATCCCGCCATCGACACCGCGCTGAACACGATCTTGACCAGCGCGCCGATTGCGAGCCCGGTAATCAGTTCTGCCAGCAGCACCGCCGGCAGCGCCCCGCCCGCCGCGGCCGCCGTGCGCATCAACGGCGCAAGCACGCCCCACAGGCCGATGCTCATGCCCAGCGCGATCATCAAGCGGATCCGCCCGGGCACGGCATCCTCGGAAAAGACCGGCAGCAGCATCAACACCGTGCCGACGCGCGCGAACAGGATGAGGAACGCGGTCGCCTGCACATCGAGATGCGACAGGTCGAACGATGGCGGGGCGAGGGGGGCGAGCACCCTTTCAGCCAGCGATGATCATGCCGCTGATCCGCGCCATGAAATCGGACAGCGCACCGCCGATCATCGGCAGGCACAGCAGCATCACCACGCCCATGGCGATGATCTTGGGAACGAACGTCAGCGTCATTTCCTGGATCTGGGTCAGCGCCTGCAACAGGCCGATCGCGACGCCGACGATCAACGAGGTGATCAGCAGCGGTCCGACGATCGTCATCACCAGAATCAAGGAAGCGCGGGCAAGCTCCATCGCGGCGAGCGCATCCATTGGCGTGCGCCTCAGATCTGCATGCGCATGATGTCGGAATAGGCGTTCACCACGCGATCGCGCACCGCGACCATCGTGTCGAGCGCGGTTTCGGCCGATCCGATCGCGGTCACCACGTCGATCAAGTCGCCCTTGCCCGCGACTTGCTTGGCCGAGGCGCTTTCGGCGGCACGCAATTGCGTCGAGGTGTCGGAGATCATCGCCTCGACCATGCCGCCAAAGCCGCCCGATGCGCCGGGCGCGGTTTCCTTGGTCGAGCCGGTCTTGAGCGTGTTGCCAAGGCCAAGCGTACGGCCATAGGCCGAGCTGGCGTCGAGAGATCCGATGGACATTGTCGCTCTTCCTTATTTCAGCAAATCGATGGTGCGCATCGTCAGGTTCTTGGCCGCTTCGATGGCGTTGAGGTCGGCTTCGTAGGAGCGCTGCGCGTCCTTCATGTCGGCGGCCTCGAGCAGGGGATTGACGTTGGGCTTCAGGACGTACCCCTGAGCATCCGCGGCCGGGCTGCCCGGCATGTAGACCTTGGTGAAGGCGGTCTTGTCGGCGTCGACGCTGGAAATCTTGACGGCGGTTCCGCCATTTGCCCGATCGACTTCGGCCTGAAAGCTGACGACCCGGCGGCGATAGGGATCGCCACCGGCGGTGCGCGCGACCGAATCCTGGTTGGCGAGATTTTCCGCGATCACCCGCATCCGCAGCGACTGCGCGCGCAAACCCGATGCCGATACTGCCAACGATGTCTTGAGATCCATGAAGTCGCTCCACCGGCTCCGTGCCGTCACCCCTCCTTCATAGGCAATTATTGCCTAGCCAGACCGTCAATGCGGAAAAATAATCCTATAACTCGGGGGAAGGAGCCGTGCATTGTCCATCCTCGAAGATATCGAAGTCGAGCTGTCGATCGTTCTGGGCTCGGCCCAGGTTCAGATCCGCCAGATCCTGCAAATGAGCCGCGGCGCGATGATCCCGCTCGATTGCGGGCAGGACGACCCGACTTTGGTGTTCGTCAATGGCGAGCTGATCGCCAAGGGCCGGATCCTGGTCAACAGCGAGGAGATGTCGCTGGAAGTGACCGAAATCACGCGCAAGAGCCGCAACTGATGGATGTGCTGTCGCTGCTGCGCACGATGGGGGCGCTCGGGGTCGTGCTTGGCTTGCTCGGCGGTGCGCTGTGGGTGGTGCGGCGCTACAATATCGCCTTGCCGGGGCGCGTTACGCTCGGTCGCGGGCGGCGCTTGGAAGTGGTCGAGCGGGTCACGCTCGACGGGAAACGCTCGCTCGCCCTGGTGCGGCGCGATGGCTGTGAACATCTGATCCTGATCGGCCCGGATGGGCAGATGGTGGTCGAAAGCGGTATCCTGCCGTCTATCCCCTCTGACGGAGCGGCTGCGGTCGGCACCGCGATGGCTGGGGAGGCAATCGCGCAGACGGTAGTCCCTGAAATGGCGGCGCGTGAGCGCGAAGGCCAGGCGTCGGAACCGACGCCTGGAAACAGCAAGGATGCTATCGTCAGCGACGAGACCGCGCCGGAACCCGAAACCGAGTTGCGCACTGCCCTGACGCTGCTGCTCGACCATCTCCAGTCGCGCCGCGACAAAGCGGCCTTGATTCAGGCGTCGCTTTCGCCCTCGCGCGAACAGTCTTTGCCTGTCTCCGCTGTCGCTTCCGCCTCGTCCACGCCGCGTCGTTCGGTGTCGGCATTGCTGGACCATCTGACCGAGCAGCATCATCGGGCGAACGTCGTTGCGTAAGTCGGCCCTGTTTGCGCTCGCCGCAGCTGCGCTGCTGATCCCGGTCGCCGCGCACGCGCAGTCCGCATTGGCCCAATCCGCATTGGGCTTGCCCGGTGCTGGCGCTGGCGGGTCGGTATCGGGCCGGGCGATCCAATTGGTGCTGATGCTGACGGTGTTGAGCCTCGCGCCCGGCATCCTGATGACCGTTACCAGCTTCACCCGCATCGTCGTCGCGCTGTCGCTGTTGCGCACCGGCATCGGTGCCCAGGGCGTGCCGCCGAATCCGGTGATCATCAGTCTCGCGATGTTCCTGTCCTTCTTCGTCATGGCCCCGACCTTCGAAAAGGCGTGGGACCAGGGAATCAAGCCCTATACCGCAGGCAAAATCGCCGAGGAGCAAGCCTTTGCGGCGACCGCCGAGCCGTTCCGGCAATTCATGCTGAAACAGGTGCGCGATGACGATCTGAAGCTGTTTATCGACATGGCGCATGCGAAGCCGACGGCGCGCAAAGACGTCGCGCTGACGACGTTGACCCCGGCCTTCATGATTTCCGAACTGCGCCGCTCGTTCGAGATCGGCTTCTTGTTGCTCCTGCCGTTCCTCGTCATCGATCTGGCCGTGGCCGCGGTATTGATGGCGATGGGCATGATGATGCTGCCCCCGCCGACCATCGCCATGCCGATGAAGATCATCTTCTTCGTGCTGGTCGATGGGTGGGCGCTGGTCGCGGGGTCGCTGGTCAAGAGCTTCGGCACGACGTGAACCCGACCGCCCCCCTCCAGCAAAGGCGGGGGGCTTTGGGGGCGTCGGTTTAATTATTGCGGCTTGCGCCTGCGAGCCACGCCGACAGCTCGGCAAAAGAAATCAATTCGATGAAGGCGACCCCGACATGAAGCTCGTTGCGCCAGCGCACCGAGCACGCGCGCGGGGAAAGTCCAGGGATCGTCAGCGTGGCGGGCGCGTCAAGCGGGATGTCGGTGGACAGCGTCAACCGCGCGCCGCTCTGCGAGAGATTTTCGACCGTGACCGGGCATGACCGACCGAGGCTGCTCAAACGGCCTGGCGCAGCGACGGCGAAGCGCGGGGCCCGGCCGATCGCGGGGATATGGCCCTTTGCCTTTACCACCTGCGGTCGCAAGGTGCTCGCTACATCGATTTCATGGTCGAGCTGGATGCCGACACGCCCTTCGTCGGTCCATACCACGGTTGCCGACAGGCGCTCGCCCGAGCGGAGTTCGATGACGACGGCATCGTCGCGGGTGAGCGGTTGACCTGTCTCCACCAACATGCCGGTCGTCGACACGTTGCGCAATCGGCACAGCGCTTCCTTGCCCGGGCCTAGCTCAAGCTTCGCCGCAATGAGCGTCGTAACGGTTCGCTGCGCGCGTTGGCGCAGTCCCTCCGGTGAGGCGATTGAGGGATCGACCGGTGGGTGAGGTTCAACAGAGGTCATGATCGTCTCTCATGAAAAAAAGAGTATCCCCTCTTTTTATAGGATGATCGACCCGTCAGGCGGGCTCGGCGCGTGTTATTGCGATGCGCTTGACCGTGCCCTCACCGAATGCCTCGGTCGATGCGGCACGCACCACGTCGCGGAATCCGCCGATATTGGCCAACAGGCCGTCGGGCCCGGTCGCGAGCGGGGTTCGCCAGGTGCGCATGTTGATCGCGTGGAGCATCAGCGGCAGCTTCGACGTCACCATATCGGCCTTGTCGCTCGCGACTTCGAGCGACACGTCGAAATTCACGTAACCAGCGAGGCGACCGTCCGAAAACACCAGCGGAGCGAGGATCTTGGCGCTGGACACAAAGCTGCGCGGCGGTTCTGCTGCCGGTGTCGCAGCGGCCTTGGGTTCGCTGCCGCCCGGTTTGGCGAACAGCAGAACTGCACCATAGCCCGCACCGCCGCCGATCGCGACGCCAAGGATGAGCAGCAACAGCAGGGAGAGCGCGCGTTTCACGAACCGGATCTCCTCAGAATTTGAAGCTGGCGTCGCTGGGCAGCGCAGATTGCTGACCCATCACGACAACCGTAATGCGCCGGTTTTCCGCACGATCGGGCTGTTCGGGATAGACCGGCTGGCTCGCACCCAGCGCAACGATCTCGGCGAAGCGATCGGGCGTCATGCCCGCCGCGATCAACGCCGAGCGCGCGGCGAGCGCGCGCGCGCCGGACAATTGCCAGTTTGCGTCGCTTTGGCCGCCGGTGCCGTCCGTATGCCCTTCGATCGCCAGTTGTGCCGAAGAGCGGGACAGTTTTTCGGCAAGCTTGCCAAGCACTACGCGCGCATACGGGTTGAGCTCCGCCGTGCCGGCGCGAAACATGGACTGTCGGTCATTGTCCATCAGCGTGATGCGAAGGCCGTCGCGAGCCACTGCCAGAGTGACGTTCTTCTGGCCGTCATTGGCTTGCGGCACGCTGTCGATCGCGATCTGCAATTCGGCGGCGACAACGCGTTGCGACGCATCGGGCACATTGGCGGTGCCGCCGCGCGCCGGGCCGGCTGCCGCAATTTCGGTCGAAGTCCTGCCTTTGGAGCGGCTGCCCGCCCCCGATCCTGGTGCGCCGCCTTGCGGGCCTGTGCCGCTGGCGCTGCTGGGCGGGGACGGCGTGAAATATTCGGCCAGGCCCTTCAGCTTCGCTTTGTCGGGGCTCGACAGCAGCCACAGCAGCATGAAGAACGCCATCATCGCGGTCACGAAATCGGCATAAGCCACTTTCCACGCCCCGCCATGATGGCCGCCAGCGATCTTCTTGACCCGTTTGATGATGATCGGGCGATCATTGGCCGCTTTGCCAGCCATGTCAGGTTCCGATCAGCGCGATACGCAGACGTTCCTGCACCGCGCCAAGGCGAACATGCTTGATCGCCTCCACCGAATTTTCGCCAGCCGCGATGCGGTCCATCAGATTGGCGCATTCATCGGCATGTTGGATCAGGTAATCGAAGCTTTGGAGCTGTTCCAGAAAGCTGGTCACGAAGTGTTCGTCCGCGACGAGCACTTCGGCCAACCCTTCCAACTGTTCGCGGATTTCGCGCAGCTCGGCCGCCATCACGCCGTGCAACAGGCCCGAAAACGGGTCGAAGGCTGTGACAGGGGTTCCGTCCTGGGTTGTGATCGAGGGAAGATAGGCCATCAAAACAACTCCAGTTCGCCATCGCTGGGCGGGGCAATGACAGGGACGGGCGCGCGGACGAGGGGGACCGCATCCGAAACGTTTTTTGCTGCGGCTCAACCCCTGATAGGGAATGAACTCGACCTTGCGGGCGGAGCGCCCGCCAATGTCGACGTGCCCGATCTCGATTCCTTCGGTTTCAAGGAAGCGACGCGCGAACTCCGCATTTTGCGACCCGATCGAGCCCAGCCCGGCAATGATGTTGGCACCGCCATAGATATGGCCTTTCAGCCGCGCCCGGGACGCGCCCTTGGCCATCATTCCGTTGATCAGCAATTCCATGGCATGGACGCCATAGCGCTGCATCTCGTCGGGCCGCGGTTTGACATCGGCTCCCGGTTCGCCGAGCAGGAAATGATTCATGCCCCCGATCCGAGAGACGCTGTCGTTCAGGCAGACTGCGATGCAGCTGCCGAGAAGGGTCGTCACCATCGTATCCGGTTCGGATACGACGCAATGCTCGCCCTGGATGATGTTGATCCTCCGCATGGCGTCAGGTCAACGCGCCGAAGACGCGCTCAATCTTTTCCTTGAGGGCAGCCGGCGCAAACGGCTTTACGACATAGTTGTTGACGCCGAGGGCTGCCGCCTTTTGTACAAGATCGCGGTCAGAAGAACCGGTCAGCATGATAAAGACGGTCTTCCCGATCACCGGGTCGGCCCGGACTTGCTCGAGAAACTGGAGTCCGTCCATTTCGGGCATGTTGTAATCGGAAATGATGAGATGAACCCGGTCGCTGCGGACCGCGCTCAACGCCTCGGTTGCGCTGCCCTTGTCGCGCACATCCTTGAAGCCGAGATCCTGGAGCGTGCGCCGGATCATGGCGCGCATGCTCGTCTGGTCGTCGACCACCATAACCTTGATCTGTGCAGCGGCAGGCATCAGACAATTCCCAGGGGCTTGGCCCGGCATGCCGCAAGGATCGCCTCGGGCATGGCGGACAGGCTGATTTCTTCCATTACCGCGCCGATTTCCATCGCCGCGCGCGGCATACCGTAGACCACGCAGGTTTGCCGGTTCTGCCCCAGCGTGCGCGCACCGGCGCGTCGCATTTCGAGCAGGCCTTGCGCCCCGTCCGATCCCATGCCGGTCAGGATCACTCCGACCGATCCGGACGCGACCGGACAGAACGAGCGGAACAGAGCGTCGACCGAAGGACGATGGCCGCTGATCGGGTCGGTTTCGCGCAGTTTGATCCGGCGGTCGCCGTTGGTCGCGAGTTCCATATGTGCTTTCCCCCCAGGAGCAATATAGACGGTTCCCTGCTCGACCGGGCTGCCATTGGTCGCTTCCACCACCCTTACGGCACATTCGCCATCGAGGCGTGCCGCGAAGTTGCGGGTGAACGCTGCTGGCATGTGCTGGACGACCAGGATCGGCGGGCTGTCCTTGGGCATCGCCTTCAGCACCGAGAACAGCGCCTCGACGCCGCCGGTGGAAGAACCGATCGCGATGATCGAACCCTTGCCGACGCCACCGCCCTTGGCAGGCGGGAGGTTCGGCGTCGGCCCCGGCCGCACCGAAGCGCGGGCGGCCGCCTTGACCTTCTCGCACAACAGGGTCGCATCGCGTGCAATGTCCTCGGGCGTGCCGGTGGGCTTGGCGATATAATCGACCGCGCCCAGGCGCAGCGCCTCGATCGTGACCTCGGCACCATGCGCCGTCAGCGTCGAACACATCACCACCGGCATGGGCCGCAGGCGCATGACCCGTTCCAGGAAGGACAGGCCATCCATACCCGGCATCTCGACGTCGAGCGTCAGGACATCGGGATTGAGCGACTTGATCATTTCGCGTGCGGCAAACGGCTCGGGAGCCATGCCGACGACTTCGATTTCGGGGTCGGCAGACAGCATCATTTTGAGCGTCGCGCGCATCGTGGCGCTGTCGTCGACAATCAGGGTTCGGACACGGCGGGTCATGTTTGGCCCTCGATTTTGGCATAAATGGTCTGGCCGCTCGATCGCATCCGGGTCGCCGAGACCCCGATGAGACGTTCCGAGTGGCCGATGTAGAGGTGTCCCGCTGGCGCAAGCTGATCGACGAAGCGCTCTTCCAACTCGGCCTTCGCTTCCTCGTCGAAATAGATCATCACGTTGCGGCAGAAGATCACGTCGTAGAGTTGGCGCAGCGGCCACGGTTCGAACAGGTTCAGCACCTTGGCCGTGACGAGCGCACGCGCTTCGTCGACCATGACGTAATCCTCGCCGTCCTGGCGCATCCACGTCGAGCGATACTCGGCGGGAATAGGGCGGACGGTCGCCGCGTCATAGACGGCGCGCCGGGTGGCTTCGACCACGGGCGGCGACAGATCGGTTGCGAGCAGCCGAACATCGGCGTGCCGCAGCCAGCTTGCCGACGCCCGATCGGGGCCGAGCAAGCACATCGTGATGCTGTACACTTCCTCCCCGCTCGAACATCCTGCCGACCAGATGCGGATCGGGTGCCCCTTGGCAGCCCGTTGCTTCAGTTCAGGCAGAACGACTTTGCGGAAATGGTCGAAGTGATGGACCTCGCGAAAGAAATGCGTGTGATTGGTGGTCAGCGCGACCACCATCGACGCGCGTTCCGTCTCGTCCGACTGCACCATCGCGACATAATCGCGAAAATGCGCCAAGCCGTGTTGCCGAAGCCGCTTGGCCAGTCGAGACTGGACCAGCGTCATCTTGCCCGCGCTAAGCGAGATACGCGCGTCGCTCTGCATGATCGCTGCGATCGCTGCGAAATCCGACGAGGTCAGTTCTGCGTTCGTCATGGTGGTGCCGCCGGCGGGCGCGGCGGGGGCGCCCCCGGCCGCGGTCACGCTACGAGTTCCAGATGGCGGGTCAGCGACAGGCCATCGAGATCAAGCAGCAGGATCATCTGCCCGGTGTCGTCGCCGCGCGCTTCCATCGTCCGCGATTCGACCCGGACCAGGCCCAGGATGACGCTCGGTTCGCCGATTTCGACATCGGGTGCGGCTGAATTTCCTGGTCGCCGATCGAGACGATGTCGCTGACCTCGTCGACCAGGAAGCCGGCCTGTTTTTCGCCGATCGAGACCACCAGCACGCAGCTCCGCGCATGGATCTTGCTGGGTTCCCAGCCAAGGCGCTCGGCCAGGCCGATGACGGGAACGACGTTGCCGCGCAGGTTGGTGACACCTTTGATGAACGACGGGACGGTCGGCAGCGGAGTCGGCTCTTCCCACTCGCGAATTTCGATCAGCGAGTGCATGTCGATCCCGAAGGTTTGATGGCCCAGCGAGAAGGTCACGATCTTACGGTCGGCCTGCTTGTTCGCGGTGCGATGGTCGAGGGAGCTCATGCTGCGATTCCTTTTGGAGTGAAGCGGTTGAAACTGTTCGAGGCGACCAGTGCCTCGATATCGAGAATAAGGGCGATCGATCCGTCACCCAGGATGGTCGCGCCACCCAGCCCGCGGATCGGGTAGAGGTTCTGGTCGAGGCTCTTGATCACGACCTCGCGACGGTCATCGATCGTGTCGACGATCAGGCCGACATGGCCGGCGCTTTCGCTTTCGACGATCACCACCAGCGAATCTTCCAGGCTGCGGTTGCTGCCGGGCAGATCGAAGATGTCGGTCGCACGCTTGACCGGCAGATACTGGCCCCGCATGTCGATCACTTCGTTGGTCGGGCTGGTGCGCTTGACTTGGCCGGGGGCCGGCTGGACGGTTTCGATCACGTTCGCCAGCGGCAGGACGTAGCGTTGCCCGCCGAGGCGCACGATCATCCCGTCGAGGATCGCCAGCGTGAGCGGCAGGATCATCGTGAAGGTCGTGCCTTCGCCGGGGGTCGAGGCGATCTCGACCCGACCGCCCAGTGCCTCGACGTTCGAGCGGACCACGTCCATGCCCACGCCGCGGCCCGAGATGTTCGAGATCGTCTCGGCGGTCGAGAAGCCGGGCGCGCAGATCAGCTGATCGATCTCTTCGTCGGTCAGTTGCGCATCCGCCTGGATGATGCCCTTTTCGATCGCCTTGGCGCGGACCCGGACGCGATCGATGCCGCGGCCATCATCGGCCACGCGCACGAAGATGCGCGCGCCCTTCTGTTCGGCCGATAGCCGGATCGTGCCTTGGGCTTCCTTACCTTTGGCGATGCGGTCGGCGGGCGGTTCGATGCCGTGGTCGATCGCGTTGCGGATCATGTGGGTCAGCGGGTCGCCGATCTTCTCGATCACGCCCTTGTCCACTTCGGTCGTCTCGCCCGTGGTCTCCAGGATGACCTGCTTCCCGGTTTCGGCCGAGAGATCGCGCAGCATGCGCGGCACGCGGCTGAATGCCTGACGGATCGGCTGCGCGCGCAGCGACATCACGTTGTCCTGGATCTGGCGCGTCAGGCGCGCCAGTTCCGGAAGTTCGACGCGCTGCTGGTCGGCCGGGGTCAAGCGATCCGCGAGGATCGAGTTGCGGATGACCAGTTCGCCGACCAGATTGAGCAGCAAGTCGAGTTTGATCAGGTCGACACGGATGGTCTGCGCGGCGGGTTCGGAAGCGCGCTCGAGCGTTGGCGCGCTTGGCGACGGTGCTGTCGTCGATACCAAAGTGAGCACCGGTGCCGACAGTTCGGGCTCCGCATCGGCAATGTCGTCCGAGGTCTGGTCGAGGGGATCGGTGGCCGCGGCAGAGGTTGCCGGAACAACCGACTCTGCGCGCGCAATGCTCACGAGCGAATCCGGGGCGACGAAATCGAAGCAGTCGGTCAGCGCGGCTTCTTCAATGCTTGCCGGGACGCGGATCGTCCACCGCAGATAGCTCTGCTCGGGTTCCATCTCGCGCAGCGGTGGCAGCGCCGACAGGTCGACACTAACAATGGAGCCCCCAAGCGCTTCGACTTCCCGCACCAGCAGCAGCGGCTCGCCGCCATTGGCCAAGGCGGCGTGCGACGGTGCGAAATCGATGATCCAGTCGGGCTCGACCGGCTCTTCCGTCGCATCGAAGATGTCGAGCGCGACACCAACCGGGCGGAACCCGAATTCGTCCTCGTCGCTTTCCTCGGCCTCCGGCTGGGGCGCGTCGGGCGTGGCGGGCGCGGGTGCGGGTGCGGCGGTAGCACCGCCGCCGACGCCGACGCCTTTTGTCTCCAACACGTTCTCCAGCGCGGCCAGGACGGCAGAATCCTGGGGCAAGGGTGCGGTGCCGCGGGCGGCGGCGACGTGGTCGGTCAGAATGTCGAAGGCCGACAGCATGACATCGGTCACACCGGGCGTCGCGGGAATGCGACCGGCACGTACCTCGTCCATCACGTTTTTCAAAACGATGGGCAAAGGCGGTCAGGGCAGCGTGACCGAACGCGCCGGCGCCGCCCTTGATCGAATGCACCGCGCGGAACACGCCGGCAATGGTTTCCGACGACAGGTCGCCCGCGCGCATGGCCGACAGGCCCTGCTCGGCGACGGCCAGCCCTTCAGCGCATTCTTCAAAGAAGATGCCCTGGATTTCGTCCATTTCGTCGCTCATGAGCATACCCGCCGAATGGCGGCTCCCAGTTTTGCCGGGTCGAACGGCTTGGTGATCCACCCCGTCGCGCCAGCCTCGCGGGCGCGCATCTTCTTCTCGTCGGAGAATTCGGTGGACAGCACGAGGATCGGTGTGCCGCGGAAGGCGGGCTCTGCGCGCACCGCCTCCATCAGCTCGAACCCATCCATCTTCGGCATGTTGATGTCGGTGATGAGCAAGTCGGGCTGGACTTCGCGCATGCGCTCAAGCCCATGCTCGCCGTCATTGGCACTTTCGATACGATAGCCTTGTGCGGTCAACGATGCCTTCAGCAGCATACGCATGCTGGCAGAATCATCGACGGTCAGGATCAACTTGCTCACGCCTGGTCTCCGATGGTTTTGATGAGGCCGATCGCGTCGGCAAGACCGCACTTCTCCATTCGTTCGACGAAGGCGGGGCTGGGGTCGATGATGTGAAATTCATGTCCGGCGTCGCGCGCTTCGATGCGCGCGGCGAGCAACACTTGCAGCGCGGCCTGGCCAATGCTCTCGCTCGCGGACGCGTCGATGGTCGTTGCGCCGTCGTCGGCGGCGTTGATGAGCCGAGCGAGCAGATCCTCGGCGGTCACCGTCGTCGCATGCGATGGCAGGTGGATCACCGACGATGCGGTCTCGGGGTCAAGCGGGGGTGGCATTGAGTTCATTTTTCGCCTCGTCGAGTGCGGCTTCGAGCTGCTGGAAGGTTGGGGCATGGGCCGAGGGCGCCATGCGTCGGGCAATTTCCACCGCGACCTGAACGGGCACGTGCTGCGCGTAGGCAACGATCGCGGATTTCGCGACCAGGAAGGGTTTGGAATCGGCTTCGATCACTTCGAGCAGTTTCGATGCGAGCGGGCCGACGATGCAGTAGGACAGCAACACGCCGAGGAAGGTGCCGACCAGCGCGCCGCCGATCATCGCGCCGAGCACTTCGACCGGCTGGTCGATCGAGCCCATTGTCTTGATGACGCCGAGCACGGCGGCGACGATGCCGATTGCGGGCAAGCCGTCGGTCATGATCTGCAGCGCGTGCTGCGGTGCCAGTTCCTCGTGGTGGTGCTTGTCGATATCGGCATCCATTGCCGATTCAAGCTGGTTAGGGTCTTCGAAATTGACCGTCATCATCCGCAGATAGTCGCAGATGAATTCGATCAGGTGATGGTCCTTGAGCAGCCGCGGATAGGGCGAGAACAGCTTGCTCTCCGACGGCGTGTCGAGATGCGGTTCGATCCCGGTCGCGCCACCCTTTTTGAAGGTGGTGAGCAAGCCGAACATCATGGTCAGAAGATCGCGATAGTCGCTCGACTTCCAGCGCTCGCCCTTGAACGCGCGCAGCAAGCCGCCCATCGCCTTCTTGATCGTGCCAAGCGAATTGGCGACGATGAAGGACCCGATCGCTGCGCCCATGATCGCCATCAGCTCGTGCGGCAGCGCTTCCAGCACGACCGCCAGCTTGCCGCCC
The DNA here is from genome assembly GCF_000797515.1 of Sphingomonas sp. Ant H11. Classification (GTDB taxonomy): domain Bacteria; phylum Pseudomonadota; class Alphaproteobacteria; order Sphingomonadales; family Sphingomonadaceae; genus Sphingomonas. The sequence goes on from NZ_JSBN01000010.1 coordinate 22,898, forward strand.
GAGAGCAGGAAGCTCCCGAACACGCAGCCGAGGATCACTATGAAGCCGATACCGTTCAGCATGATGGATAACGCGTCCGCAATGAAAGGTGGGTGACCCTTTGATTATAGGATGAACGCGGGCGCTTGGGCGCGGGAACGATACTAAATCTGCAATCCTCCCAAGATGACGGCCTCCGACCGCCTAGAATGATAACAGAACCGTAAGAGGAGATTTCATGTCACTGCATGCTTATCAAAGTGCCCGGAGCCGCGCCGAAACCCCGCGCGCGGCCGAGGCCCGCCTGCTGAGCCAGATTACCGGCGAATTGATGGATGCGCAGGCTGCGCGCCTGTCGGGCGGAGCGCTGATCCAGCCGCTGCACCGCAACCGCGAGATGTGGTGTACCTTTGCCAGCGATTGCGCCGCCCCAGGCAATGCGCTGCCCGAGACATTGCGCGCGCAGATCATTTCGCTGGCGCTGTTCGTCGACCGCTTCACCACCGAGGTGATGATGGGCCGGGAAAAGATCGAGACACTGATCGATTTGAACCGCACGATCATGGAAGGGCTGCGCGCACCTTCGCTGGTGAACTGACTTTCCCGCCGCTCCCGTCGCTCGGACACAAAAAGGGGCACCGCAGAGAACCTGCGGTGCCCCTTTTGTTTGGGTTGGATGGGCTCAGAAGCTGGCCCAATCCTCCCCATTGACCGATTCAAGCGCCTTCACCGGCGACGTATAGGCGGGGGCCTTTTCCTTCTTGGCCGGCGCAGCGGCGCGGGGCTTTGCAGCGGGCCGGGCCACCGGGCGAGCGGCGGCATTGCCGCCAATGTCGAAGCGTGCAGTCTGCTGCGACAGCGAGCTGACCTCGGTGGTCAGGTTGCGGGCGGCAGCCGAGGTCTGTTCGACCATCGCGGCGTTCTGCTGCGTCGCACGGTCCATGCTGCCGACGGCAACGCTGATCTGCGAGATCGCGGCGGCCTGGGCCTGGTTGTCGGCGGCCATGTCGCCGAGCAGCTTGTGCACTTCGCCAACGTCACCGGCGATGTTGACCAGCGCGCCATCGACCTTCTGCACCGCGCCAACCGCGGACAGAATTTCGCTCTGCGTGACGGTCAACTGGTCGCGGGCGCGCTTGGCTTCCTCTTCGGCGCGCATTGCCAGCGCCGAGACGAGATCGGCGACGACCGCGAAGCCGCGACCGGCGTCGCCTGCACGGCCCGCTTCCACGGCCGCGTTCATCGCCAGAACGCGCGTCTGGAACGCGATCTTGTCGAGGCCTTCGATCACGCTGTCGATGCCCTTGGCGCTTTCGGACACGCGGCCCATCGCCTGTACCGCTTCATCGGCGATTTCACGACCGCCCGAGACGGTGGCGATCGCGCCGTCGGCACGGGCAACGGTGCGCCCGGCCGCATCTGCGCTCGCCTTCAGGCGACCATCGATCTGGGTGATCGCGGCGGAGGTTTCCTCCAGGCTGGCGGCATTGCCTTCGGTCCGGCGTGCGAGATCTTCCGACGCCTGCGCGATTTCGGTCGAGCCGGTGCCGATGGCCGAGGTGCTTTCCACGACCCCGCCGATCAAGCCGCGCAACGCTGCGGTGGCGGCGTTGAAGTTGGTCTTGAGTTCGGCATAGTTGCCGGGGAAATCGGCGTTGATCGTCGCGGTCAGGTCGCCAGCGGCCAGCGCGCCGAGATTTTCACCGACGGTCGCAACGACCATATGCTGTGTCGCGTCGTCCTTTGCCTTGGCGGCCTGCGCTTCTTCAAGCTTGACTGCGTTGTCGCGGAAAACAAGGACGACCTTGGCCATGTCGCCAACTTCATCCTTGCGGACGGCGCAAGGGACGTCGACCGAATTGTCGCCATCGGCGAGCTTGCTCATGGTGCCTTGCAGCTTGTGCAGCGGCCCGGTGATGCCCTTGCGGGCGACGACGATGCTAAGGCCGATGCCGATGGCGATACCAAGGATGCTCACGATCGTGAGCGTCATGCTGGTGGATGCCGCGTCAGCGCTTAATTGGTCGGAGAGCTTTTGCCCTTCGGCGATGATACGATCGTTGAAGGCCACGGTGTCCTTCGACAACGGTTCGAGCATTGCATCGACCTGGGCAAGTACCGCCTTGGCTTCATCGTTGCGATTCAGCGCGCCCAGCTTGGCCGCCTTGTCGGTCAAGGCATGCAGCGCGGTTATGCGCTGTCCGAATTGCGCAAACTCCGCTGAGTATCTAGGAAGTTTTTTCATTGGCCTGCTTGAGTAGATCAAGCGCGGACTTGTAGGATGCGTCCTGTCGAGCAGGTGCTGTCTGCGCCATCTCCGTCGACGCGTCGTAGGCCATAGCCTGGTAGGCGAACAGATCCATCTCGTTCGCGCGGCGAACCACGCGGGCGAGCAATGTCGGGACAGGCAAATCATTTGCGATAACATCGGAATAGGCTGCATCGGCGCGCAATAGCGAGGATATGCCGAGGTACGCGATCGTTCCGGTGATCGCGCCGAGAAAAAGAAGGAGGGAAATGATCTTGGGGGCAATTTTCATATTGTCGAGAAAGCGCATGGGGCTCTCCTGGAGTGAGCGTGGACAGGGGCAATTATTCGTTTCCAGATCATTATAGGATATTGGTGCGGAACTTGGCGTCGTCCTGTGCAAATTGGGCACGTGGCTCTTCGCAGCGGCACGGACCAGGCGGCGGGAAAAGGGCGGGGTGGGCGTCCCTGCGGTCGCTGAATGCGACACGCCGCGAATGTAGCGGGAATCGCCAATGCGCGTTTGCGGGAGCGGCAACCATCCCAAGAGATGATGGTCGCACGGGCACCGAACGACGGCCTCTCCCGCAAAAATCCTCTATGATGAAGGCTAGGGATCTGGCCCGGAACCTTGCGGATGGCTGCGTCGCCTTCGCGCGCCGTGTCACCGCGCGGGATATGAGCATGACCAATATCGGAACCAGGATTGCACGGCTGCAGGTGCTCGGTGCCGCGCTGTTTTTGCGGTGGCGGCGCTGGTCGTTGGCGGGATGCACCAGACCAGCGTGGCGATGGAGCAGAACCTCGAGGACATCCGCCGTGTTTCAGCGGTGATGGAAGTCGCTGATCTGATTTCCGAAAATCGCGTGGCGCAGGCTTCGTTGCTGCTTGAGGACGGGCAGGCTGCGCGCGCGCTGTTGGCGAAGCGCACCGGCGCGCTAACCGTCGAGCTGGCGCGCTTATGCGCCCTGACGCCGCCCGGTCCACTCAGGCCGATGGTCGATGCCATGGAGAAGGATTGGGACTCATATCAAAAGGCGCAGCAGCGAATGATCGCTATGGACGGGGATGGGCATGCCGCTGACGCGCTTGCCCTTTTCCGCGGGGAGCTACAGAAGAAATACCTCGATTTTGACCGGCAGGCGGATTTTTTGGCCGGCCAGTTTCGTGCCAATGCCGATCGATCCGGGCAAATGGCGACCGGGGTGGCGCACTTCGTCGCGGTGTTTGTACTGTCGTTTTCGGCCGTTGGTTTCCTGGCCCGCTTCCTGGTTCAAATCTTTATTCACCGCCGGGTGGTGCGACCGTTGGTCGACATTACCAAGTCGCTGACGGCACTGGCGTCGGGCAAAACCGACGTCGTGCTGGTTGGCGGCGAGCGGCGTGACGAGATCGGCGCGATGGTGCGGGCGCTGGATGTGTTCCGCGCCCAGGCTCGGCTGATCGAGGCGGAGCATGAGCGGACCCTGGAGGCCCAAGCCCGCGCCGAGCGATTGGCGCGGCACGACTCGTTGACCGGTCTGCCCAATCGGCGCTTCTTTACGGAAGTTCTTGGGCGCATCACTGCGAACGCAGAGCATCCCGCAGCCGTAATGATGATCGATCTGGACCGCTTCAAACCAGTGAACGATATCTATGGGCATGATGCCGGCGACCTCGTGCTGAGCGAGCTCGCGCAACGTTTCATTGCCCACCGCGATGAACTGGGAACGGTCGCCCGGCTTGGCGGAGACGAATTTGCGGTAGTGTTCCCCTCTTCGAACGATCGCAGCCATGCCGCGCGCGTTGCCCAATTGCTCAGCGTCATCATTTCCCGCCCGATTCAACTGGAAGATGCCGTGGTCGAGGTGGGCGCGGCGATCGGCATCGCGCTCTTTCCGCACGATGGGACAAGCCCGGCCGCGCTGCTGCGAGCTGCCGATCTGGCAATGTATCAAGCCAAGACCGGTGGCCAAGGACGCTATCGTTTTTTTCGATCCGTCGATCGAAGACAATGTCCAGGCACGGGCCGCGATGCACATCGACGTCCGGCGTGCGGTTGTCGCCGGAGAAATTGTCCCTTACTATCAGCCTCTTGTGGCTATAGATGGAGGCGGGCTGGTTGGTTTCGAGGTGTTGGCGCGTTGGATCCATCCCGATTGTGGAGTGGTTATGCCCGATGCGTTCATTCCGGTGGCGGATGAAATCGGCGTGCTGACCGACCTTACCTATCGTTTGTTGGAACGGGTTTGCCGGGAAATTCGGGAATGGCCCGACACGCTGACCTTTTCCATTAACTTGGCGCCGAGTCAGTTGCGCGATCCGCAGATTGCGTCGCGACTGATTGCCATCCTGGATCGCTACGGCATCGCACCGCAGCGGATCGAAGTGGAAATCACCGAAAATGCCCTTATCACGGACTTTGGTGCGACCAAGAAGGTATTGAGCCGCCTCCAGAAGCACGGCATCCGCATCGCGCTTGACGATTTCGGGACCGGTTATGCCAGTTTGAACCATCTGCGCGAATTCAAGTTGGACAAGATCAAGATCGATCGGTCCTTCCTGCGCGGGCTCGACCGAGGCAGCAAAAACGAGGGAATCGTGCGCGCCATGATTACGCTCGGGAAAAGCCTTGATCTGGCGATCACCGCCGAGGGCATTGAGGAGATGAGCCAGTGGGCGCATCTGTCGGAATGGGGATGCGATTTTGGCCAAGGCTATCTGTTTGGGAAGGGCATGCCGGCCGGAAAGGCGAAGGCCCTGATCTCCACCGGCGCGCGCGGGCTGAAAGGTGCTCCACGGTCCCCGCTTCGCGTGGCCCAGTTATAGCCCTGAACGCCGTCGCCGACCGCAGATTCAGTCTTCGAAGATTGTGCGCAGGCGTTGCAGCAGGTCCCGCGCGCGCAAGGATTGAGCGCTGGCATCCTTTACGAACCCGGTGATCGTCTCGGGCGAAGAACCCGCCATCAGCGCGATTTGGGCAGCGGCTAGAAAATTGGTCATCGCGGTCATCGGTTGGTTCAGTTCATGCACCAGAAGCGCGACGGTGTCGTCCGATCCAATCGCGTTCGCATCACGCTCGCTCGCCTGCGCGGCATGTGCGCCGTTGCCAAGCCAATCCGAAAGGGTTTGCAAAGAGCAGGCAAACACCCGTTGCCCTTCAATGACCACCTTACTCACCAGCGCGGCGACCGGAATTTCATAACCGTCGCGGTGGCGCGCCATGAAGACCCGACTTTGCGCGACTCGTTCGCCGTCCAGGCTTCCCGCATACTCCGCGATGGTCCTATCGTGGATATGATGATATAGTTGGGGTATCAATTCGTTGATGTTCTGGCCCGGCGCGGTCTTGCCGTCAAAGCCGAACAAAATCTCGGCATGATGATTGGACGATCGCAGGATTCCGCAATCGTCGATCACCATCATCGGAAAAGGGACAATGGCCAGGATGGATCGCGCGATCGCATGATCGCCACCCATGGGCTTATCCGATTCTCGTGCGCCGTTCATCACCGGTCGCTTATAGCTCCGCGATGCAGCGCACCATACATCATATTGGAGCGTGTGTCTGGAACAGATGACACCGCACCGATAGGCGCGATTTTGCGACCCTTGAGCCGAGGCCCCCGCAATTCAAACAATGCGCGGGCGGGTCAATCCACGAGCCCGGCTGCAAAAGCGATGCGCAGCGCGTCGGGTAGGGACCGGACGTGGAGCTTGGTCATCAAGTTGGCGCGATAGACCTTGACCGTGCGCGGGCTGATGTCGAGTTCGTGCGCGATGACCTTGTTGACCTTCCCCGCGATCAAACCCATCAAAACATCGACTTCGCGCGGGGCCAGGCGCGCGATCGATTGCTGTGCGGCAAGGACGCGTGCCGCGTCCGCTTCGACCTTTTGCAAGCGATCATAAGCACGCTCGATGGTGGTGATCAGCGAACCGTGATCATACGGTTTTTCCAGAAAATCGATTGCGCCGGCTTTCATCGCCTCAACGGCCATGCTGATATTGCCATGCCCAGTGATAATGACGCAAATCAGGGGCAAATCGCGCGCGCTAATGGCGGTCAGTACGTCGATCCCGGACGCGCCGGTCATATGCACATCGAGCAGCACGACTCCGGGTTCGAGGGTTTGTGCCGCCGCCAGAAATTCGTCGCCCGAACTGAAGGTGCTGATGATGAATTCAGAGCGCATGTTGAGCAAGGATTGCAGCGATTTACGCACCGGTTCGTCGTCATCGACGATATAAATCTGTTTTAACATGGCTACCCCGCTGGCCGTGGCGAAACTGTTTCCTGAAGCCCTTTATCCCCACGTGGGAACGGCGGCGCGCGGATCACGCCTTGTGCCGGGCAGTCAGAAGAAACAAACTCTCCGAAATAAACGTGATTGATCGAGAGCGATCTATCTTGCGGTGCAGCAATATTGTGCAAATGCACATTGGAGATTTTGACGTCTCCCACGCCGTAAAATGTTCGATCTGAGCGTGATAAAGGTACAACAGATTCGACCCGGCGTTTACGTCGGTGAAATGCACGGACCGAGGACACTTCTCGTAAAACCACATTTCACTATTACACCTAAAAAAAACGCTTTCCATAGCAAAAATGGATGATGCCGTTGGCCAAAAATGGGATTTACTTTAAGGATAAAACTGCTCCCGCGGAGGGTGATCTCACCGTTCAAGCATAGCCAGTGGCCCCGCCGGTTAACTGGGCAGGCCGTTCCTTCCACGACCGCGTTCGTTGATTTCCGGACGCGGAGCTGCAGGACCACCGCGCCAGATTGGGAAGTTTGTCCTTGCGGCTTGGGAGGCATGATCCCGTTCTGAAGGGTGGGTTTGGCTTGCCCGGGATGCCAAACCGAAGCGCTGGCCAGTCACTTGCCGATATGATCGGGCACGGGCGTAGCAGGGGGTTGGGTATCGCAATGTGACTGCCCAGAAACAGCCCTTCGTTCGTCGGGCGATATACGGGTGACCTGACGCCTTGGGTGGAAAGCTGTCGTTGGCCGCGCCTCTGCCGAAGCGGGTCACCAGTGGGGTTTTTCGCCTGCCGCCAGTTCATAGCCATGGTTGTAAGCATCGGTGAAGTCGGCACCTTCCATCTTCGCGCCAGTGAAAATTGTCGCGCAAAGTGCCGATCCCCGAAAGTCAGACCCGGAAAGATCAGCGTCGGTAAAGTCGCAAGTTTTCACGTTCGCGTGGACGACAGCGTTCTTCAGAGAAGCGTTGCGGAACGACGCCGTTACAAAACAGTCAATAATCTCAATATCGTCAAGAATTGCGCCCACGAGAGCGTCCGATCCATCATCGCCAATATCTAAGTTGTGGAAACGCCTCTGCCCCGAGGCATATCTACACAGTAGCTCCGACTGTGTTATATCTTCGTGCACGACTATCATGCCCGCAGCTATATGCTGCTTTGCCCGCCCCTCCAACCCGCCTTTGCGCGCGATCCATCGCACTGCGATGTTGCGTGTAGCTAAATCGAATGTCCGCTATTGGGCGTGATCCGACGCTTGGCACTCGACCCGGCACGTTGCGCCATTGCGCAATGCTGCGCACGCCCAACGCAGCCATGCCAGTATCTCCTGCTACGTCTTGCGGGAAGCCGCTACTGCTGAACGAAGCGGCGCTTTCTGCGCCTGAACGGTCAGTGTTGCGGGGACCAGCGGCATGCCCAGCGCTCCGCTTTCCGCTGCCTCGATCAGAATCGCGCCGCTGCGTTTGCTCGACTGGACGATCACTTGTGCCAGTCCGTTGAACAGCGACCGCTCGCTCCCCTTGTCGCTCTCCAGGCAATTGGGATTGCCGTTGCCGACGCCGATCAGCTTGCCCGCTCCGGACACGCGGAAGCCGAGTTTCTGACTGGCGGTTGGCACCGGACGCCCGCGCGCATCGAGCGCTTCGATCTTTATCAGCGCGACGTCCTCGCCATCGGCATCGATCGTCAGCCGGTCGGCGGTCAGGCGCAGTGACCGCGCCGGGCCGGTTGTCTCGCGCCGCTGCGTCATCACGACGCGCCCCCCACGCCGCCCGCGCGCCTCGATCACGCCGGGCTGATATATGGCTTTCCACGCGACGTGCCCGAGGTGCGGTACCGTCTGGCTGCCGAGGCTGCGACCATTGACCAGCAGTTCGACCTCATCAAGGTTGGAATAGACCCAGATGGCGAGTTCATCCCCCTCGCGGCCCGTCCAGTTCCAGTGCGGGAAAAGGTGGAGCGCCGGCTCCGGACGCCACCATGCCTTGTAGTAATGGAAATAATCCTTCGGAAAGCCGCACATGTCGACGATGCCGAATTGCGAACTGATCGACGGCCATCCATACGGGGTCGGCTCGCCGCGGTAATCGAAACCGGTCCAGGCGAAGCCGCCCGCCAGCCACTCGCGCGCGCCGTAAACGCCCCACCATTGTTCGGGCGTTTCGCCCCAGGGGACCACGCCGTCATAGCTGTTGACGGTGTTCCGCGCCGGGTCGCTGCTATATTCCCCGCGCGTCGAGATCGCGCTCGACGTCTCCGAGCCGAACACCGGTCGGGTCGGATGCTTGCGATGGAATTCGTCGGGCAGCTTGAGATTGTAGTTGAAGCCGATGATGTCGAGCGGGTCGGACACGCCTTGCTCGTTATTGCCGTTGACCGCAGCCGATACGACCCGCGTCGGGTCCAGCGCATGGCAGCGCCGCACCATCGCTGCGGCGATGGCGCTGCCTTGCTTGGCCATGTCGCCCGATTGCAGCAGCCATTCCTCATTGCCGATCGACCAGATGATGATCGAGGGTGAATTGCGGTAGCGCTTCACCATCATTTCGAGCTCCTGCATTCCTTCGGCATTGGAGCTCATCTGGCGCGTCTCGCACATCAGCATGACGCCCATGCGGTCGCACGCCTCGACCCATTCGGGTGTCGGCATGTTGTGCGAGGTACGCACCGCATTGCATCCCATCTCCTGCAGGACGGACAGGCGAAAGGCCTGTAATCGATCGGGCAATGCCGCGCCGACGCCGGCATGGTCGTGATGGTTGCAGGTGCCTTGGATCTTGAGCGGGCGGTCGTTGAGGAAGAAACCGCGGTCGGCCGTGAAGCGCGCGCTCCGCACGCCGAAGGTCAGCCGCTCGGCATCGCGCACCGCTGCACCGCTCAGCACTTTTACGACGGCCGAATAGAGATAGGGCTGGCCGGGTGCCCAGCGCTGCGCGATCGCGATCGTCGCGCTGGCGGTGAAAAGGGCTGAGGTGCCTGCAGCGATGTGCTGCACCGGCGTTGTCGCCGTCGCGACCGTCTGGCCGGCTGCATCGAGGATCGTCCATTCGACCGCGGTGGCGGTCGCCTGCTCGCCCTCATTCTCCACGACCGTCGCCAGTTCGAGCGCGGCACCGTCACCATTTGGCGTTGCGCGTACGACGCTGTCCCATTTGCCGAGATGGAGCGGGTCGATTTTGCGCAGCCAGACGTGCCGGTAGATCCCGGCTCCTTCATAGAACCAGCCATCGCCGAAGCTCGCGTCGACGCGCACCACGACGCAATTGCTGCCGCCATAGACGAGGAAATCGGTCAGATCGAAACGGAACGGCGCATAACCATTATCGTTGCGGCCGATGAAGCACCCGTTGACCAGGACGATCGCGTCGCGCAGCGCGCCATCGAACTCGATCCAGATGCGTCGGCCTCGATCGCTTTCGGCCACGTCGAACAGGCGACGATACCAGCCGACGCTGGTCTCGGGATAGCGCCGACCGAGCGGTTTATAGCCGTGCGAGCGCAGCTTGCTGTCGCCCTCGCCGCCCTCGTCGTTGACGAAGGGCAATTCGACCGCCCAATCGTGCGGCAGGTCGATCATGCGCCAGCCACCGTCATCATAGGCGGCCTTGGCAATCTTGAAATCGCCGGTCTTGGCGAAGTCGGCCTGTCCCGCGCCATAGCCGAAATCCTTGGCGGGATCGCTCGCATGGCCGAATGCAAAGCGCCAGCCAAAGTCGAACAGGGACTCTTCGCGCGGCGATATCCCCGTGTTCGGGCGCTGCTTGGATGCGGTCGTGGGGACAGGCGCAGCCATGCTGGCGGTTGGCAGCAGCGCGGCTGCCGACATCACCAAACCGTCTCCTATAACTTCTCGACGAGAGCGATCATGCATCAGAATTTCTCCGCGCCCGTAGCTTTGCGTCCATTGCGAAGGTCGCGCCGTTAAAGCGTCCCACGTCGCGCCAGATGAGAAAGCGTAGGGCAACCAGGCGAGAACCGCCAGATCTGTCGCCTCGTAAAGGCAGGCAAACGTGTCGGTGCGCGAAGCCGCAGCAGTGGAATGATGTGCTTTTCTTGTAGGAGTATTGACTCTGGATGCGTAGGCTGCCCTCAACACCAAATGCCGGGCGAGCGGCGGGGGGAGGGATGATGCGGACACTGTCGAGCGTGGTGGGCTGTGCGGCACTGCTCCCCTGCCATGCTGCTCCGACGGCGGTTCCACGCGTTGCGCCAGCAAAAACGCAGGGCGCGGTCGTGAGGGTTATACCCCGAGCTATGGTACTTCCGGGAGATAGATCTGCCATGCGATCATTACACCGACTATTCGCGACCGTACTACTGCCGATGTCCGTGCCGATCCCTGCCGCCGTTCTGGCGGCAAGCCCGGCGCTCGCGCAGTCGGTGGCGGCACCGACTGGCCTCGACCCGCTCGGGCAGATGCAGTTGGCGGCACCGGCATCGGACGCGGCGTTCCACTATCGGCGGCTGCGCGGCGGCGTGCAGTTCATGCTGGGCGCGTCACCAAATCGGTGATTTTCTACGCACCGGGCGTGGTGCGGGTGAACGCCAATCTCGGCCAATCCTATTGGACGCAGCGCAGCCTCGTCGTGATCCGCGAGCCCGGCGCGGTGCCGTTCACGCTGCGCGAAAGCGCTGACACGCTGGAGCTCGTCGGGCAAAAGCTGCGCGTTGCGATCGACACGCACACCGGCGCGGTGCGCTATTATGACCCTTCGGGTCGCTTGCTGACGCGGGAGAAGGACGACGCGCCGCAATCGATCGACAAGCGGATCATTTCCAACGCCCCGACCTATGAGGTGGAAAATCGTTTCACGCTCAAGCCCGATGAAGGCATTTACGGCTTCGGCTTCACCAGTGACGACGAGATCAACCGGCGCGGCAAGGATCTGCTCCTCGTCCAGACCAATGTCGGCATCATCATCCCGGTGATGGTCTCGACCGAGCGGTACGGCGTGCTGTGGGACACCTATTCGCAGATGCGCTTCAAGGATGATGCCGATGGCGCGCGGTTATGGGCGGAAAGCGCGCCGGGCGGCGTCGATTATTACTTCATGGCCGGCGACACGATGGACGGGGTCGTCGGTGCCTATCGCTGGTTGACCGGCGATGCGCCGATGTTCCCCAAACAGGCGTTCGGGCTGTTCATGAGCAAGGAGCGCTACCCGACGCAAGAGCGCATCGTCGATGTCGCGCGGGCGTTCCGCAAGGAAGGCTTTCCACTCGATTACATCGTGCAGGACTGGCAATATTGGGGCAGCGACAAGGACGGAAGCTGGTCGGGCATGATCTGGGACCCGAAGCGCTATCCCGACCCGGTGGCGATGAGCCGGGAAATTCATGATCTGCACATGAAATTGATGGTGTCGATCTGGCCATCGGTCGGCGACGACACCGCGCTCGCGCACGATCTCGATCGGTATGATCTGCGGTTTGCACCGGAACACTGGATCTCGAAGCACGCGCGCGTCTACGACGCGTACAGCCCGAGGGGCCGCCAGATCTATTTCAAATACGTCAAGTCAGGCCTGCTCGACAAAGGCGTCGATGCGCTGTGGATGGACGGCACCGAGGTCGAGGTCAGCTCGGCGATGTGGAATCCGGTCGACAATGTCCGCGACACCAAGGCGCTCGGCCGCAATGCGATGGGCGATTTTACGCGCTATCTGAACCCCTATTCGCTGCTGACCACGCAAGGCACCTATGACGGCGAGCGCGCGACCGGCGACAAGCGCGTCTTCACGCTGACGCGTTCGGCCTGGGCGGGGGCACAACGCACGGCGGCGGCATCCTGGTCGGGCGACATCTATGCCAATTGGAAGACGTTCGCACAGCAGGTGTCGGGCGGTCTCAACGTCACGATCACCGGCAATCCGTATTGGACGCAGGACACTGGCGGGTTCTTCGTCAGCGATTTTCCCGGTGGCGAGAAGAACCCGGCATGGCGCGAACTGTTCGCGCGCTGGTTCCAATATGCGACCTTCAACCCGATCATGCGCGTGCACGGCACCAACGTCGAACGCGAGCCATATATCTTCAAGACGCTCGATCCGGCGGTGTACAAGACCCTGCTCGACAGCGTGCATCTGCGCTATCAATTGCTGCCCTATATCTACAGCCTGAGCGCACAGGTGACGTCCGCTGGCTATACGCTGATGCGCGCGCTGCCGATGGACTTTCCGGACGATGCCGCGACGCGCAACATCAATGACAGCTTCATGTTCGGATCGGCGTTTCTCGTCCATCCGGTGACGCGGGCGATGTACAATATCCTGCCCTCGGAAGCGGGCACCGTGCCGACCGAGTGCTTGCGCACTGCCGACGGGAAAGCCGGGTTGAGTGTGCAATATTTCGTCGGCGAGGATTTCGAAAAGGCGGGCGGCGTGGTGTCCGATGCGAAGATCGACCACACCTGGCCCGATCCGCCGCTTGCCGAACTGCCGCCGGGCCTGACCTCGCTTAGCCACTTCTCCGCACGCTGGCAGGGCGAGTTGATCGCGCCTGAAGATGGCGAGTATGAGATCGGGGTGACCGGCAACGATGGTATGCGGCTATTCCTTGGCGGCAAGCTGGCGATCGACGACTGGAAGCGCAGTGCCACGCGCTCGCGCGTGGTGCGCTACACGCTCAAGCAAGGCGAACGGCTGCCGGTGCGGCTTGAATTCTTCCACCCCGAGGGCGGGCGCGTCTTCCGTTTTATCTGGCGCACCCCGAGCGAGCTGAAGCGGGATGCCGCGATCCTGAGTGCGCCGCGCGACCTGACCATGCGGACCTACCTGCCGCGCGGGAACGACTGGTATGATTTCTGGACCAACCAGCGCTACCCCGGCGGCGTGACCGCTGCCCGCGAAGCGCCGCTCGACGTAATTCCCCTCTATGTCCGCGCCGGGGCGATCGTCCCGATGGGGCCCGTGCTGCAATATGCGACCGAGCGGCCCGATGCCCCTTATGAGATCCGCGTCTATCCGGGAGCGGACGGTCGCTTCACGCTCTATGAAGACGACAACGAGACCTATGCCTATGAGAAAGGGCAGTCGGCGCAATATGATCTGGTGTGGGACGACGCCAAGCGGACGCTGATGATCGGCGCGCGGCGCGGGGCCTTCCCCGGCATGGTGCGGCAACGGACGTTAAAGGTCATCGTCGTCGACCGCGGGGGTGACGAAAGGGCTGGGCAAGAGGATACGCGAACCCTCCGGTATGACGGAGGTGCGGTCAGTCTCCATTTCGATCGCACGGGTTGAGGCAACCCGCTAACCGTGCCGGAAGGCGCACGGCAACAGGACGTTGCGCGTTCCCAAAGATCGCTCGACCGCACTCTCGCGATACCCGCGGGCCTGCCGGGAGCCGACAAGCTGAATCAAATCTCGCTCCGTTTTGAAATCCTGCAAGCGATTCCAACGCTTAAAAACGGGTATCAGTGGTCCAATTCCGGGGAGTTTTTTTTATAGTTACAAATTAACCACACTGCCAATGAAACGACCTGTCGCTTTCATTGCCCCTTGCGGCAACCGTGCCGATTGTTTCACCATCCTGTCATAAACCCGGAGAGGATGTCGCAAAGACGACAAACGGGGAAACAATCATGCTCAAAGCTATCTCGCCTTACTATCTCGGTGCCGCCATTGTTGCGCTCGCGGCCGGCATTTCGACCGCTCCAGCGTCCGCGCAAATCGCGCCCGGGAGCGCGGCTGCCTCCGACCAGGATATTGTCGTCACCGGATCGCGCATTCGCCGCAGCCCGCTTGACCAGGACAAGCCGGTCGTCACCGTCGATCAGGCCGCGATCGCGCGCACTGGCCTGAGCTCGGTCGCCGACGTGCTGCAGCGCTTGCCGAGCGCCGGCGGGGGGCTCAACACCAAGGTCAACAATGCCGGCAATATCGGTGGTCCGCCCGACGGCACCGGCGTGAGCTCGGGCGCGGCGGAAATCGACCTGCGCTATCTCGGTGCCAAGCGCACGCTCGTGCTGGTCGACGGCCTGCGCTACGTCAACGGTTCGTCAGCGGGTGGCATCCCGGCATCGGTCGATCTCAACGAGATCCCGATGAACTCGATCGAACGGATCGAAGTGCTGCAATCGGGCGCGTCGCCGCTCTACGGCACCGATGCGGTGGCCGGTGTGGTCAACATCATCACCAAGCAGGCGCAGAAGGGGCTGCAGGCCAACGCCCAGTTCGGCACCTTCCGCCAGGGCGACGGCCATACCCAGAATTACGAGCTCAGCTACGGCATCCAGAAGCCCGAAAGCGGCACCTCGGTCGTGTTCGGTGGCTATTACACCAAGCAGGAAGCGGTCAGCACCGGCAATCGGGCGATTTCGCAATTCCCGGCGTCGGGGGCGGTGTCGTGCCAGGATCCGGCCTTTGCCGCGACCGGTGGTGTCGGGTGCAGCGGCTCGCCGCCGCTCGGGCGCTACCGCGTGCTGGGCCAGAACCTGACGCTCAAGGCACCCGTCGTCGGGCGCACCACGACGCTGGCCGATTTCAAGACCTTCACCGATGCCGACCGTTTCAACTTCGCCCCGTTCAACTATCTGCTGACACCGTCGGAGCGCTACGGCGGATTCCTGAACTTCAAGCAGGCGCTGGGCGACAGCGTGAACATGCGGGTGAAGCTGGTCTATAACCACCGCCATTCGACCACCGAGGCGGCGTTCCTGCCGCTTGTGATCGGGCCGGGCGCGGGCAACGGCAATTTGCTCGACCGCATCTCGGTCGATGCCAGCAATCCCTACAATCCGTTTGGCGTCACGCTGTCCTCGGGCGTCAACCTCGACGGCACGCCGTCGGGCGTGCCCGCCAATTACGTCGCGATCAATCGTCGCTTCGTCGAGGGCGGCCAGCGCGTCTTCACGCAGGATGTCGATACCTTCTCGGGAACGGTGACGCTCGACGGCTCGTTCCACATCGGCGACCATAAGTGGTTCTGGGATGCGAACGCGGTCTATGGCCTCAACGACGCGCACCAGCTCTTCACCGGCAACGTCAATGCCGCCAAGCTCGCACAAGCGCTCGGGCCGGTATCGCAATGCACCGGTGCGTGCGTGCCGTTCAACATCTTCGGCGGGGCGACGGTCGGCGGCGCGGGCTCGATCACCCCGGCGATGCTCGCCTTCGTGACCTTCAACGAGCGCGACAAGAGCCAACAGGAGCTCAACGATTTCAGCGCCAACCTGTCGGGCTCGCTGTTCACACTGCCCGCCGGCGATGTCGGCCTGGCGATCGGCTATGAACATCGCGATCAGGGGGCGAGCTACGACCCCGATCCCGTCATCGTCGCCGGGCTCGGTGCCGACGTGCCGACCCAGCCAAGCCGCGGCCGCTTCAACGTCAACGAAATCTATGGCGAGCTTCGCGTCCCGATCCTGACCGACACGGCGTTCTTCCAGAAACTCGAATTCGACGGCGCGGTGCGCCACTCGAACTATTCGACCTTTGGCGGCAACACGGTCTTCACCGCGTCGGGGCTGTGGAAGCCGGTTTCCGACCTGCTGTTCCGCGGCGGCTATGCCGAGAGCCTGCGCGCGCCGAGCATCGGCGAACTCCACGCCGGTGCCTCGCGGTCCGACCAGACGATCCAGGATCCGTGCACCAGCGGCCTGGGCGGCTCGTTCCAGACGAACGCGACCGTGAAGGCGAATTGCATCGCCAATGGGGTGCCCGCGAACGGCAGCTATGCCGAGCCGGCCGGCCAGATCGGCGTCTTTTCGGGCGGCAACATCAACCTCAAGCCCGAAACCGCGAAGACCTGGACTGCGGGGGGCGTCTACAGCCCGTCCTGGGCACGTGGCGGTTTGGCCAGCGTGCTTAGCCTCGAGGTCAATTATTACGCGATCAGCCTGAAGAACGCGATCGACTCGGCACCGGCATCGCTGATCCTCTCGCGCTGTGCGTTCAACGCCGATGCCGCGAGCTGCGCGCTGATCAAGCGCACGACCGTCGGCACCATCGCATCGGTCGGTGCCGTCCTGCAGAACCTGAACTCGATCAAGACCAACGGACTCGACGGCACCTTGCTCTATCGCACCCCGCGGTTCCGCGGCGGCACCGCTGGCCTCAGCGTCAATGCCGCATATCTGCTGAAATATGACGCGCTGCTGCCTACCGGCTTGCAGAAATGCGTCGGAACCGAGCGTTGCCTGTCGGTCGATCAGGCCTTTCCTCGCTTCAAGCTCAACAGCACGGTCGACTTCGCGACGCCGTATTTCGGGGCGTCGTTCACCGGCCGCTACATCAGCGCCGTCACCGAAAGCGATGCGACCAAGCACCGCATGACGCCAACTTTCTATGGCGATGTGCAACTGTATCTGTCGGCAGACTGGATGCAAAAGTTCAAGCTGGTCGCAGGCGTCAACAACGTCTTCAACAAGCAACCGCCCGTCTGCATCACTTGCGACGGCGCGAACTTCGACACGACGACCTACGATGTGCCCGGACAGTTCGGTTATTTGCGGCTGTCATACGGCTTCTGAGCCAACCGGCCACCTGGCCGATGAGTCCTGCGCGGTGTTCTTCACCGCGCAGGCACAGCCCCACGAAACGATCTGCAACGGCGTGTGACCGCGCCGATCAGCATCAAGGTCGGCGCGCAAGGCCTGTCAGGCCCTGCGCGCCGGTCGGTGTGAACGCCTCAGAACTGATACGAGACCTTTACTGTCGCAGTACGGCCGGAGTCGACGATCGAACCGATGGTTGAGCTGGAGCGACCGATGGTGGCATAATAGCTACGCTGGTTGGTCAAATTCGACAGCGCGGCTTCGAACTTGGCGCGACCATAGCGATAGGCGACGTGAAGATCGAGCTGGCTGTTGGCCCGCACCCAGCCGTCCAGGTCGCTCTTCCCGTCAAGTACCGCATATTGATACACGTAGGAGCCGATGTAGCGATACGAGAAATCGGCCTCGAACCCGCCAAGCACATAGGACAATTGGGCGTTGCCGGTCAGGTTGGGCTGGTTGAGCAAACGTTCGTTGCTCGACAGGCCGCCCTTGGGGTCGACGCTGGACCCTTCGAGGGTGACGTTACCCGACAGGATGAAATTGCCCGGAATACTGGGCGCGGCACCGAGCATGGTCGAGGCGGCGAGTTCCAGCCCGTAGACGTCGCCCGATCCGCCATTGACCGGCTGCGAAATGGTGGTCGAGCCATTTTCCTTCGAGCTGGTGACGTTGGTGAAGCTGTTCACCCGCGAATAGGTGAAATTGGTGATGTGCTTGTAGAAGCCGCTGATCGAGGCAGAGCTCTTGGTATTGAAGAACTCCGCAGAGGCATCAAGGTTGGTGGCGTCGAGCGCCTTCAGATTGGGGTTGCCCATGGTGATCGAGGTGGTTCCGCCCGCTTCGGCACCCCCGCTCGACCGGTTGATGCGCTGACCACCGGCAAGTTGGAAGAAGGACGGGGCGACATAGGAGCGCGAGACCGAAAAACGATACACGCTGTTGCCGGTGGGCCGATAATTGACCGCGAAGCTCGGCAGAACCTTGTCGTAGGTTGTTTTGCTCGATGCAAAATTGCCGGCGATCTCCGCACCGGTGCCGTCGGTGGGCAGCACCCAGAAGGTATTGGTGATGCCGGTATGCTCGTAACGCAGGCCCGCCAGAATTTCGGCCTTCCCGGCCTCAAACGTCCCCATCGCATAAAGCGAGGTGATGCGTTCATGTCCGGTCTGCGTGTTACAATTTTGGTTGTTGACGTTCTTGATCGCCGGATTGGGATCATTGCAACTGTCGTCTGCGGCTGCGAACGAACCGTAGGTCGCGAGGATCGCCTTGTTGAACACCTGGTCATATGCAGCGCGGTCGATCAGCGGGGCCGCGAAATTGTAAACGCCCGGCACGATCGATGGCACGCTCCCGCCGAAGATCCCCAGAGTGGTCCAATTTATCTCGGCACCAGCAGCGTTGTAGACCCGCGGCGTATAATAGTCGTTGTAGGTATGCTTGCGATAGGCATCGCGATATTTGGCACCAAAGCTGATGGTTTTGAGAAAGTCGCCATCAAAATTGACGTCAGCATCGAATTTTGCGCCATATTTGCTCTGGTTGCTAAATTCCGCCGAGAGATCGCCGTAGCGACGGGCGTTATAATTGGCGATGTCGTTGATATAGGCATATTGCGCCGCCGATCCGATCAGCAGCGGAATCCCGTTCTGGTAGGTGAACATGGTCGAGCCGCTATACGGGAGAGCCGTACCGCTATTAGGTTTGCGTGCCGAAATTTCCGCGTGGTCGGGTGCGTTATATTCGCCATAGCTGAAGAAGATGTTGGGCCGCAGCGTCAGTTGGCCGAACGTGATCTTGCCGCCGAACTGCGCGGTCGCCAGCAACGCCTGTTCGGGTGAGGTGGTGTAATAATAACGCGGACGGATCGCGCCGATGCTCGGCGCGTAAACGCCGCTGGTGCCGATCTGGGTCTGGCCGATGCTGTCCCCGTAAATCTGCGCGTAATAGGAATTCTGCGTGATCTCGTTCTGGGCATAAGTGCCACGCAGATACCAGCTTTGGGTATCGCTCGGGGCCCAGTCGAGCGAGATGCTGCCGCCGTAGCGCTGGTTGGTGCCCTGGGTGAACCCGGCATTCACACCGGTGGAAGTAAGATTCTGCGCGGGCGACAGACCCGAGGCGCTGGTGCCGTCCTTATTCTGGCTGGCATAGGCCCATTGGCCGTTGGTCGCCGCCGGGTAGACACCGTCGATGATCGTGTTGGTGAAGTTGGAGCGGTCATAATAGCCGCCGACATAGAGGGTGAACGCCTTCGACGCGCCAAAACCATGTGCGAATTCAAGCGAGGCGGTTTCGCCATCGGCCTTCTGGCCATAGTCCCGCGCGCGCGTGTTGAGGCGGCCGGTCACCGATACGTTGAACGCGGAGCTGTTCTCGAAATCCGCCGCGGTCGGCGTGCGGAAATCGATCGAGCCGCCAATCGCGCCGCCGTCTTCCGTGGCGAGGAAGGATTTGTTGACCACCACGCGGTGCATGCCGCTGGGCGGCAGCAGGTTGAGCGGCACCTGCCGGCTGAACGGCATACCCTGCGCGCCTTCGACGCCATTGATGAGGTTGATGTTATATTCAGCCGCCATGCCACGCAGCGAGACGTAATTGCCCTGCCCGCGACCGGCGATATCGACGAACACGCTGTTGGTGTTGCCCTGGCCGCCGTTGAATACGGATACGCCCGGCAGACGTGCGAGCGCCTCAGCGATGTTCACATCGGGCGCGCGCTCGATCGTTTCGGGGGAGAGTACCGCGATGGCGTTGGGCGACGCTACCTGCTCTTGCGCCGGGCTCTGCGCGACCTTGCGATTGCCGGTGACGACGATCGTTTTGGAGCTGGTTGTATCGGACTCCGGCTCAGCCTCGGTCGGCTTGGTGGTTTGGGCGTGGAGGGCGATCGGCATCGTAAACACCGATGCGACCAACATGGATTTCAACGTCAGGCGATAATTTTTCACGGCGACCCCCAAAAGGAAAAACCCCGTCGGGCAGGCTGCGAAGCGTTTTTCGCGGCCTGCCGCGAACAGGACCGGGGCCGCCTAACAGGGGGGTGTTTCAGTGATGGTGCACTGCAGCGTCAGTTTCGTTACGGATCGGATACGAAATCCGATCGGAGCTGCCATGTCGCACAATCGCCAGCCAAGCCGCGTTGCGTCCTGTTCTAGCCGACCGCCCTTCGTTCGATCAGTTCGGTCAATGTGGCCAGCGGACACAGATCGTGTCGCCTGGCGCGGCTACAGCCTGGCACGTTCAAAATCTGACGCGCTGGCGCATCGCCGTCGGAAAAGCGCACCAGGTGCCGGATCTGTTCCGGATTGGCGGATTCGAAGAACAGCCGTGCCCAACGGTGTCCGCGTCCGTCGCGCAACACCTCGATTCCCAACGCGCCGCCCGGCGGTGGATCGCCCGGTGCATAATCGCGGGCGGTGACCTGTACCCCCAAGAGCGCCGAGAGCGCCGCGACATTGGTGTCATGCCCCATGAAGATGCTGACCTTGGGGGCAGCGGGATTGCGCAGAAGCGCCGCGATCCGGAGCGCCAAAGGGCCCGCCACGCGCGCGGCCATGTAGGGCGGCCGCGCGTAAACGTCGAATAAGGCGGCATGGAGTACGGCGAGGCGTTTGAGCGTGGCGGGCGTGGCGCGCCCCCAGCCCACCTGCGCCATCGGCAGCCCCTCCAAATATTCCAGCAGCAGCACCTGCGCCGTGCCGGAATAGCGACGGATGGGCCCGGTCAGTGCCACATCGCGGCCATCGTCGCCGACGCTGACCGTAGCGGGCACTGCCGCCAGATCGCAGGGGGCAGGAGCCCGGTCGCAGCCAAGAACGTGCGCCATCTCGCGTAGAGCGGCGGCATTGCGCGCGGTCATCGCGGCCACGCCACCGGTATAGGCCTGGACCGAGGCGATCGCCGCTGCGCCGTCAAATGGCATCGGGCTTATACGCATCGGCTCGAACAACGGGTCGGTCTGGCCGTCGGCCAAGTGGCCGATCGGCACCGTGCAGCCCGGTGCGAGGCCATTGGCGAGCGCCGCGCCGCTGGCGATGGTACGGGCGGCGGTGTTGGTCCAGATCGCCAAATCGCGTGCCGCCGGGCATCGCCCGCGCCACAGTCCGCTACGCTGGAAGCGCGCCCGGCGCCAACTGCCGATCCGGCGCAGTGCCTCTGCGCCATGCGGGGTGAGCAAGCTCGGCGAGACTGGCCAGGCGGGCAATGGGGCATGCGGTAAATCGTCGATCGCGGCTTCCGATTCCAACGGCGCACGCACGCCGTGCCGGTAGAGCAGCACCACCTTTTCCAGGGTCAAAGGCGCGCGCGTCTGCGCCGCCGCATCGCCGACCGCGCTCGCCGCGACCGCCACGACGGCAAGCCAGCCCAACATACGCCGCATCATGGAAGCCTCACAACAAAGCCGAGGTGCAACGGGTCGGGCGCACCCGGATAATAATCGGTACTGATGATCTGCGCGCCCGAACGGAGCGCGGCCTGAAACCGGCGATAGTCCCCGCGGCGCGCCTCCACCGTGTCGGAATCGGCGCGAGTGCGCACGATAAAGCCCTGCGCCACGGCTTGACGGATGCGCGCTTCGTTCTCGACCGGATTCTGTACGTTGAAGATGGCGCTTCGGCATCGCCTTCGCCGTAAAAGCCGAACATCGCCCGACCACGCAGCGAAGCGTGGCCGCGTCGGTAGGCGTCGAGCACACGGTCGTTGGTGTCGAGGATCAGCATCACCTTGCCCTTCGCGGCGCTTTGGCGGGGCCACCCGCGATGCAGGACGCCCGCGCGCAAGGTCGGCCATCGACCGCGAACCTGATCGGGCGTGATGAGATGCGCGGTGCCGAAGGTGGTCCGCGCGCTGGTATCGATCGCTGCCAAGGCGGCCGCGTCGAACGGCATCAATTGCGGCATGATCGGATTGTCGTCCCGCCCGTCACTGGCATTGACCACCACGGTGATCAGCGCATGGCCGGGATGCGCGCGCGACCACGATGCAACCTGCGCGAAGCAGTCTGCCAGCGTCAGGCACAGGCTGCGCCTGTCGACAAAGGGCACATGCAAAACCTTCGCGCCCGGGCGGCGCATAGCGGCGAAGCTGGCAGGATCGCCGACATAGGGGGCGGCGAACAGCCCGCCAAAGGGATCGGCGACGGGATCGAATTCGAGTTGGCGCAGCCCGAGATCGAGCTGCCGTGCAATCGACGGGTGGCCATATTCGACTGCGGCGGAGTGTTCCCCGAGGATGCGCCGCTGCTCGGCAAGCGTCTGCTCCGTCAATGCCGGACGGTAGGAATTGTGGGAACCAAGCACGTGCATCCCGTTGAGCGGCACATCCTGGGCCCGCACCGCGATCGGCGCTGCGGCACACAACGCCAATGCCAGCGCCGCAAGCCATTTCTGCATCACGACTCATCGTCCCGATTGGTGAACGCGATCGATCCGCGCGGCTCACGAAGGGGATCGATCACGTTTCACTATGTCCCGTTAAATGCGGGCGATTGGGTGAGGCCGCCGGTCGCTGTCACCACAGGACAATGACGGTGCCATGACAGGCGCGGTATTATATAGCGGCACTGGCGGATTCGGAGCTGATCCGTCTACCAAACTGCGTAGGACGTAGCCCCTGGAGGTAGCGAGTATAGGCCGGGCGCAAGGCGCCTTGCGGCAGACTGCAACACAAGCCTCCGGGACGGGTGGCTCGCGGCGACCTTATGGCCGGCACCGCTGGCCGCACGGCGACCTGACCTGCGGCGTGGCGAACGAGCGCGCGTTGCACCGCAAGAGCATAGGATATTTGATCGTTTCACGACGCTGCCCTAGACGAAGCGTTCCTACATCCCGCATCATTAGGCGCATCCCATGATAGCTCCGCCGCCTCCACCCTCGTCCGGCGACGTGACGACGATCGCAAGCCTTGTCGATCTGGCGCAGGCCGCTGGTACGTCGGTATCGACCGCTTCGCGCGCGCTATCGGGGCATTCGTCGGTCAACGAAAAGACCCGGCTGCGCATCCAGAAGCTGGCCGACGCCCATGGCTTTCAACCCAACCGTCTCGCTCGCAACTTGCGGTTGCAGCGTACGCAGTCGATCGGGCTTGTGCTGCCGCTTGGGCACGAGGCCGGGCAGCACCTGTCCGACCCGTTTTTCCTGTCGCTGCTCGGTCATCTGGCGGATGGGCTGACGGAACGGGGCTACGATTTGGTTCTATCGCGGGTGATCCCGCACGATGGCACCTGGCTTGACCGCCTGGTCGATAGCGGACGGATCGATGGGCTGATCCTGATCGGTCAGTCCGACCAGAGCGACGTGATCGACAAAGTCGCGGCACGCTATGCCCCGATCGTGGTGTGGGGCGCGCGCCTTCCGGGACAACGCTATCTGACGGTCGGATCGGACAATCGACTGGGCGGAGCGCGTGCAGCCGAGCATCTGATCGCGATTGGCCGACGCCGACTCCTGTATCTTGGCAATGCGAGCGCGCCCGAGTTCGCGGAACGGCTTGCCGGATTTCAAGACGCGGTGTCGCGGGCCGGTCCCGGCGTGGCGGCAGCGGCGCTGGACCTGCACATGACGCCCGACGCAGCCCATCTTGCGATTGCCAAATACCTTACCGAGCATCCCGCTCCCGATGCGATTTTCGCGGCATCCGACGTGGTCGCGATGAGCGCCTTGCGGGCGTTGCGCGAGCGCGGCCTGAGCGTGCCACAGGACGTCGCCGTGGTCGGCTATGATGATGTGACGCTGGCGGCGCATACCGCCCCGGCACTGACGACGATCCGCCAGGATCTGGTGGTCGGTGCCAAAGCGCTGATCGAGATTCTGTTTCGCCGGATTGCGGGCGAACCCGCGCAATCGCTGCAACTGGACCCGCAACTGATTGTGCGCGGGTCGAGCGTGGCCTGACGTCAGGCCGCTGTCGCGACCGTTCGCGCTGGCGCGACCCGCATCGTCGCCAGCGCGGCGGCAAGCATCAGCACGCCGCTGAGATATAGCACGTTGCGTGGGTCGCCCCGCAGCACGCCATTGTACAGCAAGGGCAGCGTCAGGCTCTGGATCATCATCGGCACAACGATGAACATGTTGAAGATGCCCATATACACGCCCGTTCGCGCCGGTGGGATCGAATCCGCGAGCATGATGTACGGGTTCCCCATCAGGCTGGCCCAACCCAGACCGATGCCGATCATCGGCAAGAACAGCCAGTTTTGCGTGGTGATTCCGGGGATCGTCAGCATCGCAGCGCCCGCCGCCACCATACACAGCGCATGGACGTTGCGCGCGCCCCATGCCCGCGTCACCGGCACCAGCGCAAAGGCACCGACAAAGGCGATGAAATTGTAAAATCCGCCAAGCTGCCCGGTCGCAAGTGCGGCGGCGCGAAAGCCGGGGGAGGCGGGGTCGCTCGTGCCGTGGAGCGAGCGCGCCAGCGAAAAGGTGATGTACTGCCAGTAGCAGAACATCGCATACCATTGGAACAGCATCGCCACCGCCAATTGTCGCATCGTCGGCGGCATTTCCCGGATCGCGTCGCCAATCTCGCGCAGCGTGCTACGGGCCGATAACGGGGCACGGCGCAACTCGGCAATCTGGGCTGCCGTCAGGGGAAGTTCGCGGACCGACAGAACCGACCACAGGATCGTCGAAAGGGACAGCACCGCGCCGATCAGAAAAGCTGCTTTCGTAATGTGCGGGATGCCGTTCAGGTCGACGGCATCGCGGCTCATTCCCGCATAGACCAGGATGGAGGGGGCGAGGTAGGCCAGGGTTTGCGCAAGGCCGGTGAAGGCGCTCTGGGTCAAGAACCCGATCGGTCGCTGGTTTGCATCGAGCCGGTCGCCGACATAGGCGCGGTAGGGTTCCATCGTCACATTGTTGGCGGCGTCCAACACCCACAGCAACGATGCTGCCACCCACAGCGTCGGGCTGTACGGCATGGCGAGCAGCCCCAGGCTGCACAGGATTGCGCCGATCAGGAAATAGGGTGTGCGTCGGCCGAAGCGGCTGATGGTGCGGTCGCTGAGCGCGCCGATGAGCGGCTGCACCAGCAGCCCGGTCATCGGGCCCGCCAGCCACAGCAGCGGCATCGCCGCCTCGCTGGCCCCGAGGTAACTGTAGATCGGCCCCATATTGCTTTGCTGCAGGCCGAAGCTGAACTGGAGCCCGAAAAAGCCGATATTCATTTGGAAGATGCGCGCCAAGGAAAGGCGCGGCTTGCGCTCCCCTGCGGACGCGTTGCCCGTGCCGTCATCCGCCTTCTGTTGCATCGCCCTCTCCAACCTGTTCGTGACAGCCTGTCTTTCGGCGGTCGCTACCATCGATCCAAACTTTTCACAAACGATTGCGAAAAATTATTGCAATCGATTGCGAAGCGCTTATGAGCATCCCTCAAGCCGCAATACAGCGGACACTAGGAGGGGTTATCATGAAGCTTGCAACGCTTTTGCTCGCCGGTACGGCTTTGGCGTTTCTGCCGCAGATCGCACTCGCGCAGAGTTCCGTGCCCGCGCCGGAAGCGGCCGTCGAGCCCGAAGCCAAAACAGATGCCGCCGATATCATTGTGACAGGTACCGCTCGGCCCGAGCGCCGTTTGACGACCAGCATCTCCATCAGCGCGGTCGACTCTCAGGAAATCGCCAAGCTCGCCCCAATGGGCAGCGCCGACCTGTTGCGCAACATTCCGGGCCTGCGCGCCGAATCTTCAGGCGGCGAAAGCAACGCCAACATCGCGGTCCGCGGTTTGCCGGCGGCAAGCGGTGGCGGCAAGTTCGTCCAGTTTCAGGAAGACGGCCTGCCGGTGCTGGATTTCGGCGATATCGCCTTCGCGACCGCCGACACCTTCGTCCGCCCAGACTATAGTGTTTCCCGCGTCGAAGTGGTGCGCGGCGGTTCCGCCTCGACCTTCACCAGCAACGCGCCGGGCGCGATCATCAATTTCATCAGCAAAACCGGCGACGTGGCCGGCGGAACGGTCGGCATCACCAAGGGGCTTGATTTCAACCGTACCCGGATCGACGCCGATTATGGCGCGCCGCTCGGCGAAGGATGGCGGTTTCATGTTGGCGGGTTTTACCGCGTCGGCAATGGCGTGCGGAACGCCGATTATACGTCGGAGCGCGGCGGCCAAATCAAGGGCAACGTCACCAAGACTTTCGCCAACGGCTTCATCCGGCTGAACTTCAAATATCTCGACGATCGCTCGCCCATCTATGTCCCGACACCCATTCGGGTAACCGGCACCGCTGCGAACCCGACCTATTCGTCCTTCCCGGGTTTTGACGTGCGGTCGGGAACGTCGCTGTCGCCCTATTTCCGCTCGGACATTGCGATCGGCAGCGGCGGGCAGCGGATCGTCTCCGATCTGGGCGACGGCTACCGCGTCAAGACGCGCGGCGGCGGTGCCGATGCATCATTCGATCTGGGCGGCGGCTGGCACATCGAGGACAAGTTCAACGTTGCGAGCAATTCGGGCAGCTTCGCCACCTCCTATCCGGGCCGGGTCGCGCCGCTGACCACCTTGATGAGCGAAATCGGCGGTGTCGGAGCCACCTTGCGCTATGCCAACGGGCCAAATGCGGGGCAGGTCATCGCCAACCCGGCGGGTCTCAATGGCAACGGCCTCGGCATCAACGCACTGACCTTCGGGGTGACGCTGAACGATTTCACCAATGCCACCAACATCCTGACGCTGAACCGCGACTTCAGCGCCGGTGGCGGCACCGGCAATGTGACGGCCGGCTATTTCAAATCCTATCAGGCGATCCAGATGGATTGGCACTGGAACAGCTATCTTCAGGAAGTGAAGGGGCGCGATGCGGCGCTGCTGAACGTCTATAATGCGGCCGTCAGTCGGTTACGCAAAACGGACTCATCGCTTATGGCGAACCGGTGTTCGGCAATTGCTGCCAGCGTTATTACAATGTCGATTACAATATCGATGCCCCTTATCTGGCGGTTTCGTACAAAATTGGTAAATTGAACCTGGACGGGAGCGTCCGTTTCAACAGTTCGAGGGCCAGCGGACATTACGCCTCGAATAACGGGCTGAGCGTGGTCGATGTGAACCAGGACGGCATTATTCAGACGCCGGAACGCAGCGTGCCCGTGGTCAATCCCCAGGCATCGTCACCCGTCAACTATCGGAAGAACTATTTCACCTACTCGGTCGGTGCAAACTATGAGGTCATGCCGAGTCTGGCGCTCTTCGCACGCGTGAGCCGCGGTGCGCGGTTCAACGCGGACCGTATTCTCTTTGGTGGCGGCGTGCGGGCCGATGGCAGCGTCGCGGACGAAGTCGCGGTCAATTTCGTCAATCAGCAGGAAGCGGGCATCAAGTTCCGGCGAGGCGGGGCCTATGTCAACCTGACGGCGTTCCGCGCGACCACGGCCGAGGCCAATGAAATCGTCATCCCGCAGCAAGCCATCATCAACAACAAATATCGGTCTTACGGCGTGGAATTCGAAGGCGGGGTCGATCGCGGCATTTTCCACCTTACGGCCGGTGCCACCTATACCCATGCCCGGATTACCGAGAGCCAGGTAACCCCGGCGCTGAACGGCAACATCCCGTATCGCCAGGCGGCCTTGATCTTCCAGGCGACGCCTTCGATCAGGACCGACCGGTTCGACATCGGCGCAAACGTCACCGGCACCACCTCGTCCTACGCGGCTGACGTCAACACGCTGAAGATGCCGGGATATGTCATGACAAATGCCTTCGCCTCTTATGCGATAACGCCAGCGATCCGGCTTTCGGTGAACGTCCAGAACCTGTTCGACGTGATCGCAATTACCGAGGTCGGCCAGGTGCCGGACAGCGTGCCGGCTGACGGCATCGATACCGCGCGCGCTTTCCCCGGGCGCAACATCAGCGCCACCGCGACGCTGCGTTTTTTGATGCGCGGGCGAGCGTTTGCGGTGGCGGCGATGGCCACGGTGCTTGTGTCGGTCGGGGCGACGGACAGGGCGGCAGCGATGGACGAGACCGTCGTCGTTCCACCGCGGCCTTTGCCCGTGCCGAAAACGGTTAGCCCTGAATTACAACGGCTGATCGGATCGCCGATGAACCCGAGCTGGGATCAGCATCCGGCATCGGCGGAGGCGTGGCGCGCGTTGGTCAAAACTTACGCCGCCGACATTGAAACCGCGTTGCCGGCGCTGATGGCCCGCGAAAAGGTCACGATCCGCGCAGACCGGATGAACGGCGTGCCGGTGTTCTGGGTCGAGCCAGAAACCGTGCCGTCGGAGAACCGGGACCGCATCCTGCTCAACTTCCACGGCGGCGCGTATGTTTTCGCCCCCGGCAAAGCCGGGCTACGCGATGCCATCTTGCTCGCCGGGCGTGGCTTTAGAGTGCTGAGCGTCGATTACCGCATGGCCCCGGACGCCCCATATCCGGCCGCGATCGATGATGCCGAGGCAGTGTGGAAGGCGGTCGTCGCCCAATATCCCGCCAAGCGTGTCGGCGTGTTCGGATCGTCGACTGGTGGGGCGATGACACTGGCGCTGGTGGTGCGCGCCAAGGCGCATCATTTGCCACTGCCCGGTGCGCTGTGGGCGGGCACGCCGTGGGCGCAACTCGACAAGGTCGGGGACAGCTATTTCACCAATGACCATATCGACAATGCCCTGGTGTCCTATGACGGACTACTAGGCGCGGCCGCACGACTCTATGCGAATGGTCACGACATGGCCGACCCGGAGCTGTCGCCCGTCAATGCCGATTTCACCGGCTTTCCGCCGACCTTGCTGACGACGGGCACCCGCGATTTGTTCCTCTCCAACACCATCAGGGTTCATCGCAAGCTGAAGCAGGCGGGGGGCGTTAGCGACTTGAACGTCTATGAGGGCTTGTCGCACGGCGATTTCGAGCGCGATCCGGATCTGCCGGAATCGCGCGAAGTGTACGGCGAAGCTGCGGCCTTCTTCCGCCAAATGCTGGCCCGATGAGCGAGACGTTGCAGTCGTTGTTCGATCTGCTGGAACCGCTCTACCAAGGCCATCCTGCCTGGCCGGTGGAGCGCGACCGTATCGCGGCGGCGGTGTCCGCCGCCGCCGGGACCAGATCGCCGACCTTGCGCGCGCTGGACGCCGACCGGGCGGCGCATCCCGCCTGGTTCGGTGCGCCCGACATGGTCGGCTACAGCTTCTATGTCGATCGGTTCGCCGCGACCCTCGCCGGGTTGCGGCAGAGATTGCCATGGCTGGAAGCGCTGGGCATCCGCTTGCTCCATCCCTTGCCCATGACATTGGGCCAGTCGGAGCACAGCGATGGCGGTTTTGCGGTCGCGGACTATCGCGCGATCGAGCCCGCGCTTGGCAGCCTGGACGACGTTCGGGCGCTGGCCGCCGATCTGCATGAGCGCGGCATGGCGCTGGCGATGGACTGTGTGTTGAACCACACCGCGCGGGATCATCCCTGGGCGCAGGCCGCACTGGCTGGCGATCGCGAGATGCGTGGCTATTACCGCATTGTCGACGACGCTGCCGAAGTCGCCGCCTGGGAGCGCGATCTGGACGAGGTTTTCCCCGATACCGCGCCGGGCAATTTCACGCATGAGCCCGCGCTCGGCGGGTGGGTTTGGACGAGCTTCTATCCGTTTCAATGGGATCTCGACTGGTCGAACCCAGCGGTCTTTCGCGAAATGCTCGATGTGTTGCTGTTCTGGTCGAACATCGGCGTGGATGCCTTTCGCCTCGATAGCGCCCCCTATCTGTGGAAGCGGCGCGGGAGCGTATCGCGCAACCTGCCGGAAACGCATACGCTGGTTGCCGCGCTCCGCGCCGGTCTCGATATCGCCGCGCCCGGTGTCGCGCTGTTGGCGGAAGCGATCGAACGCACCGCCGACGTGCTGCCCTATATCGAGCCACAGGATGGCACGCGCGCGGCGCAGCTTGCCTATCACAATGGCGTGATGGCGGCGTTATGGGTGGCGTTGGCGACGGGCGACGCGGCGATCGTCGGCGATCTGGTTCGCGATACCGTGCTGACGCGGCCCGATACGGCGTGGCTCACCTACCTGCGCTGTCATGACGACATCATCTGGTCCGCACTCAATGGGCGGGTGTCCGCCGAAGCGCTGGATCGTATTTCGGATTTCTACACCGGTGTGGGCGGGTTCGGCGATGGCCGCCGCTTTCAGGCCCGCCCCGGCGCGGCCGCCAGTACCGTCGGGATGCTCGCCTCGCTGGTTGGCACTAAGGGCCCAGAAGCGCTCGGCCGCTACCGCTTGCTGCTGGCGACGATGCTGGCGCTGCCAGGCATGCCGATGTTGTACATGGGCGACGAAATCGGGCTGCCCAACCATGTCGATCCCGCTGCGCCGGACGATGCGCGCTGGCTGCATCGGCCGCCGATGGACTGGTCACGCGCGGATAGCGCGGCGGCGGGGAAGGGCGCTGGGGCGGAATGGCTGGCGCTGACCAAGCGGCTTCTCGCGGTGCGGGCCACCTTGCCGGCGTTCGACGCCAAGGCCGCTACAAACGTGCAGGCCGATGTGCCGGGCCTGCTGGTCGTGTCACGCGGCGGCGATAGCGATACGGTCGTACTCGTTGCGAATTTCGGTGATGTGCCGCAGGCGTTACCCTTTGCGGGGCGGTGGAAAGATGCGATCGAGGACCGTCCGATTGGGCGCGTGATCGCGCCAGGGGCCGTGCTCTGGGCAATCCGTTGTGATTGACCGGTTTACAAACAGCGTCCTTCGCTGATCATGCGATGTCGCCCCTGACCGCGAAACCACCGGCCGCCAACGTGACGGTGCCGGTCGGGATTCGCGCGCGCGGTTGACATCAAGAAACGATAGCTATCAATATCGCCTTGTCGCTATGCTCTGGTCGTGAGAAGCGCGCCGGTCGCGACAGGAGAGATGTATTGAGCAATCATCGCAAGCCGATGCAGGAGCGGTCGCGCAAAACCTATGAGCTCCTGCTTTCGGCTGCGGAAACGCTGCTTGAGGAGGTTGGCATCGAGCGGATTTCGAGCAACCTGATTGTCCAGCGCGCCAAGCTGACCTCTCCTGCATTCTATCGATATTTCGATGATAAATATGCCGTTATCGAGGCATTGGCGGAACGACTGATGCAGCGCCAGAATGAAGCCCTGACCCGCTGGATCGACCGGTATCGGGATGCGGGATACGATACCTTGGTCGATCATATCGAAGATCTGGTTCGCGAAATGGACGCGATCACGCGTCAGCAGCCAGGCGCGATCTGGATTATGCGCGCCCTCCGTGCAGTGCCGAGCCTCACCCACATCCGACTCGCTTCGCATCATTTTGTCACCGATCTGATGACGGACGTTTACATGACCTATCTGCCTGGCGTGCCGCGCGAGCTGGTCCGCCGCCGTACGCGGCTGGCGGTGGAGATCGCCTATTCGGTGGATGAAATGCTCAAGGAAGACGCGGACTCGCGCGAGGAAGTCTTTGAAGATCTGACCTATATTTTTCGCTCGCTCTATTATCATCCCGATTTGGGAAGGGTGCCGCCGACGCCCCAGACGACTGTGGCTTCGGGCCTTGCGCTATCGGCCGACGCCTGACGGGACAATTCCCGACCTGTCATAAAAACGATACCGAATACTATCATATGCGCGTCGACACGAATCATTCGGGGCGCATAATGATCCATTCCATCGTTCATCGATCGACGCTGGTCGCCACCTTGCTGGCTGGCACAGCGATCGCCACTCCAGCGCAAGCGCAGCACAATGCGGTGGCCGATCAGGCCATGGCGGCGCAGCAGGAACCGGATAAGACGCAGGTCGCCGATGGTGACGATATCGTCGTGACCGGCCGCGCGGGCACGTCGCGCCAACGCAAGGTCGAGACGAGCTATGCGATCTCGACGATCTCGGACCAGGATCTGCGCATCCGCGCGCCGATCGGCGTGGCTGAGGCGCTCAAGCAGGTGCCGGGCTTCTACAGCGCACCGACCTCGGGTGAAGTCGCCGGCGGCGTGCGCGTGCGCGGCATCCCGAGCGACGGCTATCAGACCGTCGCCTTGCTCGAGGACGGCATCCCGATCCAGGGCGACCCGGGGCTCGGCTGGCTCAACGGCGACCAGTCTTTGCGCATCGACCAGAGCGTCGAGCGGATCGAAGTGGTGCGCGGCGGACCCTCGGCGATCTTCTATTCGAATGCGCCGGGCGCTGCGATCAACTTCATCACGCGCAAGGGCGGCGACACGCTCGAAGCACTCGCGCGCTACGAAGCGGCGAGCTACAATTCGCACCGGATCGACGGGTGGATCGGCGGGCCGATTGGCGCGACCGGGTGGCATTTTTTTCACCGGCGGCTATTACCGCGTGTCGGATGGTCCGCACAATTCGGGCTTCACGCAGGATCGTGGCGGCCAGATCCGCCTGAACCTGTCGAAGGAGTTCGAGCGCGGCGGGATCAGCTTCGGCGTAAAGCGGATCGACGAGCGCGTTGGCTATTGGGGCGGTGGCATTTATCAGGCCAATGCCGACGGGACGCCGGCCAATGTGGTTGGACTGGACAATAAGGTCGACAATGTCGTCGGTCCCGACACGCGCTATTTCACCTTTCTGACGCCGAACGGCACGGTCAAGTTCGACAATGGCGTCGGCAGCAGCGTCAAACTGACGCAGCTCAGCTTCCAGGCGCATTACGACATTACCGACAGCTTCAAGGTCGAGGAGAATGTCCGCTATCGCACGAGCTGGACGCAGCGGAACAGCATCACGCCCTATTCGGTCGCCGCGTCGGCGAGCGCGCTGCTGACCAGCACCTTCGGCAAACCCCCGACCGGGACGAGCTATGCCCTAATCTACCGCGACAGTGGTGCGGCCTTCAATCTCGCCAATCAGAACGGCAACGGCTTGGCGTTGATCGACCTTGCGCGCACGCACACCGTGCCGCTCGACGAATTCATCACCGACACCCGATTGGTCGGCAAGGTCGATTTTCTCGGCACGCACAACCTGGCGTTCGGCGTCTATTATGCGCGCGAGCAGGAAGATTATAACGCGCTCAGCGCCGCCGTGCTGACCGACGTCAAGCCGCATGCCGAAGTGCTCGACGCCTATCTCGTTGACGCGAAGGGCAACAAGCTGTTCAAGATCAGTGACAATGGCGTCATCCAATACGGTGCCGAATATGCCAATGCGAGCGGTAGTTCGGACAATATCGCAGCCTATGCCAGCGACGAGTGGCAGCTGACCCCCAAGTTCAGGCTCGAGGGCGGCGTGCGCTACGAGCAGATCAAAACGCGCGGGCAGGTCGAGGGCACCAAGAAGGTCAATCTCGGCCAGAGCCCGACCAGCGCCGACGATTCGGTCGCGTCGGCACCGGGGTGTTCACGCCCTTTTCGCGCAAATACGATCATGTCGGCTGGACCGCGGCCGCCAATTATCAGGTCCGTCCGTTTTTCGGCGTGTTCGCGCGCTATACCGACACCTTCCGGCTTCCTGCGGTGTCGAGCTTCATCACCAACGCCAATGCTGCGCCCGTCGTCCAGACGCTCAACATGCTCGAGGGCGGGGTCAAATATTCGCGCGGCAAGATCGATCTCTACGCAACGGCCTTCCGCACGGTATATAACAGCTACGCGATCAGCGATTATCAGAAGCTCGCCAATGGCCTGTTGTCGCCGGTCACGGTCTATGGCGACACCAAGACCACCGGCACCGAGATTGAGGGGACGTGGCGGCCGACGGACTGGTTCGATCTGCACGCTTCCTGGACCTGGCAGGACAATCGCTTCAGCAAGTTCGTCTATACCAACAGCGCGGGCGTGCTGACCGATTATTCGCACCACCGCGTCAACGGCGTGCCCGACAATACCTTCCGCATCACGCCGGGCCTGACGCTGTTCGACCGCAAGGTGCGGCTCCAGTCGGACGTCAATTATGTTGGTGCGCTCTATACCGACGTCGCCAACCAGATCCGGCTGCCATCCTATTGGTCGGTCGATTTCGACGCGCAATTCCAGATCACGCCAAAACTGCAATTCGGGCTGATCGTCGCGAACGTCACCAATGCCTTTGGCCTGGTCAACGGCAACCCGCGCGCGGGCACGATCGACAACAGCCAGGCCGGGCAGCCCGTCTACATCGGCAGTTCGCTCTATCAGCGCAACTACCGCGGCTCGCTCACCTACCGCTTCTGACGCGGGCGCGGCGTGAAGCCATCACGCCGCGCGCCGCTTTCTCTGTTCGAAAGGATCCTGCCGTGCGTGTTGGTCTTACTCTGCTGGCGCTCGTCCTGGCACAAACGCCGTTGCTTGCCGCTGCGGGCGATTCCCCGCGCATCCCGCCGGTCGCCAGCCTGACCGATGGCCAGTGGCTCAAGGGCGATCTCCATCTGCACTCGCGCCACAGCAAGGATTCGACCAACAATCCCGAAGCGAAGATCATCAAATTCGCCGAGGATACGGGCTTCGACTATCTCGCCATCACCGATCACGACAATCACGTCGCGGGTGATGTCGCGCACAACACCTGGAGCGATCCCGAATTCAAATCCAAGTCGGTGATCCTGCTCTACGGTGCCGAATGGACGACCGAGCGCGGCCACGGCAACGTGTTCTCGGCCAAGCCCTACGACCATCAGCGCCTGTTCGATGTGCGCGATGCGCGGGACGCGAACATCCTTGCGGTCAAGAAAGCGCTCGGCATTCACCTTTCGGGCAACCATCCCGCCGGCAAGGACCATTTCGGTTTCAGCTTCGACATGCTCGATTCGCTGGAAGTGTGGAACTCGGCGATCTGGCCCAACAATGCCGCTGCCATCATGATCTGGGACGACATGCTCAAATCGGGCCGCAAGCTCACCGGTCGCGGCGGCAGCGATTCGCATCACGGCACACCCGATACGCCCGAGCAGAAGACGTCCCACACCGGCGAACGCAGCGCCAACTATGTCGGCTCGCCAACCACCTGGGTGTTCGCCAAGACACGCGATGCCAGGGGCGTGGTCGACGCGCTGACCAATGGCCGCGTGTCGATCAGCGCCAATCCGTACGACCCGCGCGTAGAGCTACGCGCCGATCTCGACGGGGATGGGCGTATGGACATGATGATGGGCGACAATGCGCGCCCGACCGGAAAGCCGGTCACGTTTCAGGTGCGCCTTGTCGGAGGCGGCGTGCGCGGTGGGGTCTATCACGTCCGCGTGATCAAGAATGGCGATCCGCTCGGCACCTATGACACCGACCCCGCGAGCAACGCCGTAACCTTCGCCGACACGCCCGCCGCAAAGGGGCGCAGCTATTACCGCGTCGAGGTCGAAGGCCCGCAAACCCCCTATCCGCAAGTGCCGGTTTCGAGCCTGCTCAGCGGCAAGATGATCGCGCTGTCGAACCCGATCTATTTCAATTTCGATCCCCACTTCTGAAGCGCCAGTCGACGGCGCACGCACGACCTGAAAGATTGCGGCGAGCGAACCGCCCGCTTGCGCGGTTTGCAAGGCGGTCCGCTTTCACGGCTGCGGTTGGGGTGTCAGATGTGTCGCCACCCGCGGACCAACAGTGTCGCGGATGCGTATAAAGTCGCGCAGTTCCTCACCGGCCGCAGGTAACCGGTTCCGGTCGAGGAGGAGCGCTGTCGGCTCGAGATCCGCTACGCCACGTAAACGCTATCAAAGCCCGTTGCTCGCTGCCAAAGCGATGGTGAGGGCCTGCCTGAGCCGACCGGATAGGATGAGACAATGATGATTCGCGCAATCGTGGTGTTGACTGCGTTAGCCGCTTCCGTGCCGGTCATCGCGCAAGATCCTCCCGTCGAACAGTCCACCATACCGGCAAGCGTGCCGCTTTGGCCGACGGGCGCGCCGGGCGTCGGCGCGCGAAGCACGGAAGCGGAAATCGGTCGCGACTATTGGGTGCGCAACATCCACCGGCCATCGGTGATCGCCTATCCGGCCAACCGCGATCACAATAGCGGTGCCGCAGTGGTGATCTTTCCTGGCGGCGGGCACAAATTGCTTGTCTGGACCAATGAGGGGACCAAGGCCGCAGTGGCGCTCAACCGGATGGGGATATCGGCCTTCGTCGTTAAATATCGCCTCGCGAATGAGCCTGGCTCGCCTTATTCGGTGGAAGGCGATGCCGCCGATGACGCGCGACGTGCGGTGCGATGGGTTCGTGCCAATGCCGCGCGTATGGCATCGATCCTAAGCGGGTCGGCGTCATGGGCTTTTCGGCCGGCGGCGAGCTTGTCTCGCTGATCGCCGACAATCCCGAGCCTGCTGGTCGTCCGAAACGTGACGCGATCGATACCGAGCTGGCACGGCCGGACTTTCAAATCCTGGTTTTCCCGGGGCCGCGCGGAATCCCCGCCAAAGCGATCAAGCAAGCGCCGCCAGCGTTCATTGTTGCGGGATCCATTGACCCATGCTGTGCTGCACCCTCTGTGGCGCTGTATGAACAGTTGCGCACCAATGGCATGTCGGCGGAACTCCATATGTATGCCGAGAGCGGCCATGCCTTCAATCTGGACGAATCGAACCGCATCTCGATCCTGCATTGGCCGGACCGTCTGCACGACTGGTTGGCCGATGGCGGGTGGCTCGAGCCTCGCCACGCTCAGTAAGCGCAGCGGCGTCGATCGCGCGATCATGGGGCAGCGCCGCGATGAACGAGTGCGGCCTACAGCCGCACTGAATGTCTGGGGCTCCCAAGAAACATCCATCCCGCATCGGAGCGATTTGCGCCCTGTGTGCCAGCCTCAGGACGCTGCAGGGGCGCGGAAATATTGGAACATATGTGAGGCGTAATCGGCTTTCCCGAGATCAATGCCTTGAGCTCGAAGGATCGAATAGGCAGTCATCACGTGGAAATAGAATTGTGGCAGCGCCCAGTCGCGGGCGTATTGCTGCGCAGTGAGGTCCAAAATCATGCCGTTCGGCAGAGCATGGGCAATTGGGGTCGCAGGTTCAATTGCGATGCCCGCTGCCCCGGCGGACTCTACGATCGCCAGCGTTTCCGCGATCCGGGCTTGTGCGTCTGCCACGGTGCCCGGCCGCTCGTCGGCGTTGCGCCCTTCGTCCAGCAGGATCTGCAACGACGGCGGAAAGTCTCGTTGCAACAGCCGGAAGACTCCTTCCTGCGCTTGCCGACATGCGAAGCGCACCTGGGTCGCCAAAGGAAACATGTCCGGCGCGAGCCGCGCGCCCAACAAGGCGTCTGCGCCGCCGGTCGGTCGCTGGGCCTCAGCTTTGGCAAGCCACTTCGACAACGCGCCGAGCATCTGCACGTAAGTGGGTACGAGGAGGTCTGACAGCGTCATAAGAGATTGCTTTCATAGCGGATCAGGCGCGTGCAGCCCAAGCCGCTACGAGCATGAGCGTCAAGCGCACCGTCGAGCGATCTAGGCCGCGAGACCCGAATTGGCGACCCACTCCGCTGTCGTTTGCGCCGTCGCAAGCGGGAATGAACCGATGCCGAAAATTGGGGATCGCAAGCCGCCCCTTGGATGTCGCACCGTCGCATTGTCGGCGGTGTTTTGAACGGCATTGGTTTGTTTAACGCGGTCGTTTTGATAGTTTACGAATCACTTTTAAAGTTTCAAAAATAACAAGATAGCGACATGAATCGAGCGGAAGGGGGAGGTGGCTTACGCCCCCCGGCCTGCTTGGCGCGCGAATAGGGAACGGGCGGATGCGAAGGCTTTGGGTGGTCGCTGTGGCCTTCGCGGTGATTGGCTCGCCCTGCGCGTCCGCACAAACTCCGTTATGGGTTGCCGAAGAGCGTGGCGAGACCCCCGATCCCGCGATCCACTACGGCGAACTCGCCAATGGCCTGCGCTACGCGGTCATGCGCAGCGCCGAGCCCAAGGGGGTCGCTGTCGTCGAATATCATATTGCGGTCGGCACCGCGCAGCAGTCCGCCAACGAAAAGGAGTTTGCGCATCTCGTCGAGCATATGGCGTTCGGCGCGACCACGACGTTTCCCAAGGGCGATGCAATCGCGCAATTGCAATCGGCCGGTCTGCAATTGGGGGGTGATGTCAACGGCGCGACTTCTGCGCGCGGCACAGTGTACAGCCTTTCGATCCCGCAAGTGACGACCGAGAAGCTGGCGCTCGCGCTGCGATTCCTGCGCGGGTTTAGCGATGGCGCGCTGTTCGACGCCAACGAGGTTGAGCGGCAAAAGGGTGTGGTGGGGGCGGAGATTGCGGGCGGCGAGACGCAGGCAACACGCGCAGCCCGGGCGCTGCGGCAGCAATTCTATCCCGAACTGCCCTATTTGTGGGAAAAGCCTGCGCAACGGCTGGCCTCGCTTCATACCATTACGGCGGACCAGTTGCGCGCGTTTCATGACCGTTGGTATCGGCCCGACACCGCTTTTCTCGTCGTGGTGGGCGATGTCGACCCGAGCGAAACCGGCAAGGCACTTGAGGCTGCGTTTGCAAGCTGGAAACGGCCGTCCGCGCCGATTTCCGCGCTCAAGCCCGTGCTGTTTCAACCGCGCACCGCGTCCGCATCCGTCGTGCAAGAAGCCGGACTTACCGATTTGCTGACCCTTGGCGTGGCAAAGCCGCAGCCCAACGTCGTGCCGACGGCGGCGACGCGGCACGATGCGATCTTGGCGACGCTCGGCATGGCCATCGTGCGCGATCGGCTCGAGCGGCTGGTGTTGACCAGCCCGCAGGTTCCGATCGCCTCGGTTTCTTTCCAAACCTCGCGCTGGCCTGAGCTCGCCGAATTTTATTCCTTCTCCGCGAATTTCCGTACCGGCAAATGGCACGAGGCGCTGACGCTGCTCGAGCAGGAGACGCGCCGACCGCTGGTGACGGGATTCACCGTCCCGGAAGTCGATCGCGCCGTTACCAATACCTTGAAGGGCGCACGCAGTGCGTCGTTGCGCGCCGCCGCGCGGACCTCGTCCGAACTCGCCAACGGCATTGTGGCTGCCTATGCCGATCGCCAGGTCTTTGTGCTTCCGGAGCGGAACTTCCAGCGCATCTCGGAAGTGCTCAACGCTGCGTCCCCGGCGGACATCGCGGCGGCCTATAATGCGGTGTGGCGGGAAACGCCGCCGGCGATCGCGGTTGCCGGCTCGGAGGCATTGCCCGCATCCTCGGCGCTTGTGCGAGATGCTTACGCCCTGGCGCATCGCGGTCCGCTGCCGACGCGCGATCTCACCCTCGCCGTCGCCAAGCAATTGCCCGTTCCCGGGCCTGCGGGCACCGTCGTCGAGCGGCATCATGTCGATGACCTGGGTGTCGAACAGATACGATTTGCGAACGGCGTCCGGCTCAACATCAAACATACCGATTTCCGCGCCAATGAGGTGTTGACCACGATGCGGTTGGGCGGCGGGTTGCTGGCCATGCCACATGGCGAACGCCCGGTCGCGCCGCCGCTGTCGATGCTGTACCTCGGCGGCGTCGCCGGGCTGAGCGCCGAGCAATTGCTCGCGGGTTTGCGGGCGACACAAGTGTCGGTCGATTCGGTCGCGCTCGGAACGAATGTCGTCCAGTTCAAGGGGCAGAATAACCCGGCATCGTTGTCCGATCAGCTTCGGCTTTGGGCGGATCTTGTCGGCAAGCCCGATTTTGATCCGCATGCCGACGCCTTGGTGCAAGCACGGGTAGAGGCGGCGCTGCAAAAGGCGGACGCGACGGCGATGGCGGCTTTTGCACGGCACTGGCCGGTGTTCAGCAACGGCGATCTGCGGTTCGCGCCGCTCGATCTGGCCGACGTCGCCGGATTGAGTTTCTCGCAGAGCCGGCAGCGTTTCGCACCGATCCTTGCCGATGCCCCGATCGAGGTCACGATCGTCGGCGATATCGATGTCGATAAAGCGATTGCGGCGACTGCGGAAACGCTCGGCGCACTCCCCCCGCGCCGCGCCCAGCCGCTGCACGACGCCGGGCCCGATCCGAAGTTCCCGACGGGCGGCGAGCCGATCGTGTGGTCCCATCACGGCGATGCCGGGCGTGCGCTGGTGGTGTCGGCTTGGCGGGCGCACGACGGCTTCGACCCCAATGACGGTATTTCCCAGGCTGTTCTCGACGAGATCCTGCGGACCCGGCTTTTCAACGATCTGCGCCAGACGTCGGGTGCGACCTATTCTCCCGCGCCTTTTATATGCGGCATCGACCAGTGTGCGCGGCTTTGGCTATATCGGTGCGATCGTCGAAGTCGCCACCGGCGACGTTCCGCTTGCCGAACGGACGCTTCGCACGATTGCGAGTTCACTCGGCGAATTGGGGCCGACTGCGGAGGAACTGGCGCGCGTGACGGCACCGATGAAAGCGCGCGCCGCGCTTGATATGCGGACCAACGCCTGGTGGCTCAATGCGCTCGACTGGGCGCAGACGCAGCCCGACGCGTTGCGCGCGCGCGTGGCTATCAAAGCGCGCTGGCCGCGCTGTCGCTCGACCAATTGAAAGCCCGCGCCGCCGAAGTCTTTGGCACAGCACCGGTTACGATCCGCGTTTTGCCAAGCCCCGCCGCGAAACCCTGAGCCGCGCCAGCCGCTTGCTACGGCGCGATCCGGCGTGGGCGGGAGACTCTACCGCACTACCGGCAGCACGATCTTCGATCCGGCGCACACCTGCTGCGTGGCCTTGACGAAATCGGCAGGCGTGGCGCGGGCGATGTTGGGGACGAAGCTTTGCGGGTTGCGGTCGATTACCGGGAACCAGCTCGACTGCACTTGCACCATGATGCGGTGGCCCTTCAGGAAGACATGGTCGTGTTCGCGCAAGGGCACGTCCCAGTGCGTGACCTTGTTCGGCACCAGCGCTTGCGGCGTGGTGTCGCTGGCGAGGAAGCGGCCGCGGCGGACGTCCATCGCGATCGGCAATTGGTAGCCGTTCAGCGACTTGGCATAATCGCCGGGCTTGGGATGTTCGGGGGCCTTGACCGCATCTTCGGGATAGACGTCGATCAGCTTGACGACGAAATCGCTGTCGGTGCCGCTGGTGGCGGCGGCGAGCTCGGCGAGCACGCTGCCCGTCACCGTCAGATCGGCATCAAGCGGCGCGCTGGTGTAGCTCAGCACATCGGGGCGGCCCTGTAGGAAGCGTTGGTCGGCGGCTTCCCACCACGACCAATCGGGCGAGAGATAGGTGCCCGACATCGGGCGCGGGCGGAAGGGGACGGGGTTGGCCGGATCCGACACATAGTCGCGGCAGCCTTCGCTGGCGGCGGGTGCGGTGAAGGAGAGCGAGCCATCGGCGTGGAGATAGAGGTCGGTCGCTTTTGCGCCGGGCACGGGCCAGCCGGGATAGCTTTTCCACGTCCAGCTCCCGCTCTGGAAGCTCTTCACCCCCGAGGTCGGGCGCGGGCCGGTGCCGTGCAACCAATAGGCGAAGAACGGCGCCTGGATCTGTTCCTGGAATTGTGGGCCGCTCGGCACGCCGTACGGGATTGGTCCCAGCGCGGCGGTCGGGCCTTGCCACCAGCCATGCGCCCATGGCCCCGCCACCATCGTCGCCAGATGATCGGGGTCGTTCTGCGCTTGCTTGAAATAGATCTGCCAGGAGCCCCACGGGTCTTCCTGATCCCAATAGCCCGCGACGTTGAGCGTCGGCACCGTCGTCTTGCCGAGTTTGTCGCTCCAGCGCTGATCGGTGTAGAAGCGATCGTGATTGGGATGGTCGAGCAGGGCAGTGAACATCGGCACCTGGCCCTTGAACACTTGCCGGTCGATTTCCGCGACCGGGCCTTTGCTCAGGAACCAGTCATAGGTGTCGTAGCGGTCATACTGAAAGTCGGTGTCCTTGGTCTTGTCGAGCTGGAGCATCGACAGCCAGTCGGTCGCGTAGCTGAGGCGCAGCGCGCCATTGCGGTGGAGATCGTCGGACTTCCAATAATCGATCCAGGCGGCTTGCGGGCTGACCGCCTTCAGCGCGGGGTGCGGGCCGATCAGCGCGACGGCGGCAGCGAAGCCGGGGTAGGACACGCCCCACATGCCGACCTTGCCGGTGTTGCCCTGCACATGCTTCACCAGCCAGTCGATGCTGTCATAGGCATCGGTCGATTCATCGGTGACCTTGGGTTGGCCGGGATGGACCGCAGTCGACAGCGTGAACACGCCGTCCGATTTGAAGCGACCGCGCATCGACTGGTAGACGTAGATATAGCCGTCTTTGTCGAGCGAGACCTGGTTGCCGGGGACCTTGGCCGGGGGCGCATCGGGCACGCCATAGGGGGTGCGCTGGAACAGGATCGGCAGCGGGCCGGTCTTGCCGCGTGGCCGCAGGATGACGGTTTGTAGCCGCGCGCCATCGCGCATCGGGACCATCACTTCTTCATAGCTGTAGGGGGATTGCGCTTGCGCTGCGGGAGCCGGGGCGGCTTGCGGGCGAGCGACGAGCGCGACCGGGAGCAGCGCGGCACTGGCCGCGAGAAGGATTTTCAGTGTTCGCATAACGCCCCCAAACTCCACACCCGTCACCCCGGCCTTGTGCCGGGGTCCACGGTGCCGCGAATCTTTACGTTCGGAATGTGCGGCACGGTGGATGCCGGGACAAGCCCGGCATGACGGATTTCGGGTAGGCCGTTTCGCCTCAGATGCGGTGTTCGCCCTTGACCCAGCGCACCGTGCCCGAGCTGGCGCGCATCACCACGCTTTCGGTGGTCATCACATGGCCCTTGCGCTTGACGCCTGCGAGCAGCGACCCATCGGTGACGCCGGTTGCCGCGAAGATGCAATCGCCGCGCGCGAGCTCGGTCAGATCATATTGCTTGTCGAGTTCGGTCACGCCCCATTTGGCGGCGCGGGCGCGCTCATCATCGTTGCGGAACAGCAGTCGGCCCTTGAACTGCCCGCCGACGCAGCGCAGCGCCGCTGCCGCCAGCACGCCCTCGGGCGCGCCACCCGCACCCATATAGATGTCGATGGTGGTGTCGGGGTTGGTGGTCGCGATCACGCCCGCGACGTCGCCATCGCCGATCAGCATGATGCCGCAGCCGACTTCGCGCAGTTCGGCGATCAGTTTCTGGTGGCGCGGGCGATCGAGCACGCAGGCGATGATCTCGCGCGGTTCCACCCCCTTGGCAGCGGCGAGCGCGCGGACATTCTCCGTCGGCGATTTGTCGAGATCGATAATGCCCTCGGGATAGCCCGGGCCGCAGGCGATCTTGTCCATGTACACGTCGGGGGCGTTGAGTAGCCCGCCTTCCTCGGCGATGGCGAGCACGGCGAGGCTGTTTGGGCCGGCGGTGGCGCAGATCGTGGTGCCCTCCAGCGGATCGAGTGCGATGTCGATCTTGGGGCCCTTGCCGATCGCCGAGCCGACTTTCTCGCCGATGAACAGCATCGGCGCTTCGTCGCGCTCGCCCTCGCCGATCACCACGGTGCCGTCCATATAGAGGTTGTTGAGCGCGGCGCGCATTGCCTCGACCGCCGCTGCGTCCGCAGCCTTTTCATCCCCGCGCCCGGTCAGCTTCGACGCGGCAATCGCCGCCGCTTCGGTGACGCGCACCATTTCCAGCACGAGGACTCGGTCGAGCGTTTTTGGAGCGGGTGGTGTTCATCAGGAATCCTCTTATCGTTTGCGTGTCGGTTAGCAGAGCCTTTGCGTGTGTCGAGCCAGATTTCCCCTCCCCCTGGCGGGGGGGTAGGGGAGGGGATGTGATAGCGGCGTTGCGCTCGCGGCAGACTGCCCTCCCCCAGCCCCTCCCGCAGCGGGAGGGGAGGAAATTAGTCTCGCAGCAATTCGTTGATGCTGGTCTTGCTGCGCGTTTGCGCGTCGACGCGCTTGACGATGACCGCGCAATAGAGCGCGGGCTTGCCGTCGCCGCCGCCCATGCTGCCGGGCACGACCACGGCATAAGGCGGCACTTCGCCGCGATACACGTCGCCGGTCGCGCGGTCGACGATCTTGGTCGAGGCACCGAGATAGACGCCCATCGACAGCACCGCGCCTTCGCCGACGCGCACGCCCTCGGCCACTTCGCTGCGCGCGCCGATGAACGCGCCGTCGCCGATGATCACCGGGTCGGCCTGGAGCGGTTCGAGCACGCCGCCAATCCCCGCGCCGCCCGAGATGTGCACGTTCTTGCCGATCTGGGCGCAGGAACCGACCGTCGCCCAGGTGTCGACCATCGTGCCTTCGCCGACATAGGCACCGATATTGACGAAGCTCGGCATCAGGATCGCGCCCTTGCCGATGAAGCTGCCGCGCCGCGCGACCGCACCCGGTACGACACGGAAGCCGCCCGCGCGGAACTCGGCCTCGCCCCAGCCGGCGAATTTGGAGGGCACCTTGTCGAACGCGGGCGCGCCGCCAGCGCCGCCCTCGACCAGGCTGTTATCGTTGAGGCGGAAGGAGAGCAGCACCGCCTTTTTGAGCCACTGATTGACTGTCCAGCCGTCGCCCTCGGGTTCGGCGACGCGCACCGCGCCCGCACCCAATTGGTCGAGCACGCTGTCAACTGCGTCGCGCACCGCGCCCGTGGTGCCAAACCCGATCGTGTCGCGCGCGTCCCATGCGGCTTCGATCGTGTGCTGCAGATCGCTCATGCTTCCCCCATATGCTCGTGAAGCCACGCCGTCACATCGGCGCAGGTAAAATCGATATAGCTGCGGTCCTCGTCCGGCCCCTGTTCGGAGCCATTGTCGACCCACACCGTCGTCATGCCGATCGCCTTGGCGGGCGCGAGGTTGCGGGCCATGTCCT
Source organism: Sphingomonas sp. Ant H11 (assembly GCF_000797515.1). Classification (GTDB taxonomy): domain Bacteria; phylum Pseudomonadota; class Alphaproteobacteria; order Sphingomonadales; family Sphingomonadaceae; genus Sphingomonas. The sequence continues at coordinate 67,460 of NZ_JSBN01000010.1, forward strand.
CGAAGAAGATCGCCTGCTCGGGTACGATGTCGAACGCCGCGCACAGCCCGGCATAGGCCGAGGCTTGCGGCTTGGGCAGCAAGTCCATCGCATGAATGTCGTGGATCGCCTCGAAGCTTTCGCCGAGACCCAACCGCCCGAGCACGCGCGTGGCATAGGGCGTGTCGGCATTGGTGAAGACGATCTTGCGCCCCGGCAGCCGCGCGATGGCGGCGGCGAGCGGGGCATTTTCTTCGAGCACGTCCATTTCGATATCGTGGACGAAATCGAGGAACGCGTGCGGATCGACATCATGCTCGGCCATCAGCCCGGCGAGCGTGGTGCCGTGGCCGTGGAAATAGCCCTTCTGAATGCGGCGGGCCTCGACCAGATCGACCTCGAACTTGGCGGCGATATAGGCACCCATCTTGGCGTCGATCTTGTCGAACAGCCGCGCGCTCGCGGGATAGAGCGTGTTATCCAGATCGAAGATCCAGGTGCGGATATGGGCGAGGCGCGGGTCCATGTCGCGCAGGCTCTAAGCGGGGTGGGCGAGGGGGGCAAGGCGTGGAGTGCGGAAAGCCCCTCACCTTCAGGGGAGGGGTTGGGGTGGGGCCGTCCAGCAAACGCTGCGCCCAGACCATAGCGTCGAAGCGGGCATCAAGCCCGCTCCGCCGCCGCTACCCCACCCCCAAACCCCTCCCCTGAAGGGGAGGGGCTTTGAAACACCCGCTGGCCTCCCCACATCCCTCTTATGACCCAATATTCCCTGCTCGATCTCGTCCCCGTCATCGAAGGCGGCAGCGTTGCGCAAGCCTTGGCCAATGCCGCCGACCTTGCCGCGCATGTCGAGCGGCTCGGTTTCACACGCTATTGGACCGCCGAACATCACGGCATGACCGGCATTGCCAGCGCGGCGACATCGGTGGTGCTGGCGCATATCGGCAACGCTACGTCCTCCATCCGCATCGGTGCGGGCGGGATCATGCTGCCCAACCATGCGCCGCTCGCCATTGCCGAACAGTTCGGCACGCTCGACGCGCTGTTTCCGGGGCGGATCGACCTGGGGCTCGGCCGGGCTCCGGGATCGGACCAGATCGTCGCGCGCGCGATGCGCCGCAACCTCGACAGCGACGCCAATGCCTTTCCGCAGGATGTGATGGAGCTGCAAAGCTATTTCGCCGATGACGGCCAGACCGGCATTCGCGCGACACCGGGGGCGGGGGCGGATGTGTCCTTGTGGATCCTGGGATCGAGCACGTTCGGTGCGCAACTCGCCGCGATGCTGGGCTTGCCGTATGCTTTCGCGTCGCACTTCGCGCCCGATGCGCTGATGGCGGCGATCGATATTTATCGCCGCACCTTCCGGCCGTCCGCGGCGCTCGCCAAGCCCTATGTGATGGCGGGCTTCAACGTGTTCGCCGCCGACAGCGATGACGAGGCGGAATTGCTGGCGAGTTCGCAGCAACAGGCGTTCGTCGCCTTGCGCACCGGCAACCCGCGGCAATTGCCGCCGCCGGTCGCGGGCTATCGCGCGAGCCTGGGGCCGCAGGGCGCGGCGATCCTCGATCATGTCTTGTCCTGCTCGGCGGTGGGCGGCCCGGCCAAGGTCGCGCGCGAGATCGCCGCGTTTGTCGAGCGCACCGGGTGGTGGACGAACTGATGATCGCGAGCTCGATCTACGATCACGCCGCGCGCAAACGCAGCATGGAGATTACGGCGCAGGCGATGCGCGAACTGGCGCTGGCGGCTTAGGCTCAGGATTCTGCTACAATCGACGCCGATCCTGAATCGGGCGGAGGAAATCGCGTGGCATCTGCCGACCACCGAAGTGCGCGGCGTTTGCTGGGGCACTTTCTGCCGGTCAGGAAAGCCGTTTTACCTCTGCCAAGACCCACTCCAGAACGACCGGGCTTCGCGTGTCTACCTCAATGACCGGACCTATTCTCATCGGGCGATCATATTCGGCGAGCATTTCAGCGGGCAGCTCTTTCAGAGGGTGAGCGGCATGATGACCGTTGGCGGCGGCCCGTTCACGAAATCGCTTCGCTGTTTCGGCGGGGCCGCAATCGCAATGAACTTCTATGATGGAGGCTTGCAGGCTGGCCAGCCGTTCCCGCTCATAGTCGCTATAGGGTCGGAAATTCGCTTCCAAGACCGCTTGCGGCGCGTTGCTCGCCAACTGCCAGATGAGTTCCATCGAGGCACTGCCGATCCGGCGGGAGGCGGCGATGTCGCCACTGCCGTCACCAAGCACGTCGGTCAGCGTCTCTTTGATGAAATCCTTGGAAAAGAGCGGGAAGCCGAGCCGCTGAGCCAGCGGCACGGCGAGTGTCGTCTTACCTGCCCCCGGGGCACCGGAAACAATCACGATTTTGCGCTGAACGTGTGACATACGGTTGCATATCAAACCCCGAGACTGGCCACCATCGGGGCGTGTCGAACGGAAACCTACGTCCATCGTAGCACAAAAGTCGTGACCGAGCGTGTGCCTGACACCTCCGTCCGCGCGGCTGGCCAACCCACCCCCAGCCCCTCCCTTTCAGGGAGGGGAGGCGTTTGGCACGGCTGGCTGCAATCCTTGCCGATCCTGAACCTGGCCGGGGAAATCGCGCGGGTTGTTGGGGAAAGCGAGTATGTCCGCCTTGCCGGCGAAAACATGCGTCGCTTTCAGACCGGAATGGTTTCGACTGCCATGTGACGGAACATGTGGCGCACGTCCGAAGGTAAGCCATCTTCGGTCACCAGCGTCGTGATTTCCGCTAGTGGAAGGATCTGGTACGGGGACCCCGCTCCCAGCTTCTCGCGGGAGGCAAGAACCACCGTCTCGGCAGACTGGCGCGCGATCAAACGCTTGATCCCCGCTTCCTCCGCGTCGCCCGTCGTTGCACCGAGATCGGGGTGCAACCCGGTCACCCCCATGAAATAGGTATCGACGCGAATGCGGGAGATCGCCTCGGCACTCGCCGCACCGGTTGCGACGATCGAGTGCTTGAAGAGACGGCCACCAATAATCTGCACATCGACAAGCGGGTGCCGCACCAATTCGACCGCGATGCTCGGGCTATGGGTCACGATGGTCGCCCGAAGATCGTGGGGCAATGCCCGCGCCAGTTGTACATTCGTCGTCCCGCCATCCAAAAAGACAATCTGCCCTGGTTGAATTTGGCGGGCCGCGTGCCGCCCCAGCGCCACCTTGGCGGGAGAGCCAAGCTCCTCGCGCGCTGCGAAGTCCGCCACCGCCGGCGAGGCTGGCAGCGCACCGCCATGGACGCGTTGCAACAGGCCTTCGCCCGCAAGTTCGCGCAGATCGCGCCGGATCGTGTCCTCCGACACGCCGATCTCCTTGCTGAACGTCTTGGCGATCAACCGTCCATCCCGGCGGAGGATCTTCTGGATCAGGGCCTTGCGTTCCGTGGTCAGCATTCTTGTCTCGTTTGCACGATAATCATTGACTCTGCACGATATTGCACGGAAAATGGCGGCCGTCCAGCGGGTGGATGGAACCCGCTGCCTTCAAGCATCAAGGAGCAGCTATGAGCATCGCCGATCGTGTGCGGGTAGACGAGGTCACCGTCCTGTCGGACAATTGGTACGTTCTCAAAAAGACCGTGTTCGACTTTCAGCGACAGGATGGCAGTTGGCAGCGGCAGTCGCGCGAAACCTACGATCGCGGGAATGGCGCAGCTATCCTCCTATACGATCCCGAACGTCGCACGGTCATTCTTACCCGCCAGTTCCGCTACCCCGCCTTCGTCAACGGGCATGACGATCTGCTGATCGAGGTTCCTGCCGGCCTGCTGGACGACGCGGAACCCGAAGTCCGTATCCGCGCGGAGACGGCGGAGGAGACCGGCTTTCGCGTCGGGGAGGTCCGCCAGGTCTTCGATGCCTTTATGAGCCCCGGTTCGGTGACCGAGCGGTTGCACTTCTTTGTCGGCCGGTATCGACCGGAAGATCGGGTCGCGAAGGGCGGCGGGAATGCGGAGGAAGGCGAGGACATCGCTGTCTTCGAGATCGCAATAGACACGGCACTGTCGATGATCGGGTCTGGCGAAATTCGCGATGGGAAGACCATCATGCTCTTGCAATACGCAGCCCTGCATCTGTTCGCGTCGTAGCGCAGGGCAGCTCGAACGGCCAGTTTCAGGATCGTGCTCGGACACGCTGAAGGGCTGGGATTGGGGCGGCTCCCAGACAAGCGCCGCCCCTCAATCGCGGCCGGGAGCCTCAGTCGCACCAGCAGCCCGCCCAGATCCTCGCTCTCTTCCAGCGAGACCGTGCCCTCGTAAATCTCCGCTACGTCGCGGACGATCGCCATGCCGAGGCCGGTGCCGGGCTTGCCGGAATCGAGCCGCACGCCGCGATCGAAGATGCGGATGCGTTGTTCCTCGGGGATGCCGACGCCGTCATCCTCGATCAGGAATTCGACGAAGCCCGAATGCTTGGACACGGTGACGAACACGCTGCCGCCGCCATATTTTGCGGCATTTTCGATCAGATTGCCGAGCATTTCGTCGAGATCCTGCCGCTCGACATGGACTTGCAGATCCTTGGGGCCGTCGGTGTCGATGCGGACGTGGCGATAGAGTATGCCGACCGCGCGCTCGACCGATTCGAGGCTGGGCCACACGTCCGCCCGGCTATGCGCCGAGCCGCGCCTGCCGACCGCGCGGGCGCGGGCGAGGTGGTGGTCGACCTGGCGGCGCATCGTGCGCGCCTCGCGCACCACGGTTTCGCCGAGATCATCGGCCTGGGCGGTGGCGGCGTTCATGATGACGGTGAGCGGCGTCTTCAGCGCGTGCGCCAGATTGCCGGCATGGCGGCGCGCTTCCTCGGCCTGGCGTTCGTTATGCGCGATCAGGCCGTTCAATTCCTCGACCATCGGCGCGACCTCGATCGGCATCGGCCGTTCGATCTGGCGCGATTTGCCCGCGCGCATCCGGGCGATTTCCTCGCGCACCTTGCGCAGCGGCCACAGCCCGTAAAAGGTCTGCAGCGCCGCCATCACGATCAGGCCGAAGCCGAGCAGCGCGAAGCTGCGCACCAGCGTCTTGCGCAACACTTTGATCTGCGCGTCGAGCCCCTCGCGATTTTGCGCAACCTGGAAACGCCAGCGCACCTTGGAGCCGGGCAGCGTCGCGTCGCGTTCGACGATGCGCAGCCGCTCGGGATTGTCGGTGCGGGGATCGACGAACTGGTCGCTGTCATAGGCATGGATGCCAAGATCATTATGCGCGCTGCCATAAGCAAGTCGGCGGTCCCATAAGGAGCGCGACGGATAGGGCTCCTGTCCCGGCGCACTGATCTGGTAATACAGCCCCGAATTGGGTTCGAGGAAGCGCTGGTCGGCAAGCTCGCGATTGTTGAACACTTCGCCTTGCGGCCCGATTTCCGCTGAGACGATCAGCGCGGTCAGTACATATTCGAGCTGGTCGTCGAAATTCTGGGTGATCGCGGTGGTCAGCACGCGGTCCAGCGCGAAGCCGCCGCCGGTCAACAGCAGCAGAATCCACCCCCGCCGCGATCAGGATCATGCGGCGGCTGAGCGATCCCGTCGTGCGCGTCGCGATCGTCGCGCGCGGCTCGGTGTCGAGCGGTGGCAAGGGTGGGGACACGTGCTCGTGCGCCACCGCGCCTTCGCTCGCCGGGACGACGACGAAATCCGTGCCCGGCGCGTCAGCCATTATGCATCCGGATCTTCAAGGCTGTAGCCAAGCCCGCGAATGGTGGTGATCACGTCCTGGCCGAGCTTTTTACGAATGCGGGTGACGAACACTTCGATCGTGTTCGAATCGCGGTCGAAATCCTGGTCGTAAATATGTTCAATCAGCTCGGTGCGGCTGACCACCTTGCCCTTGTGGTGGAGCAGATAGCTGAGCAATTTATATTCCTGCGCGGTCATCTTGACCGGTTCGCCGGCCAGCGTGACCTTGCCGCTGCGCGTGTCGAGCCGCACGTCGCCGGCGGTTAGTTCCGACGAGGCATTGCCCGAGGCGCGGCGGATGAGCGCGCGCAGGCGGGCGATCAATTCCTCCGACTGGAACGGCTTGGCGACATAATCATCGGCCCCGGCATCGAGCCCGGCGACCTTGTCGGACCAGCTGTCGCGGGCGGTCAGCACCAGCACGGGGGCGGTGCGGCCTTCCTTGCGCCAGCGGTCGAGCACGGTGAGGCCGTCGATTTCGGGGAGGCCGAGATCGAGGATGATCGCGTCGTAATTCTCGGTCGAGCCCATGAAATGGCCTTCCTCGCCATCGGTGGCGAGGTCGATCGCATAACCTGCCCCCTCCAGCGTGGCCTTCAATTGCTGGCCGAGATTGGGTTCATCCTCGACGATCAGAACACGCATGAAAGTTCCCCTTAGGACGGCGCTGGCCGCGCTTAGTTGCTGGTGCGGCCGAGGATCTGGCCGGAACGCCCGTCCACCTCGACCCAGATGACGGTTCCATCGCGCAGGAACTTCAGCGTGTAAATCCCGCGATCGGGCTCGAAGTCGAAGCCGAGATACTGGCTGCCGCGCATCGATGGCAACACGCGGCCCTCGATTTCCTTGAGTGGGAGGATGCGGCCTTCCTGCGCGCGCGCCACGCTTCGCGCTGATCGGCGCGCTGGAGTTGCACGCCGTCGGTCGGCAGCGGTGCCGTTGCGGTGGCCAGTCCAAACAGGATGGGTACGAGCATCGTCATGGGATTGGCATAGGCAGTCAGCGTTGAACAGCCTGTGAATGAGCGGGGACGGGGGTTGGAGGCGCGACGGACCCGCGCAAGACCGGTTATCAATCCTTCTCCCTGTGGGAGAAGGTGGCGCGAAGCGCCGGATGAGGGTGATCCGGGCGCGGCGGCATAGCGGATCACCCTCACCCTCCCACCGCTTCGCGGCGTGCCCCTCCCTCTCCCGATGGGAGCCGGGAGCAGGACATGCGTCGCGGTAAAGTCGGCGATGTGCGGAAAGCCTCGATTTAGCTGCGCTACATCGTTAGGGCGCACACGCTATGGCTGCACCAATTCTTGCATATGAAAATCTCGGCGTCATTCAAGGCTCGGGCTGGTTGTTTCGCGGGCTCGACATTCATGTCGGGCCGCGTGATCGGCTGGCGCTGATCGGGCGCAATGGCGCGGGCAAGACGACCTTGCTCAAATTGCTCGGCGGCAAGATCGATTCGGACGAGGGCCGCCGCACGATCGTGCCCGGCACGCGCGTGATCCAGCTGGAGCAGGAACCGGCGATGACCGGTTTCGCGACGCTGGCCGATTATGTGCTGGCGGGCGAGGATGCGCCGCAGCGGCATGAGGCTGAGGCGATTGCCGACCAACTCGGCATCGACCTGACGCGTGAAGCGGCCAAGGCCTCGGGCGGTGAGCGCCGCCGCGCCGCGATCGTGCGCGCGTTTGCGCAGAATCCCGACGTGCTGCTGCTCGATGAGCCGACCAACCACCTCGACATCGGCGCGATCGAATGGATCGAGGAATGGCTCCAGCGTTTCCGGGGTGCCTTTGTCGTCATCAGCCATGACCGCACCTTCCTGACCAAGCTGACCAAGCAGACCTTGTGGATGGACCGGGGCAATTTGCGGCGCGCCGAAATCGGCTTTGGCGGGTTCGATGCTTGGACCGAGCAAGTCTATGCAGATGAGCAACGCAATGCCGAAAAGCTCGACGCCAAGCTGAAGCTGGAAGAGCATTGGCTGCTGCGCGGCGTCACCGGGCGGCGCAAGCGCAACCAGGGCCGCCTGACCAAGCTGGTCGAAATGCGCGCCGAACGCGCGGCGATGGTCGGGCCGCAGGGGGCGGCCAACCTCACCATCGGCAGCGACGATGCGCGCTCCAAGGTGGTGATCGACGCCAAGCATATCTCCAAGGCGTTTTGGCGACCGCACCATCATCCGCGATTTGTCGCTGCGCGTGACGCGCAAGGACCGCATCGGCATCGTCGGCGCGAACGGCGCGGGCAAATCGACCCTGCTCAAGCTGCTCACCGGCGAGTTGGAGCCCGATAGCGGCACGATCCGCTTCGCCAAGACGATCGAGAAGATCGTGATCGATCAGCAGCGCAGCAAGATGGCCCCCGACAAGACAATCCGCGACGTGCTCGCCGATGGCGGCGACTGGATCGAGGTGCAGGGCATTCGCAAACATGTCGTCGGCTATTTGAAGGAATTCCTGTTCGAGCCGGGCGTGCTGGATGCCAAGATCGGCACGCTGTCGGGCGGTGAGCGCTCGCGCCTGTTGCTGGCGCGCGAATTCGCCAAGCCGTCCAATTTGCTGGTGCTGGACGAGCCGACCAACGATCTCGACCTCGAAACGCTCGATCTGTTACAGGATGTGATCGGCGACTATGATGGCACGGTGCTGATCGTCAGCCACGACCGCGACTTTCTCGATCGCACGGTGACGATCACGCTCGGGCTCGACGGGTCGGGTACGGTCGATGTCGTGGCGGGCGGCTATGAGGATTGGGAGCGCCGTCGCAAGGCCGCCGCGCCGACCAAGCGCGGCGCGATCGCCAGGAATGCAACCTCGGCTGCCCCGCCGCCGCCGCCGGGCACCAAGGTCAAGCTGACGTACAAGGACCAGCGCGATTACGAGCTGCTGCCCAAGCGGATCGAGGCGCTTGATGCCGCGATCGCGCGTGACCAGGCGTTGCTGGAAGACCCCGATCTCTACACGCGCGACCCGGCGTTGTTCGAGCGGCTGATGGAAGCGATCGGCCAGGCGCAGGAAGACAAGAACGCCGCCGAACTGCGCTGGTTGGAACTGGCCGAGATGGTGGAGAGCCTCGCCTAAATCCTCCCCGGAACGGGCAGGATCGTTAGGTTAGCGACCGCCCGTTTCGCCCCGCCAGATCGACGATGTAATGCCACGCCACGCGGCCTGAACGCGCGCCGCGGCGGGTTGCCCAGCCAACCGCGTCTGCCGGATCGAACGGCAAACCATAGGCGTGCGCATAACCGGCGACGATCGCGAGATAGCCGTCCTGATCGACGACATGGAAGCCTAGACTGAGGCCAAAGCGATCGGCGAGCGCCAGCGCATCGTCGGCGGCGTCGCGCGGGTTCACGGCGGTCGGCTGGTCGATCATCTCGCGCGGCACCAGATGGCGGCGGTTGGAAGTGACGACAAGGCGGGCATTGGCCGGTCGCGCCTCCGCCCCGCCATCGAGCATCGAGCGCAGCGCGCGCCCATCGGCGGCGGCATCGAAGCCGAGATCGTCGAGGAACAGCAGGAATGCGCGCGGCAAGTCGGCGATCTGTGCGAACAAGCTGGGCAGGGTGTCGAGCTGCGAGGTCACGACTTCGATCAGCGCGAGCGCGCCGCCTTCGTGCTGCACCGCGCCGGTTACGGCTTTGACCAGCGCCGATTTGCCGGTCCCGCGCGCGCCCATAGCAGCACGTCATGTGCGGCTGCTCCGTCCGCCAGATGGCGGGCATTGGCGTGCATCGCCGCCTTTTGCGCGTCGATTCCGTGCAGGCGGTCGAGCGGCAAGGGCCGAAAATCGCGCACCGGCTCCAGCACCGTGCCGCGCCAGACATAGGCCGGGTGCGCCAGCGGATCGGCGCTTGAGGGTGGTGGCGGGGCCAGCCGTTCGAGCGCGGCGGCGATGCGGGCGAGGGGATCGGTCATGTGGCCGCATGTTTAGCCGCGCGCGGCCTCGTGTGGCAAACTATCCCAACGCCTTGAGCGCCGCTGCGGCTGCTACGCGGTCGCCAAAGGCGGGGTCGGCGAGTGCCGCGCGGATTTGCGTCGCGGCTTCGGCGGTGCGGTCGAGATCGGCATAGGCCTGCCCCAAATGCCAGCGCAGATCGGCGCGGCCGGGCGCGATCGACGCCGCTTTTTCCAGCAATTGCAGCGCGGGTTCGCTCTTGCCCTGCTGGTACAGCGCCCAACCATAGGCATCGCTGGCGGCAGGGTTCATCGGGGCAAGCGCATAGGCCGCCTTGCCATAGATCGTGCCGGTATCAGCGTCTCCGGCCCCGGTATAGGCATAGGACAATTCGGCCAGCAGCGCGGTATCGCGGTCACCGATGCGCCCGCGCAGCTCCTCCAGCGTGTCGATCGCGGCATCCCAATCCTGCGCCGCGATTTGCCAATGGCCGATCAAGCGCCGTGCCGCGATATTTTGCGGGTTTTGCGACGCGAACAGCGCGAGCACCTTGCCCGCCTCGGCGTGCCGGTTGGCATGGTCGAGCGCATCGACCACGCGCAACAGGGTCGGTTCGTCAAAGCGCAGGTCGGCGGCATGGCGATAGGCGTCGGCGGCGTCGCCATAGCGGTTCACCGCCATCAACGTGTCGCCGAGCGCGAGATAGGCAGGCGGCGCACCCGGCGTCAGCCGCACCAGCGCCTGCGCTTGGCCAGCGCCGCGGCAGTATCGCCCGCCTCGATCAGCCCGCGGATCAGCGTGAGCTGCGCGACTGGTTCTGCGGGGGCAGCGCTGGCGGCGTCGTTCAGCGCCGACAAACCGTCATCGATGCCGAACGGCGCGGAGCCGACCGCGCTCGGCAGGGCCGAACGATCGAGATATTTCGCAGCCCAATCGCGCTCGCCCGTTTGTTCGAAGGCGCGCGCGACCAGAGCGAGTGTGTAGCTGTCGGCATCGGCGCGCAGCGCGACCGGGCGCAACACATCGAGCGCGCCTTGCGGATCGCCCGAGCGCAGCAAGGCTGCACCAAGCAGGCGGCGCGCGGTAATGTTGGTAGGCTGTTGCCCAACCAGCACACGCCAATCGTCGATCGCTTGCTGATAGGCCCCGGCTTTATAGGCGAGCGTCCCCGATAACAGCCGCGCGCCGGGCATCGCGTTCAATTGCCCGCCGGTGCGCGCAAGCAAGGTGCGGGCGAGATCGTCTTTACCCGCCCGTGCTGCCAGCACCGCCTGAAGATACAAGGCTTGCGGGCTGCCCGGCCGCGCGGCCAAGGCCTTGCGCGTCGCCGCCAGCATATCGGTATAGCGCCCGACATCGCCGAGTGTGGCGGCATATTCGATGAGCGCAGGATGATAATAAGCGTCATGCCCCAGCGCATTTTCAAACCACGGCAGTGCGGCGATCAAGCCATATTGGCCGCGCACCAATTCGCCGCGCAGCGTGATTGCCTCGACATTATCGGCATCGAGATCGACCGCGCGCTGTGCCGATTCGATCGCGCCCGCAATGTCCCCCGCTTGATATTTGATGCGCCCGAGGTCGGACCAGGCGAAGCTGTCCTTGGGCGCATCGGCGAGCAGGGTACTGAGCGCGGCTTGTGCGCCTGCGACATCGCCCTGCGCCGCCAGCGCGCGCGCGCCGATGCGGATGGCATAGCCGCTATAAGGCGCACCTGCCTTGGCGGCTTCGGTCAGCGCGCGGTTCGCGTCGCCCTGTAGCAACCACGCATGGGCGTAAAGCTGGTGCGCCCGGGCCGGATCGAACCCGGCGTCGCGCGCGCGGCCAAGCTCACCCTCTGCTGCCACCCCGTCGCCAATCGCCAGGAAGCTGCGCGCGAGCATCGCATGGGCCAGGCCCCAGCTTGGATCGGCCTTGATCGCGGCTTGGGCGTGGCTGCGCGCGGCGCTGTAATTGCCGGCCTTCAGCAAGCGCACGCTGAGCGCGAGTTCGGTGCGCGCGGTCGCGGCATCGGCATGGGCCGGGCCAGTCGCCGCGACCGCGATCAGTGCGGCGCTGGTTATCGCGGCGAGGGTGCCGATGGCGATCGAAAGGGATTTACGCATGGAGATCGTAGCTCTTTAGCAAATCGTACAGGGTCGGTCGGCTGACCCCTAGCAGCTTGGCGGTATTCGAAATGTTACCCTCGGCGCGGGCGAGTGCTTGCGCGATCGCCGAGCGATCGGCGCTTTCGCGCGCGGCGCGCAGGTTGAGCGGCAATTCGGCCCCCCCTTCCGCCAGATCGAGATCGGCGGCGGTCACGAGTTTGCCCTCGGCCATGATGACCGCGCGCTTCATGCGGTTTTCCAGCTCGCGGACATTGCCCGGCCAGCCCCAAGCGGCAATCGCGGCACGGGCATCGGGTGACAGGCCGGTAACGGCGGCGTGCATCGATTTGGCGTAGCTCTTCAGGAAATGCTGCGCCAGCAACACCGCGTCACCGCTACGTTCCGCCAACGACGGGATGCGAACGACGATTTCGGCGAGACGGTAATAAAGGTCTTCGCGAAAGCTGCCGGAGGCAACCATCGCATCGACGTCCTGATGCGTGGCGCAGACGATCCGGGTATCGACGGCAATCGCCTTGCGTCCGCCGATCCGCTCGATCGTGCGCTCCTGCAGGAAGCGGAGCAATTTCACTTGCAGCGGCAGCGGAACGTCGCCGATTTCGTCGAGGAACAGCGTGCCGCCCTGCGCTTGCTCGATCTTGCCTTCGGTGGTCTTGATCGCGCCGGTAAACGCGCCCTTCTCGTGCCCGAACAATTCGCTTTCCAGCAAGGTCTCGGGGATCGCGGCGCAATTGATCGCAACGAACGCGCCACTGCGGCGCGGGCTACTGTCATGAAGCCCGCGCGCGAGCAATTCCTTGCCGGTCCCGCTCGCGCCGAGCAGCATGACCGAGACATCGGCCCCGGCGACGCGTTCGATCGTGCGGGTGACCTTCAGCATTTCCGGGCTGGCGGTAATCATGCCGCCGAGCGCCGTGCCGGTCGCGCGCGTGGCGAGGCGGCGATTTTCGGTCTCCAGCGCATGGACGTGGAACGCGCGTGCGACGATCAGGCCGAGCGCATCGATATCGATCGGTTTGGCGTAAAAGTCCCATGCGCCATCGGCAATCGCTTGCAGCGCGCTTTCGCGTGCGCCGTGGCCGGAGGCGACGATTACCTTGGTATCGGGCTTCAACCGCAGGATTTCAGCGAGCGTGGCGAACCCTTCGCTCGTGCCGTCGGGGTCTGGCGGCAGGCCGAGGTCGAGCGTCACTACGGCAGGCTCGGCTGCGCGCACTGCATCGAGTGCGGTGGCGCGGTCGATCGCGGTCAGCACCTCATACCCTTCATACGCCCAGCGGAGCTGGCGCTGGAGGCCTAAATCGTCCTCGACGATCAGGAGCTTGGGCTTGTCGGTCATGCGGCTTGTTCCAGGGTGCGCGCGTGCGCAGTCGGCAATGTAATGCAAAAGCTGGTGCCGATGCCTTCGCGACTCTCGACTGCAACGCTGCCGCCCATCGCCTCGGCAAGTTGCTTCGCCTCGAACGCGCCGATGCCGAAGCCGCCGGGTTTGGTCGAGACGAACGGCTTGAACAACTGGTCGCGTACGAAAGCCGGGCTCATCCCGCTGCCCTGATCGATCACCGTCAGCGAAACCGCCATATCCGCGATGGCGAGCGCGATGGTGACGGGTTCGGTTGGCGGGCTCGCGTCGATTGCGTTCTGGACGAGGTGGCCGAGCAGTTGCTCGACACGTGCCGGATCGGCCTTGGCGAACAGGCCCTGTGGACCGACCACCACGACCGGATGCTGGACGCGCTTGCCGCGCGCGACGGTCTCGGCCAGCGGCAACAGCTCGACCGGGCGTAGCACCTCGGCGCGCGCGCGGTGCTGTTGGGAGAGCCGGGCGAGCAAGTCGTTCATGCGCGCGGCGGAGTCTTGCAAGGTGGCGACCATGTCGACGCGAAAGTCGGGATTGTCGGCGTGGCGTTCGGCATTGCGCGCGACCAGCGTCAACTGGCTGACCAGGTTCTTGATGTCATGCAGGATGAAGGCGAAGCGCCGGTTGAACTCGTCGAAGCGCTCGGATTCGGCCAGCGCCTCCTGCGCGCGGGCCTCCGCGAGATAACTTGCCACCTGCCGCCCGGCGATGCGCAGCAGATCAAAATCTTCCCAATCGAGCGCACGGTCGAGCGGCGGGCGTGCCAGCACGATCGCCCCCTGCAAACGATCGAGATGGATCAGCGGCACCACAGCCCAGGCATCGCAGTCGATCATCCAGATCGGGATGCTTGCGGCTTCGATCGGGTCGGCGGTTTCGCTGCGCACGGTATCCAGCTCGATGATCCGGCCACTACCGGACAGGTGGGCGACCAATCGCGCATCGGCAGCACCCGTGGCGGCGTCCCAGCGCCATCCGGCTCCAATACCAAGACCATCGCCTTCGGGCACCAGCAGCAGACCTGCGGGGGAATCGGTCAGGTCGGCGACGGCCTTGACGATACGCTGGTCAAGTGGGGCTGCCCCATCGGGCTTGCCAAGCGTGTCGGTAAAACGCGTCCATTCCGTCCGATAATCATAGCGGTGGCGGAAGAAGTGCTTGGACACCTTTACCTTGGCCCAAGCGCGCAACCATGGGGAAGAGAGGATCGTCAGCCCCGCCGCAGTCGACCCGAACACGAAGGCGGTTTGCCACAGTCGGGCATTGTCGCCGCTGATGCTGGCGATCGCGCTGGTCGCCAGCAGCATACCCGCCGTGTAAAGCAGCATGACGGCAAAGGTGAGCGTCTGCCAGGCGACGGTGCGGGAGAGTTGCAGGGTCCAGTCGCCATTGCGCTGCACCGCGATCGCAAACATCGGAGCCGCCAGCACCATGACGATGCCCCGCGCTGCGATCAGACCGGCATACCATGCGCTGAATGCATAAGCGGCGGCACAGAGGAGCAGGTCGATGCTCCACATTGCCGCAAGCGCGAGGACTGCCAGGCGGATGCCGCCGCGTGCCTGTGGCGTTACCGCCGAATAGAGATGGTGAAGCAGCAGCATGGCACCGATCGCGATCATCATCCGCCACACCGCCCGGACCGCAGCGACTTGCGAAACCGTCTCCGCGCCAATCGCGGGTTCGATCACCGTCAGCGTCGCGCCGGCCAGCACAAGCACCGCGACAAGACCGTAGATGACCGAAATCGCGTGGTGTTCCGGGCCCGTGCCGCCGCGCCGGACCAGCGCGTACATGAAGCCGAGCCACGCGAGATTGCGCGCCGCTTCGGCCAGGCGTGTGACGACGTCGGTCGTGTCGATCCCTGCGACCGCCAGTGCCCACAAGGCGGTGCTGCCCAGCGCGATCACGAAGGTCAGCCGCGGCAGCGCCGTGCCCACATCGTGCAGCCGTGACAGCGCGACGCCCGCAAACAGCAAGGCGGCCAGCGCGTGGCTCCACAGGATAAGGGTGGCGAGTGCGGTCACGGGGATCAGCGCGCGCCTTCGGGCCACAAGACGACGCGCACCGTCTGCAGCAGAATCAGCAAGTCGAGAAAGGGCGAATAATTCTTGGCGTAATACAGGTCATATTCGAGTTTCTGGCGGGAATCCTCGATCGACGCGCCGTAAGGATAGTTGATCTGCGCCCAGCCGGTAATGCCCGGCTTCACCATATGGCGCTCGGCATAATAGGGAATTTGCTGTTCGAGATCCTCGACGAATTGTGGCCGTTCAGGGCGTGGCCCGACGAAACTCATCTCGCCCTTGAGCACCGACCAGGTCTGCGGAAGCTCATCGATGCGCAGCTTGCGGATGATGCGCCCAATGCGGGTGATTCTTGGATCGTCTTTCTCGGCCCACACCGCTTGGCCCGCGACCTCGGCATCCTGCCGCATCGAGCGCAATTTCACGCAATCGAATCCGACGCTGTACAGGCCGACACGCCGCTGACGATAGAATGCAGGGCCTTTGCTCTCGATCTTGATGGCGATGGCGGTGATGAGAATCAGGGGGAGGGTCAACGTCAGCAAAAGAACGCTGGCGACGATATCGAAGATCCGCTTGAACATGCTGGACAGCATCCGCCCTGACGAAAATCCGTCGGAAAAGATCAGCCAACTCGGGTTGACGCTCTGCAGGTCGACACGGCCCGTTTCGCGTTCGAGGAAGGTCGAGATTTCGTTGACGTGCACACCAGTAGTTTTGATCCGCAGCAGATCCTTGAGGGGCAGCGCGTTGCGGCGTTCCTCCAGCGCCAGCACCACTTCGCTTGCGTTGAGCAGGACGACATGGTCGGCGAGGTTATAGATTGCGTCGCGTGCGATCGCCTCGGGGATGACCCGCGCCGACTCGCTCATTGACACATAGCCGACCACCGCGAAGCCCGCGCCTGGTGCCTGCGCCAAGGCCTTTAGTCGAGCCGCCCGTGCCCCTGCGCCGAGCACGACAACGCGACGCTTAAACACTTGTCCGCCCAGCGTTTTCCCCAGCAGGATACGCAGGGCGATCAACAAGAGCGCCGCCACCGCCATACCGTATAGCAGGTTCGATCGCCAGAAGGTGGCTGCGGGCACGATGAAGTAGATGACACTCAGGAAGATCACGCCGAGCGAAATCGCGACCAGCAGCCGCGCCGTCGCATAGCGCAGCGATTGCAACGCGCCCGCGCCATACACGCCGACCGCGATCATCGCGATTTCCAACGATCCTGCAAAGGTCAGCAATTGCGGGATCCGCATATGGATCGGCGTGACCGGCAGCGCGGCCTGGCGCATGCGCAGCGAATAGCCGAGCTCACCCGCAACGACGAGCAGGATGAGATCGAACAACCCCAGCAACAGCACCGCGTTGGGAATATAATGCTTGAACAGCCTGATCATTGACGTCGTACCTCGCCCGCCTTCCCGATGACGGTGTAAACAAATCCGACATCGGCACGCTGCTGTCGCAGAAATTGACAAAGAAAGGTTGAACAGAATGGATCGGGCTTGATCCAAGGCAGTTACCAACGGCCGAAAACCCCGCTAGGGCGCTTTCATCAGGAGGACCCAATATGCCGCAGACCATACCGATCGTGCCCGTCATACTCTCCGGCGGATCGGGAACACGACTATGGCCCATGTCTACGCCTGGCATGCCGAAACAGATGCTTTCCTTGACTGCCGATGAGACGATGCTGCAGTTGACGGCTCGGCGCGCGCAGGGCGAGCGGTTCACCGCACCGATTGTCGTCGCCAATGAGCGTCATGCCGATATGGTGGAAGCGCAGCTTGAGGCCGTTGGGGCAACGGCGCAGGCACTGATCCTGGAGCCGGTCGGACGCAACACCGCCCCCGCCATTGCGCTGGCGGCGATTGCCGCCGGGAGTGGGGCTGCGCCGCTGCTGGTGATGCCATCCGACCATGTCATTGCCGATGTCGCTGCGTTCCATGCCACGATCCACGCTGCGTTACCCCTGGTCGAAGACGGCTGGCTCGTCACCTTCGGGATCGATCCGCATGCGCCCGAGACAGGCTATGGCTGGATTCGCATTGGCGAGGAGATTTCGGGCGGCGTGCACCGGGTCGCGAAATTCGTCGAAAAGCCGCCGCTCGACGTTGCCGAGGCGATGCTGGCGGCTGGCGACCACGCCTGGAACGGCGGCATCTTCCTGTTCGCGCGGATGCGTATCTCGCGGCGCTGGCGATTCACGCGCCGGGCATCCTCGCGGCATCGCAGCGTGCGATGGATGGAGCGCGCACGGAGGGCAGTCGCCTTTACCCCGCACCGGATGCCTTCGCGGCAGCCCCGTCGGACTCGATCGACTATGCCGTGATGGAAAAGGCTGACCGCGTTGCGGTCGTCCCTGTATCGATGGGTTGGAGCGACCTTGGCAGTTGGGATGCCCTCCATGAAATCAGCGATCGCGACCAGGACGGCAACGTCCATGCCAGTCGCGAAGGCGGCGAAGTGATCGCGATCGATACCGCCAATTGCCTGGTGCGGAGCGATGGCGCGCGCATCGCGATGGTCGGCGTGCAGGATTTGATCGTGGTCGCCAGCGGCAAGGATATCCTGATTCTGCCGCGTGGTCGGAGCCAGGAAGTGAAGGCACTGATCGAGGCGATGAAGCGCTGAACAGGCCGGGGGGCAGCTGATGGATGGATTGACGATTCACGATTATCGCGACGATCTGGCGCAGGCGTTCCACGACATCAACGCGCAGTGGATCTCCGCCATGTACCGGATCGAGCAGACCGACCGCGACGTGCTCGAAAACCCGCGCGCGCGGATCATCGATCGCGGCGGCGACATTCTGTTCGTCGAAGCGGCCGGGCTGGGCATTGTCGGGGCCTGCGCGCTGCAGAAAACGGGCGAGCACCAGTTCGAACTCACCAAGATGGGGGTGCTCGAGTCGGCGCGTGGCCGCAAGGCGGGGGAATTCCTGCTGCACGCGGTCATCGCGCGCGCCCGCGCGCTCGGGGCGGAGCGGCTCTATCTGCTCAGCAACAGCAAAAGCGCCGCTGCCATCCATCTCTACGAAAAGCTCGGTTTCGTCCATGATACGGGGATCATGGACGAATTCGGCGCGCGCTATGAACGGTGCAACGTCGCGATGCTGTACCCGCTGGATTAGCCGATCAAGGCCTCGGCCTGATCGAGCGTTTCCTTGAACGTCGCGATCACCGCGCGATACGGCGCGGGGCTGGCCATATCGAGACCGGCGCGTTGGAGAATTTCGGTCGGATAGGCCGACCCGCCCGCCTTCAGCACGGTCAGATAGGTGTCGCGCTCCTTCTGTCCACCGGTCAGGATGGCGTGCGCGAAATAGGATGCCGCCGAAATGCAGGTGGCATATTGGTAGACGTAGAAGCTGTTGTAGAAATGCGGGATATAGGCCCATTCGACGGCATAAGCCGGGTCGATGGTCACCTTGGGCCCGTGATAGCGCTTGAGCAGATCGAGATAGAGCGCCGTGAAGCGCTCGCCCGATAGGCCTTCGCCGGCTTCGGCCTTGTCATGCACGGCGAGTTCGAATTCGGCGAACATCGTCTGGC
The DNA here is from genome assembly GCF_000797515.1 of Sphingomonas sp. Ant H11. GTDB lineage: Bacteria > Pseudomonadota > Alphaproteobacteria > Sphingomonadales > Sphingomonadaceae > Sphingomonas. Next base: position 86,088 of record NZ_JSBN01000010.1, read on the forward strand.
GGAAGAAGGTGCCGCGAATGCTCTCCAACTGCTGGCCGAGGTAGAACAGTTTCTCCTGCTTGGTCTTGGCCTTCGCCACCATATAGGCAGCGAGCAGCATTTCGTTGCAGGTCGAGGCGATCTCCGCGAGGAAAATCGGGTAATCCGATTTCTCATAGACTTGCGTTTTGTTCGACAGCAGCGAGTGCATCGCATGGCCCCATTCGTGCGCGAAGGTGGTCATGCCCTCATAGTTTTCGCCCAGATTGAGCAGCAGATAGGGGTGCACGTCATAGGCACCGGGGTTCATATACGCGCCCGATTTCTTGCCTGGACGGGGCAGGGGATCCATCCATTTTTTCGCAGTGGCGGTGCCGAGGAGCGCGACATAATCGGGCCCGAGCGGCTTGACCGCCTCCAGCACGGTCGTGCGCATTTCGGGGATGGTGACCTTGCGGTCGAGCGACACCAGCGGCGGGTAGATATCGTAATAGGCCATGTCGGGCAGGCCGAGCAGCTTCCGCCGCAGTTCGAAATAGCGATGCAGTTGCGGCAGACCAGCGTTCGCCTCGGTCACCAGCGTGCGATACACGCCTTCGGGGATGTTGTTGCCCGACAGTGATGCCGCGAGCGCGGTTGGGTATTTGCGCGCCTTGGCCCGGAAAATGTCGGCTTTGACATGGCTGAGATAGGCGGCCCCGAGCGAACTCTTGAAGTGCCCATATTCGCCCCAGAAGGTGTCGAACACCGCCTTGCGATCGGCGCGCGCGGGCGCGTCGCGGTTCAAGGTATAGGCCTGGTCGTCGAGGCGGACCTGTTTGCCGGTCGACAGGGTGATCGTCGGCCAGGGAATATCCGACCCGACGAGCTGCTCGCGGATCGTGCCCGGCCCCGAAAGCGGTGCCCCCGCGCCTGCAAGCAGAATTTCGCCCTCGGGGGACAGCGTGTGCGGGGCTTGCCGCAGCGTGTCGGCTAGAAAGAAATCGAACCGCGTCGCGAGAGTCCGGTTCGCCGCGATGAAGCCGTCGATTTTGGCTTTGCCGAGCGTGAGAATCTCGGGTGCCATCCACGACGTCGCTTCGCCAAACGCGGTGAACATGTCGCCGACCAAAGCGAGCTTTTCCTGATTGGCGGAAATGCGGAGATCCGCGTCGCTCTTCAGCCCGGCATAGGTATAGACGCGCGCCGCCTCCCGCGAGAGATCGGACTGCGCCACCAAAGCGGCGGCGAGCACCTCCGCGCTGGTGCCGAGCCTCCCCTTATAACTGGCCAGACCCGGGATCTTGGCGAGCACGCTCTTGCGGGCGGCATCCCACGCGGCATCGTCGGGATAGATTTCGGTGAGGTCCCATTGTGCCGCATCGGCCGGGGCCGATCGATCCTGCGCCCATACGGGCAAAGCGGTGACAAGCGCCGCCAGAGCGGTCGCGGCCAGCGCGTCGCGGCGGGAGAGATCGGTCATGATGGTGGTTCCCCTGGCAGGCGTAATGGCGACATTCTGTCGCATCACGCCCGCCGTGGGAAGGGCCGACTTAGAACGCCAGTTGCACGCCGACGCGGAAGGTCTGGCGGTAATGTTCGTTCTCGATCAACTGGGTCTTGATCGCTTGGTAGCGACGCCACGGGGAGTCGAGCAGATTGCTGGCTTCGGCGAACAGCGTGTATTGTTTCACCGGCGAATAAGCGATCCGCGCGTCGAGCGAGTTGTTCTCGGCGGTATATTGGTCGGTCGCCGCCGATCCGCCCAGCGTATCGAGATAGGCCGAGCGATAGGTATAGGCCAAACGGCCGGTGAGGCCGTATTTCTCGTAGAAGAGCTGGGCGGTGCCGGTATATTTCGATTGCAGGAAGTTCGGCACGTTGCCCGCGCGATTGGGCACGCCGGTGGCCGAACCGTCGGTATAGGTGAAATTGCCCGACACGCCGAACCCCGACAGCGCGCCCGGCAGGAACAGCAACTGCGCCTGCAGGTTCGCTTCGACGCCGTAGAGTTTGGCGCTGCGCGCATTGATCGGTTGGGTGACCAGCGCATTGGTCAGAACGGTGCCGCCAAAGGTGCCCGATTGTGTCTGGCCGGCCGTGAAAATCGGATCGTCGAGATGTTTGTAGAAGGCCGCGACCGACAGGATGCCCTGGCCTTTCAGATAATATTCGGCCGAGAAGTCCCCTGCGACCGCCTTGTACGGCTTGAGGTTGGGATTGCCGAGCGTGACCGTGTTTCCGACCGGATCGAGGTTTTGATACGGGGCGAGATCGGCATAGTTCGGTCGACCGATCGCCGTTGTCGCGGCGGCACGCAGCACCAGGCGCTGGGTGGCGTCGAAGCGCACGTTCAGGTCGGGGAAGACATCGGTATACTTCTTTGTGTTGGTGACATTGAAATCCTGCGTCGCGGTCGACGCCGCAGTGAAGGACTTGCCGCTGTAGCGCCCGTCCGTATGTTCGACGCGGACGCCGGGGATGATGGTGACCGATCCCAGCTTGGCGGTGGCCATCACATAGCCGGCATAGACTTTCTCGCTCAGATCGTAATCGTTGATCAGCGAGTTGGCGAGGCTGGCGGCGGCGTCCAGCGTGCGCGCAGCCGGATTGGTCACAGTATAATAGGTCTGCGCAAGATCGTAGTTGATACGCGGACCGAACAGGTAACGACCATTATAGACCGAGCTGCCATCGTCATAGGAAGCGCCGGTGCTGGCGAGCGTGCTGCCGCTGAGATTATATTGTTGGAAATCGCGATTGTTGGTCTTGTCGGTCTGCTGATATTTGCCGCCGACCTTCAGCGTAAAGGCGTCGCCGGTGCCGAGCGGCACCGTCAGGTCGACGCGACCCTGGTACAGGTTTTCGGCAGCGCGGCGGCGATCGTAATTGACGCGGTAGCCCGAATAGAGCGCCGGATTGTACGGTGTGCCGTTGGCGGTGTTGACCTTGAACAGCGTGTCGCTGAGGTCGAGCGACAGGCCGGTCAACGCGGTACTGCCGGTGCGGAACGAGAATTCGGAACGCAGCGGATCCTTCTTCAGCGCCTTGCTGTACGTCCCCTCAACCTGCAGTTCGGCGGTGCCGAAGTGGAAGTTGCCGCCAAGCTCGCCGGTAAAGGTGGAGTCATCTTCGTTGCGCAGACGCAGGAAGCGCGTGCCGCGCGCGCTGAAGGTGCCGCCATTGGCGATGTTGGCGTTGGCGTTCGTGGCGTTGGTCAAAGCGGTGTTATAGGCTGCGATCTGCGCCGGGGTGGCGGTCGCCGAAGGCGGTGTCGGCGGTGCAACGACGGGAATTTCGATGCGCGACTGGTCGCGGGTTTCATGGTCCTTGAAGGTCGAATAGAGCGTGCGCAGGTACAGGCTGACATCCGAGTTTGGCCGCCAGTCGAAATTGCCGACCAGGCCATAGCGCTCGCGCGTCAGGTTATAGTCGCGTAGGCGGAAGTCGTCGGGCAAGGCCTTGCTTGAACCCGGATAATCGCTGCGCCAGTTGGACGAGCCTTGCAGATTTTCGGATTCGATCGGGCGCTTCGAATAATTGCCCGACAATACCACGCCGAAGGTCTTGTCCGCGCCGAAACGCGAGCCGACGGTCAGATCGCCTTCATAAGGGCTGCGACCGTTGAGGTTGCTATAGCCATTGGCGATGCGCGCATTGGCGAAGGCCCCCTTGCGATCGAAAGCGGTAAGCGTGTCGATGTCGACCTGACCGGCAATGGCGTTGGCATCGCGATCGGCAGTGAGCGATTTCACCACCGTGACCGAGCCGATCAACGAGGAGGGAATATCGTCGAGCTTGACCTGGCGGCCCTCCGGTTCTGGGGCGGGTGCGGTCTGGCCGTTGATGGTGACGTTGGCGAGGTTGGGGTTGGCACCCCGGATGATGACATAGCGGCCTTCGCCCTGGTCGTTGGCGACCGAAATGCCGGGTAGGCGGCGCACCGCTTCGGCGACATTCTGGTCGGGCAGCTTGCCGACGTCGTTGGCGTTGAGCGTATCCTGGATGAAGTTGGACGTCCGCTTCGCCTGGAGCGCACGGCGTTCGGCCGCGCGCTGGCCGGTCACGACGATGTCCCCACCGCTTTCATTGCCTGGCGGAACATCGAGCTTGAAGTCGACGATCTGCGGGGTATCGCTCGACGTCGCGCTGCGGGTCGTGGTGGGATAGCCGACATAGGTGAAGGTCAGCTGGACGGGGCCGGCGGGAAGATCATGGATCACGAACATGCCGTCATTGTCCGATACGGCGGTGCGGCCGCCGACCGAGACCGAAGCGCCCGGCAGCGACGCGCCGGTTGCCGGGTCAACGACGCGACCCGCGACATCCGCGGCAAAGGCGGGCATGGCGGTGGAGCCGAGCAATGCGGCACACAAGCCTGCCTTGGACGCAACAGAGCGCGCCCGGACACGTCCGAACATGATGATTTCCCCCATCGAAAGGCACGTTGGGGTTCCCCAACTTTGCCGTTTGCGCGGCGCTACGCCGCTTTCATGACGAGTTCGTGACGAGCGGAGCGATATGAACAAATTGAGTATGTCCCGTTGTGTCGTTTCCATGCGGGAACAAAAATGCTCGCACGGGCGTCGTGCCGCTAAGGCAACAACTAAGGAAAAACGTCGAACATGCGTCGGACACATGCTCTCAGCGGATTGGGCTCGATCGCTCTTATGCTTGCGCCCGTCGCGGCGCAGGCAGCCGGACCGCAGGATGACAGCGTCGGCAAGGCGGTTACCCAGCCGCTGCGCGACGTGCGGATTGCGGACAAGAAGATCCCGCCGATCCTGCAATTGGCGGCATCGGCCCCCTATTCCTCGCAGAATACGCGCTCCTGCGCCGCGATTGCGGGCGAGGTGCGGCGGCTCAATGCCGCCTTGGGGACCGATGTGGATGTGCCGGGCCAACCCAAGGGCGAAGGGTCCGCGCTCGCTGCGGTCGCCGCGCGAACTGCGGTTAATACGCTGATTCCGGGCCTGGGCATCGTGCGTGTCATCACCGGGGCGGACAAGCAGCAGCGTCGCGTCGAGGCGGCCGTCTATGCCGGATCGACACGCCGTGCCTATCTCAAGGGCATCGGGCTGGCGCGCGGGTGCAAGGTTCCTGCGGCACCGACCGCCGCAGCCGTGGCGGACCGGCCGGAACTGCCCTGATTTGTCTGCGGACTGACTGAGCCGCGCAAAAAAAGGGCCGGGGTGCGAACCCCGGCCCTTTTCTCTTGGTCCAGCCTGGGCCGGGAGGTTTGGATCGGCCCCGGCAAAGCCATGGCCTTTCGTCGGGCGGGTTCGACGGCATTGCCGCCGACCCTCCGCCCGTCCTCGGGGCGAGACCGTGGCCAGCATGGCCACGGCCCGCCCTTCGGATCAGAAATCCATGCCGCCCATGCCGCCCATGCCGCCGCCGCCGCCCATCGGCATGGCGGGCTTGTCTTCCGGCAGTTCGCTGATCGCCGCTTCGGTGGTGATCAACAGGCCAGCAACCGACGCCGCGTCCTGAAGTGCCGTGCGAACGACCTTGGTCGGGTCGATCACGCCGCTCTCGACGAGGTTTTCATACTTGTCGGTCTGCGCGTTGAAGCCCTGGGTCGGATCGTTGCCCTCGAGCAGCTTGCCCGAGATCACCGCACCGTCATGGCCCGCATTCGCCGCAATCTGGCGAACCGGCGCGTAGAGCGCCTTGCGGACGATATCGATGCCGCGGGTCTGGTCGTCGTTGAAGCCCTTCATGCCCTCAAGTGCCTTGGTGGCATAGAGGAGCGCCGTGCCGCCGCCGGGGACGATGCCCTCTTCGACAGCTGCGCGGGTTGCGTGGAGAGCGTCGTCGACGCGGTCCTTGCGCTCCTTGACCTCGACTTCGGTCGAACCGCCGACCTTGATGACCGCAACGCCACCAGCCAGCTTGGCCAGACGCTCCTGCAGCTTTTCCTTGTCGTAATCCGACGTCGTGTGCTCGATCTGCTGACGGATCGCATCGGTGCGGCCCTTGATCGCGTCATGGTCGCCAGCACCATCGACGATGGTGGTGTTGTCCTTGTCGATCGTGACGCGCTTGGCGGTGCCGAGCATACCGATCGTGACGCTCTCGAGCTTGATGCCGAGGTCTTCCGAAATCATCTCGCCCTTGGTCAGGATCGCGATGTCTTCGAGCATCGCCTTGCGACGATCCCCGAAGCCCGGTGCCTTGACCGCTGCGACCTTCAGGCCGCCGCGCAGCTTGTTGACGACGAGCGTGGCCAGAGCCTCGCCCTCAATGTCCTCGGCGATGATGAGGAGCGGACGGCCCGACTGAACAACCGCTTCCAGGATCGGGAGCAGCGCCTGCAGGTTCGACAGCTTCTTCTCGTGGATCAGGATGTAGGGATCCGCGAGCTCGACGTTCATCTTTTCCGGGTTGGTGATGAAGTAAGGCGAGAGATAGCCACGGTCGAACTGCATACCTTCGACGACGTCGAGCTCGAATTCGAGACCCTTGGCTTCCTCGACGGTGATGACGCCTTCCTTGCCGACCTTTTCCATCGCTTCGGCGATCTTCTCGCCGACGACGGTGTCGCCGTTTGCCGAGATGATGCGACCTGGGCGATTTCCTTGGTGCCGGCGACGGGCTTGGAGCGCGCCTGCAGGTCCTTGACGACTTCGATGACGGCGAGGTCGATGCCGCGCTTCAGGTCCATCGGGTTCATGCCGGCCGCAACCGACTTCATGCCTTCACGCACGATCGCCTGCGCCAGAACGGTCGCGGTGGTCGTGCCGTCGCCGGCGATGTCGTTGGTCTTCGAGGCCACTTCGCGCAGCATCTGCGCACCCATGTTCTCGAACTTGTCCTTGAGTTCGATTTCCTTGGCGACGGTGACGCCGTCCTTGGTGATGCGCGGCGCGCCATAGCTCTTGTCGATCACGACGTTGCGGCCCTTCGGCCCCAGCGTAACCTTCACCGCGTCGGCGAGGATGTCCACGCCGCGCAGAATGCGCTCGCGTGCGTCACGCGAAAATTTTACGTCCTTGGCTGCCATGATGGCTAATCCTTTGCTTGATTGCGTTCCTGCGGGAGCAGGAACCCAGAATTATGGAGGGCAGAGCGTTGGGCTCGGGGCTCCTGCCTGCGCAGGAGCTCAAGAGCTTCAGCCGACGATCCCGAGGATGTCGCTTTCCTTCATGATCAACAGGTCTTCGCCGTTGATCTTGACTTCGGTGCCCGACCACTTGCCGAACAGAATCTTGTCGCCAGCCTTGACTTCGAGCGGGTGGATTTCACCGGCTTCGTTGCGCGCGCCGGTGCCGACCGAGACGACTTCGCCTTCCTGCGGCTTTTCCTTGGCGGTTTCCGGAATGATGATCCCGCCTGCGGTCTTCTCTTCTGCCTCTACGCGGCGGACGAGGACGCGGTCATGCAATGGACGAAAGGTCATGCGTGAAGTCCCTTTATATTGAACGTCTGTTAGCACTCGCATGGAGTGAGTGCCAGCACGGCGCATATGATGTCGCGACCGAGCATCGTCAACCGGTCGCGACCGCGCTCCCGCCACAAAAATAATGCGTGTTGGTCGTGCAACACGCATTTACTCGACGGACGCCTTGCCCTAGCCAAGGGCGGTATTTCCGCCAATCAAGGAGCGGCCAAGTGAAACTCGTACGGGGCGCGTGGAAGATTCTCGTCGGCATCAAGGACGGTCTTGTGCTGATCGCGATGCTGCTGTTCTTTGGCTTGCTCTTCGGCGCGCTGGCCGCGCGGCCGGGCAAGGCGGCAATCGGAAACGGGGCCTTATTGCTCAAACTCGACGGCGCAATCGTCGAGCAGCCCGCCGAGGTCGATCCGTTTGCCAGCCTCGGTGGTGGCGGCACGCCGCATCAATTCCGCCTGCGCGATGTCGTGCGCAGCCTCGATGCGGCGGGCAAGGACAGCCGCGTCAAGGCGGTCGTGCTCGATCTCGACGCGTTCGGCGGGGGCTATCCCGCAGCGCTGAACGAAGTCGCCGATGCGATCCGGCGCGTGCGCGACGGCGGCAAGCCGGTGCTGGCTTATGCGACTGCCTATACCGACAGCGGCTACCGCCTCGCCGCCAATGCCAGCGAAGTGTGGATGAGCCCGATGGGCGGCACGCTGTTCATGGGGCCGGGCGGCAGCCAGCTTTATTATAAGGGCCTGATCGACAAGCTCGGCATCAACGCGCACGTCTACCGCGTCGGTAAATACAAGTCGTTCGTCGAGCCTTATACCCGTACCGACGCCTCGCCCGAGGCCAAGGAAGAAGTGGAGAAGCTCTATCAGGTGCTGTTCGCCAATTGGCAGGCGGCCGTGGCCAAGGCGCGCCCCAAGGCCAAGGTCACGCCGTTTCTGACGACGCCGGGCGCGGTCATCACCGCCGCCAAGGGCAACATCGCGCAGGCCAATCTCGAAGCGGGCATCGTCGACAAGCTCGGCAGCCATCTCGATTTCGGAAAGCGCGTTGCCGAGCTGGCGGGCGCGGATTCGGGCAAGGCACCGGGCACCTTCAAGACCATCAAATATGACGCCTATGTCGCAGCCAACCCGCTGCCGACGAACGGTGCCAAGATCGGCGTGTTGACGATTGCGGGTGACATTATCGATGGCAAATCGAAGAGCGGCAGCGTGGGCTCCGATACGGTGTCCAAGGCGTTGCTCGATGCCCTGGCCAAGAAGGATCTGAAGGCGCTGGTCGTGCGGGTCGATTCACCGGGCGGTTCGGCGCTTGCGTCCGAAGACATGCGGCGCGCGATCCTGGAAGCCAAGGCGCAGAAGCTGCCGGTCGTCATCTCGATGGGCTCGCTGGCGGCGTCGGGCGGCTATTGGGTGTCGACGGCGGGCGACGTGATCTTCGCCGAGCCGACCACCATCACCGGCTCGATCGGCATCTTCGGCATCATCCCGACTTTCGAGAACACGCTCAAAAAGATCGGCCTCACCACCGATGGCGTGCGCACCACGCCGCTGTCCGGGCAGCCGGACATTTACGGCGGCACCAATGCCGAGACCGACACGATCTTCCAGGCGGGGATCGAGAATGGCTATCAGGAGTTCATCACGCGCGTCGCCACTGCGCGCAAGCTGACCCCGGCGCGCGTCGACGAGATCGGGCAGGGCCGCGTCTGGGATGGCGGCACGGCGCATCAGATCGGGCTGGTCGATCGTTTCGGTGGCTTGCAGGACGCGATCGACGAAGCCGCCAAGCGCGCCGGGTTGAAGGCGACCGACGTTCATGCCGAATATCTGGAGAAAAAGCCGAGCGCTTTCATGCAATTGATCGCGCAAATCCTGGATTCGAACAAGGATGACGATGCGAGCGCGGGCGATGCCTTCACGCGGATGGCGACGGAGCGGCGCGCGGTGTTCGCGCGCGCGCTGGGCGATGTGAAGCGGATCGGCACGGGGGCGGCGATCCAGGCGCGCTGCCTCGAATGCGACGGGCTGGGCGGAACGCAGCCGCAGCCTGGCGATGCTACGCTGCTCACCCTCGTGCTTGCGCGGTTCGGCCTGTGAGCGTCGATCCCGCACCGCGCCCGATCGCGGTTCGCCCGGCGACGCCTGAAGATGCTGGCGTGATCGCCGAAATCTATCGGCCTTATGTGGAAGGCGGTACCGTCTCGTTCGAGTTGACCGCGCCTAATGCCGAGACGATGCGGCAGCGCATGGCGGCCTCGGGCGGGTTGTATCCGTGGCTGGTGGTGACCGAAGGCGAGGGCGGCCCTGTACGCGGCTACGCTTATGCCTCGGCCTTCCGCGACCGCCCGGCCTATCGCTACACGATCGAGACCTCGGTCTATCTGGAGACGGGGACGCAGGGGCGCGGCAATGGGCGGCATTTGTACGATGCGTTGATCGATACGCTGCGCGCGCAGGGATTTACCCAGGCGATCAGCGTGATTTCCTTGCCAAACGAGCATTCGATCCGGCTGCATGAATCGGTCGGCTTCCGCCGCGCCGGGGTGCTGCGCGAGGTCGGGTATAAGGAAGGCCGCTGGATCGATGTCGGCCTGTGGCAATGCGAACTCAACGACGCCACTTTGCCACCGATGGAACCCAAGCCGTTCAGCGCGACCGGCATGGTGTGGAATTGGTGACGGGGTAGCTTTCCCCGTCATGCCGGGCTTGTCCCGGCATCCACCGTGCCGCGCTTTCTACAGATGGTTGGGAAGGATCGACGGTGGACCCCGGCACGAGGCCGGGGTGACGGGAGGAGGCCTTTGCAGGGGGCTTTCGACGGGGGCCGCTTCACGCTAAGGCCGCATCAAATGACCGACGCTTCAGACACCACGCCCGCCCGCGACGCCCAACGAGATTGGCGCGACACCGTCTTCCTGCCGAAGACCGACTTTCCGATGAAAGCCGGCCTGCCCGCCAAGGAGCCGGGGATTCTCGCGCGGTGGCAGGCGATGAACCTCTACGAGAAAACGCGGGAAGCGCGTCGGGGCCGTGAGAAGTTCATCCTGCACGACGGCCCGCCTTATGCGAATGGCGACATGCATATCGGCCATGCGCTCAACCACATCCTGAAGGACACGGTGTGCCGCACGCAGACCCTGCTCGGCAAGGATGCGCCCTATGTGCCCGGCTGGGACTGCCACGGCTGCCGATCGAGTGGAAGGTCGAGGAGCAGTATCGCGCCAAGAAGCGCAACAAGGACGAAGTTCCGGCAAAGGAATTCCGCGCCGAGTGCCGCGCTTATGCGCAGCATTGGGTCGACGTGCAGCGCGAGCAGTTGAAGCGGCTCGGCATCAATGGCGATTGGGACCATCCCTATCTGACGATGGATTTCCAGGCCGAGGCGACGATCGTCTCGGAGCTGCTCAAGTTCGCGGAAAGCGGCCAGCTCTATCGCGGTGCCAAGCCGGTGATGTGGTCGCCCGTTGAAAAGACCGCGCTCGCCGAGGCCGAGGTCGAATATGAGGACGTCGTGTCGACGCAGATCGACGTGGCGTTCGAGATTGTCGACGCGCCGAACGCGCCGGAACTGGTCGGTGCCCATGCGGTGATCTGGACCACGACGCCATGGACGATCCCGGTGAACCAGGCGCTGAGCTATGGGCCGGAGATCGAGTATCGATTGTTCCGCATTGGCGGATGGAAGCTCCTTGTTGCGGATGGTCTAGTCGAGACCTTCTACTCACGCCTTTCCAACCCACCAATCTATGACGACCACGGTCCCGAAGGCCGTCTGGGTACGATCATCAAAGGTTCGCAACTCGAAGGCGCCACCGCGCGGCATCCGATGCACGCGCTCGGCGGGTTCTTCGCCAAGCCCCGCCCGTTCCTGCCGGGCGAGTTCGTCACCACCGATGCCGGCACCGGGCTCGTCCATATGGCGCCGGACCACGGCGAGGATGATTTCCTGCTGTGCAAGCAGTACGGCATCGATCCGGTGTTCGCGGTCGATGGCGCGGGCATGTATCGCGCCGACTGGGCGTGGCTCGGCGGGCAGGGATCGGTGATCAACAAGAAGTTCGTCTCGGCCGAGGGGCCGATCTGTTCGGATCTGCGCGCCGTCGGCGCGTTGCTCGCGGCGAGCGATGATTTTGCGCATAGCTATCCGCATTCGTGGCGGTCGAAGGCGAAGGTCATTTTCCGCGCGACGCCGCAATGGTTCATTCCGATGGATCAGGAACTCCCCTCCCGCTTGCGGGAGGGCTGGGGGAGGGCGGTGCCGCGAACGCTGCGCTCGCTGCTGAGTTCCCTCCCCCAACCCCTCCCGCAGGCGGGAGGGGAGCAGAAGGGGAGACTTTGCGCTCCACCGCGCTGCGCGCCATCGAAGCGACCACCTGGTATCCGCCCAAGGGCCAGAACCGCATCACCGCGATGGTCGCCGGGCGTCCGGATTGGGTGATCAGCCGTCAGCGCGCCTGGGGCGTGCCGATCACGCTGTTCGTCAACCGCACGACCGGCCAGTATCTGGTCGACCCGGAGGTCAACCGCCGCATCGTCGCAGCTGTGCGCGAACAGGGCGTCGATGCGTGGAGCGAAGAGGCGGCGCAGGATCTGCTCGGGGCCGACTACACGCTCGCCGATTATGAGCGCGTCACCGACATTCTCGACGTGTGGTTCGACAGCGGCTGCACCCATGCCTTTGTGCTGGAAAGCGGGCGCTGGCCCGATCTGCAATGGCCGGCCGATCTCTATCTCGAAGGCTCCGACCAGCATCGCGGCTGGTTCCAGTCCTCGCTGATGGAAGCGTGCGGCACGCGCGGGCGCGCGCCCTATGATGCGGTGCTGACGCACGGCTTCACCATGGATGCGAAGGGCATGAAAATGTCCAAGTCGCTCGGCAACACGATCAACCCGCTCGACCTGATGAAGGAATCGGGCGCGGATATCTTGCGGTTGTGGGCGCTGTCGGTCGATTTCACCGAGGACCACCGCATCGGCAAGGAAATCCTGAACGGGGTCTCCGACCAATATCGCAAGTTGCGCAACACCTTCCGCTATTTGCTGGGGGCGCTGGAAGGGTTTGACGAGGCCGAGCGCCTGCCGGTCGCGGACATGCCCGAGCTGGAGCGCTACATGCTCCATCTGCTCGCCGAGCTGGATGCCAAGCTGCGCGCGGCGGTCGAAGTGTATGACTTCAACAGCTATGTCCGGCTGCTGACCGAATTCGCGCAGGAAGATTTGTCGGCCTTCTACTTCGATATCCGCAAGGATTCGCTCTATTGCGACGGCGTCGATGATCCCAAGCGGCGCGGCTGCCGCACGGTGTTCGACACGCTGTTCCACGCGCTGGTGCGCTATGCCGCACCCGTGCTGTGCTTCACCGCCGAGGAAGTGTGGCAGGATCGCTTCCCGAGCGAGGACGGCTCGGTGCATTTGCTCGAATGGCCGGAGGTGCCTGCAGTGGCGGACGTCGACGCGGCGCATTGGGTTGCGGTCCGCGCTTTGCGCACGCAGGTGACCGAAGCGATCGAGCCGCTGCGGCGCGAGAAGATCGTGCGCTCCAGTCTGGAGGCCGAGGTAGTAGTGCCCGAGGCAATGCTGTCGCCCGCAGCACTGGCCGAGTTGTTCATCGTCGCGAAGGTGACGACGGGTGAGGCGATCACCGTTTCCCGCACCGATTTCCACAAATGCGGCCGCTGCTGGCGGCATTTGCCCGAGGTCGCGGTGGACCGCGATCTGTGTGACCGTTGCACGGGAGTCGTCGCATGAAGCTGCCTATCGCTGGTTTTGCCACCGCCGCCGCTCTGTTCGTGGTCGATCAGGCCGCGAAATATGGCATTACCGATGTGCTGAAGCTCAACTTTTTGAGCGATGCCTATTACGTCACCTCGTTCTTCAACCTGCGCTTCGTCGCCAATCAAGGCGTGTCGCTCGGGCTGTTGCACGCCGACACCGCTACGATGCGGTGGCTGCTGGTGGCGATGACCGGGGCGATTGCGCTCGGCGTGCTGGTGTGGTTGCTGCGGGAGAAGAACCGTGCCGACCAGATGGCGCTGGGCCTGGTGCTGGGGGGGCGCTGCGGGCAATATCGTTGACCGCATCCGCTTGGGCTATGTCGTCGATTGGGCGGATTTCCATATTGGGGCGTGGCAGCCGTTTTTGGTCTTCAATGTCGCCGATGCCGCGATTACGATCGGCGTCGTGATCTTGCTCGCGCGCGCGCTTCTGGTACGGGATAAGCCGACCGGGGATTCGGGCAAAAATTCTGGGGCGGAACATGGCCCAACGGAGAACATCCATGCGTAAGTCGATTCTTCTCTCCGCGGCCAGCCTGGCGATCGTGGCGCTCGCCTCGGGCTGTGCCCATGGCCGTGGCGGCCGCGGCGGCCTGATGAGTTCGCCGTGGCGCGTCAGGCACCGCTCGTGATTCCGCCCGATTTCTCGCTGACCCCGCCCAAGCCGGGTGCGGCGCGCGCCAACGATGTCAGCGCCAATGCGCAGGCGCTCGACGCGCTGTTCGGCGGCACGGCACAGCGTAGCCCGGGCGAGGCGGCCACCGTGGTCGCCGCCGGTGCCGATAGCGACGATCCCGGCATCCGTTCGTCGGTCGGCGATCCCGGCACGACCGTGGTCGACAAGGGCGCAACGACGCGCGACGTCGTGGCCGCCCCCGAAGGGGACGGGCAATCCGCCAAGGCCGCCACGCCGAAATAAGCGCCTGAACGGTACCAAAAAAGGCCGCGTACCGGATGCCCGGTACGCGGCCTTTTTTGTTGGTGCGCTGGAGCGTTTAGAAGCTTGCGGTCAGCGTGGCGACCACGCCGCTCTTGCTGACGTTCTTGGTCGCCGAGAGGAACTTGGCGTCGGTATCGACATAGGACACGCCGAGCGTCAGCACCTTGTAGGTTGCCGTGGCTCCCAATGCCCAGTCGGTATAGCCCTTCTTGCTGTTGGAATCGGTGGCGAGCCAGCTCGGACCGAAGCTATGGCCGACATGCGCGGTCAGGCCGAGCGGTGTCTTGGGGATCGCGACGGTGAAATCGTCGGCGAGATAGACGTTGTCGCGCGACTGGAGTTTGCCGCTCGCACCCTGATCGAGCGCCAGCGCCTTTTGCTTCGGGGCATAGTTGACCGTGGTCTTGGCGGTCACCGGCCCAAGCGTCGTCGAAATGTCGAAATACGGCTCGACAAAGTCGGAGCTGCTCTTGTCGCCCGCGAGCTTGGTCTTGGGATAGAAATAGTACAGGATCCCGCCATCCAGCTTGATGCCGCCGATCGTGTGGCTGTAGCCCGCGATCAGATCGATTTCCTGATGGCCGGTGCCGGCGACCGTTACATAATCGTCGATCGAGGAACCCCATACGGACGCATAGAAGCCCGATTTGTGGGTGATCGTGATCGATCCCTGAATCGCCGCATTGTTATCGGTCTGCGAAATACCGCGGAACCGATAATCGGTCACGACGGTGCCGTCGCATTGATCGTGATCGGCGGCGGTGGGGCGGTTTCCTGCGCGAGCGCAGGGGTGGCGGAAGCGGCGAGCAAGAGCGCGCCGAGCGTGGTTGTGGAGAAGCGCATCGTTTCCCTTTCGAAAATGCGACTGTCCCCGCCTGCTTCTACCGGTGCGTGCGTCTGTCAGGAGCAGGAAATGCCCCCCGCGCCGCTAACCGGTAACCGGTAACGCAGAATAATTGACCGTTCATGCGGCACTGCACAACTCAATTTTTGAGGTTTTACGACCGGTTCGGCACCGGTTGTTGTAACTCAGCAACAGTCGAGCAACGCTTCAGCAACAGGAGATGCTTCAGCGAGACGCTGAAAATCGCTCCAGGCCCGCTGCCAGATCGGCAATCAAGTCGACCGGATCCTCCAGTCCGATCTGCAGGCGAACGATCGGGCCAGCATAAGCGCGCTTGGTTACGCTGCGATACCGTTGCGGATCGACGGGCAGGGCCAAGCTTTCGAAACCGCCCCAACTATAGCCGATCCCGAAATGCTCCAGCCCGTCGATCAGCGCCGCGCGGGCGGCTTCATTGCCGCCGTTCAGCACGAACGAAAACAGCCCGGACGAGCCTTTAAAGTCGCGCAGGAAGGTTTCGTGGCCGGGGCAATCGGGGAGCGCCGGATGCAGCACGGCAGCGACCTCGGGCCGCTGCTTCAGCCAATGCGCGATTTCCAGCGCGCTCGCCTGATGCTGTTTCAGCCGCACCGCCATGGTGCGCAGGCCGCGCGACGCAAGCCACGAATCGTCGGGGCTGGCGATTTGGCCAAGTTGGAAGCTGGTGTCGCGTAACCGCCCGAAATGCCCCGGTGCCGCCGTGACCGAGCCGAGCATCACGTCGCTATGGCCGACGACGTATTTGGTGCAGGCAAGGATGGAGAGATCGATGCCGTGGGCGATTGCAGGAAAGAACAACGGCGTCGCCCAGGTATTGTCGAGCAAGGTCGTTACGCCCCGCGCCTTGGCTGCGGCGACGATTGTCGGCACGTCCTGCACCTCGAAGGTGAGGCTGCCTGGGCTTTCGAGCAGAATCGCGCGCGTATTCTCGGCGATCAAGTCGGCAATCCCACCACCGATCAGCGGATCGTAGAAGCGCGTTGAAATTCCCATCCGCTTGAGCAGGCCGGTGCCCATCGATCGGGTCGGGTCGTAGGCCGAATCGGGCAGCAGCAGCTCGTCCCCGGGCGAGAGCACCGACAACAAGGCCGCTGCGATCGCGGCGACCCCTGAGGGGTATAGGAACGTGCCCTCCGCGCCGGGTTCCAGTTCGTTCAGCGCGTCGGCGAGGCTCCACTGCGTCGGCGTGCCCTTGCGCCCGTAGAACAGCCGGTGGTGCGTATTGCTGGTGCCGGCGGCGCGGAGATCGGCAACGCTATCGTAGAGGATCGTCGAGGCGCGCCACACCGGCGTGTTGACGATCCCCTGCGTCCATTCCTTGCGCCGCCCCGCTGCTACGACACGGGTGGCATCGCCCTTCGGGCAGTCGCGATCGTCGTTCACGCCGCGCCGGTCGCCTTGGGTGTGGTGCGGTCTGCGCCCCATTCGGACCAGCTGCCGTCATAGACTGCAGCTTCGTTGCCGAGCAGATGCGCGCCGAACGCCAGCGCCGAGGCGGTGATGCCCGAGCCGCACGTGGTAACGAGCGGCTTGTCGAGATCAATCCCGGCCCCTTCGAACGCGGCCTTCAGTGCGTCGCCCGTCTTCCACGTGCCGTCTTCGTTGAAGATCTGGCCGACCGGCAGATTCTTCGAGCCCGGAATATGGCCGGGATGCGTCGCCGGGCGCGGATCGGCCTCTTCGCCGGTGAAACGTGCCGCCGAGCGCGCATCGAGCACTTGCTCCGCGCCGCTTTCCACATTGGCTTTCATCTGGTCGAGCGTGCGCACGCCCTTGTCATCGGCCCAGACGGTGAAGTGACGGTGGCGCAGCTGCTCCTTGCCCGACGCGGTTTCGCGACCTTCGGCCTGCCATTTGGCCAGACCGCCATCGAGGATGGCGACATCGTGCGCGCCGAAGGTCCGCAGCATGAACCAGGCGCGTGCTGCGGTGTGGTAAGGCGAGTTGTCGTAGAGGACGATGCGGCTGCCATCGCCGAGACCCAGCGACTGCATCCGGCTGGCGAATTTTTCGGCGCTCGGCAGCATAGAGGGCAGGTCGCTGGAGGTATCGGCGATTTCGGCCAGATCCATGAACACCGCGCCCGGAATGTGCGCCGCTTCATATTCGGCAGCGGCATCGCGATCACCGAAGCCGGCGAAATAGGTCGCATCGACAATGCGCAGATCGTTCGCGCCCAGCTCGTTTGCGAGCCATTCCGTCGTCACCAGCGAGTCCATGTATCGTCTCCTTGTTTTGTCCGTCCCTAGCCCGCTGCAGGCACGCCGTCGAGCCACCGGGATGACGCACGCGCCTTCTATCCCTATATCGGCCTCATGACTCCGAAACATCTTGGCCGGACCAGCGCGCTCCCGGCTTCTCCTGACGAAGCCGTGCTGGATTATGTTCCCAACCCGCGGCCGGGGCGCACGTATCTGGTGCGCTTTGCGGTGCCTGAATTCACGTCGCTTTGCCCGGTTACGGCCCAGCCCGATTTCGCGCACCTCGTCATCGATTATGCGCCTGCCGACACCATCGTCGAATCGAAATCGCTCAAGCTCTTCCTGGGCTCGTTTCGCAACCACCAGGCATTTCACGAGGATTGCACCGTCGGTATCGGCGAGCGCCTGTTCGGGGAAATGCGGCCGCTATGGCTGCGAATCGGTGGATATTGGTATCCGCGCGGCGGCATTCCCATCGATGTGTTTTGGCAATCGGGCGCGCCTCCTGAGGGTTTGTGGCTGCCGCCGCAGGAGGTTCAGGGGTATCGTGGGCGCGGCTGAGCGAGCGATTCGTTCATCTCACCGCAAGGTTGATTTCGATCAGCGCAATTCCCCGCGTTGCAATGCAACATCTGTGCAACCATATTGAAACTTGGCCGTTCGTTGGAGGTATTCAAAGGGCAAGCGCCCTGATTTTTTGAGGATTGCGAGCATGATGCAACAGGCGGATGGCGTGACCCCAATCGATCACCTGGCTTTGGTGGGCAATTTCCTGCCGCGGAAATGCGGCCTTGCGACTTATACTACGGATACCTTTACGGCGCTGAAGGGCCGCTTCCCCGATCTGCAGATCGATGTCTATGCGATGGACGACCATCCTGGGCGATACGACTATCCCCCCGAAGTAACCCGCAGCATCCCCGATCAGGACCGTATGGCCTATCTCGATGCCGCACGCGCGATCGAGGCGAGCGGGGCGCAGGCGCTGTGGTTGCAGCATGAATATGGGATCTTTGGCGGCCCGGCGGGCGAACATATCCTCGCGCTGCTCGATCGTGTGTCGATCCCGGTAATCGTCACGCTCCATACCATTCTCGAAAAGCCCGATGCCGACCAGCGTCGGGTCATGGAAGGCCTGCTACGCCGCGCAGCACGTGTGATCGTGATGGCCGAGCGCGGGCGCGAAATTCTCGAGCGGGTATACGGCGCCAGCGGGCGCAACGTGGTGATGATTCCCCATGGCGTCCCGGATCGTGACTTCGTCGATCCCGAATCGTTGAAGGGGCGCTTTGGCTGGGCGGGGCGAGAGGTGGTACTGACCTTTGGCCTGTTGGCACCGGGCAAGGGCATCGAAGTCATGATCGAGGCATTGCCTGCGATCGCCGAGCAGCATCCCAATGTGCTCTATGCGGTACTGGGGGCGACGCATCCCAATTTGGTCGCGCACGAAGGTGAAAAATATCGCGACGGGCTCAAGGCTTTGGCGGCGAAATTGGGCGTCGGCCGCAATATCGAGTTCATCGACGCCTTTCTCGAACATGACGAGCTGATCGATTACCTGCAGGCGGCAGATATTTACGCGACGCCGTATCTCAACCCGGCGCAGATCACCTCCGGCACGCTGAGCTATGCAGTCGGCGTCGGCAAGGCGGTGGTTTCGACGCCTTATGTCCATGCCACCGAAATTCTCGGCGATGGTCACGGTGTGCTGGTCGATTTTGGCGACTCTGCGGCCTTTGCACGCGAGATCAACGCCCTGCTTGGCAGCGACCGCAATCGCCTGAAGCTGTCGGAGCGTGCGTATGCGCGGGGCCGGACGATGATCTGGCCGCGTCTCGCCGAGGTCGCCATGCGCGAGATCGTGCAGATGGTGGCAGCCAAGCCGCAACGGTTGCAGAGCGTTGCATTGTCGCTCAGCCCGTTGGCCCCCGATTTTTCGGCGGTTGAGCGCATGAGCGATTCGACGGGCATGCTGCAGCACTCGATCTACTCCGTGCCCGATCGCCGCCATGGCTATTGCATTGACGACAACGCCCGCGCGCTCATGCTGGTCAGCCAAATGCCGACAATGGATGAAGGCGAGCGGGACAAATGGATGACGATTTACGCGTCGTTCCTGCAATATGCCTGGAATCCGGAGGCTCGACGTTTTCGGAATTTCATGAATTTCGACCGGACCTGGTGCGAGGATTTCGGGTCGGAAGATTCGAACGGTCGCACGCTGTGGGCGCTGGGCGTGACCGCGCGCGATGCGCAGCTGGCCAAGCATCGCCATTGGGCCGTGTCGATGTTCGACATGACGGCGTCGCTGTCGCTCGAACTTGGCTCGCCGCGCTCGCATGCCTTTGCCATGCTGGGCGCTGCGGCCATCCTCGATGCTTTCCCGGGCCATGCGCTGGCGCGCACCATCTTGGCGCGTTTTGGCGAGGAACTGTGCGGGCTGCTTGAAGAGGCGCGGCGTCCCGAATGGGAATGGTTCGAAATCGTGTTGGCGTATGACAACGCCCGCTTGCCCGAGGCATTGATCAGGGCAGGGCACTCGCTCGACCGCGAAGACATGGTCAAATGCGGTTTGAGTACGCTCGATTGGATCGTCGGCAAACAGACATCGCCAGAGGGGCGCTTCCGTGCGGTGGGCAGTGAGAGTTTCGGGCGGGTCTATGCCGAGCCGTTGCAGTTCGACCAGCAGCCGCTGGAGGCGCAAGCCACTATCGACGCTTGCAGTGCCGCTTTTGACGCGTCGGGGGACCATCGCTGGGTGGCCGAGGCACAACGGGCCTATCTTTGGTATCTCGGCCAGAACGATCTCGACCTGCCGCTTGCCACCGTGCAGGACGGCGGTTGCTTCGATGGCCTCATGCCGACCGGTTTGAACCGAAATCAGGGCGCGGAGTCGATTTTGGCGCTGCAATTGTCCGGTTGCACCATTTCTGGGCTGGCAAAGCGGGCGGAAAGCGTGGCAGGACCGCGGAGCGCCGTCGCGTAGCCTCGCTCGTGACGCCGCGAAGGCGTTACGCGAGGCTTTTATACCGTGATCGATTTGTTCCAACATGCCCTGCGGCTTCATGCCGACCCGTCGCGAGTCGTGGTGCGGCCGTTCCATCTCGCGTGGGGCGGGAATGGCGGCAACCGGACGGAGCGTATCGTCAGCGCGGTGATGGCGCTCGACTCTGCCGAGACGCGCGCGCAGCTCGAACTGGTGCTCAAGGATTTCGAGGCGCGCCACTGGCAGACGCGCCGCGTGTTCATGACGCGCTATGACGAGATCGAGGATATGCTCGGCATCGACGGCAGCGAGATTGGCGATGAGAAGCGCCAGTTGATCGGTGCCTATTTCTGCCACGAATATAGCTATGCTGCCGCCGCGTTGATGAACCCGAGCGCGGTGCCACATTTCGACCAGTCGGGCATGCCGGCCGGATCGCAGCGCATCCTGATGAGCCTGCGCGCGGTGGGGGAGGGGCACATCTCCTCGGTCGCCTTCCGCGAAGGTATCATCACCGACGACAATCAATTGAAGCTCGCGCCCGAGCCGCCCTTCGCCACCGCGACCGATGCGGTCGGGCTGGATGAGGAAACGCTGCCCGAGGGGCCGATCACGGTCTATCGCCACCGCGATTCGACGCTGTCGGGCACCGTCATCTTCCCGATTACCGCCGCGCAATCGAAGGGGCTCGAGGATTTGCGCCTCGTCCAGTTCCATCATGACAATGGCGATGTCGAATGGCTCGGCACCTACACCGCCTATAATGGCTCGACGATCCAGTCCGAATTGCTGCGCACGCGCGATTTCCGTGCGTTCGATCTGGTGCCGATGACGGGACCTGCCGCGCGCAACAAGGGCATGGCGTTGTTCCCGCGCAAGGTCGGCGGGCAATATATGATGATCGGGCGGCAGGACGGCGAGAATCTGTTCCTGCTCAAATCCGATACGCTGACGCATTGGGACGAGGGGCAGAAGCTGCTCGTGCCGGTGTTCCCGTGGGAACTGGTGCAGATCGGCAATTGCGGCCCGCCGATCGAGCTCGACGAAGGTTGGTTACTGCTGACCCACGGCGTCGGCGCGATGCGCAAATATGCGATCGGCGCGGTGCTGCTCGACAAACGCGATCCGTCCAAGGTCCTGGGGGCGCACGCCTGAGCCGATCCTGGCGGCGGCGGACCAGGACCGCGAGGGCTATGTGCCCAACGTCGTCTACACCTGCGGCGCGATCCGGCACGGCGACACGCTGTTCGTGCCGTATGGCGTGGCGGACAGCTCGGTCGCGTTCGCGTTCATCAAGATCAGCACGCTGCTCGCGGCGATGTGAGCCGCTTTTCCCTCTCCAATGGGAGAGGGAAGGGGCCCGCGCAAGGCGTGGGAAGGGTGAGGGCGAGGCGATACGGGAGCGATCACCCTCACCCTTCCGTCGCTTCGCTCCTCCCTCCCTCTCCCGTTGGGAGAGGGAAATTACCGCGAAACGGTGATGGTCCGACGGTACAGCACCGCCGCAATCCCCAGGAACAGCACGGTGCCGCCGATCAACGCCGCCGCCTCATGGCCTTTGCCGATCAGCGCGAGCGGCGCATCGCTGCCGCTGGCCCATACGATCAGCGCGAACAGCACGCCCCACAGGCTTTCGCCGACGATCAGGCCGGTTGCGGTCAGCGTGCCCATGCGCTCGGCCACTTCGGGGTTGGCGGTGGTGCGCGCCCAGCGGTCGTAGAACCAGCCGATCACCGAGCCCAGCACCGTCGGCAGGATCACCGACATCGGCAGATAGATGCCGAGCGCCACGCCGAGCGGGGGCAGGCGCAACAGCTTCAACCGCCCGAGCGCTTCGTCCAGCGCGATCAGCACGACGCCTGCCGCCACGCCATAGCCCAGCATCCGCCAATTGGCGTCACCCGACAGCACGCCCTTGGCCAGTGCCGAGATCAGCCCGGCTTGCGGCGCGGCGAGCGCATTCGGCCCGGCACCGGGCACGCCGACAAAGCCCATCCCGCTGTTGAGCACGTTCAGCACCGGCGGGATGATGAGCGAGCCGAACCCTACGCCGATCACCAAGGCGACCTGCTGCTTCCACGGCGTCGCGCCGACCAATTGGCCGGTCTTGAGGTCCTGCAGATTGTCGTTGGAAATGGTGGCGACCCCGAACACGATGCCGGTGACGATCAGCGCATAAGCGATCAGTGCGCGCGTGGTGTCGGCGCCCGGATGCTGGCCGAATAGGCCGACCAGCATCAGCGAAGATCCGATCACCGCGAGGATGCCGATGCCTGAGACGGGCGAATTGGACGCGCCGATCAGCCCCGCCATATAGCCGCACACCGCCGCGATCATCAGCCCGGCGACGAGCACGAACACCAGTGCGCCTGCGATCAGCAGCGCCGCCGAACCGACCAGCGCGCCGCCCGCGATCACGTCCCACAACAGCCAGGCGATTGGCAGCAGCGTGAGCAGCGCGACCCCTGCCACCCAGACGATCGGCAAATCCTGTTCTTCCAGCGCCAGCGTCTCGCCCTTGTCGCGCGCGGCGCTTGCCGCCAGCGCCGAGCGCACGCCGCCGATGACCGGGCCGGCGATCTTCACCAGCGTCCAGATCGCCGAAATGCCGATCAACCCCGCGCCGAAGAAGCGCACATCGCCCTTCCAGATCGTATTGACCCAGGCGGCCATGTCGCCGGGCATCGGATGCGCGGCAGTGAGCAGCGGCACCAGCACGAACCAGCCCATCACCAGCCCCAGCCCCATCGCCGCGCCGACCGAAATGCCGACGAGATGGCCGACGCCAAGCAAGACGAAGGACAGGCTGCCTGCTATGCCGGTTGCGCCCGCGCCGACGCGGAAGGTGGTGGCAGCGGTATCGGTGATGATCTTGGTCTGGGTGAAGATCGCGAACCCGGCCGACGCGATGCTGTTCCAGATCAGCACGAACAGCCCGGTGCGTGCCTCGGCGGCGCCCTCGCGCGAGCCTGCGCCGATTTGCAGTACTTCGGCGGCGGCGACGCCCTCTGGATAGGGCAGGTCGGTATCGACCACGAGCGCGCGGCGTAGCGGGACCGAAAACATCACGCCCAATATGCCGCCGGTCGCGGTGATCATCGCGGTCTGGACATACGGGAAGCCGTGCCACCAACCGATCATCACCAGCCCGGGCAGAACGAAGATGATCGCCGCCAGCGTGCCCGCAGCACTCGCCACCGTCTGCACAATGTTGTTTTCGAGGATCGTCGCGCCCTTGAACAGCCGCAGCACCGCCATCGAGATCACGGCGGCCGGGATCGAGGTGGCGAAGGTCAACCCGACTTTGAGCCCGAGATAGACGTTGGCGGCGGTGAACAGCAGCGTGATCAGGCCGCCAAGCAACACGCCCCGCAGGGTCAGTTCGGCGATCGGGGGTGGGGTGGGGGGTGCGCATCCGGCTATCTGGCACAGCGCGGGGGCTCCGTAACAGGGGTTTTTGCAGCGGGACCATTCCAAGTCCGTGTCTTTATTGCGGCGCAGCAAAGGATACTATGGATAATCTAAGCATACTTACTATATGGGTGGCATGCAGGACTCGATTGGATTTTTGATCAGCGACGTCTCGCGCCTGATGCGGCGGCGGTTCGATGAACGTGCGCGACTGATCGGCGTGACGCGGACGCAATGGCGTGTGCTCAAGTTTCTTCAGCGCGGCGAAGGGATCAATCAGGGCGGTTTGGCCGATCTGCTCGAAGTGGAGCCGATTACGTTATGTCGGATGATTGACCGGCTCGAAGAGGCCGGTCTGGTCGAGCGCCGCCGCGATCCGGCCGATCGACGGGCGTGGCAGATTTTCCTGACCGAGCGCGCGCGTCCTCTGCTCGAGGAGCTTGCGCATTTGGCCGAAGCGATGCTCGGTAGTGCGCTGCAAGGTGTTTCTCCTGCCGAATATGACGCGGTGATGGCCACGCTCCGGCGGATCCACAGCAATCTTTCTTCTCCGGATAAAACCAGTGAGGTCGCAAATGGCTGACGCAGACCCCAAGATCGACCCCAAAGCGGCAACCGACACCGTCGTAATTTCGCCCCCGCCGGGCACGCTGACCGAAACGCCGGTGAAGCGTCGGACATGGCTGCGGCCCTTGCTGATGGTCAGCCTACCCTTGCTGATCATCGCGATCGCTGGCTATTTCTGGCTCACGGCCGGGCGCTTCGTCTCCACCGACAACGCCTATATTCAGCAGGACAAGGTGTCGGTCTCATCCGACGTTGGGGGACGCATCGTCCGTGTCGACGCGCGCGAGAACCAGCCGGTGAAAGCGGGCGATCTGCTGTTCCAGATCGATCCGGATCCGTATCGTATCGCGCTGGCGCAAGCCAATGCCGCGATTGCGACGGCACGGGTGCAAGTGAGCACGCTGGCGACCGACAGTGGCGGCGCGGCGGCGGATATTTCCAGCGCCAAGGCCGACATCGCGCTCGCCCAGGCGACCTATGACCGGCAAGCCGCGCTGATGAAGCAGGGCTTCACCACGCGCGCCAGCTTCGATGCGGCGGCGCAGCAAGTCGCGGCGGCGAAGGCGCGGCTGGCGACCGCCAATGCCAGTGCGGCCAAGGCGCGCACGCAAGTTGGCAGCGGCACCGATGGATCGGGCGTGCCGGCCGCAGTGCAGGCAGCAATGGTCCAGCGCGACAAGGCTGCGCTCGATCTGCGGCGTACCTCGGTCTACGCGCCGGTATCGGGTACGATCAGCCAGTCCGACCGGCTCCAGGTCGGGCAGATGATGATCGTCGGCTTGCCCGCCGTCAGTATCGTGTCGAACCATCCGGCGTGGGTCGAGGCCAATTTCAAGGAAACCGAGCTCAACAAGATGTGCGTCGGGCAACCCGCCGAGGTCGAGTTCGATGCCTATAATGGCCTGAAACTGAAGGGCCATGTTCAGTCGATCGGTGCCGGCACCGGCTCTGAATTCTCGGTGCTTCCGGCGCAGAATGCCACGGGCAATTGGGTCAAGGTGACGCAGCGCGTGCCGGTGCGCATCGCGATCGACCAGGCGAGCAAACGGCCGCTGATCGCTGGGCTCAGCGCCAACGTCACCGTGGATGTGCGCAGTGGCCACTGCTAATCCCGATGCGGGCGAGGCCGATCGGCTCGCCCGCATCCCCTCGACCGAGGAGGCGGTGCCGCTCGAGGAGCGCGCCGCGCTCCACACCAGCAATCGTCCACTGCTGACGATCGGCGTGATGGCGGCGACGATCATGCAGATCCTCGATTCGACCATCGCCAATGTGGCCCTGCCGCACATGCAGGCCTCGCTCAGCGCCACGTCCGACACGGTCACCTGGGTGCTGACCAGCTATATCGTCGCCTCGGCGGTCGCGATTCCGCTGACCGGCTGGCTCGCCGACCGGATCGGGTCGCGCAATCTTTTCCTCGGCGCGGTGGTCGGTTTCGTGATCGCTTCGATGCTGTGCGGTCTTGCCAGCAGCCTGCCCGAAATGGTGATCTTCCGCGTGCTGCAAGGTGTCGCGGCGGCGTTTATGAACCCGCTCAGCCAGACCGTGATGATGGATATCAACCCGCGTTCCAAACAGGCGGCGGCGATGTCGATCTGGGGCATGGGCATCATGGTCGGGCCGATTTTGGGGCCGGTGATCGGCGGTTGGCTGACCGACAATTACGACTGGCGCTGGTGCTTCTACGTCAACGTGCCGATCGGTATCGCTTGCTTCCTTATCCTGTGGGCGCTGTTGCCCTCGCGCGACATCACCAAGCGCGGGTTCGACATTTTCGGTTTCTCGATGCTGGCGGTGGCGATCAGCGCTTTCCAGTTGATGCTCGACCGGGGGCAGACGCAGGACTGGTTCAGCTCGTGGGAAGTGTGGACCGAGGGCATGGTCGCGCTGGCGAGCGCATGGATGTTCTTCGTCCAGTTGTTCACCGCCAGAAATCCGATGTTCGATCGGGCTCTGTTCCTCAATCGCAATCTGTTGACGGGCGTCGGCTTCATGCTGGTGCTCGGCGTACTGATGACAGCGACGCTCGCCTTGCTCCCCCCGATGCTGCAGCAGCTTTACGGCTATCCGGTGTTGACCGCAGGTATCCTGCTCATGCCACGCGGGATCGGCATTGTCGGTTCGATGTATATCGCCGGGCAGTTGATGAAGCGCCAGGTCGATCCGCGGATGATGGTCGGCACCGGACTGCTCATTGCTGCCTGGTCGCTTTATGACATGACGGGCTGGACGCTCGAAATGGGGCAGCAACCCTTCATCGTCACCGGCTTCGTGCAGGGGATTGGACTTGGGCTGGTGTTCATCCCGCTCAATATCACCGCCTTCGGGACGCTCGATCCCCGTTATCGTACCGAGGCGTCGAGCTTGATGAATCTGTCGCGCAACATTGGCGGTTCGGCGGGCATTTCGGTGGTGACTGCGTTGCTTGCCCGCAACATCCAGACCGCGCATTCCGAGATCGGTCAGCATATCCCCGATCCCGGCCTGGTGGCCAACGATCCGGTGGTGAGTTCGATCACGGGCGGAGCTACCGATACGGTGCTGGCGATGGCCGACGCGATCGTCAACAAGCAGGCAGCGATGGTCGCCTATCTCGACGACTTCAAGCTGATGATGATCCTGACGCTGGGCTCGATCCCCTTGGTGTTCCTGCTGCAACGCCCGGCGGCCCCCAAGGTCGGGGACGAACCTGTCCATGTGGCGATGGATTGAGCAGAGAATCCGTTGCGGGGGCGAGCCTTTTCGCGTCGTGATGCGTTGGCGGGGCGATGAAGACACTTTGGTTCATTACAAATCCCAAATCGGGCACGGCCACCCCGGCCAAAGCGGAGGCGCTGGCGACGGTGTTCGCCGATCGCGGACTGGTGCTGGCCGGGCGCACCGCCTTTCCCGATGACGCCTTGCCGACACCGGAGGCGCTGGACTCGGCGGGCGTCGATACCGCGGTACTGTTCGCTGGCGACGGCACCATCAACGCCGCCGTGTGCGCGCTGGCCGAGTGGCACGGCACCATCCTGATTCTGCCGGGCGGCACCATGAACATGCTGGCGAAGCATCTTCACGGCTCCACCGATTCGGCAGCGATTGTCGCGGCCGCGGTCGAGCACGGGCGCAGGACGAGCCTGCCCTATGTCGACGTCGCCGGGCACCGCGCCTTCGTCGGCTTGATCCTGGGCCCGGCGGCCACCTGGGTACGGGCGCGCGAGATGGTGCGCGCCGGGCGGCTGCGTGGGCTCGGCCGGGCGATGAAGCACGCGTGGCAGCGAACCTTTGGTCGGGGCATCCGGCTGGAAGGCGTGCCCGCTTTAAAGCATGGCGCGCAAGCTGTGTTCGTCCGGCCGGAAGCCGATCATCTCGACATCGCCGCCATCGATGCGCGCGATTTCCGGGCGATTGCGCGGCTGGGGTGGGAATGGGTGACGGGCGATTGGGTTGCCGCCGCCGAGGTCACGCAATGCCATGTCGGGCAGTTTCGCACGCGCGGCGACAAGCCCGCGCTGGCGCTGGTTGACGGCGAGCCGATCATGCTCGAAGCCGGTAGTATGGTGCGGGTGGGCATGATGCGTGAAATCTTCCTTACGACCAGGGCGGCCGCGTGACGCGGTTGTTTCACGTCAGCGATGTCCATTTCGGGCGCGAGGATGCAGCCGCAGTCGCGTGGTTCGATGCGCTGGTAAAGGCCGAAAAGCCCGATGCCGTGGTGATGACCGGCGACCTGACCATGCGCGCGCGACGGCGTGAGTTCGCGGCGGGGCTCGCCTGGTTGCAAGGGCTTGGCGTGCCGGTAACGGTCGAAGTCGGCAATCATGATTTGCCCTATTTCAATCCGATCGACCGCTTCTTCCGACCCTATCGGCGAATGACGGCGGTGGAGCGCATGGTCGAGCAACCGCTCGATCTGCCGGGCATCGCGATTATCCCGTTGGTAACGACGCGCGGGCGCAGTGGCGGCTCAACTGGTCCAAGGGCAAGGTCAGTCGCGCGGCGCTGGAGCGGGCGCTATCGCTGATCGCGGCGGTGCCGGAGGGGCGTTTGATCTTTATCGCGTGCCATCACCCTTTGGCAGAGCCCGAAACGCGGATGTCGGCGCGCACGCATAATGGCGCGCAGGCGCTGGTTGCGCTGGCGCGGGCGGGTGCCGATGCGGTATTGACCGGCCATGTCCACGACCCGTTCGATATCGCGCATGAGATTGAAGGACGGACCGTTCGGATGATCGGGGCGGGCACCCTGTCCGAGCGCGTCCGCATCACGCCCCCCTCGTTCAACGAGATCCGCATCGGCGATGGAGGGTTTGACGTCGTGCAACGCACGATGGACCTGGCCCCGGCAACCCCTTTGCTACGCGAACGCGCGGAATAGGCCTGCCAGGAGCAAAAGGGCGGCTTCGTGGAACGAAAAAGGGCGGCCCGTTGCCGGACCGCCCCTTCGCGACTGGGTATGAAAAGGACTTAGCGCTTCGAGAACTGGAAGCTGCGGCGTGCCTTGGCGCGGCCGTACTTCTTGCGCTCGACCGTGCGGCTGTCGCGGGTCAGGAAGCCTGCTGCCTTGACGGGGGCGCGCAGGATCGGCTCGAACTTGGTCAGCGCCTGGCTGATGCCATGCTTGACCGCGCCGGCCTGGCCCGAAAGGCCGCCGCCCTTGACGGTGCAGACGACGTCATAGGCACCTTCGCGCTCGGTCACGCCGAACGGCTGGTTGATGACGAGGCGCAGCGTCGGACGGGCGAAATACACGTCCTGGTCACGACCGTTGATGGTGATCTTGCCCGAACCGGGCTTGATCCACACGCGGGCGACGGCGTCCTTGCGGCGGCCGGTTGCATAAGCGCGGCCCTGCTTGTCGAGGATCTGCTCGCGCAGCGGCATCGTCGGAGCAGCGGGCTCGGCAATGTGGCCGGCCATATACTCTTCGGCCTTGCGGTCCGAGGCAGCCGATTCCGCCGGAATGGCGGGGGCAGGGGTGTTGGTCAGGCCGGCGAGATCGGCGAGGGACTGGCGGTTGTCGGACATTAGTTGCCCACCTTGTTCTTGCGGTTCATGCTGCCGATGTCGAGGACTTCGGGGTTCTGGGCCTCATGCGGGTGCTCGGTGCCGGCGAAGACGCGCAGGTTGCGCAGCTGCTGACGGCCAAGCGGGCCGCGCGGGATCATCCGCTCGATCGCCTTTTCAATCACGCGCTCGGGGAAACGACCTTCGAGCACCTTGCCCGCGGTGATGCCCTTGATGCCGCCGGCATAACCGGTGTGCTTGTAATAGACCTTGTCCTTCAGCTTGTTGCCGGTGAACTTGACCTTGTCCGCGTTGATGATGATGACATTGTCACCGCAATCGACGTGCGGGGTGAAGCTCGGCTTGTGCTTGCCGCGCAGGATATTGGCGACGATCGAGGCCATGCGGCCGACGACCAGACCATCGGCATCGATGATCAGCCACTTTTTTTCCACCTCATGCGGCAACGCCGGCTTGGTGGTCTTCATCAGCGCCTTCATGGGGCTTGTGACCTTTATGTATGAACGGGTGTAAAACGACAGGTGCCGCCCCGAAGGAC
This sequence comes from Sphingomonas sp. Ant H11, assembly GCF_000797515.1. Taxonomy (GTDB): domain Bacteria; phylum Pseudomonadota; class Alphaproteobacteria; order Sphingomonadales; family Sphingomonadaceae; genus Sphingomonas. The sequence goes on from NZ_JSBN01000010.1 coordinate 115,753, forward strand.
GGCACCGATGCACGGCCTATTGCGGCGAATAGGGGTGAAAGTCAAGCAAAGTGCGGCTTTGCTGACGGGTATCGGAATACCGCTTCAATCTCATGCTGGCGGGGTGACGGTTATGACGGTGGCGGTGCGCGTGCGGTGAAGGCTGCGACCGTCCGACGCGATCACGTCGCTGGCTTCGGTGCTTTCGACGAGCAGGCCTGAGGTGGAGTCGAACCTCCGCGTCGAGTGGGTCGTGACCGATGGCGCGGCCACCGGCCCCGCCGCAAATTTTCCTGGGCTATCGGCGAGCGACGATGCGTCGACGTTGCCGGTCGCCTCGGTTTCGATGGTGACTTGACCATTTGCGGCATGCCGCACGGTTTCGGTGCCGGACAGGGCCATCCCCGGTGCCAGGGGTGGGCGACTGGGCAGCGTCACCGCGACTTTGCCTGGCAGGCGGTCGGTCAAGTGCCCGGCGAGCAGCGGCGACACGATCGACGTCAGCATTGCGACCTTCCGCTCGGGCGGCATGGCGCGCAGCGGTGCGGCGAGCGCGGTCGACATGCCGGGACGGCGGGTGCCGATCGCCATCCGCTCGATTGCCATAGCGATCTGCGCGATGGCGGCGTCGGCATCCTCGACACCCTCGATCGATCCATCGGGGCCGAGCGCGAAGCGCAGTGGGCGGTTGAGCAGACTTTCCGTTGCGGTCGCAAACATTTGAGCAACGCCTGCGGCATTTTGGTGATCGACCATCACCAGCGTGACGATCGCGGTGAATCCGCGGTCGGTCTGGTGAAACACGACCGTTCGCTTTGACTGAAACCGCCGCTCAACGCCGTCTGCGGAGCGCGTTTCGATCGAGTCGTAGCGGTAGGGGCGATCCTGGATGGGATGGAACGTTGCCTGTGCCGCACTTGCAATGAGCGCAACCGGGAGCAATCCCAGCCAGCGGGTCACGCGAAACGACGGCCCACGGCATGGGCGGCGGCCGTCGCCGCGATCAAGGTGAGTGCAGCATTGGCCTGGTGTGCGACCGCGACGACGATCTCGACGCCGCTTAGCAACGTGGCAATTCCAAGCACGATCTGACATGCGACCAAGCCGATCAATATCGCGGCGGTGCGGGGTGCCCCCGCCCGCATCGTCCCAAGCGCGAGCGTGACGAGTCCTGCCGCCGCCACGAAGGCGAACCAGCGGTGGATAAACTGCACCACCACCGGATTGTCCACGGCATTGCGCCATAACGGATCGGTCAGCGGCGTGGCGGCGGGGAAGATTTCATCGCCCATCAAGGGCCAACTGGAAAAGGCATAGCCCGCGTCGAGCCCGGCGGTGAACGCCCCGAACAGGATTTGCCCGAACAGCAGGCCAAGAGCGAGGACCGCGACGGGCCGCAAACGCGCCGGTCGTGCGCGGCCATTGAGCGCCAAAGCGCGCAGATCGAGCGCGGTCCATACCGTTCCGGCGAGCAAGGTGAGCGCGGTGACGAGATGGACCGCCAGGCGGACATGGCTGACGTCGGTGCGCTTGACGAGGCCGGACGACACCATCCACCAGCCGATCGCCCCCTGGAAACAGACCAGCGCCACCAGCGCGAACAAGCGCGGCACATAACCGCGCGGCACGCGGCCGCGGATCCAGAACCACAGGAGCGGCAGCAAATAGGCGGCTCCGACCACGCGCCCGAGCAAGCGATGCAGATATTCCCAGAAGAAGATCGCCTGGAAACCCGCCATCGACATGCCGCGATTGAGCTGCTGATATTCCGGGATTTTCTTGTAGTTATCGAATTCCGCCTGCCACTGCACGGCATTGAGCGGCGGAATCACCCCGCTGATCGGCTTCCACTGGGTAATCGAAAGGCCGGATTCGGTGAGGCGGGTAATGCCCCCGATCACCACCATCGCGACAACGAGCGCGGCAACGCCAAACAACCAGTTGGACAAGGTGCGCGGGCGGAGCTGTTGCGGGAGCGAGGACGCTTGAAGCATGGGTCTGCCTTACGCGTCCGTCATCCGCGCGTCGATTGCGGAATAGCGCTCCGTCAAAAAATCCCCGACAAAAATCCTTGCGATGATATGTTGTAACTTTGGGCGTGGCGTGCCACATGGCACAGCAGAATGACGACTCTGACCCTATCTCCCACCGTACGGTGGATCGAACAGCGTTTCGACAATATGGCGATCGGCCTGTCCGGGCTGTGCGTGGTGCATTGCATCGCGAGTTCGGTGTTTATCGCGCTGGCTTCGACGGCGGGCGGGTTGCTGCTCAACCCGTTGTTTCATGAGGTTGGCCTGACGATTGCGATTGGTTTCGGCGTGCTGGCGCTGGGCCGCGGCATCTTCACGCACGGTTATATGATCCCGGCGGTGGTCGGTTCGGCCGGGCTCGGCACGATGGCGGGGGCAATTTCGCTGCCGCATGACGGATCGGGCATGGAGACGGTGTGGACGCTGATCGGCGTCGCCATTCTCGCGCTCGGCCATGATCTGAACCGGCGCGCGGCCAACTGACCGCTTGAGTCGCGCCGTTGCGGCTTGGGTCGACAACGCTTATCTGACCCGCATGGCAACGCATCACCATACCGAACCGCAGGGCGCGGATCTTGCCGTCGCGGCGCAGGCGACGCTCGAGCGCTCGGGCGAGCAATGGACCGCGATGCGCGCCAACATCTTTCGGGCGCTGGCCGGATTCGACAAGCCGGCCTCTGCCTATGACATTGCCGAGGCCGTTTCCAAGGCCGAAGGGCGGCGGATCGCGGCCAATAGCGTGTACCGCATCCTGGATTTATTCGTCGGCAAGAACCTGGCGCGGCGGGTGGAAAGCTCCAACGCTTATATCGCCAATGCCCATCCCGGCTGCCTGCACGACTGCATCTTCCTGGTATGCGACACCTGCGGGCAGACGGTGCATCTGGACGATGACCGGATCACCAATGGCGTGCGCTCGGCGGCCGAGGCTGCCGGGTTTTCGCCGGTTCGCCCGGTGATCGAAGTGCGCGGAAAATGCGCGGATTGCGACTAGGCGCGTTCCGGCGGGTTTGGGCAAAACGGCGTGTGTCCGATATCGTCAGACCAGATCCTTGCCCATCCTAAGCCCCGGCACGGGGGGATCGGTATCCGCCATTGTGGGCACGCGCTCGATCTGGTGATAGCCGCACGCCCGGTACAGCGGTTCCCCGCCCAGCGTCGCCATCATTTCCAGACGGCGAAACCCCGCGGCACGGGCGGCTTCCTCGCATAGCGTCAGCACCATCCGGCCAATGCCGCGGCGGATGAAATCGGGGTCGGTATACATGGCGCGAATCCGCGCCGGCTCGGTCGCCGGGTCGAGCAAGCGGGCATCGCGGCGGATCGCGCTGGCATCGCCGCCATAGAGCGTCGCACGATAACTCCAGCCGCCGCACCCCGCGATCGTGTCGCCTTCGGTGACGACGAAATAGGTGCGGTCTGCGATCAACTGCGTGTCCAACCCCATGCTGACCCGGCTTGCCGCGACTTGCGCCGGGGTCAGAAATGCCGACTGCAGCGCGTCGATCGCACGATCCATGACCGTACGGATTGCCGGGATGTCGGCCTCGGTGGCAAGGCGATGGGTCAATTGCGGCATGGTTAGACTGTGATGCGCAGATGCACCGCTCGTCAAGAATTTGCCGAGCGCGATCCAGGCAATCGACAGGCACGGGCCACGGCGCTAAGTTGGGGGGATGGTTGACGCTCTCCAAACGCCGTTGCTCGATACGGTTCATTATCCTGCCGATCTCCGGGCGCTTGCGCCCACCCAGCTCCGCCAGCTCGCCGACGAGCTCCGGCAGGAGACGATTGCGGCGGTCGGCGTCACCGGGGGGCACCTCGGTTCCGGGCTCGGCGTGGTCGAGCTGACGGTTGCGATCCACTATGTGTTCGACACGCCCAACGACCGACTCGTGTGGGATGTCGGCCACCAATGCTACCCGCACAAGATCCTGACCGGGCGGCGCGACCGCATCCGCACGCTGCGCATGGGCGGTGGCCTCAGCGGCTTCACCAAGCGCAGCGAGAGCGAATACGATCCGTTTGGCGCGGCGCACAGCTCGACCTCGATCTCGGCCTCGCTCGGCTTTGCGGTCGCCAACAAGATTGCGGGCAAGCCCGGCAAGGGCATTGCGGTCATCGGCGACGGCGCGATGTCGGCGGGCATGGCCTATGAGGCGATGAACAATGCCGCCCAGGCGGGCAACCGGCTGGTCGTCATCCTCAACGACAATGACATGTCAATCGCGCCGCCGGTCGGCGGGCTGTCGGCCTATCTCAGCCGGATCGTGTCGAGCCGCGAGTTTCTGGGCCTGCGCGATCTGGCGCGCAAAGTCGCCAAGCGGCTGCCCAAGCCGATCGCCACCGGCATGCGCAAGACCGAGGAGTTCGCGCGCGGCATGGCGATGGGCGGCACGCTGTTCGAGGAACTGGGCTTTTATTATGTCGGCCCGATCGACGGCCACAATCTCGACCAGCTCATCCCCGTGCTCGAAAATGTCCGCGATGCCGAGGAAGGGCCGATCCTCGTCCATGTCGTGACCAAGAAGGGCAAGGGCTATGCGCCTGCCGAAGCCGCAGCCGACAAATATCACGGCGTCCAGAAGTTCGACGTCATCACCGGCGCGCAGGCCAAGGCCCCGCCGGGACCGCCGCAATATCAGAATGTGTTCGGCGCGCAGCTGAGCAAGGAAGCCGAGAGCGATCCGCTGATCTGCGCGATCACGGCGGCGATGCCCTCGGGCACCGGGCTCGACGGTTTCTCCAAGGCGCATCCGGAACGCTTCTTCGACGTCGGCATTGCCGAGCAGCACGCCGTCACCTTCGCCGCCGGCCTCGCCGCGCAGGGAATGCGGCCGTTCTGCGCGATCTATTCGACCTTCCTGCAGCGCGCCTATGACCAGGTCGTCCACGACGTCTGCATCCAGAACCTGCCGGTGCGCTTCGCGATCGATCGCGCCGGGCTGGTCGGGGCCGATGGCGCGACGCATGCCGGGTCGTTCGACGTGACCTATATGGCGTCGCTGCCCAATATGGTGGTGATGGCCCCGGCCGACGAAGCCGAACTGGTGCACATGACGCACACTGCCGTGCTGCACGACAGCGGGCCGATCGCGTTGCGCTATCCGCGCGGCAACGGCACTGGCGTGGCGCTGCCCGAGGTGGCCGAGCGGCTCGAGATCGGCAAGGGCCGCATCGTCCGCCAGGGGCATAAGGTGGCGATCCTGTCGCTCGGCACGCGGCTGGGCGAGGCATTGCGCGCGGCCGAGGCGCTGGAGGCGCGGGGCCTGTCGACCACCGTCGCCGATTTGCGCTTCGCCAAGCCGCTCGACGAGGACTTGATCCGCAAGCTGCTGACCACGCATGAAGTGGCGGTGACGATCGAGGAAGCCTCGGTCGGCGGGCTCGGCGCGCATGTGCTGACGTTCGCAAGCGACTCCGGCCTGATCGACGCGGGCCTCAAGCTGCGCACCATGCGCTTGCCCGACCTGTTCCAGGATCAGGACAAGCCCGAGGTGCAATATGCCCAGGCAGGGCTCGACGCCGATGCGATCGTCGATACGGTGCTGAAGGCGCTGCGTCACAATTCGAACGCAGTAGTGGAGGGCGCGCGGGCCTGAGGGGGAAGGGGCTCGCCCCCTCCCCTCGATACTTGGCGCTGGTCATAAGCGGCGACCCTCGTCCCATCGAAACCCCCGCCGTTCTCGAAAGACCCGCGCATGTGCTTTTCGGCCACCGCCAGCTTTACCGCCGCCGGGGTGCTGGCCACGGTCGGCGTGGCGACATTGCGCCATGTGCGTGAGCCGCGCGCGCTGCTATTCGCTTGTGTCCCGCTGCTGTTTTCCGCGCACCAGTTTTCCGAAGGCATGGTGTGGCTCGCGCTTGAGGGGCGGCTGGGCCCCTATGCACTCGATCATGCGGTGTTCCTGTTCACGCTCTACGCAATCGGCATCCTGCCGCTGCTGATGCCAGTCGCGGTGCTGCTGATGGAGCCTCCGGGATGGCGGCGCATTGCGATTTTGGGGACGGTTGCGGTCGGCGCGGTGGTGTTCGCTTGGGACATGTCGGGTCTTGTCGTCGCGCCGACCTGCGCCGTCATCGAGCAGCATTCGATCCGGTACACCAACCCGATCACCAGCCAATTGTGGGTGTCGCTGCTTTACATCTTGGCGACGTGTGGGGCGCTGCTGCTGTCCACCCACCGCGTGGTGCGGACCTATGGTGCGCTCAACGTGATCGGGCTGACGATCGTGCATCTGGTGAAGGGGTATGCCTTCGCCTCGGTGTGGTGCTTTTACGCCGCGGTGCTGAGCGTGGTGCTGTACCGCCAGTTCAACCGGCAGGACATCGATATCAAAACGCCCAACGGCACGACACCGGGTTTGCGGCCGTTCCTTCTGTCGTGGCTGCGCGGCTGAGGGGAGCGGTCGCGCCCCACCGTCCCTGTCGCGGGGCCTATATCTTGGTATAGTCGGCACGAATGGGGTCACCGCTATTGCGGTTGCGCGTTATGGTGGCTTCGCCCAGTCGAGAAAGGGGACGCAATGAGCACGCCCGATACACGCGCCCCGCAGATGTTTCCCGTGCTCAATGCCGCGCAGATCGCGACGGCGCGGCGCTTTGCCAGCGGCCCCGAACGCCACTTCGCGCCGGGCGAGCAAGTCTATGCGATCGGCGAACAGGATGCTCCGGCATGGCTGGTGCTGGAGGGATCGATCGACGTCGTCCGGCGCGATGGCTTGAACCATGAAGCGCCGGTTACGACTCATAATGCGGGGCAGTTTACCGGCGAGGTCAATCAACTGGCCGGGCGTGGCTCGATTGCTGCGGGTCACGCCGGGCCGAACGGCTGTGTGGCGCTGCCTTTCGATCCGGCGCATCTGCGCGCGTTGATGGTCGGGTCGGCCGATGTGGGCGAGATCGTCATGCGCGCGCTCATTCTCCGTCGCGTCGCGCTGATCGAGCAAGGCGGGGCGGGGACGATCCTGATCGGCGTGCCGAACAGCGCGGACGTCATCCGCCTCCAGGGCTTCCTGACGCGCAGCGGCTACCCCAATAAAGTGCTCGACGCGGCCGCCGATGCCGAGGGGAAGGCGCTGATCGAACGCATCGGAGTTTTGCCCGAAGACCTCCCGCTCGTGGTTTGCCCGAGCGGAGAGGTGTTGCGCAATCCGAGCAACCTGCAAGTGGCCACGTGCGTCGGCATGACACCCAAGCTCGATCCCGCGAAGATTTATGACGTGGCGATCGTCGGTGCCGGTCCGGCGGGATTGGCAGCGGCTGTCTACGCCGCATCGGAAGGCCTGTCGGTCATCGTTCTCGACGAACGTGCAATGGGCGGCCAGGCTGGCGCATCGTCGCGCATCGAGAATTATCTTGGCTTCCCCACGGGTATTTCGGGGCAAGCCTTGGCTGGTCGTGCCTTCAATCAGGCAGTGAAATTCGGCGCGGAAATCGCGGTGCCGCTGGGGGTGAAGGCGCTCGATTGCACCGCCGAGCGGATCGCGCTCGACCTGGTCGGCGGGCAGCAATTGCTGGCACGCGCAATCGTCGTCGCGTCGGGCGCGCGGTATCGACGGCCGGCAATCGCCAACCTCGCCGAGTTCGAGGGGCGGGGTATTTCCTATTGGGCCTCCCCGATCGAGGCCCGGCTTTGTGCAGGCGAAGAGGTCGCGCTGGTCGGCGGTGGCAATTCAGCCGGGCAGGCGATCGTATTTCTGGCACCCCAGGTGCGACATCTGCATCTTATTGTGCGGCGCAGCCTTTCCGAAACCATGTCGCAATATTTGATCGACCGGATCGCCGCGTTGCCGAACGTGCAGATCCATGTCGGCAGCGAGGTCGTCGCGCTGGAGGGCGATCCTGCGACCGGGCTTGAGTCGGCGGAGTTCCGAAATTTAGCCGACGGGACATCCCGTCGCCTGGCGTTGCACCACTTGTTCCTCTTCATTGGTGCCGACCCAAATACCGACTGGCTGAAAGACTGCGTCGACACCGACGACAAGGGCTTCATTGTAACGGGCGGCGGTGCCCGGTCGCTGGAAACCAGCCTGCCCGGTGTGTTTGCCATTGGCGACGTCCGCGCCGGCTCGACCAAACGCGTGGCTGCGGCGGTTGGCGAGGGGGCCGCCGTCGTCGCGCAGATTCACGCCCTTCTCGCCGAACGATCGACCACGGAGACCGTATGACATCCTGCCGTCACAGCATCACGATCAACGAAGTCACGCCCAGCGCGCGGGGGTGTGAGGAATGCCTGAAGATCGGAAGCGTCTGGCTCCACTTGCGCTTGTGCCGTTCGTGCGGACATGTCGGGTGTTGCGATCAGTCGCCGCATCGACACGCACGCGCACATTTCAATGCGACCCAGCACCCCATCATCGAAGGCTATGATCCGCCCGAGGGCTGGGGGGTGGTGTTACGTCGACCAGGAGGAAATCGATTTGCCCGACCAAACGCCGCAACGGGGCCCGATTCCGCGTTATTATTGAGCGACCGAGTGAGCATGGGCAATCGCCTCGCTGGCGTCGGAACAGCGCGGTTGCGCCTCGCGCGTTTCCATTGCCCGGCGGGTTCTGCGTATTAGTCCCAATGCCGATCTCTGGCGGTGAGCGGTATCGTGGCCCCGGTATCGATACCTACGGAGGCTGGCATGAAGACCATATTGCTGCTGCTGCACGACGATGGTGGCCAGGAGGCGCGCTTGCAGGCTGCGCTGGACCTGACACGCACCTTGGAAGGGCATCTGGTATGCCTGGACGTGACGATCATGCCGACCATGGTGGTTTCCGATGCGCTGGGCGATGCGGGTTTTGGCATGTTGCTGCAGGAGGAAAGGCAGCGCGAGAGCGCCAACCGCGAGAAACTGGAGGCCCGACTCGTTCATGAGGATGTGAGCTGGGACTGGCGCGATGCAACCGGCGAAGTGGCCCCGTGCCTGCGCGATGAAACCGCGCTTGCCGATCTCATTGTCGTCAATCGCCAGTTGGAGGCTTGCCCGGTGCCCGACATGCGGGCGCTGGCGGGCGACCTGGTGGTAAAGACCCACATCCCGGTGCTGGCCGTGCCGGAGGATTTGAGTCGGCTCGATCTCGACCGGGCGCTGATCGCCTGGGATGGCTCTACCGCGTCGGCGGCAGCACTGCGGGCGGCGGTGGCGCTCCTGCGCCATGCCGAACGCGTGACGATCATCGCGATCGGCGACGAGTCCGACCGACTCCCCGCCGAAGCGGCTGCGGCCTATCTCTCTCGCTATGGCATTCACGCAGAGGTCGAACATGTCGCGCTGGACGGGGCAAAGGTCGGCGATGTGCTGTTTGAACGGGTGTCGAGCGGGCACTTCGGCTATGTGGTGATGGGCGGGTTCGGCCATCACCGTGTTGCCGAGGCCCTGTTTGGTGGAGTTACCAGGATGATGCTGACGAAAAGCCCCGTGCCGATTTTCCTGGCGCACTGAACGATCTTGGGGATGTTCTTGTTCGTCCGCTTCGCTGCGGCCCTTTCGGTCGCGGCGAGCGTCCCGGTTGCCAGCGCGACACTCCAACAACCGGTGCCGCCCGCTGCGGCGCAGGCACCGCGCTGGTCGGCCGGCGATCTTGCCGCGCTCGTCCAGGAAATCGGGCGGTCGACGCAGGAAGGGTTGAGTCCCGAGCGCTACGGCGCGACGGCGTTGCAACGCGCGATCGACCAGCGCGCGCCAGATTTGGAGGCGGAGGCCAGCCGCGCCGCACTGCTCCTCGCGCATGATTATGCGGAAGGTGCGGCATCCGCCGATGCACGCAAGGGCTGGGAGATCGCACGCGATCCGATCGACCTGGACCTGTGGCTGCGCGAGGCGCTCGCGCGGCACGATGTGGCCGGGGCGTTGCAAGCGCTGCTGCCGCGGTCGTCGGGCTATGCCGCATTGCGCGCCGCGCTGCCGGCTTGCGACACCCCGGCGCATTGCACGACATTGAAGGTCAACCTCGAACGCTGGCGCTGGTTGCCGCGCGCGCTGGGTGCCCACTACCTTTGGGCCAATCCGGCAGCGTATCGACTCGATCTGATCGAGGGGGACCGCGTCATCCAGAGCCACCGCATTATCGTTGGCAAGCCGACCACGCCGACCCCCGTGTTTGCCACGTTGGTGACCGGGGTGACCGCCAATCCGTGGTGGAATGTGCCGAGCAGCATCGTGTCGGAAAGCGTGGGTGCGATGGTGCGCAATCGTCCGGCTCAGGCCGCACGGCTTGGCTATGTCGCCACGCGCGGCGCGGGTGGTCGATTGCAAGTGCGGCAGCGACCGGGGCCGCTCAACGCGCTTGGCCAAGTCAAGATCGAGATGCCCAACGCTTATAGCATCTTCCTGCACGACACGCCGTCAAAGGGGCTGTTCGAGCAGGAGCGGCGGGCATTCTCGCACGGATGTATGCGGACCGAACACCCTGACGTGCTGGCGCGCACGCTGCTCGCACCGGAGACCGCGCGGAGCTTCGACCAATATCTGGCGCAGGGCACCAATCATACGTTTGCGCTCGATCGCCCGGTGCCCGTCTACATCGTCTATTTCACCGCAGTGGCCGATCCGGCGGCAACAAGTGGCGTGGCGTATCTTGACGACGTTTACGGCCGCGATGCCGGGCTGGCGAAAGCAGCCTGAGTCTTTCACTCCAGGGCAACGATCCACGTACTCTTCCCGATAGAGCGGATCGGCGTCGCTGTTACCCTCCAGCCGATGAAGACCTCACCGCCTATTCCAGCGCCCGCGCCGGGCGAGCAGACAGAGACACTGGCGTTTCTCTCGTCGGGTGCCGCCTTTGGTCTCGCAAGTCCGCCCCGCCGGATCGACACCCATGCTGCGATCGTGTTTCTGTGCCCTGATCGCGCGTGGAAGCTGAAGCGCGCCGTGCGCTTGCCCTATCTCGATTTCTCGACACCGGCTCTGCGCGAACGCGCACTGGCGGCGGAACTGGCACTCAACCGCCGCACCGCTCCGATGCTGTATCGTGCGCTCCATCCTGTCCGGCGCGGCAAAACGGGGCAGTTGTCGATCGGCGGGGCGGGCGAGACGGTCGACTGGCTGCTCGAAATGACGCGGTTTCCCGACGGCGCATTGCTCGACGAGATGGCGGCGACGGCAGAGATCGACGATGCGCTGCTGCTGCGGCTGGCGGATCGCGTTCAACGCTTCCACGCCACGGAACCGATCGTCCGGACCGCGACAGCGGCAGAAGGCTTTCGCACCGTCGTCGAAGCGGCGCTGGATCGCCTGGGCGAGTTTTCGACGATCCTTGATGAAGCGCAGGTCGCCCGGCTGGGCGACGATCTGCGGAGACGGGTGGAGGAACTCGCGCCGCTGCTCGATGCGCGCGCAGTGGCGGGGCGGGTGCGGCATGTCCATGGCGATTTGCACCTCGCCAATATCGCGGTGCTCGATGGTGAGCCGACGTTATTCGACTGTCTCGAATTTGATGCCGAACTCGCCACCACCGACGTCCTTTACGATCTCGCCTTTCTGTTGATGGATTTGTGGCACCGCGGGCTGCGGCGCGCGGCGAACATCGTGTTCAACCGCTACGTCGACCTTTCGCCGGAGGATGAAGGGGGCGTTGCACTGCTGCCCGTTTTCCTGGCGACGCGCGCGGTTATTCGCGCGCATGTCGCCGCGACTCGCAGCACGCAGGCCGGCCGGGATAGCGCGCAGGACCGTGACGCGCGTGGCTATCTTGCCTTGGCGACGGAGTTGATCGCGCCGGTGCCGCCTTCGCTGGTCGCGATCGGAGGATTGTCGGGGACTGGAAAGTCGAGTGTCGCACGCGGTCTAGGTGGAGAGATCGGTCGCGCACCGGGCGCCCGTATCCTGCGCACCGACGTGCTGCGAAAGCGCAGTGCGGGCGTCATGCCTGAAATGGGGTTGCCGCCCGCTTATTATGGGCCCGATACGACGGAGCAGGTCTATCGTCTGCTCGATCGGCTGGCCGCTGCGGCGTTGGCGCAGGGGAGTGCGGTCATCGTCGATGCAACCTTTGCCTCGCGCGATCAGCGCAATGCGATCGAGATCGTGGGGAGACGCGGTCGCGTGGCTTTTACCGGTATCTGGCTGGAGACCGATCTCCACCACCGTCTGGCGCGGGTCGTGGGGAGGCTGCATGATGCCTCGGACGCAAATGCGGCGGTCGTTCGCGGGCAAGCGGCGAAGGCCGTTGGACCGCTCGGCGACTGGCACCGTGTTGCGGCAGATGGCGCGCTCGATGACGTCTTGCGCGCCGTGCGCGCGTTGGTGCGCAGCGCCTGATGACAGATGCCGCGGCCTATACCTGCTTGTTGGCTGTCCGGCGGCGCGGATGGCCGACTGCGACGCCGCCGGACAGCCGTGCGACCCACGGGTAGCGTTGGGCAACCTCCTCGGTATAGCCGAGGTTGAACACGGTCGGGCTTTTCGTGGGTCGGTCGCACGCGTATAGAGCGTCCCGAACAGGCGATCCCACAGGAAATTGGTGATGCCGAAATTGCCATCCTCATCGTGGAAATGATGTTCGACGTGACGTACCTTCATCGTCGCCAGCCATTTGATCCGCGGCTTGTACGCAAGATGCTGGATGCAGTGGAAAAATTCGTAGAAGCAGGTGCAGAGCAGTCCGGTTGCGAACCCCGCTGCCGCGCCGCCGATCCCGCCGATCAGATAGCCGGGCAGGGCGGCAACCACGAGCAGCGTCGGCAGCGTGGTGTAGAGCGCGCCAAACAGCACCTCGAGATGATTGGGGTCGACATGATGGTCGTAGTGGATCCGCTTCCAGGTGGAGGCCAGAAACGGCACCTTGAACATCCAGTGGCAATGCAGCACCCAGCGGTGCAGCACGTACCAGATCAGCGGATAGGCAAACAGGATCAGTGCGACCGTCGCGACCGTCGGCAATGGTGCGGCGGGGTGCCACACGAACAGGCCGATCGAAAGCGCGGTCAGCGCCAGATAGGCGACGATGGTGTAATGCTGGAAATAGGCGACCACCAATTCGCGGAAGGTCATCCGGTCCAGATAATGCGACCGTGTCCAGAAGGTGCCGTTTTGGCCCGTGCGTGCGGTGTTCACTCGATGTCTGCCCGATCGTTCCGATTGGGGGCGAGCGATAGCGGTGGGGCAGGCGGCGGCGTTTGACCGCCATCAAATCGGCGATGGCCGCCGCCTCTAGGTAAAAATCCCAATATTCTAATGGGGTGGGGTGGCCGATCTGTGCGCCGTCGCGGGCCGACGCTTCCGGCGATCAGAGGATATTCCATGCCATTCGCAACGACCAATCCGTTTACGGGTGAAACCCTCAAGACCTTCCCGACTGCAACCGACGCCCAGGTGGTCGAAGCGATTGGCGCGGCGCACCAGGCGTTTCGGTCCTGGCGCGAGACGAGTTTTGCCGAACGCGCGCGGATCATGACCAATGCGGCGGCGATCCTGCGGCGCGACAGTGCGTCGCTGGCCGCGATCCTGACGCTGGAAATGGGCAAATTGCTGAGCGAGGCGAAGGCTGAGGTCGAATTGTCCGCCGCGATTTTCGACTATTATGCCCGCCATGCCGAAGCCTTGTTGCAGCCCGAGCGGCTCCCCGTTGCCGACCCGGCCGAGGGCGAGGCGATGCTGGTGTACGAGCCGCTGGGCGTGTTGCTGTGCGTCGAGCCGTGGAATTTCCCTTACTATCAGATCGCGCGCATCATCGCGCCGCAGCTTTCGGCGGGCAACACGATGCTGCTGAAACACGCCTCCAACGTGCCGCAGAGCGCCGCCGCTTTCGAAGCGTTGATGCTCGAGGCCGGGCTGCCCAAGGGCGCGTTCATCAACCTGTATGTCGACCATAAGCAAATCGAGCTGATCCTGAACGACCCGCGCGTGCAGGGCGTGGCGCTGACCGGCTCGGAAGCCGCTGGCGCAAGCGTGGCGGCCGCAGCGGGCAAGGCGCTGAAAAAGTCCACAATGGAACTGGGCGGTGCCGATGCCTTCGTCGTGCTGGCCGACGCCGATCTGGAAAAGACCACAAAATGGGCGGTGTTCGGTCGCCACTGGAATGGCGGGCAAGTGTGCGTGTCGTCCAAGCGCATGATTATCGTCGATCCGGTCTATGATGCCTTTCTGGAGGGCTACACCAAGGGTGTCGCCGCGTTGCGCATGGGCGATCCATTCGACCCCGAAACCACGCTTGCCCCCCTGTCGTCGCAGAGTGCCGCAGATGACCTGAAGGCGATGATCCGCAAGGCGGTCGAACATGGGGCCACCGCTACGGAAGTCGGGCCGGAAGCGCCCAATCACGGTGCGTTCGTGCGACCGACGATCCTGACCGACATCGGTGAGGACAATCCGGCGCGCTATTGGGAGTTCTTCGGTCCGGTCTCGATGCTGTTCCGGGCGAAGGACGAGGCGGATGCGATCCGCATCGCCAACGATTCGCCGTTCGGCCTCGGTGGCTCGGTGTTCACCAGTGACCCGGCGCATGGCGCGGAGGTCGCCAAGAAGATCTCGACCGGCATGGTGTTCGTCAACCATCCGACGATGGTCAAGGCCGACCTGCCCTTCGGTGGCGTCCGCCGCTCGGGTTATGGGCGCGAGCTGCTCGACCTCGGTCTCAAGGAATTCGTCAATCACAAGCTGATCGACGTCGTCGATATCGACGCCCCGTTCTGACGCCCCCCCTTAGAGTTCCCCCGAAAAGGAAGCAGATCATGCAAAAGACCATGAAAGCCGCCGTTGTCCGCGAGTTCGGCAAGCCGCTGGTGATCGAGGAGGTCACGGTGCCGATGCCGGGGCCGGGCCAGATCCTCGTCAAGATCGCGGCGACCGGTGTGTGTCACACCGATCTTCATGCCGCCGAGGGCGACTGGCCGGTCAAGCCCAACCCGCCCTTCATTCCCGGGCATGAGGCGTCGGCCACGTCGTCGCGGTTGGCAGCGGCGTCACCCATGTCAAGGAAGGCGACCGCGTCGGCGTGCCATGGCTGTACAGCGCGTGCGGGCATTGCGTGCATTGCCTGGGCGGCTGGGAAACGCTGTGCGAGACGCAGCAGAATACCGGCTATTCGGTCAATGGCAGCTTTGCCGAATATGTGCTGGCCGACCCCAATTATGTCGGCCATCTCCCCGACAATATCGGGTTCGTCGATATCTCGCCCGTGCTGTGCGCCGGGGTGACGGTTTATAAGGGCCTTAAGGTCACCGATACCAAGCCGGGCGACTGGGTGGCGATTTCGGGCATTGGCGGGCTCGGCCATATGGCGGTGCAATATGCCAAGGCGATGGGGTTGAACGTCGTCGCGGTCGACGTTGACGATGCCAAGCTGAAGCTGGCCGAGGAACTCGGCGCGAGCCTGACGGTCAATGCGCGCGACGCCGATCCGGCGGCGTTCATCAAGAAGGAGATCGGCGGCGCGCAGGGCGTGCTGGTCACCGCCGTCAGCCCGATCGCGTTCAAACAGGCGATGGGCATGGTGCGGCGCGGCGGCACGGTGTCGCTCAACGGCTTGCCGCCGGGCGAATTCCCGATGTCGATCTTCGATACGGTGCTCAATGGCATCACCGTACGCGGGTCGATCGTGGGGACGCGGCTCGATCTCCAGGAATCGCTCGATTTCGCCGCAGCGGGCAAGGTGCGGGCAACGGTGACGACCGACACGCTGGAGAACATCAACGATGTGTTCGGCCGGATGCACCGCGGCGAGATCGAGGGCCGCGTGGTGATCGATTTCGAAAATCCTCCGGTCGCGGCGAATGCGACGGCTGCGGCCGCCCTGGTGTCAGCGGCCTGACACGCGGTTCAGTCGATGGATCATGGACGAGGCCGGGCCTATGCCCGGCCTCGTTTGATTCGTGCGGCTGCGCGGCCACCACCGATGCCGCCGAACCGCGTGACTCTACGTACATCCGCCGTTCAGAATCCGCAGTAGCGGTTTGACGAAGGTCAAGGGCCGCGTCGGCTGACGTGGCCATTGGCAAGCTGTAGTGGCTGCGGAGGCGCGAATGGACGGAATCGTGATGAGGGCGGTGGCCTGGCTCTTGGTGGCCTTCGCGGCGGTGGGAATGTCCGCCTGCGCGATCGACCAGGCTTTGCCATCCAGATGGGAATCGTCGCGCTGGCGGCATTTATCGCTGCGTTCTACGCGATGCGTCGCGTTGGCAATCCCGCGATTGCTGCGGACGGGTCCTTGCCCGCCCCGCGCGATCGCTATGATGACGAGGTCATCCGCTGGGGCGTGATCGCCACGGTGTTCTGGGCGATCGTCGGCCTGCTGGTCGGCGTGGTCATCGCCTCGCAGCTCGCCTTCCCGCTGCTCAACCTCCATTCGGAATATACCACCTTCGGGCGTTTGCGGCCGCTGCACACATCGGCGGTGATCTTCGCCTTTGGTGGCAACGCGCTGATCGCGACGAGTTATTATGTCGTCCAGCGCACCTGCCGCGCGCGCCTGGCCTTCCCCTGGCTCGCACGCTTCGTGTTCTGGGGCTACCAGCTGTTCATCGTGCTTGCGGCGACGGGCTATCTGCTCGGCATCACCGAGGGCCGCGAATATGCCGAGCCCGAATGGTATGTCGACATCTGGCTGACGATCGTCTGGGTCTCCTACCTCGCGGTCTATGTCGGCACGATCGTGCGCCGCTCCGAACCGCATATCTATGTCGCCAACTGGTTCTATCTCGGCTTCATCATCACCGTCGCGATGCTCCACCTCGTCAACAATGTGACGATGCCGGTGTCGTTCTTCGGCTCCAAATCCTATTCGGCCTTTGCCGGCGTGCAGGACGCGCTGACGCAGTGGTGGTACGGCCATAACGCGGTCGGCTTCTTCCTGACGGCCGGCTTCCTCGGCATGATGTACTATTTCGTGCCCAAGCAAGCCGAGCGGCCGATCTACAGCTACCGGCTGTCGATCATCCACTTCTGGTCGCTGATCTTCCTCTACATCTGGGCCGGGCCGCACCACCTGCACTATACCGCGCTGCCCGACTGGGCGCAGACGTTGGGCGAAGTGTTCTCGGTGATGCTGTGGATGCCGAGCTGGGGCGGCATGATCAACGGCCTGATGACGCTCAACGGCGCATGGGACAAGATCCGCACCGATCCGATCATCCGCATGATGGTGTTCGCGCTCGCCTTCTACGGCATGGCCACCTTCGAAGGGCCGATGATGTCGATCAAGGAGGTCAATTCGCTCAGCCACTATACCGACTGGACGATCGGCCATGTCCATTCCGCCGCGCTTGGCTGGAACGGGATGATCACCTTCGGTGCGCTGTATTACATGACGCCGCGTTTGTGGGGCCGCACCCGGCTCTATTCGCTGCGGATGGTGAACTGGCACTTCTGGTGCGCCACGCTCGGCATCGTGCTCTACGCCTCGTCGATGTGGGTGGCGGGCATCATGCAGGGGCTGATGTGGCGCGAATATGGAAGCGACGGCTATCTCGTCTATTCCTTCGCCGAAGTCGTCCAGGCGATGCACCCTTATTATCTGATCCGCACGACGGGTGGGCTGCTTTACCTCACCGGTGCGCTGATCATGGCCTGGAACATCTGGATGACGATTGCGGGCAAGCTCCGCGACGAAGCCCCGATGTCGTCCCCGGCCTTCGATCCGGCGCGCGACCGTCCGCTCCAGCACGTCCCAGCAGAATAAGGGCGCGACCATGGCAAATCTTCTCAACCGCCACAAAGTGATCGAGCGCAACGTCACGTTGCTCGCCGTGTTCGCTTTCCTCACCGTCGCCATCGGCGGCATCGTCGAGATCGCTCCCCTGTTCTGGATCGACTCGACGGTGACCAAGGTGGAGGGCGTGCGGCCCTATACCCCGCTCGAACTCGCCGGGCGCGACATCTACATCCGCGAGGGATGTTATGGCTGCCACAGCCAGATGATCCGCCCGTTCCGCGACGAGACCGAACGCTACGGCCATTACAGCCTGGCCGCCGAGAGCATGTACGATCACCCGTTCCAATGGGGATCGAAGCGCACCGGGCCGGATCTGGCGCGGGTCGGCGGCCGCTATTCGGATGAATGGCACGTCCAGCATCTGAAGGACCCGCGCGCGGTGGTGCCGGAATCGATCATGCCGCCTTATGCCTTCCTCGCGGATCGCGATCTCGATGTCAGCCACATTGGCGATCACCTGGTCGCGTTGCGCCGGGTCGGGGTGCCGTACACCAATGAGGAAATCGCCAAAGCGGCCGACGACGTCACCACGCAGGCGACGGGCGAAGGCGACACGGCGGGTCTCGTCAAGCGCTATCCCAAGGCGCAAGCGCGCGATTTCGACGGCAAGCCCGGACGCGTGACCGAGATGGATGCGCTGGTCGCCTATTTGCAGGGCCTTGGCACACAGGTCGATTTCAAGTCGGCCGCGCCGCGGGAGCAAGCGCGATGACAACCTACGATCTGCTGCGGGAATTCGCCGACAGTTGGGGGCTGATCCTGATGGGGGTCGCGTTCCTGACCTTCACCGGCTGGACCTTCCTGCGTTCGGTCGCCGCCGAGCATGAACGGGCGGCAAACAGCATCTTCGAACAAGAGGACGAAGTGGATGGCTGACGAAAAGCGCATCGACGAGCCCACCGGCACCAGCTTTGTCGGGCATGAATGGGACGGGATCGAGGAACTCGACACCCCGATGCCACGCTGGTGGCTATACACCTTCTACGCCTGCATTGCCTTCGCGGCGGTGATGGTCGTGCTCTATCCGGCGATCCCGATGTTGCACAGCGCGACGACCGGGGTGCTCGGCTGGTCGAGCCATGGCGATCTCGCCAAGGAAATGGCGGCGGATCATGCGCGTCGCGCGCCGGTGATGCGCGCGCTGGCGCAAACGCCGATCGAAAAAATCCCGGACGATCCCAAATTGCTGCGCGCGGCGCAGGAGGGCGGGCATTCGGCGTTCAAGGTTTATTGCACGCAGTGCCACGGCGCGGGGGCCGCCGGGGCCAAGGGCTATCCCAACCTGAATGACGATGATTGGCTATGGGGTGGTGATTTGAAGACCATCCAGCAAACGCTGCTGCACGGTGTCCGCCAACCCGGCGACGAGGAAACCCGCATGTCGCAAATGCCGGCCTTCGGCCGCGACGGAATCCTCAAGCCTGACGAAGTGCAGGACGTGGTCTCCTATGTCCGTGTGCTGTCGAAGCAGGAGCGGGCGACCGCATCGTCGAAGCGGGGGTGGGGCATTGTTTTCCGCCAATTGCGTGGTGTGTCATGGGGATGCGGGCAAGGGAACCCGTGCGATGGGCGCGCCCAATCTGACTGACGGCATCTGGCTCTACGGCGGGGACCGCGACACGATCACCGAGACGGTGACCAACGCCCGTTACGGCATCATGCCGGCCTGGGGCGCGCGGCTTGATCCGGTGACGATCAAGATGCTGGCAATCTATGTCCACTCGCTGGGCGGCGGCGAAAAGACGCCGGTGGATCCCGCTCCGGAGCCTGCGGCGGCACCGGCGGTCGCGGCCCGCTGATGGTCCATCCGCGGGACTTGACCGGTGACGGCCAACAGTTTTTCGAGGCGCGCCGCAAGGTGTTCCCGAAGGCCGTGGACGGTCCGTTCCGGCGCTTGAAATGGGCAATCATGCTGATCGCGCTGGCGATCTACTACGTCACGCCGTGGTTGCGCTGGAACCGCGGCCCCTATGCGCCGGATCAGGCCGTGTTGGTCGATCTGGCGCATCGGCGCTTCTACATGTTCTCGATCGAGATCTGGCCGCACGAATTCTATTATGTCGCGGGCTTGCTGATCATGGCCGGGATCGGGCTGTTCCTGGTACCTCGGCGGTGGGGCGGGCGTGGTGCGGGTACGCGTGCCCGCAAACCGTGTGGACCGACCTGTTCGTGCATGTCGAGCGCGCGATTGACGGGGACCGCAACGCGCAAATCAAGCTGCAGCGCGCGCCCTGGGGGCCGGCCAAGGTCGCGCGGCGGATTGCCAAGCACACGATCTGCTGGTGATCGGTGCGCTGACGGGCGGTGCGTGGATTTTCTATTTTGCCGACGCGCCGACGCTTGGCCAGGCCTTCGTGCAGGGAAGCGCGCCCTTCGTTGCCTATGCCACCGTGGGGGTATTGACCGCCACCACCTATATCTTCGGTGGCCTGATGCGGGAGCAGGTGTGCATCTACATGTGCCCGTGGCCGCGCATCCAGAGCGCGATGCTCGATGAGAAATCGCTGACGGTGACGTACAAGGCGTGGCGGGGCGAGCCGCGCTCCCACGGGCTGAAACGCGCCGAGCCGCTGGCACAGATGGACTCGGCGACGCCGTCGCTGGTCGCGCTGCTCGAACATCCCGAACTGGCGGACCGGGTCGGGGATTGTATCGACTGCAACGCTTGCGTCGCGGTGTGCCCGACTGGAATTGATATTCGCGAAGGGGCGCAGATCGGCTGCATTACCTGCGGACTATGCATCGACGCGTGCGACGGCATGATGGCCAAGGTCGGACGGCCTCCACGGCTGATCGGCTATACCACCGACCTCGACGCCCGGCGGGCTCGGGCGGGGGAGGCGGCGGTGCCCGCGCTCAAGCGCTTGTTCCGGCCGCGCACGCTTGTCTATTTCGGTGCCTGGGCGGGGATCGGCCTGGCGATGCTGTTCGCGCTGGGCAATCGTGAGCGGATCGGCATTGGCGTGCTGCAGACGCGCAATCCGCAATGGGTACGCTTGTCGGACGGCAGCATTCGCAATGGCTATACCGTCAAGGTCCGCAACATGGAGGAGCGGCCACGCTCCGTCGAAATCGCGATCGATGGTGTTCCGGGCGCGGTGCTGTGGACCGAGGCGTCTGGCCGCGGTGGTGCCGCGCGAAGCGTGCACGTCAACGTCGCGCCCGATCAGGTCGCGCAAGTGCCGGTGTTCGTTACCGCGCCCGGTGCGGGTCCGGCGCGTTCCGACCTTGGCTTCACCGTCCGCGCGCTGGATGCTGAAGGTGGAACCGCGCGCGACAGCAGCTTTTTCGAACGTCCGGAGCAAACGCCATGACCCGTCCCTTCACTGGTTGGCACATGACCGGTATTGTCGTCGCGATGTTCGGCCTTGTCATTGCGGTCAACGTGCTGATGGCGAGCTATGCCATCGGCACCTTTGGCGGAACGGTGGTCGACAACAGCTATGTCGCCAGCCAGCGCTTTAACGACTGGCTGG
Organism: Sphingomonas sp. Ant H11; assembly: GCF_000797515.1. GTDB lineage: Bacteria > Pseudomonadota > Alphaproteobacteria > Sphingomonadales > Sphingomonadaceae > Sphingomonas. The sequence goes on from NZ_JSBN01000010.1 coordinate 136,882, forward strand.
CCGAAGCGCGGGCGCAGCGCGCGCTCAAGTGGAATGTCGATGCTACGGTCGATGGTGACCGCGTGGTGATCGTCACCGCGCTCGCGCCGCATGGCCCGCTCTCCGATGCTGTGGTCACGGTGCGCGCAACGCATCCGCTTGGCCGGATGCCCGAGCGGGATTTGGCCTTCCGCTCGGTCGGCAACGGTCGGTTCGTGTCGACGACGGCGCTCCCGGCGGGGCGCTGGCTGTTGCGCGTCGATGTCCGCCGCGGTGCCGACGATGCGCGCTTCGACGACGAGATTCCGGCATGAGTGCCGCAGCGCCGCTCGAAACATCGATCTTCACGGTCGACGGGCTGCGCTGCGCGGGCTGTATCGCCAAGCTAGAAAAGGGCCTGCCGGAGATTTCGGGCGTCGCGTCGGCCCGGGTCAATTTCACCAGCAAGCGCGTCCGGATCGAGCACGCCGCCAACGTTGCCGACGACGATCTGCAGGCCGCGATCGGGCGGCTGGGTTTTTCGGCGCAACCCTTTGTCGGGGAAAGCGAAGCCTCGGCCAATCGCGAAAGCCGCATGTTGATGACCGCGCTGGCGGTCGCCGGGTTCGCGGCGATGAATGTCATGCTGCTGTCGGTGTCGATCTGGTCGGGCGCGGATGGCGCGACGCGGACGCTGTTCCACTGGCTCTCGGCGGCGATCGCGCTGCCGGCGGTCGCTTATGCGGGGCGGCCCTTTTTCAAAAGCGCATGGGGTGCGCTGCGGCATGGGCGCACGAACATGGACGTGCCGATTTCGATCGGCGTCGTCCTGACGCTGTCGATGAGCCTGTACGAAACCGTCATCGGCGGCGCGCACGCCTATTTCGACGGCGTGACGATGCTGCTATTTTTCCTGCTCGCCGGGCGCTTTCTCGACAGTGCGATGCGCGTGCGGGCAGCGGACGGGGTGGCGGCGCTGATGCGACGCGTGCCAAGCGAAGTGCTGGTACGGCGGCCCGATGGCAGCACCGAACAGCGCCTTGCCGCCGAACTCGCGCCGGGCATGCGGCTGCTGATCGCGGCGGGCGAACGGATCGGGGCCGATGGCGTGGTCGAGGCCGGGCGCAGCAGTGTCGACCGCTCGCTGGTGACGGGCGAGAGCGTCCCGGAGGTGGTCGCCGTTGGCGACACTGTGTTGGCGGGGACGATCAACCTCAGCGGCCCGTTGACCGTGCGCGTGACGGCGGCGGGCGAGGCGACGATCGTCGCCGATATCGCGCGGCTGATGGAGACCGCGACGCAGGGCAAGTCGCGCTACGTGCGCATCGCCGATCGCGCGTCGCAATTATATGCGCCGGCGGTGCATACGCTGGCGGCACTGAGCCTGGTCGGCTGGCTGATCGCGGGGGCGGGCCTGCACCAGGCGCTGACGATCGCGGTCGCTGTGCTGATCATCACCTGCCCGTGTGCGCTGGGGCTGGCAGTGCCGATTGCCCAAGTCGTGGCAGCGGGCGCGCTGATGCGTGCCGGGGTTCTGCTCAAGGACGGATCGGCGTTGGAGCGGCTGGCGGCCGCCGATACCGTGCTACTCGACAAGACCGGCACCGTTACGCTCGGCCACGTCGTGCCACTGGGCGGGATGCCCACCTGCGAGCAAGAACGCGGCGTATTGCTGGCGCTCGCCGAGGCGAGCCGGCACCCGCTGGCGGTGGCGCTGAGCGATGCGCTCGCACGCGATAGCGTGGTCGCCGCCGCCGTAACCGATCTGGTCGAGCATCCGGGGCTGGGCGTGGAGGCACGGCTCGGAGACGCGGTCGTGCGATTGGGGCGACTCGACTGGGTGGGGTCGCTCGTGAATAGTGCAGCCATGGCGACCGCATTTCGCATCGGCACTGGCCCGGCCCACGTGATGACGTTCGGGGATGCCTTGCGGCCCGATGCGCTCGCCGCGATCGATCGTCTCCGCGCAGAAGGGTTCGCGCCCCGCTTATTGTCGGGCGATTCGGCGGCGGTGGTCGAGACGATCGGCGATACGCTCGGTATTCACAGTAGCGCGCGGATGGACCCTGCCGACAAATGCCGCATCGTCGATGATTTTGCGGCCCGCGGGCGCAAGGTGCTGATGGTCGGCGACGGACTGAACGATGGTCCGGCGATGAAGCGTGCGTTCGTCAGCATGGCCCCGTCTTCGGGCACGGACGTCAGCCAGCTTGTCGCCGATCTGGTCTTCTTTGGCGAAAAATTGATGCCGGTGCCGATCGCCGTCGCCGCCGCGCGCCGGACGATGCGGGTCGTGCGGCAGAATTTCGCGCTGGCGATTGGTTATAATGTGCTGGCGGTGCCGCTGGCGATCGCCGGGCAAGTGACACCGTTGATCGCCGCGCTCGCCATGTCGGGATCGTCGCTGATCGTGGTCGCCAATGCGCTGCGTTTGCGCGGGGTCGCGCGATGACCGGGCTGGTGGTTCTGATTCCGGTGGCGCTGGCGTTGGGGCTGGCGGGGCTGGCGGCGTTCTTCTGGGCGGCGCGCTCGGGGCAGTTCGAGGATCTCGACGGGGCCGCGCTGCGCATCCTAATCGACGAGGAGGATCAGCCCGTGCTTGCCAAGGCTGTCGATCCGGTACCTCCCCATGCTTGATCGGGGTCAAACACCGGGCGCGGTGAATCGGCGTACAGAGACGCTCATGCCCTGTTTCACCCCTTGCCATTCTACGCGGTCTTCGCGGGGCGGTGCGGCCTTGGCGTTGGTCGCGTTGCTGGGGCTGGCGAATGCCACGGTGGCGCAGGCGGGGGGGCCGGGCGATAGCATCACCGCGGCGATCTGCGGCGGGCATGGCACCGTGACGATTCCGCTCGGACGTTCGGGCGAGCCACCCGGCCAGCGGCGCGACTGTCCGACCGGCTGCCACGCGATGTGCAGCCGCAGGACGGCGGCCGATCTGATCGACGACGGCGAGGGTGACTGAGCACGGCATCGGGACAATTACGTACAGGCGTGGGGCGCTGTTCCTGTGATAGCAGGGACATGGGGACGCTCACCAACAGATGCGCGGAATGCGACGTTCGCGACATGGGCCTTTGCGGCGCGGCGGATATCGACGAACTGTCATCATTGAGCGCGATCGGCCGACGGCGCGCGGTCGCGGCGGGGCAGGTGCTCACCTGGGCGGGCGACGACAATGTGGTATGCGCGAACGTCGTGTCGGGCATCCTCAAGGTCACCGCCTCCACCTCTGATGGTCGCGAACAGATTGTCGGCCTTGTGTTTGGCGGCGATTTTGTCGGGCAGCTTTTCGAAGAAACGTCGTCGCTGACGGTCACCGCACTCGTCGATAGCGATCTGTGCGTCTATCCGCGCGAGCGCTTCGAGCGTGTGGTGGCCGAGGTGTCGGCGATCGAACGAACCTTGTTGCGCCGCACGGTCGCGTCGCTGAACGAGGCGCGCGAGCGAATGCTGACGCTGGGCAAGCGTGGCGCGCAGGAGCGCGTTGCCGGTTTTCTGCTCGATCTGGTGGATCGGACCGGGGTGCGGTCCGCCGACGGATCGCTCAGCATCGATGTGCCGGTCAGCCGGGGCGATATGGCGGATTTCCTCGGGCTGACCATCGAAACCGTCAGTCGTCAATTGACGCGACTGAAGGTGCTGGGTGCAGTCACGCTCGCGCGGGGTGGGCGAGCGATCGTCGTCAGCGACCGTGCCGCGCTGGAGGCGCTTGCCAATCCCGATTGAGCGTGCGGTGAGACGTTGATCGCGATGAAAGGGCCGCCTTTGTGGATTTTAGGCGCGGCGGTGGATAGGCTTGCGTTTTCCCCTCTGGCCTTGCGGGACCATGACGCTGCCCAAACCCGGTCCTTCTCCCGAATTGCGCGAGGCCCGGCGGTTGCTCGGCGTCGATCCGGTCGCTGCGGTGGAATATGCGCGGCGGGCCGTGGCGGTGGAACCGCAATCGTTTGAAACGCGCTTTCTGCTTGGCGCGGCGTTGCGGCGGAGCGGGGAAATCTCTGCGGCTTGCGCGGTGCTGGCACCGCTGGCGACGGTGCGGCCCGCTGCGTGGGGCTTGCACTACGAATATGGAACGGCCTTGGCGGCGCTCGGCCGGTCCGATCTCGCCATCGCCGCGCTGGAACGCGCGACCAGCGCCAATCCGCAATCGTCGCTCGCCTGGCATGCGCTGGGGGACCAGCTCGCGCTGCGCAACCGCGCCGACGCTGCGGTCGCAGCGCAGATGCGCGTGGTGCCGGGCTATGTCGGCGATGCCGCGCTCGCCGATGTCGCGAGTGCGCTCTTCGCGCGCGAGGACCCGCGCGCTCGCGCGGCGCTGTGGACGCGCTTCGGGCTGGACCTGAACGATGTCGCGGCTGTCCGTCTGTTAGCGATAT
>NZ_JSBN01000100.1 GCF_000797515.1 Sphingomonas sp. Ant H11
CCCCATCGCGGTGCGCCCAAGCAGGCAGGCCGGCACGTCCGAACCAAGCGCCGCCGCAATCTCGAACAGGCGCGGGTCGTCAGTCGCGACATCGTGCGCCCGCGCCAGCGCGCGCAAGGCGGCCGCCGCATCGGCGGAGCCGCCGCCAATGCCCGAAGCGACCGGCAAATGCTTGTCGAGCGTGAAGGCCCCGCCCACGGGCACGCCGAAGCGATCGGCAAAGGCGCGCGCGGCGCGCGTGACGAGATTGTCGCCCTCGCCCGACAGGCCACCCGCAAACGGGCCGGTGATGGTCAGCGAGAGCGGCCCTGGCTCCAGCGAAACGGTGTCGCCATCGGCGACAAAGGCGAACAGCGTTTCCAGCTCATGATAGCCATCGGTGCGCCGCGCGCGGACGTGCAGCGCGAGGTTGATCTTGGCGGGGGCGTTTTCGGTGATCATCGGCGGCAGCCCCTAGAGCAAGATCGCATCGGTTGAAAACAGCGATGCGAGCCTGCGGAGGGAAACGCCCCCATCACATATTCGGATAATTCGGTCCGCCGCCGCCCTCCGGCACCACCCAGTTGATGTTCTGCGTCGGGTCCTTGATGTCGCAGGTCTTGCAATGGACGCAATTCTGCGCGTTGATGACGAACTTCGGGTTGCCCTCTTCCTGCCCGACGATTTCATACACGCCCGCCGGGCAATAACGCTGCGCCGGCTCGTCATACATTGGCAGGTCATATTCGACCGGGATGTTCGGGTCCTTCAGCGTCAAATGGACGGGCTGGTCCTCCTCGTGATTGGTGTTCGAGATGAACACCGAGGAGAGACGATCGAAGGTCAGCACGCCATCGGGCTTGGGATAGGCGATCGGCTTGACCTGATCCTTGCGCCACAGGCTTTCGTTGTTGGGGTGGTGCTTCATCGTGAAGGGCATCTTGATGCCGATATATTCGGCCCACATCGTCACGTTCGCCAGCGCCGAACCGATCAGCTCGCCGAACTTTTCGACCAAAGGCACGACGTTGCGGACGATCGACAGCTCCTTCTTGACCCAGCTCGCCTCGAACGCCTCCGGGTACGCCGCCAGCTCATCATGCTGGCGCTGCGATAGGATCGCATCGACCGCAGCTTCCGCCGCCATCATGCCGCTCTTCATCGCGGTGTGCGTGCCCTTGATGCGCGGAACGTTGAGGAAACCGGCCGAACAGCCGATCAGCGCACCGCCGGGGAAGACCAGCTTGGGGATCGACTGCAAGCCGCCATCGCTAATCGCGCGCGCGCCATAGGACACGCGCTTTGCACCTTTCAGGATCTCGGCGACCTTGGGATGGGTCTTCCAGCGCTGCATTTCGTGGAAGGGCGACAGATACGGGTTGGAATAGCTGAGCCAGGTGACGAAACCGAGCGCGACCTGCCCATTGGCCTGGTGATACAGGAAGCCGCCGCCATTGGAGCCCTCGGTCTCATTGAGCGGCCAGCCCTGGGTGTGGATCACGCGGCCGGGCACATGGTTTTCGGGGGCGATGTCCCACAATTCCTTGATGCCGATGCCGTAGACCTGCGGCTGGCTGTCCTTCGCCAGATCGAAGGTGCGGATGATCTGCTTGGACAGATGGCCGCGCACGCCCTCCCCGAAGAAGGTGTATTTGGCGTGGATTTCGAGGCCCGGCGTATAATCGGGCTTGTGCGTGCCGTCGCGCGCCACGCCCATATCGCCGGTGGCGACGCCCTTTACCGAGCCATCGTCATTGTAGAGAATCTCGGCAGCGGCAAAGCCCGGGAAAATCTCGACGCCCAGCTCCTCGGCCTGAGTCGCCAGCCAGCGGCACAGATTGCCCAAGCTGCCGGTATAGGTGCCCTTATTGTGCATGAAGGGCGGCGTGAGGAAATGCGGCACCGCGACCTTGCCGGTCTTGGACAGCATCCAATGCTGGTTGTCGGTGACGGGCACCTCGGCAAGCGGGCAGCCCTTTTCGCGCCAATCGGGGATCAGCTCATCGAGCGAGCGCGGATCGATGACCGCGCCCGACAAAATGTGCGCGCCGACTTCGGAGCCTTTTTCAAGGATGCAGACCGACAGGTCCGCGCCCTTTTCGGCCGCAACCTGTTTCAGCCGGATCGCCGCCGACAGGCCGGCAGGGCCAGCCCCGACGATTACGACGTCATAGGGCATGGATTCGCGGTGGTTTTCGGCCCCAGTTTCTTGGCTGCTCACATCTCGTCTCCATCGCGGACGCCACCTGCGCATTCTCGTCGCGCGCGCGGCACGTCCTGTCCATCTCCGCGTGCCAGCGAATTGACCTTCACGTCAACATAGGAGTCTAAAGGAACGCATGGGGGCTGACCAGAATATCGATTGGCGTTTGGCGGCGGCGAGCGCGCTGGAATGGTGGCGCGACGTCGGCATCGACACGCTGGTCGATGAGGACGCGCGCGACTGGACCGCCACCCCGCTTGCACCGGTCGAAACCCAGCCACAGCGCCCGGCCCCGCGCGCCGTAGCGGCACCGGTCGTCGTGCCGCTACCGGTTACGCTCGATGCGTTCCTCGCGTGGCGCACTGGTCCCGATGCGCCGGAAGCAGCGTGGCGCGGCGATCCGATCGCGGCATCGGGCAATCCCGCCGCAGACATCATGATTTTGGTGGATGTGCCCGATCGCGACGATAGCGATACCGGCGTGCTGCTGAGTGGCACGGTCGGGCGGTTGTTCGACCGGATGCTGGCCGCGATCGGGCGGGATCGCGAATCGGTGTACCTTGCGCCAATGTGCTCGGTGCGCCCGATGGCGGGCCGAATCGCGCCGGAAATCGAGGCGCGGCTGGTCGAGATTGCGCGCCATCATGTCGCGCTGGTCGCCCCGAAACGGGTACTCCTATTAGGGAATGCGCCCAGTCGTGGATTTACCGGGATGGACGTCGCGCGTGCCCGCGGTAGTTTGCAGGCAATTAACCTCGAAGGTGGCATGGGTGGGACCACGGTTGATGTGGTGGCCAGTTTCCATCCGCGACTCTTGCTGGAACGGCCCGCCGAAAAGGCGCGCGCGTGGAAGGATTTGCAGATGCTGATCGCAGGATTGGACGCATGAGCGCTAGACTGGCTGTCGTCGCCACCTTGGCGCTCGCCGTTCCCGGTGTCGCGCATGCGGCGGGGGAGCCGCCGGCCTCGATCGAAACCGCCAGTCCGCGCGGCGTTATTCCCGCACAGCTCGATGTCGAGCAGCGCGAGGGTTATCGCGCGGTCTTCGCCAGCATCCGCAGCCAGAGATGGCAGGACGCCCAGCTTCAGCTCGCCGCGCTCAAGCCCGGCCCGCTCCACGCGATCGCGCAGGCGGAATTGCTGACCGCCAAGGGTTCGCCCAAGGCCGATCTCGACCCGTTGATGAAGCTGCTCGCCAGTGCGCCCGAACTGCCCCAGGCCAAGCAGATCCTGACGATGGCCGCGTCGCGCGGGGGTGTCGGGTTGCCGCCGCTGCCCGAGGCACGCGCGCTCACCTGGATCGACGGCGCGCCCGCCCGCAAGCGCGCGAAGAGCTTCGGCAAAGGCGATCTGCTCGCGGTCGAACTCGCGCTGAAGATGCAGCCGATGATCAAGGAAGATCGCGGGGCGGATGCGCAGGCGCTGCTCGAGGCGACGCCGGGGCTTTCCAGCGACCTGCAGACCGAATGGCAGCGCAAGATCGCCTGGATGTATTTCCTGGCGGGTGACGACAGCAATGCCCGCGCGATGGCGCAGAAGGCCGCCGCCGGATATGGCGATTTCGCGGTCGAGGGCCAGTGGGTCGGGGCGCTGGCGGCATGGCGGCAGCATGATTGCGCCGCCGCTGGCACGCTGTTCGAGGGCGTTGCCGCGCGCGCCAGCGATGTCGACCTGCGCGCGGCGGCACTCTATTGGGCGGCGCGCGCCGACATGCAGTGCGCGCGGCCCGATCGCGTCGAGAACCGGCTGAAGAACGCGGCGCAATATCGCGAGACGTTTTACGGGCTGCTGGCACGCCAGCGCTCGGCATTCGCGAAACCGCCGCGCACCCGATGGCGGCCGTGGTCGCGAGCGACTGGCAGACGCTTGGTCGCCGCCCCAATGTGCGCGTTGCGGCGGCCTTGGTCGAGATTGGCGAAAACGGGTTGGCCGACAGTGTCATCCGGCAACAAGCGCGGATCGGCGACCCCGCCGAATATCCCGCTTTGGTCCGCCTTACGACGGCACTCGATCTTCCCGCCACGTTGATCTGGCTGTCGCACAATGGCCCGGTCGGCGCGACGCCGCCAGTCGAGGCGCGCTTCCCCGCGCCCAATTGGGCACCCGATGGCGGCTGGCGCGTCGACAAGGCGCTGGTGTTTGCGCACACGCTGCAGGAATCGCGCTTCCGCACCGATGTGGTGAGCCCGGCCGGTGCCTATGGCCTGATGCAAGTGCGTCCCGGTGCCGCGACCGACATTGCGCGCAAGCAGGGCCGCAATTTCGACCGCAGCGCCCTCTCCCGCCCCGGCACCAATTTTGAGGTCGGGCAAAGCTATCTCGAGCAATTGCGCGACCAGCATTGCACCGACGGGCTGCTGCCCAAGGTGATTGCGGCCTATAACGCCGGGCCTGGGCCGGTCGAGGCGTGGAACGCGCAGGCCCGCGACGGCGGCGATCCGTTGCTTTACATCGAATCGATCCCGTTCTGGGAGACGCGCGGCTATGTCACTACGGTGCTGCGCAACTATTGGGTGTATGAGGCGCAGACCGGCAAGACCGCCTCGGTCAGCCGTGCCGCTTTGTCGCAGGGCCTGTGGCCGCGCTTCCCTGGTTTGCCGGGGGCTGCGGCGGTGCGGTTAACATCAAGTGCGTCCTCGGGCCGCACGATGGCGAGCACCACGGCGACCAGCCCCTCGAGACAAGCGATCGCCCGTGCCGATTGACGAAAGCCTGACCTTCCAGCCCGTCCGCATTGCCGTCCTTACCGTCTCCGACACGCGCGGCCTTGCCGAGGATCGCTCGGGCGATACGCTGGTCGCACGGCTGGAGGAGGCAGGCCATATCCTCGCCGCGCGCGAGATCGTGCGCGACGATGCCGATCTGATTGTCGCCACGCTGCATCGCTGGATCGATGACGAGCAGGTCGATTGCGTCATCACCACCGGCGGCACCGGCGTGACCGGGCGCGACGTGACGCCCGAGGCGATCGAGCGCGTTGCCGACAAGATGATCCCGGGCTTTGGCGAACTGTTCCGCTGGCTCAGTTTCCAGTCGATCGGCACCTCGACCGTGCAATCGCGCGCCTGCGCCTGCGTCACCCGCGGCACCTATATCTTCGCGCTGCCGGGCTCGACCGGCGCGGTGAAGGACGGGTGGGACGGCATCCTGGCGAGCCAGCTCGACAGCCGCCACCGGCCGTGTAACTTCGTCGAGCTCATGCCGCGTTTGCGGGAACGCTAAGCCCTCACAGGCACGCGACTGTCCGCTACTTCTTCGCCGCCGCGCGCTTTTCGTCGAGGAACTTGGCGAGATCGGCGTCCATCGTCTGATACCAGTCGACGATATCGGCAAAATTGGCGAAGGTGGTTTTGCCGATCGCGGAGAAATCCATCCACTCGTCGAGCGTGCCCTCCTTGGTGACCACGATCTTCAAAAAGCGCTTGTCGCGATTCCATTCATTGGCGAGTTCGGGCGTGAACAGCGGCTCGGCCTTATACCAGCTCGAGAATTGATAGGAGCCGCAATCCTTCACGCCGGTGCAGCCGTAAAATTCGATGGTGAAGGAAGACCCGTTGGCTCCGCTCAACACATAGGGCTCGCCTGCCTTGTTGGTCTTGAGCTCGGCCTTGTAGCCCGCGTCATGGAGCGCCTGGACCACCACCGACGGCTGGCGGAGATCGAGCAAGCGCTCTTTATCCTCTTATCCTCCTCCGCAGATGCCACCATCGGCAGGACCGCCAAAGCCGCAAACAACACTGCTGCAGAGCAATGAAGATACGAACGAATCATCGAAAAATCCCCCGGAAATCTTCGTGATATGTATCATCCAGATCTTGGCGGACAAGCACTTCACCTTGGCTGCATCACCGCCAATTCATGCCCCGCCACATCGCGAAAATGAAACCGCCGCCCGCCGGGGAAGGCGAAGATCGCCAGCGTGATCTCGCCTCCTGCCGCCTGTACCGCCGCTTCCGCCATCTCCAGATCCGCCACCTCGATCACCGGCAGCGGGGCCGCGGTCTGTTCCGCGATATCGCCCTGCAGGCCGATATCCGTGTCCCCGCTCATCGTGGAGGCATAGCTTGGCCCGAAATCGGTAAAATCCCAGCCGAAGGCGGCGGTGTAAAACGCCTTGGCCGCGGCAAGGTCGCGAACCGGCAGTTCGAGATAGTTCAGACGCGCCATCGCTGGGTCTCCTCCCAAATGTTCTTGTTACGTTCTTACGTGCCTGCTAGCATCTGTCAATGGCCCAAAACCGCCCCCAGCGCGGCGCAACGCTCAATCGCGAAAGCCGCCGCTTCAACTTGCCCGAGCGCGAGGCGGATGGCGACTGGCTGGATGATCGTGAAGCGCTCGACGGTGCCCCGCCGCGCTGCGTACCACGGTTACGGTCGAGCGGCCGCGCACGATCATCAGCCGCAACAGCTCACCCGACGTGCCCTTCGATCGGTCGGTTAACCCGTATCGCGGGTGCGAGCATGGCTGCATCTATTGCTTCGCGCGACCGACCCACGCGTTTCACGACCTTTCGCCGGGGCTCGATTTCGAGAGCAAGCTGTTTGCCAAACCCGATGCCCCCGCCCTGTTGCGCGCCGAATTGTCCAAGCGCGGCTATGTTGCGCAACCGATCGCGTTCGGCACCAATACCGACCCCTACCAGCCGATCGAGCGCGAATGGCGGATCACGCGGGGGTGCATCGCGGTGCTGGCCGAGACCAACCATCCCCTCACCATCACCACCAAATCGGACCGGGTGGTGCACGATCTCGACCTGATCGCGCCGATGGCGGCCAAAGGGCTGGCGGCGGTGGCGATTTCGATCACCTCGCTCGACCCCAAAATCGCGATGACGGTCGAACCGCGCGCGCCGACCCCGAAGCGGCGGCTGGCGGCGGTGCGCGCGCTGGTCGCGGCGGGCGTGCCGACGCATGTCTCGATCGCGCCCGTCATCCCCGCGATCACCGATCACGAAATCGAGCATCTGGTCGAGCAAGCGGCGGAGGCGGGCGCGCGCTCGGTCTCGTTCATTCCGGTGCGGCTGCCGTGGGAGGTCGCCCCCTTGTTCAAGGCCTGGCTCGACACGCACTTCCCCGACCGCGCGAGCAAGGTGATGGCGACGATCGCCTCGATCCGGCAGGGCCGAGAGAATGATCCGGGCTTCTTCTCGCGGATGCGCGGCAGTGGCCCCTGGGCGGACTTGCTGCGCACGCGCTTCCTCATCGCATGCCGCAAGCATGGGATGAACCAGGAGCGGATGGTGTTGCGCACCGACCTGTTCCGCCCGCCCGCAGGGCCCCAGGGCGATTTGTTTGGCTGAAGCCGGGTGGGCGTCGTCCGCGATCTTTGCTATGCCCGCGCCGGATGCGGGGGCTTCTGACATTTACGGTGCTGGTCGCCGCCGTTCCGGCTTACGGCCAGGTGCTGCCGCGCGCGCCCGAGGGCGGCGATGTCTCGGCGAACATCCGCCTGCGCTACGAAACGATCCGCGATCAGGCGCGCGCGGGCGTACCCGTCGATGAAGCCTCGACCCAGTTGCGCACGATCGTGCGTGCGACATATCGCAGAGGCCCGCTGACGCTGGGCGGGACGCTGTTCGACAGCCGCGCGCTCGATGCTCCGCGCCCAAGCGCGCTGTCGACGAACGAGGTCAATGGCTTCGAGCCGGTGGAGGCGTTTCTCGGGCTCGATCTGGGCGATGCCGCGCGCAAGCGGCTCTACGGGCATGTGACGCTTGGGCGGCAGACCGCCGACCTGCGCTCGCGCCGGTTGATCGCCAATGACGATTACCGCAACACCACCAACGCCTTTACCGGAGCCCGGCTCGATCTGGCCGACGGCGATCGCTGGAATGTGACTGCTTTCTATCTGCTGCCGCAACAACGCTTGCCCGACGATGCCGCCGGATTGCGGACCGGGCGCGTAGTGCTGGATCGGGAGGGGTTCGATACGCGCATCTGGGGGGCGACGGCCGGGCTGCCGCGCCTGTTCGGTCGCGTTGCGGGCGATATCGGCGCGTACCGCTTCGAGGAACGCGACCGCCCGGACCATGCGACGCGCAATCGTCACCTGACGACGCTGACCGCACGGCTGGTCGCCCCCGCCAGCCCGGGCAAAACCGATGGCGAAGTCGAGATCATGCGCCAGACCGGCACGATTGCCGTCAGCCTTGCCCCCACCGCCGCACGCGTGCCGGTGGAGACGTGGTTCGCGCACGCGCGGATCGGCTATCAATGGACCAGGGCATGGACGCCGCGTCTCGCCGTCGAGGGCGATTATGCTTCGGGCGACCGCCGCAACGGCGGCTATGGTCGGTTCGACACGCTGTACGGCATGCGCCGCGCCGATTTTTCCCCAGCGGGACTGTATAATGCGGTGACGCGCAGCAACCTGATTTCGCTCGGACCCCGGCTGGAGGTGACGCCGTCGCGCCGCGTGGACGCGATGCTGTCGGTCAAGAAACTGTGGCTCGCCTCGGCACGCGATGCCTTTGCCACCACCAGCGTGGTCGACCCGACCGGGCAATCGGGCCGCGATGCCGGGTGGCAGAGTGATGCCCGCGTGCGGTTCTGGGCGGTGCCCAAGCGCCTCCAGCTTGAGGCCGACGGAGTGTGGCTGGCAAAGGGCCGCTTCCTCGCCAGCGCGCTCAACCGTGCCAGTGACCACGACACGCTATACCTGTCGCTCAACGCGTCGGTATTCTTTTAAGAAGGCGGGCATGAGCCGCATCAAGAACAGCTTCCCCCCGCGCGAGGAACTCGAACGATTGATCGATGCGCACGGGCATTTGACGATCCGCGCAACCCCCAATGCGGGCGCGAACGACATCCGCCTGCCCGCCGATGGAGCGCCCGCTGTGCTCAACGTGCGGACCACCGTGACGCCCGAGGATGGCAAGGCCAATGACGCGATCCTCGCCTTGCTCGCCAAGGCGCTGGGTCGACCGCGATCGGCGCTAACGCTGGTGCGCGGCGCGACCGCGCGCGACAAGGTGGTGCTGGTGACGCGCTAGCGCGGGAGTATTGCCGCGAATCCCCGTTCGCCCTGAGCTTGTCGAAGGGCACCTCTCAAAGCGCAGGACGCGCGTGGCGCGAGCGGGGCTTCGACAAGCTCAGCCCGAACGGAAAGAAGCGGAAGCCTCAGCTTCAGGCCGCCGCCAGCACATGGTCCTTGAACTGTTCGCGCAAGGCAGTTTTGAGCAGCTTGCCGGTCGCAGTGTGCGGCAGCGCCTCGACGAACACGATTTCATCGGGCAACCACCATTTGGCCACGTGACGGCCAAGGTGGACCAGAATCTCGTGCGGGGTCACCGCACTGCCGGGCTTGCGCACGACGACCAGCAGCGGGCGTTCGTCCCATTTCGGGTGATACACGCCGATTGCCGCCGCCTCGGCAACGCCGGGGCAGCCGATCGCGGCATTTTCGAGATCGACCGAGGAAATCCACTCGCCACCCGATTTGATGACGTCCTTGGCGCGATCGGTGATCTGCATCGTGCCGTCGCCGTGGAGCACCGCGACATCGCCGGTGTCGAACCAATTGTCGGCATCGACCGCGTCCTCCGTGGCCTTGAAGTAGCGTTTCACCACCCACGGCCCGCGCACTTGCAACCGACCCGAACTGGTGCCGTCGCGCGGCAGCACAGCCCCCGCATCATCGACGATACGCAATTCGATGCCGAAGGGAATCTGCCCCTGCTTGCCGACATGGTCGAGTTGGGCCTCCGCGCTCATCTCGTCCCAATGCGGCGGCGGAAAACCGGCGGTGCCGACCGGCGAGGTCTCGGTCATCCCCCACAGATGCTTGACCTCGACGCCCATGCCCATGATCCGCTCGATCATCGCGCGCGGCGCGGCCGAGCCGCCGATCGTCACTTGGCTAAGGAAGCGTGGCACCTCGCCGGTCGCATCGATATGGCCGAACATCGCCAGCCACACCGTCGGCACGCCCGCCGAATGCGTGACCTTTTCCTGGTTCATCAAGCGGCACAGCACCGCCGGATCGTTGACCGCAGCATAGACGAATTTCGCGCCGGCCAGCGCGCCCGCGAACGGCAATCCCCAGGAGGCGGCGTGGAACATCGGCACGACCGGCAGCACGACGGCGGAAGGCGAGAGGTTGAACACCCAGGGTGCGACTTCGGCCATGGCGTGGATCACGGTCGAGCGATGTTCGTACAGCACGCCCTTGGGGTTACCGGTAGTGCCGCTGGTGTAGCAGAGCATACACGGATCGCGCTCTGGCCCTTCGTGCCAGCTATAGGCCCCGTCCTCAGGCGCAATCAGCGCATCGAAGCCGCCATCGTCGAAACAGACATAGCGTTCGATGCTGGTCCACAGCGGTTTGAGCCGGTCGACCAAAGGCTGGAACTGCTTGTCATAGAGCAGCACGCGGTCTTCGGCATGGTTGGCGATATAGATAAGTTGTTCGTCGAACAGGCGCGGGTTGATGGTGTGGATCACCCCGCCCATCCCGATCGTGCCATACCAGGCGACCAGATGGTGGCTGTGGTTCATCGCCAGTGTGGCGACGCGGTCGCCGGGCTTAAGCCCGATCCGCTCCAGCGCCTGCGCCAGCTTGCGGGCATCGCGGGCGACCCCTGCCCAATCGCTGCGGGTTTCGCGTCCATCGGCCCAATAGCTGACGATCTCACGCCCGCCATGTTCGCGCGCGGCGTGGTCCAGCAGCCGCGGCACCCGCAATTCGAAATCCTGCATTCCGCCGAGCATAAACTCCCCTCCCGCTTGCGGGAGGGGCTGGGGAGATGCTTCCTTCGCCCCGCCGCCGCTCCCGCTACTATCCGACGAGTGCCAGCCGCGCCTCTGCGGTTCTCAGCACTACGTTCGAAACATCCTGCAAGGCTTCGATCCGCGCGGCAAGCTCCCCGTCGAGCAGAAAGTCGCGCCCGAGCAGCACGCGGGTGGTCTCGCCCGGCGAAACCGTCACCGTCGCCCATATCTCGCCGCGTGCGCCGCGTGCCTCCGACAGCATGCTCGCAAGTGCCGCCATCGCGCCCGGCGCATCGACCGACAATTCCAGGCAGAAGCGCGCGTTGGAGGCGAGCGATTCGAAGGATTGCAGCCGCTTGACCGAGACACGCGGGGTTTCCTCGCCGGGGCGGCGATCGAGCTCGACCGTCGCCAGGCCGCAGCCTCCGGTGCGCGCGCATTCCTCCAGCTCGGCGGCGACCGCATCGTCGAAGCAGGTCGCCATGAACTGGCCCGACGGGTCCGACAGCGTCGCCATCATATAGCGCTTGCCGCGCGCCGAGGTGCGCCAGCGCGCATCCTCGACCAGCACCGCCATGGTCGCACCGGCGCGGGTGCCGTCATCGGGAATGTTGAGTTCGCCCAGCGTGACGAAGCTGCGCGCGCCGTGCAGCTTGGCCAAATGGCTGTGCCGGTCGACCGGATGCGCGGAGAAATAAAAGCCGAACGCCTCACGCTCCTGGTCCATCCGTTCGGCCATCGTCCAGCGCGCGGAGAGCGGGAATTTGATCGGCGGTTCGGACGCTTCGGCGGTGCCGAACAGGCCGCCCTGCCCGCTGATTTTCTGGTCGTGAATCCGCGCGGCGGTGGCGAGGATCGTCTCGGCGCTCGCCACGATCCCGGCGCGATTGTCATTGAGCGCATCGAACGCGCCCGCCGCCGCGAGCGTTTCCAACTGCCGCTTGTTGAGGATGCGCGGATCGATGCGGCGTGCGAGATCGTCGATCGACTCGAACGGCCCGCCCGCCTCGCGCTCCGCGACGAGCTTTTCCATCGCGCCTTCGCCGACCGATTTGAGCGCGGCGAGCGCATAGCGCACGGCGAGCCCGTCGCCGCTATCCTCGACCGAGAATTCGGCTTCGCTGCGGTTGATGTCGGGCGGCAGAATAGCGACGCCAAGGCGGCGCATATCGTCGATGAACACGCTCAATTTGTCGGTCTGCGCCTGATCGAAGCACATCGAGGCCGCGAAAAATTCGTGCGGGTGGTGCGCCTTGAGCCACGCTGTCTGATAGGACAGCAA
Organism: Sphingomonas sp. Ant H11; assembly: GCF_000797515.1. Lineage (GTDB taxonomy): Bacteria > Pseudomonadota > Alphaproteobacteria > Sphingomonadales > Sphingomonadaceae > Sphingomonas. Next base: position 12,173 of record NZ_JSBN01000100.1, read on the forward strand.
GGCGTAGGCGGCGGCGTGCGACTTGTTGAAGCCGTAGCCGGCGAATTTGTCGATCAAGTCGAACAATTCGTTGGCCTTGGCTTCGGGAATGCCGTTGATCGTCTTGCAGCCCTCGACGAAACCCGCGCGCTGCGCGTCCATTTCGGACTTCACCTTCTTGCCCATCGCGCGACGCAGCAAATCGGCTTGTCCGAGCGAATAGCCGGCCAGGATCTGCGCCGCCTGCATCACCTGTTCCTGATAAACGAAAATGCCGTAGGTTTCTGACAAGATGCCTTCGAGCAGCGGGTGCGGATAGGCGATCTCTTCCTGCCCATTCTTGCGACGGCCGAACATCGGGATATTGTCCATCGGGCCCGGACGATACAGCGAGACGAGCGCGATGATGTCGCCGAAATTGGACGGGCGAACGGCCGACAGCGTGCGGCGCATCCCTTCGGATTCGAGCTGGAAGACGCCGACCGTGTCGCCCTTTTGCAGCAATTTGTAGACGCCCTCGTCATCCCATTCGAGCGCGTCGAGATCGACCACCACGCCGCGCGCGGCCAACAGGTCGATCGCCTTCTTGAGCACCGACAACGTCTTGAGGCCGAGAAAGTCGAACTTCACGAGGCCTGCGCCCTCGACATATTTCATGTCGAATTGCGTGACGGGCATGTCCGAACGCGGATCGCGGTAGAGCGGCACGAGATCGGCGAGCGGACGGTCGCCGATCACCACGCCCGCGGCGTGGGTCGAGCTGTGGCGCGGCAGGCCTTCGAGCTTCATCGCCAGATCGAGCAAATGCCGCACGCTGCGATCGTTCTTATATTCGCTGTGCAGTTCCGACACGCCGTCGATCGCGCGTTTCAGGTCCCACGGGTCGGCGGGAAGGTTGGGGATCAGCTTGGCAAGCCGGTCGATCTGGCCATAGCCCATTTGCAGCACGCGCCCGGTGTCCTTCAGCACCGCGCGCGCCTTCAGCTTACCGAAGGTGATGATCTGCGCGACCTGGTCGCGGCCATATTTCTCCTGGACGTAGCGGATCACCTCGCCACGCCGCGTTTCGCAAAAGTCGATGTCGAAGTCGGGCATCGACACGCGTTCCGGGTTGAGGAAGCGTTCGAACAGCAGGCCGAGTTTCATCGGGTCGAGATCGGTGATGGTCAGCGCCCAGGCGACGACCGAGCCCGCGCCCGAACCACGCCCCGGCCCCACCGGGATGTCATGATCCTTCGCCCATTTGATGAAGTCCCCGACGATCAGGAAGTAGCCGGGGAAGCCCATCTGGATGATGACGTCGAGCTCGAAATCGAGCCGCTTGCGGTACGGCTCGCGCCAGTCCGAATCTCCCCTCCCGCGTGCGGGAGGGGTTGGGGGAGGGCCTGAACCAGCCGCAGAAGACTCCCCTCCCCCAGTCACACCCGCAAGCGGGAGGGGAGCAGAAACCGCGAGTTGTTCGATCCGGTCGAGCCGCCGCTCGAGCCCGGCATGGGCATCCTCGCGCAGCTTGGCGGCCTCGGCGGTGGGATCGCCGGCGAGGCTCGGCAGGATCGGCTTGCGCTTGGGCGCGCCGACGCCGCAGCGCTGCGCCACCACCAGCGTGTTGGCGATCGCCTCGGGCAAGTCCGCGAACAGCTCGCGCATGTCCTTGGCGGGCTTCATCCACGCGTCCGGCGAGGTGCGCGGCCGGTCTTCGCTGGCGACATAGGTCGAATTGGCGATGCACAGCAACGCATCGTGCGCCTCGCTGAAATCCTGCGTGGCGAAGCAGCACGGGTTGGTCGCGACCAGCGGCAGATTGCGGTCGTAGGCAAGATCGAGCAGCGCCGGTTCGGCCTTGCCTTCGATCTCATCGAGCCGCCGGGTCAGCTCGATATAGAGCCGGTCGGGGAACAAGGCCTGCAGGCGATCGGCATAAGCCAGCGCGCGATCGGGCTGATCCTCGGCGAACAGCCGCGCCAGTGCACCTTCACGACCGGCGGTGAGCGCGAGCAGGCCGTCGGTGCGGCCCTCCAGCGCGGCGAAGGGGACGTGCGGCGCGAGTTCGAGCGGGCGATCGAGATGCGCTTGCGATACCAGCACGCACAGATTGCGATAGCCATCCTCATCCTGTGCGTAGAGCGCGATCCAGTCGAGCACGGGCGGTGCATTCTCGGGCATATCGGGGCGAGCGACGCCGAGCATCGTGCCGATCACCGGCTGCACCCCCGCCGCGCGCGCGGCATCGCCAAACGCCATCGCGGCGTACAGGCCGTTACGGTCGGTCAAGGCGGCGGCGGGAAAGCCCAGTTCCTGCGCGCGTTTGGCAATCGCCTTTGGCTCGATCGCGCCATCGAGCATGGTGTAGGAAGAGAAGATCCGAAGGGGTACGAACGCGGAATGGGCCATTCCGGTTGGTAGCGCCCAACGCGCCGATTCGTAAAGCTGCGAACTCGGCAGCGGCCGCGTTGCCCGTAAACTTACGTATAGTGCGCCTGACACGATCGGCGTTCTGATATAAAAATCAGCTTGTTCAACGCCCCCCCGTGCACTTCACCCTGGAGACAGACATGAGCGACACGACTTTCGGTTCGTCCACCACATCCGCTCGCGTCGGGACCGGTTGGCTACTGGCTTACGGCCTCCTCAGCATCGCGGTCGGCATCACCGCATTTCTCTGGCCGGTCAGCGCGACGCTGACCGCCACGCTGCTCGCCGGGTCCTTCCTGATCGCGACCGGTGCGATCGCGGTAGTCGCGAGCTTCGGCCTGCGCGGCCATCATTTCTCCGCTTACACCTTGCTGAGCGGCATCCTTTCGCTGGCGATCGGCGCGTGGATCATCGTCGAACCCGCAAGCGGCGCGGTCTCGCTGACGTTGCTGATCGCGATTTGGCTGACCGTGCGCGGCGTGATCGAAATCGCTATCGGCACGCGCTTCCGGCGCTTCGGGATCAGCCTGATCCTGCTCGGTATTCTTAACATCGTGCTGGCGGTGTGGATCATCTGGGGCATCCCCTTCACCGCGCTGACGCTGCCGGGTTATGTGCTCGGGATCAGCTTCCTGTTCAGCGGCATCACCGCCACGCTGCAGGCGATCGGCACGCGCGGGCGCTGATCACTCGCCGATCGAAAAGGCCCCATCGGCATGCAGCACCAGCGTCATGCCCGATAGCAGATCGAACCCCAAAACTCCGGTGGTACGCCCCTCGACCACCGCCGCCTCCGGCAACGGTTGCGGGGCGTCGCCCACCTTCAGGGTAACGGGGCCGACGATATCCATGGTCACCGTCTTCCCCCCAACCCCGCGGCTCTGCGCGGTCCGCAGCCGGGGAAGACGGGGGGCGGCAGTGGCCGGGATCGCACTGCGCCAGGCACCGCTATCGACCAGAAAAAACGGCGTATCCGCCCCCTCCCCCACGCCGACCGGAACATGCGGACGCCCATCGCCGCGCCAGCCTGGTGCCGCAACCCGAGCGCCCTTGGCCAGAGGACGGCAGGCCACCGCACCCGCGTCCGCCACGGTCGCCACGCCACCGCGAAAATCGACGCGCACGCACCCCGTAGCGGCCAGTGCCTGCGGAGCGATAACGCCCGCCAGTCCTAGCGCCTCGAGCGGCCCCAGCGGCATCGCCAGCACACGGTCCACATGGCGAAGCGGCGCGCCCTCCGCCGTCGCGATATCGACACCCGTCACGTAGCGCCCCGCGACGGCGACGCCGCCGCTATCGGTGCCGGTCTGCGTCGTCGCCCCGCTCAGCCCGAGCTGGGTCGCAGTACGCTCGCTCAGCACGATTTCGGAGGCACCCGTGTCGAACAGAAAGCGAAGCGAAGTGCCGCCGATCCGCAGCGTCACGATCGGCAACTGCGCACCCACCGGATGCCCATCGAGCTGCTGCGGTCGCTCGATCGCGATGGAGCGCTCAGGGATAGCTTCCGCCATGACGGGCGACGCCACCACCATCGCTATCGCTGACCCCAACGCCACCGAGTAGCGCGTCAAAACCATACCGCCCACGACGTACCTCTCAGAGCAGCTTTTCGATATCCGCCGCAATCGCCTCGGGCTTGGTCGTCGGCGCATAACGTTCAACCACCTGCCCGTCCTTGCCGACGAGGAATTTGGTGAAGTTCCACTTGATGCCCTCGGTGCCAAGGATCCCCGGCGCCTGCTTCTTGAGCGCGACGAACAGCGGGTCGGCATTGGTGCCGTTGACGTCGATCTTGGCGAAGACCGGGAAGGTCACGTCATAGGTCAGCGAGCAGAAATTGGCGATTTCCGCGGCATCGCCCGGCTCCTGCGCGCCGAACTGGTTGCAGGGGAAGCCAAGCACCTCAAACCCACGATCGCCGAATTGGCGGTGCAGCGCCTCCAGCCCTTCATATTGCGGGGTGAAGCCGCATTTGGAGGCGGTGTTGACGATCAGGAGCACCTTGCCCGCATAAGCCGACAGGTCGACCGGCGTGCCGTCGGCGGCTTTAACCGTGAGATCGGTGATGGCAGGCATGAACGCACTCCTCAGGCGTGGCGCGCGAGCAGGAAGCGCAGATTCTGCCGCACCCCGGCCCATTCGCTGGCGATGATCGAATAGACCACAAGATCGCGCACGCGACCATCCATCACTTGATGGTTGCGCAGCACACCATCGCGCTTGGCCCCCAGCCGCTCGATCGCGGCTTGCGAACGCTTGTTGAACCAGTCGGTGCGGATCTGCACGGCGTTGCAGCCCATCACCTCAAAGGCGTGGCCCAGCAGCAGCAACTTGGCCTCGGTGTTGACGCCGGTACGCTGCACCGACTTGGCGTAGAAGGTGCCGCCAATCTCCAGCCGCTTATGGCCTGCATTCATCCGCATATAGCGCGTGAGGCCAACCACCCGGCCCTCGGGGGTGCAGACGGTAAACGGCATCGCCCGCCCGAAATCCCGCTCCTTGAACAGCGCCGCCATGAAGGCGTCGGGGTCGGTGAGCGTCGAGGCGTTGGTGAAGAACAGGTCACTGATCTTCCCATCCGCCCCCGCCGCGACGATGGCGTCGCGGTCGTCGACCACGGTCGGGCGCAGCGTGACGTGATCGCCGGTGAGTGTTGGGGGCGTGGTCCAGGCGCTCACGCGAGCCGCCCCTCGTGCAGGCGCACCACGCGGTCCATCTTGAGCGCCATGCGCTCATTATGCGTCGCGACCAACGCCGCCGAGCCTTCGCCGCGCACCAGCCGCAGGAATTCGGCCAGCACCACGTCCGCGGTCGCCTCGTCGAGGTTGCCGGTCGGCTCGTCGGCCAGCACCAGAGCGGGCTGGTTGGCGAGCGCGCGGGCGACCGCGACGCGCTGCTGCTCGCCGCCCGACAATTGGCTGGGGCGGTGGGTCAGGCGGTGGCCGAGGCCAAGCGCGGTGAGCAAAGCCGTCGCGCGTTCGTTCGCCTGGGCGTGGGTGCGATCGCGGATCAACTGCGGCAGCACGACATTTTTCGGTCGCGTTGAAATCGGGCAGCAAGTGATGGAATTGATAGACGAAACCGAGCGAATCGCGCCGCACGCGGGTTCGCCCGTCCGAATCGAGCTTGGCGACTTGCTCGCCCGCGATGCGGATCGACCCGCCGAAGCCGCCTTCGAGCAGCCCGACCGCCTGCAACAGCGTGGATTTGCCCGAGCCGGACGGACCCAGCAACGCGACGATCTCGCCCGCGCCGACATGGAGATCGACCCCGCGCAGCACCTCGATGGTTTCGCCGCCCTGGCTGAACGCGCGCGTCAGGCCGGCAACGCTGAGGACGGGTTCACTCATAGCGCAATACCTGCACAGGATCGGTGCTCGCCGCTTTGAGCGCGGGGTAGAGCGTGGCGAGGAAGCTGAACAAGAGCGCCATCAGCGAAATGACGGTCACTTCGACCGGGTCGGTCTTGGACGGCAATTCGGTGAGGAAGCGGATCGAGGGATCCCAGAGGTTCTGCCCCGTCACCAATTGCACGAAATCGACAATATTTTGCCGGAAGTGCAGGAAGATGAAGCCAAGCACCAGCCCAGCGACCACGCCCAGCGCGCCGATGGTGGTGCCGACCGTCATGAAGATACGGATCATCGCCCCCCGGCTCGCCCCCATTGTTCGCAGGATCGCGATGTCGCGCGTCTTGGCGCGCACCAGCATGATCAGCGAGGACAGGATGTTGAACACCGCCACCAGGATGATGATCGACAGCACGGTGAACATCGCCACGCGCTCGACCGAAAGCGCCTCGAACAATTGCGCGTTCATTTGCCGCCAGTCCTGGATCACCGCGCGCTGCCCGACTTGTTTGGCGAGCGGGGCGAGGATCTGGCCGACGCGATCGGCATCGTTGGTCTGCACTTCGATCATGCCGACCGAATCGCCCATCATCAGCAGCGTCTGGGCATCTTCCATCGGCATGATGACATAGGCTTTGTCATAATCGTACACGCCGATCGTGAAGATCGCGCCGACGGTATAGCTCACCGCGCGCATCATCGTGCCAAAGGGTGTTGATGGTCCCTGCGGACTGATAATCGTTATCTGGCTGCCGACCACCGCCCCCAATTGGTCGGCCAGGCCCGATCCGATCGCAATCACGCCGCTGCCCGGCTTCAACGACGCGAGCGAACCCATCACCACCTTGCTGCCGATCGTCTTGTTGCGGCGAATATCGGACACCTGCATCCCGCGCAGCAGGATGCCTTCGACGCGGCCGTTATAGGTGGTCATCAGCGGCTGCTCGATCATCGGCGTGGCGCTGGTCACGCCCGGCGTCTTGTCGGCCAGCGCGACGATATCGCGCCAGTCGCGCAATTGCCCGGCATAGCCCTGCACCACGGCATGGCCGTTGAGCCCGACGATCTTGTCGAACAGTTCGGCCCGGAAGCCGTTCATCACGCTCATCACGATGACGAGCGCGGCGACGCCGAGCATCACCGCGACGAGACTGATGCCAGCGACGAGGAAGATGAACCCCTCGCCTTTGCCGGGCAGCAGATAGCGCCGGGCGATCATGCGTTCATAGCGGGAGAGGATCATGGAGCCCGCTCTACGGCGCACATGCCGCGCTGGCAACTGTTGCCCCCTGTTGCGCAACCGCCACAGCAGCGCCGCAATCGCTACGGATCGGCCATATTCCCCATGACAAGCCGCTCACTCACACTTAACGCTTCTGTCACTGACACACAGGCAACGGCCGTGGTTCGGGGAATGCTTTCAGCGCCGCCGCAAGGTGTGCAGCGAGAGCGAGATGGGGGCTGACGAGCGATCGTCACGCAGCGTCCGGGTCGGAAACGGCCCGGACGTTTGCGTTTGGGCGAAGGTGGCCATGCTGGCCACCGGTCCGCACAGCGGATCGCCCAAATCGGACGGCGGGTCGCCTTGGGCGAACCCGGCCGACGGCGGCTTTGCCGTCGGCGCTCCTCCTTCCCTGTCGCCCCTCCCCCGTCACCCCGGCCTCGTGCCGGGGTCCACCATGCCGCAGCTCCCGCGTCCGACTCCGAACGCTATCCGAGCAGCGAAGTAGACCCCGGCACAAGGCCGGGGTGACGGCCAGGCCTCAGAACGACTTGGAAATCGTCGCGCCAAAGGTCCGCGGGTCGCCCGGCTGCCCGACGATCAGCCCGGTGCTGCCCGACTGCGTCGACAGCAATTCGAAATAATCCTGGTCGAAGGCGTTATGCACCCAGGCAAAGACGTTGAAGTCCTTCTTGCGATAGCCAAGCCGGAAGTTGGACAGCGAATACCCCTCGATCCAGGTGTAAGCCGAAGGCGATGGATTGGACGAGAAGCGCGAGCGCGCGCTGCCGTCATAGCCCAAATAGACCTGTCCGTCCCCACCGCCGACCGGCACATTATATTCGCCGCCGTAAGAGAAGGACCATTTCGAAATGCCGGGCAGACGCTGCCCCGAAATATCGCACACCACCGGGCTCAGTGATCCCGGCACCCCGGCCGGACCAGGCGTACCCGTCGTCACGGTGCCGCCGGACAGCTCGGGCGGGCACGGCGCGTTGGTGAACTTTTTGTAGATCGCATCGGTATAGGCACCGTTGAGATACAGGTTGAAACGCTTGCTCGGGCGGAAGCTGGCGTCGAACTCCACCCCGCGCGACCGCACCTTGCCGGCATTGGCGAGATAGCCGCGGATCACGGTCAACTGGCCGTTGTTCACCGTTGCCTGATAATCGCCGATCTCGGTCCAGAACCCGGCGACGTTCAGCGTGACGCTGCGATCGAGAAATTGCGTCTTCAGGCCCAGTTCGAACGCATCGACCTTTTCGGGCTTCACCGTCTGCGTGGTGAGGTCCACCGCCGTCCCCGCCGCATTGAGCGGCAGGCCCGACAGATTGATGCCGCCCGATTTGAAGCTCTTCGCATAGGTTGCATAGCCATGCACATCGGCGGAAAAATCATAGGACAGCGTCACGTCCCCCGACACGTTCCACGCGCTGAAGCGCGGCGCATAGCTTTGCGGGGCAAGCGTGGCAGACTGATCGGCGTTCAGCGTGGTGCTGCCGCTGCCGGTGGTGACGACCGAGACATAGGAGCCGCTCTTCTTGTCATAATTGACGCGCAGGCCCGGCTGGACGTGGAAATGGTTGAACGCTTCCCAGTTGAGCTTGCCGAACACCGCAAAGCTGGTGTTCTTGAAATTGATCGTATTGGTCGAGGTCAGCCCGTTCAGCACCGCCGGATTGCAGGCATTGGCGGTCGGGGACGCGCACCCGCGCGACCCCACCGGAACGTTGCCGGGGTTGAGCAGGAAACGGCTCGCCGCCGATCCCTGCACTTGCGACCCCTGTGTATTGATCGTCTGATGGAACAGGAACGCGCCAACCGTGTAATCGAGCTTGTTGGTCCCGTTCGACGCGAGCCGGATTTCCTGCGATTCCTGTTCCTGCTGCGACGGATTCTGCGACACTGTGGTAATCGGCAGGCCGATGAAATCGCGGTCGTTGGCGGGTTTCCAGTCCCAATAGCGCCATGCCGACACCGAGGTGAGCGTGGCCGGCCCCAAATCCCAATTGGTGACGAGCGACGCCCCGCCCACTTCCTGGCGCGAATTGATCTTGGCATCGAGATCGGTGACGCGATCGAACGGGTTGGTGCTGGGCGGGGCATAGCCGAACGCCGCCGCCAGTGCCGGATATTGCCGGTTCGCCGCGCGCTGCGTGGTGCCGACCCGCGCATAGATTTGCGCGCAGCACAATGGGTTCTGCACGTTGAGATCGCCTGCCAGCGTCAGGCTGAGCGTGTCGGTCGGCTTGTACAGCACTTGCCCGCGAAACCCGATATTGCGTTGGCGGTGGAGATCGGTGTTGCTGGCCACATCGTAAATCGTGCCGTGCCGCGTCGTCGCGGAGGTCGACAGGCGGATCGCCAAAGTGTCGGTAATCGGCCCCGAGATCGAAGTTTTGCCCTGTACGAAATCATAATTGCCGACGCTCAGTTCGGCGCGCGCCTCGGGCGTAAAGCTCGGCGCGCGCGTGGTGATGTTGAGCGCGCCTGCGGTCGTGTTCTTGCCATAGAGCGTGCCCTGCGGCCCGCGCAGCACCTCGACCCGGTCGACATCGACGAAATCGAAGGTCGATGCCCCGACGCGCCCGATATAGACGCCGTCGATATAGAAACCGACGCCCTGTTCGATCCCGTCATTGGTGAGCCCGAACGGTGCGCCCAGCCCGCGAATGTTGATCGCCGAGTTGCGCGGGTTGCTCGAATAGAATTGCAGCGTGGGGACTTGCTGCTGCAACCGGTTGACGTTGAACGCGCCACTATCGGCCAGCGTGCGCCCGCTCAGCACAGAGAGCGCGATCGGCACGGTCTGCTCGGTTTCCGCGCGGCGGCGTGCGGTGACGACGATATCGCCCGCATTGCCTTGTGCATCGCCATCGGTCACCTCCGGCGCAGCGGGTTCCGGCGGCGTCGAGGGTGGCGCGAGTGTCGCATGGGCAAGCAGAATGAGCGGCAAGTGCGCGAGCATGAACGTCCCCTTGTTCCCGGGCGTTGCCCCGAGTCGGCGTACAATGCCCATCATTCACGGGGATATTCACGCCCTCTCCTTCTTTGCCGCGCCAAAGCTGGTCTTTAGCACCATGAAATTCTGTACCGGTGGGTCTTGAACTCCGGCCAAAGCGAACCAGATTCTGCGCGTGTGGTGCCCTTGGGGCCGCACCGGGCAGGGTCGCGCAGGTGGCGGGCCCGGCTCGACGTACCGACACTCGCTTGTAAAGGAGTTCACCATGCGTCAGTTCGATTTGACCCCCTATCGTCGCTCGACCGTCGGCTTCGACCGGCTGTTCGATATGCTTGAGGCCAATGCCCGGCAGCAGAGCGCCGACAATTATCCGCCCTTCAACCTCGAACGCCTCGATGGCGACCGCTACCGCATCACGCTGGCGGTGGCAGGCTTTGGTCGCGACGAGATCGAGATCACCGCGCAACAGAATCTGCTGCAGGTGAAGGGCCGCAAGGACGAGAAAGAGGCCGCGACCTCCTCGTTCCTCCACATCGGCATCGCCAATCGCAGCTTTGAGCGCCGTTTCGAACTCGCCGATTTCGTGCGGGTCGAGGACGCCCGGCTGAACGATGGCCTGCTCACCATCGACCTTGTCCGCGAAGTGCCCGAGGCGATGAAGCCCAAGACGATCGCGATCAAGACCGGCACACCGCTGGTCGCGGTCGAGGACAAAGGCGCGGCGCAAGCGGCGTAACGCTGAAGAATAAGGGAGGTGGCCGGACTTTGGCTCGGCCATCTCCCCTCTTTGTTTGTTTTACCGTGCCTTGATTCCGTACCGCGCATAATGCCGATCGATGCTGGGCGCGATCCGGCGGGCGATCTTCAACTCGCTTGCCGCCTCGGCGTCGCGGTGGAGCCTTTGCAGCACGATTGCCCGCATGAAGCGGCTGGCGGCCTGGCCGGGCTCAGCGGCAAGAACCGCATCGAGATCGGCCAGCGCGTCATCGAACCGGCCCAGTCGGAACCACACCATCGCGCGGCTATCCAGCGCGGCACTGCTGTCCTCGCTCAGTTCGATTGCCCGGGTGCAATCTTTCACCGCTGTATCTAGCATCACGCTGCGCGTACCCTTGGTCCAGCACCGAGCATTCATCAGACTGGGCGAGCCCGGCTTGTCGGCAATCAAGGCGTCGAACTGCGTGATGGCCTCTGCCGGATCGCCATATTCCCCGATCAGGCTGGCCTTGGCGGTGCGGAAGGTCCGTCGCATCTCCCCGCCAAGCGCGATCCGCTGGTCGAGCAACGCAAGCCCGCCCGCCAGATCGCCGCTTTCCGCCTTCAGCATCGTCACACGACCGATCGCGGCTTCCGATGACGGATCGAGCGCCCGCGCCGCCTCGGCGTCCGCCAGCGCGGCTTTGACATCGCCCAGTTCGTACAGCGTCGCCGCACGCTTCAAATACAGGTCGATCGAGGGTTCGATCGCGATCGCCTTCGTCCAATCGGCAATTGCGCCCGCGCGATCCCCGATATTGGCGCGGAAGGAACCGCGCGTTGCATAGGCACTGCTGTCATCGGCGGTGGTTGCAACAATCGCCTTGGCCAGGACCGCGTTGATTGCCGCGACTTGCGTGGCTCCGGCAGGATCGCTTGTGCCAATCTCCCATTTGCGCGCGGTCGCCACCGGAGCGACGAGGCGCGGTGCCCGCGCCTTCGCGGTCGCCACGGCATCGCGCTCGATCGGGATGCGCGCGACCGGCACTTCGCGGCCGACAGTGTCGATCCGCTCGTCAACCGTAACGACCCCGCCATCGAGCTTGGTCGTACGTGAAATTTCGTAACCCGCGACGTGTTCTTTCATGTCGGGCTCGCCCTCGATCGCGAAGCCGCGCCCCCGGTCGGGCAGACGCAGCCGCAACCGATACCGCATCCCGAACGGATCGCCCGTCGCCACCGGAATCGTCGTCCACGCCACCTTGCTGCGGTCGGGCGCGAAGGTGACGTTGTCGAGCGCCCGCGCCAGCGCGCGCTTGCGCCGGCGGTCATCGGTCGTCCATGCCGAATTGACGATGCCATGCGCCTTCAGCGTCACGTCGCCAGTCAGCGGATCGGGGACCATCGCGGTATCGGAAAACTGCCCTTCGCCAAGGTAATTGATGAAAAACCCGCCGACCGCGTCGCGTTCTTCTTTCTCCCCCATCTGCGTCTTGGCCAAGGTCAAGGCCGCCGCATAACCGCCATGGACCACCGCCACCGCATCCACGGCACTCGGCAAATCGACGCTAGCGCTCTCATCGACATCGACCGTCAGATCCACCATCGGCCGGGCGTTGGCGTGGGTCTCGATCTTCAGCAAATCGGCACCCGCCGCGCGCACCGGCAAGCCATAGCCGAACGGCGGTGTGTCGTGGATATCGATCAGGCGCGCTCCACTGCCGGTGCCGTCCAGCCACAGCGTTTGTCCATCGATCGTCGCGCGCACCAGCACGTGGTTGAACGCCATCGGGCTGGGCAAACGGTCGGGCACGATATCGCCCAGCCCGATATTTGCGAGCACAGGCTCAGCCTCGATCTTCATCGCCCGCAACAAGGTCAGCAACAGCAGCGTCTTGGCCTTGCAGTCGCCATACCGCACCGCCCAGGTCCGTTCCGGCTTTTGCGGGACATAATTGCCGCCGTTCATGCCCACCGCCAAATACCGGATCTTCTGCTGAACCAGTTCGAGCGCCCGCTCCGCGCGGCCGATCGGCGTCGGGTCGGCCTTCATGATCGCGGCGGCCTCGGCCAGGATCGGGTCGTTCGGATTGGTCGATTCGGGCGTCGCATATAGCGGGGCCATCACGCGCGAGACGTCGGCCCAATCCTTGAATGTCGCCAGTTCGATCAAGGGCGGATGGCGAAAGCGGACCGGCGCATCCGCAGGCATTTCGGGTTGCTTCGGGGCCGGCAGGGGGATGGTGACTTCGCTATAGGCACCGTTGCGCACCGGGGTGAGCGTAACGCCCTCGGCGAGCAGCTTCCATTTGGGCGGCGTCGCGGTCGGCCAGGAGAAGCGCATTTTGGCATAACCAAGCCGCGTCGGTGCGGCGAACACCGGCATCACCGTCTGTACCCGTCCGCCCAGCGCCGCGTCGGTCGTCGTGGTCGACATCCGCAGTCGCAGCACGTCGCCGACCTGCAACCCCTCCACCGCCATCGTCGCAGTCAGAATGCCGGTCAGTTCGCGCTGCTCCAGCGTCTGCTCGCGCCGTAGCACCGTGAATTTCTCGCCCTTCGCGAGCAGGTCGATCCGCTCGGTCCCGCGCAGGATCGAGAGTTCGTGGATGATCAGATCGCCCTTGTCGGGCACCCACGGCAAGGCGAGCGACGTTGCCTGCGCCAGCAGCTCGGGCGACGTGATCCGCGTCGCGCTATCGACATAGGCCCATAAGCGCCCATTCTCGATGCGTTGCTGGACGTCGAAGATCAAATTCGGCGGCGCGCCTGCGTCCAGCTTGGCAAGGTCGGGCATCGCAGCCATGACGATCCAGCCCGGCGCGGGTTGATAGAGTGGGGCTTCACTTGCAAAAGCGACGGAAGGCATCCCGGCAGCAATAACCGCCAGGCTCACCGAGTGAAAAAGTCGCAAATGATCCCCCTTACGTCTTCAAGTCCGTAGACAAGACTATGGGCGGAGGCGGCACGAAGCCAGTGCAATCTTTAAGGATTTTTGGCGCGGACTGACAATTTCAGGCACCTCCACCCCCTTTGTCAGTTTGCAGCAATCCTCCCACCACACCGGACCGGCGCGATCAGACCAATCTCGACTGTTTGACTGCCGCCGCTACGAAGCTTGCGAACAAGGGATGCGGATCGAACGGCTTGCTCTTCAATTCCGGGTGGAATTGCACGCCGACGAACCACGGATGGTCGGGCCGCTCGACGATTTCGGGCAGCATGCCATCGGGCGACATGCCGCTGAACACCAGGCCACCTTTCTCCAGCGCCTCGCGATAGGCGGTGTTGACCTCGTACCGATGGCGATGGCGCTCGGAAATGTCGGTGCCGCCGTAAATGGTCGAAACCACGCTGTTGCCGTCGAGCTTGGCGTCATAGGCCCCAAGTCGCATGGTGCCGCCCAGATCGCCGCCTGCCTCGCGCGTCTGCACGCCCTCGGCTGTCATCCATTCGGTGATCATGCCGACCACCGGCTCGTCGGTCGGGCCGAATTCGGTCGAGCTGGCATTGGCAATGCCCGCCAGGTCGCGCGCACCCTCGACACAGGCCATCTGCATACCGAAGCAAATGCCGAAATAGGGAATTTCGCGCTCGCGCGCGAACCGCACGCTGGCGATCTTGCCCTCGGCACCGCGTTCACCAAAGGCACCCGGCACCAGGATCGCGTGCATCGGCTCGAGCCGCGCGGCAATGTCGCTATCGGGCCCTTCGAACAGCTCGGCGTCGATCCATTCGACATTGACCTTCACCTTGTTGGCGATGCCGCCATGGACCAGCGCTTCGTTGAGCGACTTGTACGCATCCTGCAAACCGACATATTTGCCGACGACGCCGATCGTAACTTCGCCCTCGGGGTTGGTCAGCCGGTCCATGATGTCGGTCCAGCGCGACAGATCGGGCGCGCCGCCGGGCAGGATGCCGAAGGCGTTGAGCACCGCGTCGTCCAGCCCCTCCTGGTGATATTGCACGGGCACCGCGTAGATGCTCTTCGCATCCAGCGCCGGAATCACCGCCTCCTTGGGCACGTTGCAGAACAAGGCGATCTTGGCGCGGTCGCTTTCGGGCAAGGGCTGTTCGCAGCGGCACACGAGCACGTCAGGCTGCACGCCCAAAGCGGCCAGTTCGCGCACCGAATGCTGCGTCGGCTTGGTCTTCAGCTCGCCCGCCGCCGCGATATACGGCACCAGCGTGACGTGGATGCTGATCGAATTGCCGCGCCCGAGATCGTTGCGCAGCTGGCGGATCGCCTCGATGAAGGGGAGCGATTCAATGTCGCCGACCGTCCCGCCGATTTCGCACAATACGAAATCGAGATCGTCGGTCTCTGCTTGCGCGAATTCCTTGATCGCATCGGTGACGTGCGGGATGACCTGGACGGTTGCACCCAGATAATCCCCGCGCCGCTCGCGCGTGATGATCTGCTGATAGATCCGGCCCGAGGTGATATTGTCCGACTGGCGCGAGGCGACGCCGGTAAAGCGCTCATAATGGCCAAGGTCGAGATCGGTCTCCGCCCCGTCGTCGGTCACATAGACTTCGCCATGCTGATAGGGCGACATCGTCCCCGGATCGACATTAAGATACGGATCGAACTTGCGAATCCGGACGCGATAGCCGCGCGCCTGCAACAGGGCGGCGAGCGATGCCGCCATAAGACCCTTGCCAAGCGAGGAGACCACGCCGCCGGTAATGAAAATGAACCGCGCCATGGGAGAAAAGACCTAGCGTGAAGAGGGGTGGCACGACAAGCGCGCGACTCCGATATTTTTGGAAAAGTGCGCGGACCGGAAGACGGCCCGCGCGCGACTTATTGAGCGAGCGGAACTGCGCCGTTATCGGCCCGCGCGGCGGTGTTGCCGGTCGGCGCGAGCGCGCTGCGTGCGCCGCTGGCGAAGGGAACGCTCGGGTCGGTCTGCGCCGGTGCCTGGATCGGCGCGGTTGCGGCGGCGGGCGGCGGCGTGGTTGGTGCCACCACCTTGGCCACGCGCCCTTGCGCTGCGAGCACGGCGAGCAGGATGCTGAGCGCGATGAACAGACCGCCCAGAATCGAGGTCGCCCGCGTCAGGAAATCGGCTGCGCCGCGCGCCGACATCAGGCCGCCCGGGCTACCGCCCATGCCCAGCCCACCGCCCTCGGAACGCTGCATGAGAACGACCGTCACCAGCGCCAGCGCAATGACGAAATGGACGACGAGGAGAAACTGGAAGAGCAACATGAAGCGGGTTGAATCCTTGGAGCGCCGATGGCGAAGCCGGGCACATAGGCGAGGTGCGCCACGCGATCAACCGCGTGCCGCATCCAGGGGTTGTAAACATTCCGCAATCGAACTGAAACCTGATGCGGCGCGGCGCGTTAGGTTCTCAGGAATATCCCCAATTGTGGGGCTTTATTGCGTCATTTGCGGACACTTGCCGTGGCTTCACACACCAATCATGCACTCACCGAATGGATGGAGACCCTGATCGATTATGTTCGGTCGGGCGAGCCCGATTTGACCAATCGGCAAATGGCCCTGCTGCTGCTGGTATACCTCCAGCCGGGGCCGCATACCGTGCGCGGACTGGCGACGATGCTCAACGTTTCAAAGCCCGTTATCACGCGCGCCTTGAACAGGCTCGGCACCCTGGGCTATCTGCGCCGTCAACGCGACGATAACGACAAGCGTAATATCTTTGTCGCACGTACCTCCGAGGGGGCAGAGTTTCTTGACGATTTCGGGCAGTTCATCGGCGACAGCACGCCACAACACGCTCCCCAGCGAACCCTTCGACGCGCCAGCACGTAGGAGCTTTGCGCTCCAGGGCGCATCGGTAACGCTCGATCCGCGGCGACACGCCGTGCGCCGCGATCTCGCCGATATTCGCCTGGCCGACCGCGTTTTTGCGCCGCATTATGCCTGTGCCGTCCCCCGCGTGGTGATCGCTGCGGCAGCCTTGCGTGAGGAGCCCGCCCCCGATTCGGCGGTGCTGGTCGAATTGGAGATTGGCGACGTGTTCGAAGTGCTGGAATTCGTCCGCGGCCGCGCCTGGGGCCGCGCACCGGGCAAGGATCTGGTCGGCTATGTCGACGCCGACGCCTTGTCATGGCCCGCACCATGAGCATTTCGGTCTTCATCGATGGCGCGCACGGTACCACGGGCCTGGAAATCCGCGAGCGGCTTGCCGGACGCAGCGAAATTTCGCTGATCTCGCTCGACGAAGCGCGGCGCAAGGACACGGTCGCGCGCGGCGAAGCGCTCAATGACAGCGACTTTGTCATTCTTTGCCTGCCCGACGATGCCGCCCGCGAAGCCGTCTCACTGATCGACAATGATCGCACGCGCGTGATCGATGCCTCGACCGCGTTCCGCACCGCCGAGGGCTGGACCTATGGTTTCCCGGAACTGGAGCCGGGCCAGACCGCCGCGATCGCCGAGGCGAAGCGTGTCAGCAATCCCGGCTGTTATCCGACCGGCTTCCTCGCGCTCGTGCGCCCGCTGGTGCGCGCCGGGCTGGTGCCGGTCGATTGGGCGATCAGCGTCAATGCCGTGTCGGGCTATTCGGGCGGCGGCAAGGCGATGATCGCCGATTATGAGGCGTCAATCCACCGCCCGCAGCGCGTGCTTATGCGCTGGGCCTCGCGCACAAGCATGTGCCCGAAATGCAGAAGCATGCCCGGCTGGAACATCCGCCGATTTTCATGCCGTCGGTCGCCAACACCTATCGCGGGATGATCGTCGAGGTGCCGCTGGCGCTGCATATGTTCACCCGCCGCCCGACATTGGCGGT
The DNA here is from genome assembly GCF_000797515.1 of Sphingomonas sp. Ant H11. Lineage (GTDB taxonomy): Bacteria > Pseudomonadota > Alphaproteobacteria > Sphingomonadales > Sphingomonadaceae > Sphingomonas. Next base: position 29,564 of record NZ_JSBN01000100.1, read on the forward strand.
GTGCGAATCGACGCTGCGCGAGGCTTATGCCGACAGCGCGCTGATCACCGTCGGCGACGGTGATAGCGACGTGGTGTGCATTGAGGACGATGCCGGCACCGATCGGCTGACCGTCCGCTTGTGCGGCAATGCCGCCACCGGCCAGGCGCGCCTGATCGCGACGCTCGACAATCTCGGCAAGGGTGCGGCGGGTGCTGCCGTGCAGAGCCTCAACATCATGGCCGGGCTCGATCCTTTGGCAGGGCTGACGCTGTAACTTTTTGGTGCCCCGTGATACGTATTCACCTTGGCGGCGCGCTTGCGCCTCTTTAGGTGACCCCTTCCCCAGGAGGTCGATTTAGCATGCCCGTCCGCACGCCCGTCGCCAAATTGATGTTGTTCGGCGCGACCGGAGATCTCGCGCAGCGGATGCTGCTCCCCTCGCTTTATGGCCTGCATGCCGACGGCCTGCTGCCCGAGGGATTGACGATCACCGGCACTGCCCGCTCCGATCATACCGATGCGACGTTCCGCAAATTCGCCAAGCAGGCGCTGGACCAGTTCCTGCCCGAGGACCGCAAGGACGAGAAAGCGGCCAAGACCTTCCTCGACCGCCTGCAATATCAGGCGCTCGATGCGACCGACCTCGACCATTACAAGCAGTTGGCGGAGAAGGTCGGCGACATTTCCGGCGGGCTCGCCATTTTCCTGTCGACCGCGCCCTCGCTGTTCGAGCCGGTCATTCGCGGCCTCGAATCGGCAGGGCTCGCCGGGGAAACCGTGCGGATCGGCCTCGAAAAGCCGCTCGGCTACGATCTCGCCTCCAGCCAGGAAATCAACGACACCGTCGCCACGGCCTTCCCCGAGGACCGGACCTTCCGCATCGACCATTATCTGGGCAAGGAAACCGTCCAGAACATCCTCGCCTTGCGCTTCGGCAACAGCTTCTTCGAGCCGGTGTGGAATGCGCGCGGCATCGACAATGTCCAGATCACCATTTCCGAAACGGTCGGCCTGGAAGAGCGGGCGGCCTATTATGATGGTGCCGGCGCTTTGCGCGACATGGTCGCCAACCACATGCTGCAATTGCTCGCGCTGATCGCGATGGAGCCACCGGCGCGCTTCGACGGATCGGCGATCCGTGACGAGAAGGCCAAGGTGTTCCGCTCGCTGCGGCAGGTCGCCCCGGCCGACGTGCCCAACATGTCGGTCACCGGGCAATATGCAGCGGGTGCCAGCGGCGGCGCGATCGTGCGCGGCTATATCGACGAGCTCGGCAAGCCCTCGACCACCGAGACCTTCGTCGCGCTCAAGGCGCATGTCGACAATTGGCGCTGGCAGGGCGTGCCCTTCTACCTGCGCACCGGCAAGCGCATGACGACGCGGCGCTCCGAGATCGTTATCCAGTTCAAGCCCGTGCCGCACTCGATGTTCTCCAATCGCGGCGGGCTGTTGCAGCCCAATGCGCTGATCATCCGCTTGCAGCCCGAGGAATATGTGCAGTTGCTGGTGATGGCGAAGGAGCCCGGCCTCGACCGCGAGGGCATTCGCCTGCGCGAAGTGCCGCTGAACCTCAGCCTCGATTCGGAATTTGCCGGCACCCGCCGCCGCATCGCGTATGAGCGGCTGCTGCTCGACCTGATCGAGGGCGACCAGACGCTGTTCGTGCGCCGCGACGAGGTGGAGGCGCAATGGACCTGGATCGACGCGATCCGCGCCGGTTGGGTCGCCAATGACATGAAGCCCAAAAGCTATGCCTCGGGCAGCTGGGGCCCGAGCGCCGCAGTCGCGCTGACCGAGCGCGACGGGGTGACCTGGCAGGACGATTGAAATCCCCCTCTCCCCACCGATCGGGAAAGGGTAAGCAAGCGAAGCGCGGGGGCGGCGTAGGGACGCAGACATATGTCTGACGCACTGCGTCCCCCCTCTCCCCGACCCTCTCCCCGCACGCGGGGAGAGGGAGATGAAGGACAAAGATCATGAGCGAAGAAATCGAATGGTGGGATTATGACGATGCCGAGGAAATGGCCGATGCCGTTTCCGGGGACATTGCCTTCATCATCGAATCCGCGATCGATGCGCGCGGTGCCGCCGTCATCGCTTTGTCGGGCGGCAAGACGCCGATCCCGATCTACGAACGCCTGGCCAAAGCCAAGATCGACTGGAAGCGCGTCACCATCGTGCCGACCGATGAGCGCATCGTGCCGCTCGGCGATCCGCTGTCGAACGTGACGATGATCGCCAAGACCTTCCTGCCCAAGGGCGCGCGCGTGATGCCGATCGTCCCCGCCGCGACCGCCGATTACAAGGCCGCCGGGCGCTCCGCCGACGCGCTGATGCAAGATCTGCACTGGCCGCTCGATTTGTGCCTGCTGGGCGTGGGCGCCGACGGCCACACCGCCTCGATCTTCCCCGGCCCCGATTTCGACGAAGCGCTGTCGGGCCCGAACGAGCGCCGCGCGCTGGGCGTGATGCCGGAGCCGCTGCCCAAGGAAGCGCCGGTCGCGCGCGTCACCTTGAGCCGCGCCGCGATCGTCTCGGCGCGCGCGCTGATCATCGCTGTCACCGGCGACGCCAAGAAAAAGGTGATCGAGCAAGCGATCAAGCAAGGCCCGTCCTCGGCTTATCCGATCGGCCGCGTGCTGGCGGACGCCGAATTGCCGGTCGACATTCACTGGGCGGCTGCGTGACAGCAACGCGCCCCGCACCGTCACCCCGGGCTCGTCCCGGGGTCCACCGCGCCGCCTGGCCAGCGATCGCGGGACGCGCTGCGGGGTGGATGCCGGGACAGGCCCGGCATGACGGAGAAGTTTCATGACCCTGCACCCGGAAATCGCCGCCGTCACCGACCGCGTGATCGAGCGCTCCAAGGCCAGCCGCGCCGCCTATCTCGGCCTGATCGGCCGCGCGCGCGATTCGCATATCGAGCGCCCCGCCATGGGCTGCGCCAATGCCGCGCACGCTTATGCCGGCACCGAGGAGGACCGCCCTGCCCTGACCAGCGGCAAGGCGATGAACATCGGCATCGTCACCTCCTATAACGACATGCTCTCGGCACATGCGCCTTACTATCGCTACCCCGAGCAGATGAAGGTGTGGGCGCGCGAGGCGGGTGCCACCGCGCAGGTCGCAGGCGGCGTGCCCGCCATGTGCGACGGCGTGACGCAGGGCTATCCCGGCATGGAGCTGTCGCTGTTCAGCCGCGACACGATTGCCCTCTCCACCGCGATCGCGCTCAGCCACGGCGTGTTCGAGGGTGCCGCGCTGCTCGGCATTTGCGACAAGATCGTGCCGGGCCTGCTGATGGGGGCCTTGCGCTTCGGCCATTTGCCGATGGTACTGATCCCCTCAGGCCCGATGCCCTCTGGCCTGCCCAACAAGGAAAAGGCCGCCGTGCGCGAGGCCTTTGCCGAGGGCAAGGTCGGCCGCGAGGCGCTGCTCGAAGCCGAGATCGGTGCCTATCACTCCAAGGGCACCTGCACCTTTTACGGCACCGCCAATTCCAACCAGATGATGATGGAAGTGATGGGCCTGCACATGCCGGGTGCCGCCTTCGTCAACCCCGGCACCAAGCTGCGCCAGGAACTCACCCGCGCTGCCGTCCACCGCCTCGCCGCCAATGGCTGGCATGGCGACAGCTATCGCCCGCTGGGCCTGTGCGTCGATGAGAAAGCGATCGTCAACGCGGCGATCGGCTTGCTCGCCACTGGCGGCTCGACCAATCACTTGCTGCATTTGCCCGCCATCGCGGCCTGCGCCGGGATCGTGCTCGACTGGGAGGATTTCGATCGCCTGTCCAAGGCGGTCCCGCTCATCACGCGCGTCTACCCCAACGGTTCGGCCGACGTGAACGGGTTCGAGGCGGCGGGCGGCATGCCCTTCGTCATCCGCGAACTGGTATCGGCCGGGTTGCTCCACGGCGATTTGCTGACGGTCGCTGGAGACAGCCTTGCCGATTACGGGCGCAAGCCGGTGATCGAGGGCGACGCGCTTGCCTGGGTCGATCCCGGCCCGAGCGGCGACGAAACGATCCTGCGCGGTGCGGCAGCGCCATTCGCGCCCGAGGGCGGCTTCCGCATCCTCACCGGTAATCTCGGCCGGGCCTGCATCAAGGTGTCGGCGGTCGAGCAGGACCGCTGGACGATCGAGGCCCCCGCGCGCGTTTTCCACGATCAGGCGTCGGTCCAGGCCGCGTTCCAGGCGGGCGAGCTTGACCGCGACGTCGTCGTGGTCGTGCGCTTCCAGGGGCCGCGCGCCAATGGGATGCCGGAATTGCACAAGCTCACGCCCCCACTCGGCGTGCTGCAGAATCGCGGCTTCCGCGTGGCGCTTGTCACCGATGGGCGCATGTCGGGTGCGAGCGGCAAGGTGCCGTGCGCGATCCATTGCTCGCCCGAGGCTTTGGGCGAAGGCCCGCTGTCGCGCGTGCGCGATGGCGACGTGATCCGGCTCGATGCGGTGACCGGCGAGCTGTTCGCGCGGGTCGATCCGGCGGAATGGGCGGCGCGCACGCCGGTCTCGATGCCGAGCGAGATTGACGGCATGGGCCGCGAACTGTTCGGCCTGTTCCGCCAGAACGCCAATGAAGCCGAGCGCGGCGCATCGCCGCTGCTGACCGGCATGGGATGGTAGGGATGGACCTCCCAACCGCACAGCCCCTCCTTCAGGGAGGGGTTTGGGGTGGGGTGCCTGTCCAAATGGGGCTGACC
>NZ_JSBN01000101.1 GCF_000797515.1 Sphingomonas sp. Ant H11
GGCTGGCGCGGCGGTGTCGACGGGTTTGCGCGTGCTGTACTTCGCCTTCGTGCTTTCCCACCAGAAACTGATTTTGGGGTCACCACTCGCGGCGATCTGGATGTAACCGACGACATCGCCCTCGGGCAGGGTGATTTCGGTTTCCTCGCCCAGCACCACCGCGAGTTCCGGAATATTGAGGAAATGATCTGGTCCGCCAAAGCTCGCCTGCGGCGGTTGTGGAACGAAGCGCAGATCGGGCCGCGCGGCGCGGCGGCGGATCTCGTCGCGCACACCGGCCAGCGCGGCATCGGCAAGCTGGCGCAGCAAATCGGGATGGCAGATCAGCGCGCGCGCCGGTGCGGCGTCGGCAGGATCGTCGAAAAGGTCGAGTTCCAGCGCGCCACCGGCATCGAGATAGGTTTGCTGCCCGACAAAGCGGAGCAGCCGCGCCGCCTCGGCATCGCCGATCTTGAGCCAGGCGCGGATGCGATCGGGCGTTTGCTCGATCGGGGACAGGAGGCGCAGCGCGTTGAATGCGGCAAGCTGCAGTGTCTGTTGCTCGGTCGCGCCATAGGCTTCGGCCTGCGCCTGCGAAATCGTGCCTGCCTTCAGTGCATCGAAAATCGGCGGGGCGAGCATCCCCAGCCGATAGGCGCGATAGGTGAAACGCGGCTCCTGGCCGAGCCGCTCGGCGATCGTCTCGAGCGAATCGCCCGCCACATGCGAGCGCACCACGCCCTCGGCGATCTCATACATTTCGAGATCGAGCCGCATCATGTTCTCGGCCTGGCTTTCCTCGAGCAATTGCGCCTCGGTCAGCTGGTCGCGCACGACGACGTCGATCGGCCAGTCGGCCGGGAGCGCGCCCGCTTTGATCAGCGCGCCGATCGCGCGGCAGCGGCGACCGCCGGCATGCACGCCATAGCGTTCCTTGCCGCCCTTCAGCGGATGGACCTTCAGCGCGTTGACCAGGCCGAGCGCGAGGATCGAGCGGCCGAGCGCCTCGATCGTCATTTGCGCTGTGCGATTGGTGCGGACGTTGAAGCGGCTGATCTCGAGCTGATCGAAGGTCACCGCCTTGCGCAGGATCGCGGGCGGCAGTTGCGGGGGCCGCGCGGACGCGATCGTCGCGGGAAACTCGGTCGGGGTGCTGGTCATGGGCACGCTCCTTCGGTTAGGACCGAGCGAGCGGGTGCCACCGCTGGACGGCCAGGGGCGGGGGCGAGGTTGGTCACCTCGCCTCCAGAGATCGGAAACATGCGCAGCGGGCGCGGCGCGGGGCGCCAGCGCGTGCAGCGCGCGGCGAGATCGAGGAAATCCACAGGCGGATGACCGGGCCGGTTACCCCACCAGGCGCGCGCCTCGGCTTCGCGCTCAGGCGTGAAATTCTGCACGCAATCGAGCGTGCCGCAGCGGGCGGTGCAGAAGCCCCGATCGCCAAAGCTGATCATGCGCACACCTCGCTGGTCGCGGCCGCGCGGGCAGCGCGCCAGTGTTCGAACGCGCCGCGATGTTCCGGGCAAAGATCCTTTCCCGGCGCCGGCTGATACGCGCAGCGGGCGCAGACCGGCGCATCGCATGTTCCGCTCTTCCTGGTCGGGACCTTCCAGTCGCACAGCAGGGTGGCGGGGCGACCGCAGGCGCAGCGCTGGCGGGTGCGCGACGAGCAGATGATCGCCGACCCGCCGCCTGGGAGCGAGACGCGGTCGCACGTCATGCGGCATCATTCGGGCGGTACCTGACTTCCATGGAAGCCGCTAAGACTGCGGTCCTGGCAGCTTGATATTCCAGGAGGAAGATTGACGTGCGACCGTAGCGCAACTGGATCATGCGCGGAGCGGACGTGCTCCCCATTGCCTGCCAGCGATCCCATTCGTCGGCGACTGCGGCGAAGGGCTTCAAAGCCATTACGAGCTGCGTCGACGCTAGATCGTGCGTGGCGGTAGTGCGCGCGTTGACCGCCTCAACGAGCAGTGCGGCGATCGCCGACGCGGATTCATCGCTCAGGTCACGATTGGCATCGACGACGAAGACTTCCATGTCGTCGGCGTCGAGTACCGATCCGGTTTCCTCGTCGCACAGGCGCAAGGGCAAGCGGACGCCGAGTTCGGCCAGCAATTTCGCGAAAGGGGTCATGCCGACACCATCGCCGAGGCCATCAGCCGAAGGGTCGCGGTCTTGGTCCAGTTCTCGAGCAATCCCTTGTCGGGGCTGAAGGTGCAGGTGGACACGACGCCGGCGCAGGACAGCCGGCTACCGTCATAGCGCGTACGGTATGCGGCACCGTGGTTGGCGACGAGGCCGTCGATGATCGTTGCGGCGGGAACGCCCGCCCGAGTCAGCTTGCCGACATAGTCGGTCGCTGCGATCAGCTTTTGCCGTTTTAGATCGATCGCGTCCATCAGTGCACCCGATCGAACGAAAAGGCGGGATGGGACCGATCGTGATGCGGATCTGTCAGTCGGACTTCCAGCACGTCCGAAATCCCGTGCACCTCTGTGTGCAAGAGCTCGCGCGCTTCGGACTCCGCCTGTTCAACCGACGATGCTAGGATCGCATAGGAACGCTGATCCTCACTGGTGACTTCAAAATCGATCGTGACGACGATCTCGCGCTCGCCACGATCATCGAACAATGCCCAATGGCGATCGTAATAGCGACGGCATGCCTGCAGCGACGCCGGGTAGGGCATGGCGGCGATTTCCTGGAGCGTGGGCTTGGCCATCGCTACAGCCCCAACACGGATTTGTAGGTTTCGATCATCGCCTCGGCCTCGTCGCGATGGTGTTTCTCCATCTTGCGCAGGCGGATGATCACCCGCATCGTCTTGACGTCGAAGCCGGTCGATTTGGCCTCGCCGTAGACATCCTTGATGTCGTCAGCGATGCCCTTTTTCTCTTCCTCGAGGCGCTCGATCCGTTCGATGAGCAAGCGGAGCTGGTCCGCGGCAATGACGTCGGACATCATTCGACTCCTGTCAGCTGGGTGACGGTCACGGCGTATGTGTTCTTCGTCTGGCAATGTTCGATGGTCTGGGTGCCAGCTGCGGCATCGACCGAGATCACTCGATAGGTCGGCTCCGGATCGAAGCTGAGGAGGCCGCCGATCCAGCCGAGCAGTTCGTGGGCGTTGCCGGTCACACCCATGGTCGCCTCGCTCACAAGCCGAACAGCGCACGCAGCGCCGCTCCCAGATTGCCGGTGACGGCGACGGCCAGCAGCCCAGCCACCATGCCGAGCGCGAACAGGCCGGGGCCGCGGTGCAGCAAGCGGTGTAGCAGCGCGCGACGCGGATCGCTGGGGCTGGGTGGGCGGCAACTGGGGCATCCGCAATCCATGCGGTGCGTGATTTCCGGCCGGGGCCGGACGGCAAGGTCAAGTTTCATCGTGACATCTCCCGCTGGATCATCGCGAAGGCGGTCGCGAGCGCGACCAAAGCGAGCCACAAGGCCGCCTTCGCCAAGGAAGGTTTGCTGAGCAGCAGCACGCTGACGCCGAAACCGGCGGCGGCGATCGCGAGATCGATCGCGCGGCGCGCCAGGCGCGCGCGCCGGGGGCGGCGGTGACCGTCGGCGCTCATTCGACGACGCTCGCCGCAGGCGGAGTGGCGCAGGCCGAGCACAGATCGGGCTCGACCCAGCAGCATTCGTCGCCCTTGGGATCCATGCACCGATCGTTTTTGCTGCAGGCGCAGATGCGACACAGGAAGGGCGCGAGTATGTCGGCACCCTGGGCGATCGCCTCGAGCTGGGCGAGCACGGTCAGATCGAAGCGATAGGCGAGGCGCAGGGCGACGACGGTGCGAAAGCTCGCGGGCGCGGCATCGGCTTCGATCAGCTCGAGCCATTTGCCACGCTGATGTTCGGACGTCTGCGGTTCGGTCGCGACGCGCGCGGCGACATCGGCGATGCTCAGACCGGCGCGCTGGCGACAGCGCTTGAGATATGCGCCGGGAGTGATCGTGCCGGTCATGACGACAGACCATCGGTCATGACGTTGGTCACTGCGGTGCCGGTGCGGTCTGTCGGGGCGGGCTCGACCAGGGTGATTTCGATCACCGGATCGACCGGATATTGCAACGCGTGCGCCAGTTCGAGCTTGGCAAGCGAGATGTTGAGCCGCGCGCGCCGCACCCTGCCCATAGCGGTATAGGATGCGACCGACCGCTCGACCGGCCGCAGCGCCAACTGGATCGCGTCGAGCTCGGTCATGATCTTTACGATGGCGGCGCGGTTGCTCATGCGGATTGTCCAGGCAGCAGTTTTCCCACCCCGCCAGCGGATGCGGCGAGGGGGCTACGGTTCGGCGATGCAGGTTCGGTCAAGCCCGGGGGCGGGCCGGGCGGATCATGGCGGTTGCTGCTCGTGCGCGATCAGCGACTGGATCACCGCGACGGCGCGGTTTTTCGCCTGGATCGATTCGACGGTTTCCTTCAGCGCTTTCTTCAGAGCGCGATCGTCAGCACCGGGTAGGCCCGCCTCCATCAGCGCGACTTGGGATTCGCAGTCTTCGCGAGCAATTTCGATGGCGCACCGGCTGATCGCGTAGGCCTCACTGAGGCGTTCGGGCTTCGCCAGGTGCAGGATGGAAGCGACGATCTCAAAAATTGGTGCGCCGGGAAGGCCAGCACGCGCGTGAGCTCGCTCGAGCTTCACCATATCGACGACCGTCAATTGTTCGCGCCGGTTCGGATTGGACAGCGCGCGAAGGTAGGATGCTTTCCGTCCGGTAGCCTTGATCGCGCCGGGCATGCCCAGCGCGACGATCATCTTACCCAGGCCGTCTTCGACGGTGAGCGGATTCCGTACCATCGTCATACGACCACCGCGCCTGCGCAAAACCGCGCGGCCGATTGCAGCAGCCATATCGGCCGAGCGCCTATAAAAAGAGGAGGTGGCACCGTCATGGGGGAGAGGGACCCGATGACGGTGCCGGTACGCGAACAGGACGGGTTGGGGGCACGTGCGCCAAGTCGAAACACCAGAACCCCAGGGCAAAGGTTCCGGGCGCACGCGATCCGGCCGACCCGTCGGCGGCCGAAACTGGAAAAGGGGGACGTCGACGGCAGGCGGGAGCGCACCCGCCGCCGACGCTCGCCGCCCGAATGGCGGCAGAGGGAAAGGGATGGCACTGCCCGAGTCACCGCGCGGGCTCCAGGCTGGCGCGGGTGGTAGCCGAGTCGTCGGGGTAGATGTCGGGACGAAGCACCTCTTTCGGGATGCCGGTTTCGCGCTCGACCAGGAGGACGTCCTCGGCGTGCACTGGCTTGAGATCGCGCAGACGCTCGTAGATCGACGACTGGGAACGGTTCACCAACCGGGCGTATGCCGTCTGCGTTCCGACGGCGCGGACCGCAGCTGCGAGCGGTGTGTCTATCGTCGATTCGATACCCATGGCGTTTTGACTATCGGTATTCCGATAGGTGGTCAATCGGAAAGTGCTTATGCTTGCGCTATTGGTTTTCCGTTAGGTTCGAGCCGTGATTGTCGGGGCCAGAATCGAAGAGCGTTTGGTAGCTGTGCAGATGTCGCAGTCGGCGCTCGCGCGTCGTGTGAAGCTCGCGCAAAGCACCATCAACGGACTCGTCAAAGGCGAGCAGCGCTCCACGACTAAGCTGCACGAGATTGCTCGAGCACTCAAAAACGACGCCGGCCTATTTATCGGGCGAGATCGACGACCCGGAGTGCGATGCAGCTCAAGAACCCGCGCTCGACTTCGAAACGCGCGAGATACTGGATGATGTCGCGGACATGGACCCGGCAGACCGCCGCGCGATCGCGCAGATCGCGCGCAGCCTCACGCGGCGCGTGCCCACCGGGCGAGACGGCCCAGCGACCCTGCACGCGCGCGCCACCAGCTATCGCGGTCCGCCCGTCAGCGAGAACGCGCTGGGGCAAATGATCGAGGGGTTGCTGCGGGCTGTTGATCTGACGGCTCCCGTGCCCGAGCTCGCTCGTGAGCTTGCAGAGCTGTGGCCCACCGCGATCGCGCAAGTGCAAGGTCCGCTGCACGCGTCGGACGATGAGACGCCGGCGGCTCCAGCAGCATCGCCTGCAACTCTCGCCAGCGCCGGTCGCGCACCGCGGTGATGACGGCGCACTGCACATCGCAGCGCGGACAGCGCAGTTCGCACGCGGGCGATGCCCGAAACACGGTTCCAGTCATTGGTCTTGCTCCCGGCCTGGCCGTCGAGGCTACTTCGACGCTTTCAGGTCGAGCGACATGGTTGCCGGTAGAAGGTTAGGTCGGCGTTGACGAGCGCCACGCAAATTGTCGGAAATAATTCCTTGAATTAGAAGCGCGAATAAGGGGGCAGGTGGTGATCCTTCAAAGCGATCGATGAGGCTGGGAGATGCATCGGCTCCGGTTCTGAACCAACGCAAGGTCATCATCGATTATGTTGATGCGAACGGGGAGGCGAGCAGGCGTACAATCGTACCGTTCTTAATCGCTGGATCTTTCGCAGGCGGACGATTGGACGTGCTCTATCTTGAGGCCCGTTGTCTCACCGCCAACGCGAAACGCACATTCCGCATCGATCGCATCCGGGAACTCAGTGACGCAGAAACCGGCGAGGTTTTGGATCTTCTGGAGTGGGCGCGTGGTCTCGAGGTCGGGCCGTTATCCCTGATCGATGAAGCTGAACCCGCAGAGGAGACCACTGCTGCCGCCCGTGTTCGATCACCATCGCGCCTGTGGCTGATGGTAGCCATGCTATTGGCCGGGTATTTGATCGGCCGCTTTCGCATCCTGCACCTCCTTTTGGTCGCGACTCATATGCATTGGGGGCGATGGCTATGAGGTTCACGATCGCGACGATCCTCTGCATGACGAGCCTCGTGCTGGCCTCACCCGCGCCGCTATGCGCTGCGCAGGTGGCAGACGACGGCTTAGAGGTGCTGGATGGAAAATGCTCTTATCCACCACGGTTGGGGAAGCCCGGCCCTGAAGATCGCCGCCTGGAATGCGATACTGTGGTCTTGTTGCCCTCCGGTCAGGACAGCGTATTGGTGCAATTCGCGAAAAAGGGCTCCGGCGCTCCGGTCGGCTTCGCAGGCCCGATCGGCGACAACGGAGAAATGTCGGTGCGCCGCGTCTACCTCTCCCCCGGAAACCCTACGGCGGCAACAGCCGGTCATTGCCGCCTTTTCGAGCAAGATGGCAAGACGACGGGAATTTGGTGCGTTGCCTCGATTGGCCGTGTTCGAATTATCGCGAATTTTCGGGTCGCGCCGAAGATCACCCCGGAACTGACGCGATGAAAGCGTTTGGTTTCATCCTCGCCGCGATCGGCGCGTTGGTCGCAATCGGCTCGCTATTCCTATCGACATCGGTCCCGACAGAGGTTCCCGCAACCGAACTGTTCGGCGTTTCACACGCGTCTGAGGTTTATAATCTCGGGAAGCTCCAGACACAGTTGTTGGTGTTTATTGGGGGCTGCGCAATCGCGGTGATCGGCATAATCGTCGGATCGGCGGGCGTGATCATCGAGAAGGTGGCCCGGCCGGAGGCGATCCAGACGCTCGCGACGCCGGACGTCGTCACCGAAGCTCGCTCAGTCGAGAACTCTTTGGATTTGCCGCCTGCGCCTAACCCGCCCGGTGACCAAGGCAGTATCGACCCCGCTATCGGCGTTGGGCTCGGGGCGCTGGGCCTCATCATCTTCTTTACGATCGTCTATGTGTTCGCCACGAATGGTGACCATTCCACCCGTGCGGCCATCATGCAAAATGCAGACGCGATCGCCGACAGGATCGACCACAACGCGGCGATACTCGACGATTTGGAAACAAACGCGGCGGCAACTGCGCCAAATTGACGCCCGCTATGGTCCGCGTGATCAATTCCCGCTATGTTCCACCTCGGGAGCGCGGGCGTAAGCAAATCTATGGTGGCGCAATATCGCCGATCGCCGAGCATGGTGAGCACGAAGCTGCAGGTGCTGGATTTCGCCAAGGCATATTTCCTACGCTGGGGCCGATCGCCCAGCTATGGCGAGATCGGCAATGCGGTCGGCATCAACCGCTCTCGTGCGCGAGACATGGTGCGCACGCTGACCGCCGAAGGGGAGATCCTGCGCGAGTCGGGTGATCGGCGGCGGATGTCGTTTCCGGGGCTCGAGCAGCAAGTCAGCGAAGGCGATGCGATCCTCGCGCTGCGCGCCGCCGGGTGGACGGTGAACCCCGATGGTCAGGTGTTCCAGCGGTCAACGGCCAGCACATTTCCGCCACTGCCGCGCGTGCCCGAACTTGAGCAGATACCCGTGACAGACGACGGGGGGTCAGCGAAATGTCGGACAGCAATCCAGCCGAGGCGAAGGTGATGCGCGCGATCATCGCGCGCCACCGCAAACAGGCACTCGCTGAACGCGCTGCAGCTGCAGCGGCATCGCCAAAACCCGAGGTGAGGGGGGTGGGCTGGTCCACCAAGGCCCCGAAGAAGCGCAAGCCCAGCCAGCTCGAGAAAAGCATTGCCGACGACATCGCGCTCAACCGGCGCCGCTGGGCGGAGAAACATCCCGATCGTGCGGTAGCAGAGCGGGCATTGCGGAAATCCCGAGCGGAAATGCACGAGCGCTGGGACCACAAGGCGCATGGCACCCCGGAAACCCACGAACACCATGCGCGTCGCCAAGACGGGGCGTTGGCGCGGCTGTACCTATCGGGATCGATCGATGCCGAGCAGCTCGCCTCGGCCGTCGAGATCGCCACGGTCGCCGAGCGGATGGGTGCCGATGTCACCGTCAAGACCTCCAGCGTCGAGACGCGCGTCGACCAAACCCGGAACGGCGATGGGATCTTTTACGAAGCGCTGGGCGCGGTGCGGCGCGAAATGGCCTATTCGCGCTGGCGACGCGAGGTGAGGGGGCCGATCGCCGCGGTGCTGGACATGATCGTCGGGGAGACGGTGGGCTACACGGTGGTCGCGCAGCGTTATGGGATGCACAACCGCCGCGCGAAGCAGCTGCTGATCGACGCGCTAGATCTGTGGCCGCGCATCTTTGGGGCGGTGTCCAAGGAAGTGGATGCTGCGACGCTGATCGCCGCGCATGCCGGCATTCTCGGCTGATCGTTATTTTTTGGGGGTACACAAAAACGCCCCTGCCAAAATGGCCACGTAACGGACTATTTCGACCCCGCGACAATTGCGCCTGAAGCCCACCGCCTTCCCCAGGCCGGTGGGCTTTTCCATATCTGGAGCGCTTCCCCATGCCCCAGCCGCGCCTGTCCCGCTCTTCCCCTGGCGGGTCCATCGCAGATCAGCTCGAGCGGTTGACGCCCGATTGGGATCGGCTGGTGCATGACGCGCGGCTGGGGCGCCCGGGCCAGACGGCCTTCGAGGATCTCGAAGAGCGAGCACAGCAGCTTGCCCGCGCGATTGTCGCCCCCTTTCGTGGAGACCGCCGATGACCACGCTCGCGATCCTGCGTGATTTCATCGCGACCATGCCCGGCGAGGAAGCGGTGATTTCGAAGGCGAGCCTGGTGGCGATCGAACGCGAGCTCACGACCGCGAGCGTCGCCGCAGCGCGAGTGAATATCGATGTCAGCGTGAACAGCGTCATCGATGGGCTGCTGACGCCTAACACAGCGCGCGGCTTCGCGTGAATCGCCAGCTGGCATCTCTCCTGGTCGGGAGCCGAACCCGGCAGGAAGTCTCGCCGACCGCGACTGTGCAAGGCACACTGCCTGCGGGCACCGCCGGGGCATCGCCATCGGTTCGCGGCCGTGCAGCCACGGTTTTCCGCCAGATATCTTGACCGGGGCGGAGGGGGTCTCCGCCTTCGCCACGACGATTTCAAGGCAGGTGCCGATCACGCGGAGGGTTGAGGCGACCGAGGTGCAGTGCGCACCGCTCGAGGTCAAGTCTCGCCGCACGATAGGCACACGGGTCGCGACTAGCCCAGGCCGGGCGGGTTCGGCTCGAGCAACAAGCCCGGCACTTATTCACTGCAGGGTTTCCGGGTGTGCTGGGCTGGCCTATACCTCTGGGATGCCCTTTCCTGAGAGCAGAGCATTTCGTGAGGGCGAGGCCGCAGTCATAGGCGACGGTTTGAGCTGTGTGATCGCCGCAGCGGAATTGCGCCGCGCTGGCATTGTCACCCTCACCGACAGTCAGGGCTCGTTGAGAAAGCAGCTTCGTCGAGCAGCGGCCTTCGAAGTGGTCGTTTTTCGCGGGGGCTCTTGACCGACTAGCCGTTCGGGACATGCTCAGCGGCAATCAGCGCAATGCCGAGCACCTAAACGATCTTCCGCAGCTTGTGGCCGATGCGCTGCTGGATGGTTTTTACGAGCAGGATGGAGCTGGATCGATGGTCGAAGCTGCCCACCCTGCGATGATCGACGTTGCTGGCACACCTTACATCCGCGACGCAAAAGGCAGTCTTGTGCCGCTAGCTTCGGTGAAGGCCGCAGATCTGCTGATGGACGAGACGGTGCGCGGGATCCTTGACCAGGCGCGAGCGCTGTCGGCGACGATCGCCGCGTTCAAGAGCGAAACGTTCGAGCGCGTCGGTGCGCTGCAGGCTCTGATCGCGCAAAATTACGGCGGCACCGTTGGCGGCAAAAAGGGCAACATCACGCTGATGTCGTTCGACGGCTGCATGAAGGTACAGGTTCAGGTCGCAGATCTGCTCGAATTCGGCCCGGAATTGCAGGCGGCAAAAGGCCTGATCGACGCCTGTCTCACGGATTGGGCGGTCGGCAGCGCGGTCGAACTGCAGGCACTCGTCAACCGAGTGTTCCAGGTCGATAAGGAAGGCAAGATCAACCGCGCCGAGCTATTCATGCTGTTGCGCGTCGAGATTGCGGATGAGCGCTGGGTGCGCGCGATGGACGCGATCCGTGATTCCATCCGCGTGATCGGCTCGCGCACGTATGTTCGTTTCTATCAGCGACCGGCGCCGGATGCGGCGTGGTCGGCCGTCACGATCGATCTCGCCGCCGCGTGACTTCGATCGACATCCGCGCCAACCTGAAGCCGCTCCAGCGTGCGTTCATCGGGCTCAGCGCGAAACAGGTGCCGTTCGCGACGTCGCTCGCGCTGAACGCCCTCGCAAAGGGCGTCGTCGCGCAAGAAAAGGACGAGGTGTCGGACACCTTCGACACCCCAACGCCGTTCACGCAGAATGCGTTTCGAATCGAGGTCGCCACGAAATCGCGCCCGATCGCGCGGGTCGCGGCGAAGGACATCCAGGCCGAATATCTCGAGCCTTATGTTGTAGGCGGCAATCGATCGCTCGGAACGAAGCGTGGGATGCTAGCGCCGCGCGAGATCACGCTGAACCAATATGGCAATCTGGCCAAAGGGAAGCTGGCCTCGCTCAAGGGAAAGCCCGGCGTTTTCATCGGTAAGGTGACGACGCGGAATGGCAAGGTCGTCAACGGTGTCTGGCAGCGGCCGACATCCGCAGCACGGCGCGTCGGCAACAAAGGCGGCAAAGCCCGAACCGGATTGAAACTGCTGATCCAGTTCGAAGACACGACGCCAGTCCGCAAGCGCTTCGACTTCTTCGGCCGGGCAACGGCCTACCTGAAGGCCAATGCCGCGCGCGAGTTCGACGCTGCGCTAAAGCGCGCCTTCGCAACCACGAGGTGACATATGATCGTGTGCGGCATAGACATCGCGACCGATCGCTTCGAAGTTGAGGTGATCGGCTGGAGTTCGTTGGGCCCACTCCGAATTTCGGGATGGACCTCGATCTTGGTCGATCCGACGACCGGTCTCTGGGAAGCGCGCCGTCTCAGCCGTCGCGCGCCCGCC
>NZ_JSBN01000102.1 GCF_000797515.1 Sphingomonas sp. Ant H11
TAGAAACCGCAAACCCCGGTAGACCCCGGGACAAGCCCGGGGTGACGAAAAGGCTCAGGCTCCCGCGCCACCTCTCCCAAACCGCAACCAATAGAGCGGCAGCGCCGTCAGCATCAGCGCAACGCTCGAGCCCGCCGCCTCCAGCCCAGCCCCCCACATCGCCCAGAGCGCAAACACCAGCCCCGCCACCGCCGCCACCGGCGCGATGCGCTTGACCAAGGCGGTCAGGCACGCCCCGATATACAGCCAGATCGCCGCCGCCGCCGTCAGCCGCAGCATGAAATCGAGCAACCCGCCGAGCGAGCGCGTCGCATTGGATAGCACCAGCACGCTCGCCAGGGTGGTCGCCAGCAACAGCATCGGGATCGGCACGTCGCGCGCGCTGGTGCGCCCGACCCAGCGCGGCAGCAGCCCGGCGCGCGCCATCCCCAGCGGCACCTCGCCTTGCAGCAGCGTCCAGCCATTCAGCGCGCCGATCGCCGCGATCGCGGCAAAGGCAGCGGTGGCAAGCCCCGCCTGATGTCCCCAGAAGCGTTCGACGAACAAGGCGAACGGCGCTTGGGCATTGGCGACCTCGGCGGTCGGCAGTGCGAAGATAATCCCGCTGCACACCGCTATGTACAGCAGCCCCGTCAGCCCCAGCCCGAACAGCGTCGCGCGCACGACATTGCGCGCCGGATCGCGCACGCGCTCGGCGGCGACGCTTGCCGCCTCGAACCCGACGATCGCAAAGAAGGCCAAGGTCAGCGCCGGGGTCAGTTGCGACCAGGCAAAGGGCGGATGCGCCTCGGCATGGAATGCGCCCCCGCCGCTCAACGCGACGCCCGCGAGAATCAGCACGATCGCGGCGAGCGGCAGCAGTTTGAGCAAGGTCGTCACCACCTGAAACGCCCCGGCCAGCCGCGCGCCGCCGAGATTGAGCAAGGTCAGCAACCACAGCAGCACCGTCGCCGACAGCGCCTGCGCCAATGATGTCGCGCCGAGCACGGGCACGAATTGCGCGAGATAACGGATCGCGGTCAGCGCGATCACCGCATTGGCCGACCACACGCTGACCCAATAGCTCCAGCCGACCAGCACCCCCGGCAACGGCCCCAACCCCGCACCGCAGATCGCCACCACGCCGGTCGCCTCGGGCATTGCCGCGGTCAGACGCGCGAGCACCCAGGCGATCAGCAACGCGCCCCCTACCCCCGCAATCCACGCCGCGACGCTCGTCCAGCCATAGGGTGCCAGTTGCGCGGGCAGCACGAAGATGCCCGATCCGATCATCCCGCCCATCACCAGGGCGGTCGCGGTCCAAAAGCCAAAGGGGCGCGGTGCCGACTCCATGCATGTCTCCCGGGATCGGGCGGACCCCGGTCACGAATGCAGCACGCCCGGCGCGCCAACGCCATAGTTCCTTTTCGGCAACTCTGCGCTACCACCGTCCCATGACACAGACGGCAAGCGCGACGGACATGGACTGGATGGCGGCGAGCGGTCGCTATCCCCCGCGCCTGATCGCGGCGGCGCTGGCGCTGCACGACAATCGCCTGGGCGAGGCCGAGCCCTTGCTCAAAGCGCATCTGAAGGACGATCCGTTCGATGTCGCGGCGATCCGTATGCTGGCCGAACTGGCCGGGCGGATCGGGCGCTACCGCGATGCCGAAACGCTGCTGCGCCGCGCGGTCGAGCTGTCCCCCGCCTTCACCGCTGCGCGCGCCAATCTGGCGTTGGTGCTGTACCGGCTCAACCGCCCTGCCGAGGCGATTGCGGAACTCAACGTGGTCGCCGCCGAAGACCCCGACAATCCCGGCCATGCCAATCTCCAGGCCGCCGCTTTCGGGCGCATCGGCCAGTTCGACGAAGCGATCGCCTTGTACGAGCGCGTATTGGGCGACGCGCCGGAGCAACCGCGCGTGTGGATGAGCTATGGCCATATGCTCAAGACGGTCGGGCGGCAGGCCGATGGCATCGCGGCCTATCGCCGCGCGATCACGCTGCTGCCGACGCTGGGCGAAGCGTGGTGGAGCCTCGCCAATTTGAAGACGGTAACCTTCACCGAGGACGACATCGCTGCGATGCAGGCCGCGCTGGAGCAGCCCGGCATTTCCGACGAAGACCGCTTCCATCTCGATTTCGCGCTGGGCAAGGCGTTCGAGGATCGCCGCCACGCCGAACGCGCCTTCGCGCATTATGCGGCGGGCAACACGCTCCGTCGCAAGCACATCCGCTACAGCGCCGACGAGACCGAAGCCCTTGTCGACCGCAGCATTGCGCTGTTCACGAGGGGATTTTTCGCCGAACGCGCGGGCCAGGGCTTCGCCGCGCCCGACCCGATCTTCATCCTCGGGATGCCGCGCGCGGGATCGACGTTGATAGAGCAGATCCTCTCCAGCCACAGCCAGGTCGAGGGAACGAGCGAACTGCCCGATATCCCGGCGCTCGCCAGGCGGGATGCGGCCTATCCCGAGGGGCTGGCGACCTGGTCCGCCGAACGGCTTCGCGAAACCGGCGAAGAGTATCTCCAACGCACCCGTATCCAGCGCCGCACCGACCGACCGTTCTTCATCGACAAGCTCCCCAACAATTGGGCGCATGTCCCCTTCATCCACCTGATCTTGCCGAACGCGCGGATCATCGATGCGCGGCGGCATCCGCTCGGCTGCTGCTTCTCCAACTTCAAACAGCATTTCGCGCGCGGCCAGGGCTTCAGCTACGCGCTCGATGATATGGGCCGCTATTATCGCGATTATGTGCGGCTGATGGAGCATGTCGACACCGTCCTGCCGGGCCGAGTCCACCGCGTGCTGTATGAGGATATGGTCGAGGATACCGAGGCAACCGTGCGCGCCTTGCTCGCCGCCTGCGGCCTGCCGTTCGAGCCCGCCTGCCTCGCCTTTCACGAAACCGCGCGCGCGTGCGCACCGCCAGTTCGGAGCAGGTCCGCCAACCGATCTTTCGCGAGGGCACCGAAGCGTGGAAGCCGTTCGAGCCGTGGCTTTCCCCGCTGCGACACGCGCTGGGCGACGTGCTCGACCGTTATCCTTCCGCCACCGTCACAACGTTGTAATTTCGCCACGCCCGCGTAAGATTGTTACACACCTGCGGCACCGTGCTTGACGGATGCTGCGGTCGCGAACACCTTGTTGAAACAATACAGGGGGAATCTGATGTCGTCGTTCGGGTATCGTGCCGCCATTCTCGCACTCTTGTCGTCGACCGCCTTCGGAGCCCCCGCGTTCGCGCAGAGCGCCCCGCCCGAACCGGCCCCGGCCACCGCACCGACCGATGGCGGCGACATTATCGTCACCGCGACCAAACGCTCCGAAACCTTGCAGAATGTGCCGATCAGCGTCCAGGCGCTGACCACCAAGAAGCTCGACGAACTCAATATTTCGAACTTCTCGCAATATGCGCAGCAATTGCCTTCGGTGTCGTTCCAGGCGCTGGGCGGGACGCCCGGCACCAACGTCATCTATATGCGCGGCGTCGCCTCGGGCGGCGATGGCAACCATTCCGGCTCGCTCCCCTCGGTCGGCGTCTATCTCGATGAGCAGCCCGTCACCACGATCGGCGGCAATCTCGACGTCCATATCTATGACATTGCGCGAATCGAGAGCCTGTCCGGGCCGCAGGGGACGCTGTACGGCGCTTCGTCCGAAGCGGGCACGATCCGCATCATCACCAACCAGCCCGATCTCTCGCATTTCTATGGCCGCGCCGATCTTGAGGGCAATAAGGTCAGCAAGGGCGGCTTTGGCGGCAAGGCCGAGGGGATGGTCAACATCCCGCTGTCGCCCTCGATGGCGCTGCGCGTCGTTGGTTTCTACCAGCGCGATGCGGGCTATATCGACAATGTGCCGGGCACGCGGCGCTTCTGCGGTGGCACCAACTTTGATGCCAATGGCAATTGCGTGAAGGACGGCCTGACCGTCAACAACAACGCCTTCGTGAAAAAGGACTATAACGACACCGAAATCGCGGGCGGTCGCGCGGCGCTGAAGGTCGATCTCGACAGCAATTGGACGGTCACCCCGACCGTCATGTACCAGGATACGCGCAGCCACGGTGCCTATGGCTATGATCCCAAGGTCGGCGACCTGCAGGTGCAGCATTTCTACCCCGAATATCGCCGCGACCGCTTCATCCAGGCCGGGCTGACAATCGCGGGCAAGATCGGCAATTGGGACGTGACCTATGCCGGGGCCTATCTCGACCGCAAGGATTTCTCGTCTAGCGACTATACCGATTACGCCGAGGCCTATGACAATCTCTATGCGTCGGTTGGCGGCATCGCGGGGTATTTCTACTTCAAGGACAATGCCGGCAAAACGATCGACCCGCGTCAACGCGTGATCGGCAGCGACCATTTCAAGAAAATGAGCCAGGAATTCCGCGTCGCCAGCCCGTCTAGCGAGCGGTTCCGCGTGGTCGCCGGTGCCTTTTACCAACGCCAGAGCAATGACATCCATCAGGATTATCAGGTGCCCGGTCTGGCCGACACGCTCTCGGTCAACGGCCACCCCGGCACCCTGTGGCTGACGCAACAGCATCGCGTCGACAAGGATTATGCGATGTTCGGCGAGGCCAGCTACGACATCACGCCGCGGCTGACCGCGACCGTCGGCGGGCGCGCCTTCATCTATGACAATTCGCTGATCGGCTTTTTCGGCTTCGGTCGCGATCCGGCCAATGGCTACAGCACCACGCCATACAATGCGGCGGGCAGTTCGCGCACCGGCGTCGCCGGGTGCTTCACCACCAACGGCACGCGCCTGCGCGATGCGGTGGCAGCGGGCGGATCGACCACGTTGCTTCCGGCTGCGGTGGCGGGTGGCCCCTGCACCAATCTTGGCGTCTATCGCGTCGGAGAAGGTGTCGTGCCCGTGCAGGCATCCGGGCAAGGCGTGACGTATCGCTTCAATTTGAGCTGGAAACCGGTTGAGGGCGTTCTGCTCTACGGCACCGCCTCGCGCGGGTTCCGCCCGGGCGGCATCAACCGCCGCGCCGACGTCGCAGCCTATGCCGCCGATTACCTGACCAACTATGAATTGGGGGCCAAAACGACGCTACTGGGCGGCGCATTGCGGTTGAACGGCGCAATCTACCAGCAGGATTGGGACAAGTTCCAATTCTCCTTCCTGGGGGCGAACAGCTTCACTGAAATCCACAACGGGCCCAATGCGCGCATTCGCGGCGCGGAGATCATCGCCAATCTCAATGTCGGTGCACTGTCGGTGAGCGCTTCGGGCTCCTATACCGATGCCAAGACGCGCAAGAATCTTTGCCTGATCGACGATCCGACCTTCACCTGCACCGGCGCGGGCAATCTCCTGTCGGCAAAGGCTGGAACCCGTCTGCCGATCACGCCCAAGTTCAAGGCGAGCGGATCGGCGCGCTACACGGTGCCGGTCGGAGCAGCCAAAGCTTATGGCCAGGCGGTCGTGTCGTACCAGGGCTCCGCCGCGTCCGACATTCGATCGGCGACCTTTGGACCGGGCGGCATCATCTTCAACCCGGCCGCACAGCTCGGGCCATTATCTGCCTTCACCACCGCCGATTTCGCGGCCGGTGTGCAGTTCCAGCGCTACAGCTTCGAACTCTTCATCCAGAATGCCTTCGATACCCGCGGGCAGCTCTCACGCTTCCAGGAATGCGGCAGTTGCGGTCAGCGGCCCTATATCGTGCCCGTCACACCCCAGACGATCGGCGTACGACTGCATACGGACTTTTAGCGCGATACGAGTAGCGCCGCCTGGCCCTTCGTCAGGCGGCGCAGGCCGATCCGTTACCCGCCGCGCCTTGCCTTTGACGAAACCACCACTCGAAATCCTGTTGCTCCAGCGGGCGCGCATAATGATAGCCCTGCGCCTCGTCGCATCCCAGTGCATCGAGAATTTCCGCAGTTCGGGGCGTTTCGACACCCTCCGCGACGACGCGATGGCCAAGGCCATGCGACAATTGGATCATGGTCCGCACCAGAATGCCGGCCTGGTCCACCTCACGATCGAGCGATTGTACGAAGGACCGGTCGATTTTCACGACGCTGATCGGGAAACGTTGCAAATGGGCCAGGCTGCTATGGCCCGTACCGAAATCATCCAGCGCGATCCGGATACCGAGGTCCGCCAGCGCCCGCAGCCTGGCGAGTGCAACCACCGGATCGCACATCATCGCACTTTCGGTGACTTCCAACTCCAGAAATTCGGGCCGTACGCGGTGCTTCAACAGGTATAACTGCACCCGCTCGACGAAATCCGTCTCATCCAGGTTTGCCGCTGACACATTGATCGACAATTGCAGGTCAATCCCGCTCGCGTGCCACACGGCGAGTTGCTCCAGCGCTTTGTCCAAGACCCAGGTGGTCACCGGCCGCATCAGCGCGGTCTGCTCGACGATCGGGATAAACTCGTTCGGCGAGACGTCGCCCAGTTTCGGATGCGTCCAGCGTAGCAGCGCCTCCGCCCCACAGCATTGGCCCGATGCGAAATCGATTCGCGGTTGGTAGACAAGGCGCAACTCGCCCGGCAGATCGAAGGCGTCGCAAAAGTCCTTCAAAAGGCTGAAACGGCGCGCTTGTTTCCCGTCACTGGTCGATGAGTACAGGCTGATTTGCCCCCCGGCGAGGCGCGCGTCCTGCGCCGCGCTATAAGCCATCCGCAGCACGTCGCTGCCCGGAGTTTGCCCCGCGACAAAGGGCGCGACGCCGATCGTATTGGTTAACACGAACGCTCGTGTGCCCCCCGTCTGCGGGCATCGTTCAATGCGATTTTCAGGCGCGCCACAAACGCCGCGTCTTCCATCTCCGGCAAGGCAAGAAAGGCGAACTGCGTCGCTGCGACATGATAGGCGATGCGGCCTGGACCGAGTCCCGCGCGTAAGCCCTCCGCTGCTGCCTGGACGATCTGGTCGATGAACGTCGGGCCCATGACGCTCATGCCTTGACTGAGCTGTTCGCTGGGTGCCAGATCCACCAAAGCCAGAAGGCGGCGCTCCCCCGGGGTATTGCGGCCCAAATCCTCCAGATCTTCCAGCAATTGGTTTCGGTTGAGCAGTCCCGAAACCGGATCGACACGACCGATCGCGTGCTGCAGCTCGATTTGCGACATCACCATGTCGGCAAGATCGGTCAAAGCCGCCATCTCTGCCTCGGAAACGGTGCGCGGCTCGTGACCAAGGACACACAGCGCGCCCAGCCCAAAACCGTTCCTCGTCGTAAGCGGAGCACCGGCGTAGAAGCGAATGCCGTCGCGTGCGAGGGGACAGTCGCTATAGGCAGGATCCGACAGCAGATCCGAGATGACCACAAATCCGGTGGATTCCGCGACCTGTGCGCAGGGCGCTTGCTCGCGCGGGATGAAAGTGTGCTCTACCCCGACGCGCGACTTGAACCATTGCCGGTCGCGATCGGTCAGCGACACTGCGGCGATCGGCAGCCCGAAAAGCATCGCTGCCATCCGCGTGATCCGATCGAAGCTGTCGCTCGGCGGCGTGTCGAGCAAATTGAGCTGCCGCAATGCGTCGAGGCGGGCTTGCTCGGGACACATTGACGAACTCTCCTTCGTAAGACGCAGCACTGCGCCACCTTACAATATAGGATTCGTTTTCAGGTGGATCGGGCTTGCGAGCCGAAATTGTCGCAAGATATAACGGCGATTGCACCCGATTGCCGTTTGCGCTATGCGCGCCAGCTTCCTGCACACAGCTGTCGGAATATGCGGGAGGGTGCCTCGGCACCCGCTTGAACCGCTAAACTTGAACCGGGCGTCGTGGGTTCCCCTCGCCGCCCCTTACAGAGTGAGTACACATGGCAAAAAAGATTACAGGCTATATCAAGCTGCAGGTGCCGGCCGGCAAGGCCAACCCGTCGCCCCCGATCGGCCCGGCGCTGGGTCAGCGCGGCGTCAACATCATGGAATTCTGCAAGGCGTTCAACGCCTCGACCGGTGACCAGGAAGTCGGCACGCCGCTCCCCACCGTGATCACCGTCTATGCCGACCGTTCGTTCTCGTTCGAAACGAAGACCCCGCCGGCATCGTATCTGATTAAGAAGGCCGCCAACCTGAAGTCGGGCTCGAAGGAGCCGGGCAAGGTGTCCGCCGGAAAGATCAAGCGTTCGCAGCTCGCCGACATCGCGACCGCGAAGATGAAGGATCTCAACGCCAACGACCTCGAGTCGGCAACGCGCATCATCGAGGGTTCTGCCCGCGCGATGGGCCTCGAAGTGGTGGAGGGCTAAGATCATGGCATTTGTCAGCAAGAAGCAAAAAGCCGTCACCATCGACCGTCAGAAGCTGCACGGCGTGGACGAAGCCATCGCGCTCGCCAAGGCCGGTGCAACCTCGAAGTTCGACGAGACGATCGAAGTCGCGCTGAACCTCGGCGTCGATCCGCGCCACGCCGACCAGATGGTCCGCGGCGTCGTCACGCTGCCCAAGGGCACCGGCAAGACCGTGCGCGTCGGCGTGTTCGCCAAGGGTGCGAAGGCCGATGAAGCCCGCGCCGCTGGTGCGGACGTGGTCGGTGCGGAAGACCTGATGGAAATCATCCAGGGTGGCACGATCGATTTCGATCGCTGCATCGCGACCCCGGACATGATGGGCATCGTCGGTCGCCTCGGTAAGGTGCTGGGTCCGAAGGGCCTGATGCCGAACCCGAAGCTCGGCACCGTCACCATGAACGTCGCTGAAGCGGTCAAGGCAGCCAAGGGCGGCCAGATCGAATATCGCGTCGAAAAGGCCGGCATCATCCACTCGGGCATCGGCAAGGCGTCGTTCCCGGCAGAAGACCTGCGCGCGAACTTCGACGCGCTGGTCGATGCCGTGGTCAAGGCCAAGCCGTCGGGCGCGAAGGGCAAGTATGTCCGCAAGGTCGCGGTCAGCTCGACCATGGGCGTCGGCATCAAGGTCGACGTGGCCGAGGTTTCGGCGGCGTAAGCCTCCGCGATTTGCTACGGAATGGAGGGCCGGGGGGAAACCCCGGCCCTTTTTTTCATGCGCACGCCTCTACGCCGTCACCCCGGGCCTGTCCCGGGGTCCACCGTGCCGCACAATTCCGGACGATAGATCTGGCGAGCGGTAGACCCCGGGACGAGCCCGGGGTGACGATAAACACCCGCCATTTGCTATTCCCCGCAAATGCGCCTAGGCGAGTGCTTGCTACAGTCGCAAATCGACGGTCTCTGGTGCTTTGCGGCCCCATCTTCCTTCTTTCACTGCTGATCTAGGCACGGGTTGGCGCGACTCTCGCGTCACCCAACAAGAAGGACGACCATCATGACCATCGGCACCGTAAAATTCTTCAACGCAGACAAGGGCTATGGCTTCATCGCGCCGGAAGGCGGCGGCGAAGACGCGTTCGTGCACATCACGGCCGTTGAGCGCGCCGGCATGGGCACGCTCGATAAGGACCAGCGCGTCCAGTACGAGCTGGAGCAGGACAAGCGCGGCAAGATGAGCGCCGTGAACCTGCAGCAGGCCTAATCGCCCGCGCAAGCGAATGACCAAGGGCCCGGCGAGCGATCGCCGGGCCCTTTTTCTATGCGCTCACCGCAGCGCAGCCGCCACCGCCGACTCGCAGTCGAAATGGGCGGGCGGTGGAATAACGACGGCGGGTGGCGTCTTTTCGAGCCCGAGTGCCCGGCCGAGCGAGCGCCCGAACACCTTCAGCAAATTGCTGTTACTCGGTTTGTCGGCGGTGCCCAGGCCCGCCACGGTCACCGTCGGCTTGCTCAGCGTGCCGCCAATCTGGATCGGATCGGCGATCTTCAACAGCGCGCGGCTCTTGCTCGTCCCAGCCAGCGTAAGGGCGATCCGTTCGCCATCCATCACGATCCGGCCCGCCCCTCGCCCCACCGAACTACCGGTATCGATGCCCAGCGGACGCGGCACGAGCACGCCATCGGTCGCACGGAAATCCGCGACGAGGCAGCGCAGCGGCACCATCCGGCTCGGCGAACCGAGCGCATGCACCACCGCCCCGCTCAAATTCTGGCCGAGCACATCCGCGACCATGCGGCGCACCTCGCCATCGGTCGCGACCATTGCTGCCTTGCCGTTGGCGCGCGACAGCGCCTCGCGCACCGTGTCGCCCTGCCCGGCCAACACGATGCGCCCCCGCACGCGTCCAGATACCATATCCGGCTCTCCAATCAGCGAATCGAGCGTCAGCCCGGCCAGTCGAAGATCGATCGACAGCTTGGGCCGCCCACTCCGGTGATCGACTTTCAGCGTGCCGACCATGCGCCCGGAGGCGAGGGTCGCCACGACGTCGCTGACCGTCAACAGACGATGGTCGAGCGTCAGCGTACCCGACAGCGTGCGAAACACCGTGCCCTTGCCCGCCAGAATACGGTCTACGCGGAATGCAATCGTACCGTCGGTCTTGCCCAGCTTGCTAAGGTTGATCCGCGTTGGTGGTATCACCCGCGGGCCGATCGCCGCCGATCGCGCGGCCGAAGCGGCATGACCGCGCGCATCCGCCAAATCATCGAAATCGAACTGCGACGCACGCAGCCTGGCATCGATCTTGGTGCGGCCATCGATCTTGTGGACCGTCGCCAGCCCGGCGAAGCGCGATCGCCCGACGCTGCCGCCGATCCGGTCGACATACCAGTCATGCCCGTCATGGCGGATCGCCCCGGTCAGGTTGATCGGCTGGGTGCCAAACAGCCCGGCCTCGATGATGCGATCGAGATTCTTGAGCGTGGGTGCCTGGGCGGTGATGGCCGCCGTAAAGTGGCGAGTATCGAGCACGCCCGCCATCTGGCCCTTGGCACTCATGTGCAACGCGGGCGAGACGAGCGTGGCGCTGAACGGATAGGGCGCAGCAGGGTCGATCCCGGTGATACGTCCGCCGGTCGCATCGAGCCGCACTGGCGTATCGAGGAACGTGCCCGTCGCGGAGAGGCGCAACCCGTTCCTCGCATCGACCGAAAGCGGTCCGGCGACCACCAATTGCCGCTTGGCATCGCGCAACACGAGTTGCGTGTTGGTGACCGTCAGGTCCGACAGAGTCGGGCGACCGCCCTGTCCATCGCCTTGCTTGCCTTCGCGCTTCCAGTTGGCGCGTCCGGTGGCGTCGCGCACCAGCGCGATGCGCCCGCCGTCGATGGTCACGCGGTCGGGCTGGAAATGGCCGAACAGCAACGCGAACACCGGTACACGCACGCTGGCCGACGACAAGCGAACGAAATCGCCCGGTCCCACCCAATCGGGCTGGGCGATATGGACGTCGCGCACCGAGATGACCGGCGTATAAGAAAAAATGCTGTCACGCGTCACCGCGCCCACCCGCACGGGGCTGCCCCAGGCCGATGAGATACGGCTTTCGACCAGGCCCCGCATCATTCCCACCGGAAAGGCACCGAGCGCCAACACCAGCAGGGTCACCACGCCAAAGATGGCGAGCACCGTTCCCAGCAGGATTTTGCGCCAGCGCGGTGCGCGAGGGGCGGGAGCGGCGGTTTCGGAAGCAATCACCCCACTACAACCCGACGCGTCCCCGATTGTTTCACCCGCGCAGCGAAATCCCGCGCGTTACTGCGCCCTTGGGATCGTCACCGCTCGAAACCGCTGGGTGCGGGCGAGATCGTCACCGTGGTGCCGCCGCGAATTTCCTGCACTTCCAATGCGCGTTCAGCGACATTGTCGCGACCGAACCGGAACGCGCCATCGATCCCGGCAAAGCCGCCGCGATCCTTCAAGCGATCTTCCGGAAAGGCTGCGCCCATCGGCCAGTCGCGCATGATGCGGATCGTCAGCAACACTGAATCATAGCCAAGGCTCGACAAGCGGAACGGTGCCGCGCCGAAGCGCGCCCGATAGCGCGCGGCATATTGGCGATAGAGACCGTCCGATACGCTCGCGAACCACGCGCCTTCCAGCGCGGCCTTGCTCGCAATCGCACTTTCCGAATTCCACAATTCGGTGCCGAGCACGCGCGCGCCGCCCATACCGTTCTTGCGCAGCACCGGCACCGCCGCCGACGCCGCATTGCCGCCATCGGCGATGAGGATCGCCTGATAGGGTGCGCTCTTGCTCATGCGGACAATCGCGCTGGTGATCGATCCGGGGACACGATCATAGGTCTGCAAGGACGCAACTTGCCCCCCGGCGGATTCGACCGCACGCAGGAAGGCGGTCGACGCCCGCTGCCCATAGGTGCCGTTGGGCACCAATCCGCCAAAGGTGGTGACGCCCTGTTCGCGCGCATAATCGACCACCCGGCCAATCGACTGGGCGGGCACATAGCCCATCAGATAGGCACCGTTTCCGGCTGCGGTCGCATCGTTGGAAAAGCTGACCACCGGCACGCCCGCGCGATGCGCAATCGGTGCCACTGCGCGCACGTCGTCCGCCAGCAACGGCCCGAGGATCAACTGATTGCCATCCGCCAGCGCCTTTTGCGCGGCCAGCGCGGCACCGGTGGCGGTGTCGTAGCTGGTGATGCGGATGCGCTCATTCTTCGAATCGAGCAGCGCCATCTGCGTGGCGTTGGCGAGACTCTGGCCGACCCCGGCATTGGGGCCGCTGAGCGGCACCAGCAGCGCGACGCGGTGGCGTTGGGTATCGGTCGGGATGCCCTGTTCGACGACGGGCTGCTGCGGCTGCACCGGGCGGGTGACCGGGGGGCGTTTTACCTGCGCGGGGCCACGCGGGACGACCGTCTGGCACCCGGCCAGCGCCACCGCCCCCGCAATCGCCGCCAACCGCAAAAGTCGTTTAAAGGCGATGGGCCGTTGCCCTGTCGTATCCCGCTCTGCCATGACCGCTCCTGATGACCCCTGATCTTTCGCCCGGCCTCTACATCGTTGCCACCCCCATCGGCAATCTCGGCGATCTTTCGCCGCGGGCCGCGCACATCCTGACGCATGCCGCCGTAATTGCCGTGGAAGACAGCCGCGTGACGGCCAAACTTCTGCATCATATCGGCGTGAAGCGGCAAATGGTTCCCTATCACGACCATAATGCCGAAGAAGTCCGCCCCGGCCTTATCGCGCGCATGGGGAGGGAGGCGGTGGCCTTGGTGTCCGATGCGGGCACGCCGCTCATCTCCGACCCCGGCTACAAGCTTGTGCGCGATGCGCGCGCGGCTGGGCATACCGTGTGGACCATTCCCGGCCCCTGTGCGGCTGTGGCGGCGCTGACGCTCGCCGGGCTGCCGACCGACCGTTTCCTGTTTCTAGGCTTCCTGCCCTCCAAGGCCCAAGCACGTGCCGCCGCCATTACTGAAGTCGCCGCGATCCGCGCGACTCTGGTGCTGTACGAATCCGGTCCGCGCCTGGCCGCGCTGCTGGCCGCGCTGGCCGAAGGTCTGGGCGACCGCGAGGCTGCGGTAACCCGCGAAATCACCAAGCATTTCGAGGAAGCGGTAACCGGCACGCTGTCGCAGCTCGCCGCGCGCTATGCCGACGCACCTCCCAAAGGCGAGATCGTCGTGGTCGTCGCCCCGCCCGGCGCGCCCGAGGCCGCCAGTGCCGACGATGCCGATGCCGCCCTCACCGAAGCACTGACGCGGCTGTCGACGGGCCAGGCGGCGAGCGAAGTCGCCAAGAAACTCGGGCTCGACCGCAAGGCGCTCTATGCAAGGGCGCTGGAGTTGAAGGCGTAAAACTCCCCTCCCGCTTGCGGGAGGGGCTGGGGGGAGGGCATGTTTGGTGACGT
>NZ_JSBN01000103.1 GCF_000797515.1 Sphingomonas sp. Ant H11
GGCGACCCGGCGTTGCGCAGTGCGGAAGGGGCCGCGCTGCTGGCGCAACAGGTGGCGCGCGAAGCCAATATCCTGGCGTTTAACGACGTCTTCCTGCTGGTCGGCGTGCTGGCTGCGCTGACGGCTGTGTGGGGCTATGCGATCCGCTGGTCGATCCGGCGGCGCGGCGAGATATCGCCGATTCTGCTCTTGCAACAAAAACAAACCCAGGCAGCCCAGGGTCACCAGGGATAATGAAATGAGCGACGCTTCCCCATCGACACCGACGGCCACCGCCCCCGATCCGCAGGTTGCGGCCCCGCGCGGCTGGGCCCCGCCCGTCAAATCGCGTCCGGCGACGATCACCATCGTCGCGCTGGCGGTCGTTGCGATCGTCATCATCCTCTATGCATGGCAATTGCCGCCGTTCGCGGGCTGGGCCGAGGAAACCGACAACGCGTATGTGCGCGGCCGCGTGACGATCATCAGCCCGCAAGTCAGCGGCTATGTCACCAGCGTGCCGGTGCAGGATTTCGCCGAGGTGAAGACGGGTCAGGTACTGGCCACGATCGACGACCGCATCTATCGCGCGCGGGTGGCGCAAGCGCAGGCCAATGTCGCGGCGCAGGAGGCGGCGCTGGCCAATTCCGCCCAGGCGCGACGTTCGCGCGAAGTCGCGATCCTGAGTCAGGAGGCCGGGATCGAGAATGCCAAGCGCAATTGACGCGCGCCGAAGCCGACATGAAGCGCGCGCAGGCGCTGGTCGCCGACGGATCGATCTCGACGCGCGAATTCGACCAGACTCGTGCGACCCTGCTGGCAGCGCGTGCGGCGGTGCAGCAGGCGCAGGCCAGCCGCGCGATCGGTACGCAGGACGTGCGCACGGTCGCGGTCGGGCGCGGCGGGCTGGAAGCAGCGGTCGATGCCGCCAAGGCGCAATTGCGCCTCGCGCAGATCGATCTCGACAACACCATCATCCGTGCACCGACCGACGGACAAGTGTCGGAAATCGGCGTCCGACAGGGTGCCTATGTGACGGCGGGCACGCAATTGCTGTTCCTCGTACCCCACACCGTGTGGGTGGTGGCCAATTTCAAGGAAGCGCAGACGCATCGCATGGCCCCTGGGCAAAGCGCCCGATTCCGCGTCGATGCGCTGGGCAATGCCAGCTTGACCGGCCATGTGCAGAGCCTGTCGCCCGCTGCAGGATCGGAATTTTCGGTGTTGAAGCCCGACAATGCCACCGGCAATTTCGTCAAGGTGGCGCAGCGTATTGCGGTGCGCGTGGCGATCGATCCGGGGCAGGCGCTGGCGGCGCGGCTGCGACCGGGCATGTCGGTGGTGGTCAGCATCGATACCGACGGAAACCCCCGCCGATGAGCCGCCGCGCGACTGTGCTGCTGGCCATGGCGGTCTCCGCCTGTGCCGGGCCGACGGTGAAGACGGCGACGGTGGCACCGCTTGCTCCGGCACCGGCGTGGCGCACCGATCCCGGTCCGGTTGCCCCACTAGACCGGACATGGTGGCAGGGCTTTGGCGATCCGGTCCTCACCGAGCTGGTCGAGCGGGCGCTGGCCAACAATACCGATATCGGCGTCGCGGTCGCGCGGGTTCGCGAGGCGCGCGCCAATGTTGCAGTGGCGCGGTCGCAATTGCTGCCGACGCTTGACGCCAGTCTCAGCGGCGCGCGCTCGCGCGAAGTCGACGCGTTCGGTCAGCCGGAGAAGCAGACCGCAGGTGAACCGAAGCTGCAAGTCGCCTATGAGGTCGATCTGTTCGGGCGTCTGGCCGATCAGCGCTCGGCGGCGCGCGACGCCTATCTGGCGAGCGCGGCGGCGCGCGATGCGGTGCGGTTGTCGGTCGCGGGCGCAACGGCCAGCGGATACCTCACGCTGCGCGGGCTCGACGCGCGCCTTGAGGTCGCGCGATCGACGCTGGCGGCGCGCGCTGAATCGCTGCGGATCGCGCGCTCGCGGGTGGAGCACGGCTATTCGCCCAAGCTCGAGCTCGAACAGGCGCAGGCCGAATATGAAGCGACCGCGCAGATCGTGCCGCAAATCGCGCTTGCGATCGCGCGCGCGAGGATGCGCTCAGCGTGCTGACCGGCGCGCTTCCGGTCGCGACGGCGCGCGGCACGACGCTGGATCGACTGGTCGCCCCACCGGTGCCGGAGGGCCTTCCCTCGGAGTTACTGCGCCGCCGCCCCGATGTCGCACAAGCCGAATATCAACTGGCTGCGAGCGACAGTTCGCTGGCCGCGGCGCGCAAGCGCTTCCTACCGCAATTGCGGCTCGGCGCGGCGGGGGGCGCGGCGTTTTTCGACGCTGCTCACCAATCCGATCACGGTATGGTCGCTCGGTGGGAGTGTGCTCGCCCCATTGTTCCAGGGCGGCCGGTTGACCGCGCAAGCCGATGCCGCGGGCGCACAACGCGACCAGGCGGCGTTCGCTTATCGCCGCGTCGCTTTGGGTGCCTTTCGCGATGTCGAGGATGGGCTGGCGGCAGTGCACCGATTGGACGAGCAAGTCGCCTCGGGGGAACGGCAGCGTGCTGCGCTCGCCGAAGGGTTGCGATTGGCGACCAACCGTTATCGCGAAGGCTATTCCCCCTATCTCGAGCAACTGGATGCGCAGCGCGGCTTGCTCGGCGCACAATTGGCGCTGATCCAGACGCGGAGCGATGCGTTGGCCGCGCGCGTGCAATTGTATCAGGCGATGGGGGGTGGTTGGTCCGGTGTCGTCACCGACCGGGACGGTCCGGAGTAAGCGCGTGGCCTCTCTTTCGCGTGACTCGGGGCGGCCTGTTGGCGTAGATTTGCGCAAACGGTGAGGGGAAACAGCATGCGCGGTGTTTTGACGGGGTTGGCGGTGACGGCGCTGGTCGCAACGGCGGCAGTGGCAGCGGTTGAGCCCGCCTCCAAACATTCGCCGAAGGAAACGCAACGTGCCGTTGCCGCCGGGCTGGCCAATCCGGCGCGGGCCGATCAAGCGGGCGATGACGCGCGGCGCAAGGCGGCAGAGGTGCTGGCCTTTTCTGGTGTGGGGCCCGGTGACGAGGTGCTCGATTGGATCCCGGGCGGTGGCTATTGGACGCGGATCTTCTCGGGCACGGTCGGCAAGGCGGGGCACGTTTATGCGATCTGGCCGGCCGCTTCGGCCCAATCCGCCGCCAAGGGCGAAGCCGCGCTCGACGCGCTGCATTTGTACAATGTGACCACCAAGGTGCTGGGCTCGGGCATCGTGGCGGCATCTGAACCGGTCGATCTGGTGTGGACCGTCCAGAATTATCACGACGTCGCCAATAACGGGGGCGAAGCCGCGCTCGATCAGTTGAATGCCGAAGTGCTGAGGGCGCTGAAGCCCGGTGGTAGCTATGTCGTGATCGACCATGCCGACGCCGCGGGCACCGGCCTTAGCGGCACCTCGACCAAGCACCGGATCGATCCGGCGGCGGTCAAGGCGGAGGTGGTGAAAGCGGGGTTCGAGTTCGTCGGCGAAAGCGATGTCCTGCGCAATCCGGCGGACGACCACAGTGCCAACGTCTTCGACCCCTCCATTCGGGGGCACACCGACCAGTTCGTCTACAAATTCCGCAAGCCGCGCTGAGCGGACTTAGTCGAGCGCCGCGCGCAGCGTCGCGCGGACGCCGCTCTGCGCGCCGGTGTCATATTCGACGATGGTTTGCAGACTTTGCGCCATCGCACGGATGAGCTTTGTGCCCACGCCCGTGCCGGTGGGGGCAGCGTCTGCCTTCATGCCGATGCCATCGTCCTCCACCGCGAGCCGGAAGTGTGCGTCGCCATCGCCGTGCAGCGAGACGCGCACTTCGCCGCCATTGGTGGGATAGGCATATTTGCAGGCGTTGCTGACCAGCTCGGTGACGATCACGCCGAGCGACACCGCGCGATCGGTCGATAGCCGAATCGGTTCGGCGGCAAGACGAAGCGTGCGCGGTGCCGCCGGGGTGGACCAGGTCTCGCCCAGTTCATCGACCAAGGCACCGAGATACTCGCGCATGTCGACCTGTTCGACATCGTTGCTGGTGTAGAGCCGCCGGTGGACTTGCGCGATCGCGGTAATGCGGCGCTGCGTGTCTTCCAGCGCGAGCCGGGCATTGTCGTCATCGAGCGCGGTCGCCTGCATGCGCACCATCGCCGAAACGAGTTGCAGGCTGTTGGCGACGCGGTGGTTGACCTCGCGCAGCAGCGCTTCAAGCCGGGCGTTGCTGGCGCGCAATTGGTCTTCGGCGGCGGCCTTGCCACGCTCGAGCGCCGCGCGTTCGAGCACCTGCGCGAAGGCGCTGGCGAGCAGATCGAAGAAATCGACGCGACGGTCTTCACGACATAGTCGGCGGCCCCGGCCTTCAACGCGGCGACGGCGATGCGGCCTTCCTCGGAGCCGGTGACATAAACGACCGGCGGCATCACCGGCAGCGTGTGGAGCTGCTCGAGCGTTTCCAGCCCGTCCATGCCGGGCATATAGTGATCGACCGCGATCAGGTCGAAGGGTTGGCTGCGCGCGAGTGCGACGCCCTCGGCACCGCCTTCGGCAACCGTCACCGCATAGCCATGGCGCGCGAGCGTGCGCGCGGCGAGCCGCCGCAACCCCGCATCGTCATCGATATACAGGACCGCAGGTGGGGCGGTTCGGTTCACCCCTCGGTCTCGGGGACCTGGATCACCGACAGGAACAGCCCGAGCTGGCGGATCGCCTGGGCGAAGCTTTCGTAATTGACCGGTTTGGTGATGTAGACATTGCAGCCGAGATCGTAGCAGCGCTGAATCTCGATCTTGTCGTCGGTGGTCGTCAGCATCACCACGGGGGTGCGGCGCAGCGGGCCGTCGGCGGCCTTGATCTTGGCAAGAATGTCGGTCCCGCTCATGTCGGGCAGGTTGAGATCGAGCAGCACCAGCGCCGGGCCGTTGCGCTGCGGGCCGGCGGCGTTGTTGAACAGATAGTCGAGTGCGGTGGTACCGTCGGTGAAATGGGTGATGTGATTGAGGATACCCGCGCGGCGGATGTTCTTTTCGATCAGGCGGGCGTGGCCTTCATCATCCTCGATCATGATGATGCTGACGCTTTGGTGGTCGTTCATATTCAGCTTTCCCGAGAATCGCCGTTGGTCATGTCGAGCTTGGCCGGCAGGTTCAGCCGGAAGGTGGTACCCCGACCCAGTTCCGACGCCATTTCGATCACGCCGCCCAAGCGA
The DNA here is from genome assembly GCF_000797515.1 of Sphingomonas sp. Ant H11. GTDB lineage: Bacteria > Pseudomonadota > Alphaproteobacteria > Sphingomonadales > Sphingomonadaceae > Sphingomonas. Next base: position 5,188 of record NZ_JSBN01000103.1, read on the forward strand.
TACGCCAAGGCACGGACATGGGCCAGACCGATTCCTTCGCCCGGCTGATCCTGGTTGCCCGAGCGGCGGAACAGGTCGAACACGCGTTGATGGTCGCTGGCGGCGATGCCGCGACCATTGTCCTCAACCTCGATCATAACCCGCTGCCCGTCGCGCTGGCCGCGGACCACGATCTGCCCCGCACGATCGGGGCTGAGGTATTTCACGGCGTTTTCGATGAGGTTGGACAGGATCTGCTCGATCGCAAGCCGGTCGCTGACGATCGCCGGGAGCGGGTGCTCGATCGCGAGCGTCGCGCCGCGATGGTCGAGTTGCTGCGTCAGGCTTGCGCCGATCGTATCGACCATCGAGCCGAGGTCGAGCGGCTCGGGGACGATGACGCGCCGCCCCTCGCGCGACAGCTTCAGGATGGCGTTGATCAGCCGGTCCATCTTCTGCGTCGAGGTACGGATGAATTTGATCGCCTCGGGCAAATCCTCGCGCGCCGCCAGCCGGGCGTCCTCGGTGACGATGTCGGGCGCGCGCTGCTCGGCCCGATCGATCAGGTCGCCAATCGTGGCGGTCGCGCTTTCCAGCTCGGCGGTGAAGCCCATCACATTGACCAGCGGGCTGCGCAGGTCGTGGCTCACGATGTAGGCGAAACGCTGGATCTCGTCATTGGCACGGGTCAGGTCGGCGGTGCGCTCCTTGACCAGATCCTCCAATGTATCGGCGAAATCGCGCAGTGCATCGTGCGAGGCGGCGAGGTCGCGGGTGTAACGCTGCACGGTCAGCAACGAGATCAGGGCAACCAGAACGAGCAACAGCCCGGCAAGCGCGAGCGTGGCATAAAAGATGCGGACGCTCGCCTGTTGTTCGGCGTCGCGGATGGCGAGCAGGCGTTGCTCCTCGGCGACCATCGCATCGGCCACACGGCGGACGGCGCGCATCCGGCGTGCGCTGGTTTCATCGCGAAACAGCGTTAGCGCACCGAGCCGGTCCCCGCGCACGATCGCCGCAATCGTGCGTTCGCGCTGTGCGGTCAGATCGGCGATGAGCACGCGCAGGTTGGCGATATTGCGTTGCTGGCGGGGATTGTCGCGCGTCAGAGCGGCGATCCGCGCCAGCGTCATTGGCAATGTCGCCATCCCGGCGCGGTAGGTGTCGAGATAGACTTGCTCGCCAGTCAAGACGAAGCCGCGACGCGACGTTTCGCTTTGTTCCACCAGGATACGCGCGCGGTCGATCGCGAGTTCGACCTCATAGGTGTGGTTGACGTCGCGCGTATGGCCTTCGTTGCGCGCGGTCGACCAGCCGGCCGCCACGCCCACCGCGATCAGCGCGGCAAAGCCCAGCCCCATGCAGGTAAGCAGGAAGCGCTGCATGCGCCCTTCGCCAATGCCAAATCCCTGAACGATGCGTTCGAACATATGCGCCGCCCTTACGCAGGCCTTGCGCGAAACGCCAGCCAGCGGTTGTTGACCTGGATCAAGTGGTTAGGCAGCGCGGCGGCGCGCGCGCTCGGTCTCGGCGGTGAAGCGGACGTCCTCGTCGCGATCCTCCAGCATGGTGGCGATGGTCTCGTCGCTTGCCTCGCTCCACTCCTTGCCGCGATCGGGCCCCTGGCGCACGCGCGGCAGCAAGCCGGGCACGCTCGACCAGGCGAGCAATTGGTCGATGCCGACCGCGTTCAGCATGTCGCGCAAGTGGAAGGCAGTGACATAGGCGTCGGGAAAGGCGCGGTGCGCGGGCAGGCCGCGTTCGTGGATCAGCCCCTCGGGCTTGCGCCAATAGCGCAGCATCTGGTTGGAGAAGGTCGGGCTGTCCGGCCACAGCCGCAGCGCGCATTTCCAGGTGCAGATCCACGGTGCATTGCGGGTGAGCGCCGGGCTGCAGAATTTCTCTTCATAGATCGAGCGGTGCGCGGCGAGCGCGACGCGCTTGGGATAGGGATCGAGCACCGCGCGCGCGACATCGTGCCAGAACGGCGCATCGGCGACCTGTTCGTCGAGAATATGGTGGATGGTCTGGGTGAGCGGCGGGATCGGGCGACCGGGATTGACCAGCCGCGCGCCGCCTTCGCCATGGATTTCCCACCGACCATCGGTGCCTAATGCCACGTCCTGCCAGCCGATTTCGCACACGCCGTGGACGGGCGGGGCTTCCCCGGTGGTTTCAAGGTCGATGACGCGGATGATCTGGGGTGGGGGCGGGGGCATTGGGACTAGGTGGCGTGTTCTGCTGCGGATTGCGAGCGGAGAAGAAGGGTTTGTTCGCGCGGAGGACGCGGAGAAGGAGAAGGATTTTTCACGCGAAGGCGCGGAGGCGCGAAGGAGTCCTTGTCCGGCGGTCCGCCGGACAAGTGAGTGGATAAACCGCCTCGCGGAAAATCCATCTTAGTGGCTTCGCGCCTTCGCGTGAAAACCCTTCTGCGTCCTCCGCGCCTCTGCGCGAACCAATCTCCTCAGTGCGCCGCTTGCTCACCCCGGACGAGGCCGCTGAGTGCGAGCTGGTCGTCGATCATGCCGAGCAAGCGATCCAGCCCGGCCTGATCCTTCGCCTCGGCGCGCGCGACGAGCACGTCTTGGGTGTTGGAGGCACGCAGCAGCCACCAGCCGTCGGCGGTGTTGACTCGCGCACCATCGGTGCGGTTGACGTCGGCCCCTGCCGCCTCGAGCCGGTCGAGCACTTCCTCGACCACCGCGAACTTGCGGCTTTCATCGACCTGGAAGCGCATTTCGGGGGTGTTGACCAAGGCCGGCATCGCGCCGCGCAAATCGGTGATCGACTTGCCGATCATGTGCGCTGCGCGGATCAGGCGGACGGCGGCATAATGCGCGTCGTCGAAACCGTAAAATTCGTGCGCGAAGAAGATGTGGCCGCTCATCTCGCCCGCCAGCGGGCTGTCGGTTTCCTTCATCTTCATCTTGATCAGGCTGTGGCCGGTCTTCCACATCAGCGGCTTGCCGCCGAGCTCGCTAACGCGGTCGAACAGCATTTGCGATGCCTTCACATCGGCGATGATCACAGCACCAGGCAGTTCCTTCAGCACAGGTTCGGCCAAAATGGACAGAATCTGATCGCCCCAGATGACGCGGCCCTGCCCGTCGATCGCGCCGATGCGGTCGCCATCGCCATCGAAAGCCAGTCCGAAATCGAGCTGCTTCTCGGCGACGAGGCGCTTCAGGTCGGTCAGGTTCTTTTCATCAGTGGGATCTGGGTGATGGTTGGGAAAATTGCCGTCGACATCGGTGAACAGCAAGTGATGCTCACCCGGCAGGAGCTTGACGAGCTTCTCGATGATCGGGCCCGACACGCCATTGCCGGCGTCCCAGCCGATCTTGTAGCTGCCCCCGGCATAGCCCGCGACCAGACGACCGACATAATCGTCCTCAATGTCGGCGGTGGAGACGGTGCCGCGGTCGGCCTCATCGGCGACGACATCCCAGTCGCCTTCCGTCGCCATGCGGCCAAGGTCCTGAATGTCCGCGCCGAAAAACGGCTTGTGCTGCAAGACCATCTTGAAGCCGTTATACTCGGCGGGATTATGGCTGCCGGTTATCTCGATGCCGCCATCCACTTCTAGCGTGGCCTCGGCATAATAGAGCATCGGCGTCGGCCCCATGCCGATCCGCACGACATCGACACCGACGGCGGTGAGGCCGCCCACCAAAGCCGCTTCCAGCTCGGGCGAGGACAAGCGGCCATCATAGCCGACCGCGACGCGCGTGCCGCCCGCGCGGCGCACGCGCGTGCCGAAACCGCGACCGATCGCGTCGGCGTCGGCGGTGCCGAGCGTCTTTCCCACGATCCCGCGAATGTCATATTCGCGCAAGGACGTCGGGTCGAAACGGTGCGTCATGATAGCTCCTGTTGGTTGGATGCGTGCCTAATCGGTGAAACCCGGTAAAGTTCAATGGCTAGTGTCGGAGCAGCAGATCGCGCGCGGCGTTGATCCGCCGGGTGAGATCGGCCGAGCCCCCTCGGTCGGGATGGACCGCGCCGACCAAGCGCCGATGCGCCGCGCGAATCGCCGCCGCATCGGCATCGGCCGCCACCCCGAGCACGGCGCGCGCTTCGGCTTCGTCGAGCCGCAGCGTCGGCTTCGGTCGCGCGCGCAGCAGCCACCAGCCACCGAGCAGGACCGCCGCAAAGAAAAGAATCTTGCCCATTATGCGAACAGCGGCGGGACCGGTTCCGGCAGCGCGAGCGCGCCCATCATCTCGCGCAATTCCTGGCGCGCGGCGACGTGCGCCAGGCCCATGGCACCGAACTCGCCCGAATCGAGCATGGTCAGGCCGTTGGGGAAGAGCTCGCGGTAGATGACGCGTTCGCCCAGGCCCGGCACGATGCGAAAGCCGACACGCTTGGCGAGCTGATCGAGCGCTTCGGACACGCGGCGCATGTTGCGCGCCTCGATATGCTGGACGCGGTTGCGCAGCACCACCCAGTCGATCGTCGAGCCGTCGGCCTTGGCGCGGGCCTTGCGCGCTTCCCAGATCATTTCGGCGTAAAAGCTCGGGCGGGTGACCTTGTAGCTTTCGGGATCGACCTGGCCGATCAGATCGAAATCGACGAAGCTGTCGTTCATCGGCGTTACCAGCGTATCGGCGCGGGCGGAGGCCATGCGCGCGAAACGGTCGTCGCGACCCGGCGTATCGATCACCAGAAAGTCCGCACCCTCGGCCAGCGCATCGAAGCTTTCGGTGAAGCGCGCCAGGCTTTCGCCGTCATGGGTGGTGTGGCGCGGAGTCGGCAAGTCGCGGCCGGTGCGTTTGATCGTCGCGGTACGATTGTCGAAATAGCGGCCCATCGTGCGTTGCCGATGGTCGAGATCCAGCGCCGACACCCGCGCACCGCGCGCCGCCAGCGCGATGGCGACATGGACCGCCGTCGTCGATTTGCCCGTGCCGCCCTTTTCGTTGGCAAAGACGATGATGTGTGGCTTTCGCGCAGCAGTCGCCAACGTGTTTGCTTCCCGTCTTGTCCGGTTGGATCACGCCTCATAGAAGGCGCGCCCGTCCTTACCGAAGGCCACTCATCCGTGCAAACCATCCGTTCCCTTGAAGCGCTCCGTTCTGGGATCGCCGATTTCCGTAGCGAAGGCGCGAGCATTGCGCTCGTGCCGACGATGGGCGCGCTCCATTCCGGCCACCTCGCGCTGATCGAGGCGGCGAAGCGGCCGGGCCGGAAGGTGGTGGCGTCGATCTTCGTCAACCCGCGCCAGTTCGGGCCGAACGAGGACCTGTCGCGCTATCCCCGGCGCGAGATGGCGGATGCGCGACTGTTGACGGAGGCGGGGTGCGACCTGTTGTGGATGCCGCCGGTGGAGGCGATGTATCCTGAAGGGTTTGCCACCACCATTTCAGTGTCCGGGGTCAGCGAGGGGCTCGACGGGGCCGCGCGGCCCGGCCATTTCGATGGCGTGGCGACGGTGGTGGCGAAGCTGTTCAATCAGGTCCGCCCCGACATCGCCTTGTTCGGCGAAAAGGATTTCCAGCAACTCGCGGTGATTCGCCGGATGGTTGCCGATCTGGATTTCGGGATCGAGATCCAGGGCGTGCCAACGCAGCGCGACGATGACGGGCTCGCGCTCTCGTCGCGCAACATCTATCTGGATGAGGCGCAGCGTGCGGCAGCCGTTGCCTTGCCGCGTGCGCTCGGCGTGGCGGCCAAGGCGATTGCGCGCGGCGGCGACGCCGAGGGCGCGCTGGCGGCTGCGCGCGAAGCGCTGAATACCGCCGGTTTCGAGGTCGATTATGTCGAACTGGTCGATGCCGCCACGCTGACTGCGGGGTCGGA
>NZ_JSBN01000104.1 GCF_000797515.1 Sphingomonas sp. Ant H11
GTTAGCCGCGCTGCGCGAGCCCCATGTCGCGCAGAGCGAGCTTCAGCAGCGTCACCATTGCCTCGCGCGCGGCGTCTGCATCGCTGGCGGCGATTGCGTCGAGCACCCGCACATGGTCGGGCAGCGGGTCGCGCGGCAAAGCGCGCTTGCGCTGCTTGAATTTGGTGGTCCAGCGCACCGCCGCACCAACCGAATTGGCGAGCGTCGCCAGCGGGGTGTTGCGCGCGGCCGCCAGGATCGCACGGTGGAACTGCTGGTCGGCGCTCTGGCCGCGCGCATCCGCCAGCCCATAATGCTTCATCGCATCGAGCGCCGATCGCATCTCGGCCAGATCGGCATCGGTGCGGCGCGCGGCGGCAAAGGCGGCGGCGGCAGGCTCGATCACGCCGCGCAATTCGAACAGGTCGATGATGAAGTCGGTGTCGGGTTCACCCTCGAACGTCCAGGCGAGTACGTCGACGTCGAGCATGTTCCAGCGGCTGCGCGGCGTCACGCGCGTGCCCGCCTTGGGGCGGCTTTCGACCAGCCCCTTGGCGGCCAGGATGCGGATCGCCTCGCGATAGGCGGTGCGGGAGACGCCCAGCGCTTCGCTCGCTTCAATTTCACCGCCGAACACGTCGCCGGGCTTGCGCATCCCGCTGACGATTTCCACGCCGATATCGTGCGCGATGGTGCCGTGAATGCGCGGCGAGAAGACGCGGTCGTCTTCCATCATCGAGACGGTGGCTGGGTCATGAAGACCCAGCCTAGCGGATCACGCGCTCGGCAGGAAGGCATGGGGATATCCCACCGCACACCCTGACGGGCGCGTCCGATCATCGCGCGGAGGCTTCGCGGAGTCCGTCAACCCGACGGGCGATGTCCCACGGATTGCCGTCGCGCACCGCGATCGGGAGCAGGGTCGGGGCGAGGTTCTGGAAGGCAACCGGGCGCAAGAAGCGATAGATGGCCAGCGTACCGACCGAGGTCGTCCGCCCGTCGCTGGTGGCGGGGTAGGGGCCGCCATGCACCATGGCGTGGCACACTTCGACGCCGGTTGGCCAGCCATTGGCCAGAATGCGGCCAACACGCTGTGCGAGGACGGGGATCAATGTCGCGGCAGCGGCCTCGTCGGCTGCATCCAATTGCAACGTCGCGGTCAATTGCCCTTCAAGCCCGGCGATCACTTGCGCGAGTTCACCCAGATCGCGGCACCGCACGATGATCGACGACGAACCGAAGACTTCATGGCCGAGCGCGCGGTCGGCCAGGAAATGGCTGGCGTCGGTTTCGAACAGGGCACCAACCGCCTGGTTTGGTCCGGCGCTGGGGCAGCCGCGCGCGATGGTGCGCACCGCGTCATGCGTAGCGAGCGCTTCGACGCCCTTGTCGAAGCTGGCATGGATGCCGGGGGTCAGCATCGTCAGCGGCTGGGTGCCCGAAAGCAGCTTTCCCGCTTCCGCGACGAAGGCATCGAGTTCGGGGCTGTCGAGCGCGAGGATCAGGCCGGGATTGGTGCAGAACTGGCCTGCGCCCATCGTCAGCGACTGGACGAAACCGGCGGCGATCTCCGGTCCGCGCGCGGCAAGCGCGGCGGGGAACACGACCACCGGGTTGATGCTCGACATCTCGGCATAGACCGGGATCGGCTGCGCACGCTCGGCGGCGATCCGCATCAGCGCGAGGCCGCCGCCGCGCGAGCCGGTAAAGCCGACCGCCTGTACGCGCGGGTCGCGACGAGTGCGCCGCCCAGATCATTGGTGTCGCCCGGCAGATACGAGAAGACACCGGCGGGCAGGCCGCTCGATGCGACCGCAGCGGCAATGGCGCGTGCTACCAATTCACCGGTGCCGGGATGCGCCGGATGGCCCTTCACGATCACCGGACAGCCGGCCGCCAGTGCCGAGGCGGTATCGCCGCCCGCAACGGAGAAAGCGAGCGGGAAGTTGGAGGCTCCGAACACCGCGACCGGGCCGACGGGCACGTTGATGCGGCGCAAGTCGGGGCGGGGCAAGGGGGGCGCGATCAGGCAACGCGGGGTCGATCGTCGCGTCGAGCCAGTCGCCCTGGCGCACCACTTGCGCGAACAGCTTGAGCTGGCCGACGGTACGGCCACGCTCGCCCTCCAGGCGCGCACGGGGGGAGGCCGCTTTCGGCCATCGCGCGGACGATCAGGTCGTCGCCAATCGCGACGATATTGTCGGCAATCGCTTCCAGAAAGGCAGCGCGAGTCGGCAGGTCGGTCGCGGCATAAGCCGGAAAGGCGGCCTGCGCCAACGCCGTGGCAGCGTTGACCGCGTCGCGGTCCGCAGACGAAAAGCTCGGGGTCAGAGATTCGCCGGTGGCCGGGTTTACCGTGGTGAATCGTGTTGTTGCCTGACGAGCGTCGGCACCGATCAAAATAGAACCATCGATCACGGGAAGGCCTTTCAAAAATAACTCAGACATAATAGGGCCCGCACCGCGTTTCTGCAAGGCTGGACTTGCGCGGAGGGCAATAAGCGAGGGGCTTCATGGCTCCGTCATCCGATGCAATTTGGCGGCCGCGCGCGATCCGGCCCACCCGTAGCAAACACGTGCTCTATCGGAAAAAATGCTACGATCCCGAGCAGGAAGGGACTGGACGCGATGCGCTGACGCGACCAGTGGGATCGCAATGCGTAAAGTCGTTCTCACCACCATCGGGACGTTAGGCGATCTTCACCCGTTCATCGCGATCGGGCTGGCGCTACGCAAACGGGGCTTCACCCCGGTACTGGCGGTGCCCGAGGACCAGGTGGCCAAATGTCGCCGCGCCGGCTTGGAGGCTGTGGCGATTCTGCCCGGCTTTGATGCGGTGCAGAAACGCATGGGGTTGAGCCATGAAGAGGCGGTTCGGCGGGTCATCGCCAATCAGCGCGTCATGCTCGAACAGGTTTTGTTGCCGGGCCTTTCGGATTGCACGCGCGCGCTCGATGCGGTGGCGGCGGATGCCGAGGCGATTGTCGCCTCGATTTTCGTGTTTGCCGCACCGATGATCGCCGAAAAGCGCAACTTGCCGCTGATTTCCGTGATCCTGCAACCCATGGCAATGCTGTCGGCTTATGATCCGCCGCGCACGCCCGATTTCTGGATGATGCGCGATCAGCCGGTCGGACGCGTTGGGCGTGTATGGAACCGCACGGCTTATACGGTGCTGCGGCGGGTTCTGCATGGGCTGTACGGTCGGCGGTTCGATCGTGTGCGGGCGGAGCACGGCTTGCCGCCCAAGGGTGCGCGGCGTGCGCTGGAGCCCGACGCGCGCTCCATTTTGCAACTGGGATGTTATTCGCCGCAACTCGCCCCGTTGCCGCCCGACGCGCCGCCGTCGACCAAGATTGTCGGCTTTCCCGTTTTCGACAGCGATAGCGGAAGCGAGGAGACGCTCGATCCGGCGTTGGCGGATTTCCTCGCCGCAGGGCCGCCGCCGCTGGTCTTCACGCTCGGCTCCTTCGCCGTGAACAGTGCCGGGGGCTTTTACGATACGGCTGCTGAGGTTTCGCGGCGGTTAGGGATGCGGGCGGTACTGCTGGTCGGCGGGGATGCTGCGCCGACGATCGAGGGCGATGTGTTGCGTTGCGGCTATGCGCCGCATTCGTTGCTGTTCCAAAGCGCCGCTGCGATCATCCAGCATGGCGGAGTCGGGACGACGGGCCAGGCGCTGCGCGCGGGCAAGCCGCAGTTGGTGGTGCCGCATATGGGGGATCAGAACGATCACGGACACCGCATCGCGCGGCTGGGCGCAGGGTTACGGTTGCGGGCGGACCGCTTCTCGGCCGCGCGCGCGACGCGGCGCATCGGGTGTCTGTTACGCGACCCCAAATATAGCGCCGTCGCCGCCGAAATCGCGCGATGCATGGCCGACGAAAACGGAGCGGACGCCGCGGCCGATGCGATCGCGCAAGCGCTCGACCGCACTGCTTAGAGCAGCGGTATCCGAAGCACCTTGGCGGGGCGCAGCGGGGGCGTCTCGATCATGTCCCGCAGATGCCAGAACAAGGCGGCAGCGCCGATATGCACCAGATCGATCATGGTGGAGCGTGGCCGTGGCATCATCGGCGGGGTGGCCGCAAGGCGCTGGTGTTTGGGGGTTTTGCGGGACACGCGAAATCCTTCGGGAACTTCCTTCCATTTACTGGTGGGCGGCGCGCCTGCCGACCGGATCATGTCGCGGCTGCAACGCTGGCAGACACTGAACGCGAACCCCTGATTGTGCTGGATAGAGGGTCGGGCCCGATGCCCGAGCAGGTGACATAACGGCGACATCGTTTACCTCATGTGCAATTTGGCTGGCCCGCAAAAGCGTTGCGAGCGTGACGAGATCGGACGGGCCATGATCGAGCACATACGCCATGTCCCAAATTTCGAAGCGAGCCCCGGTGGCAACGAGCAGGGCAAAGTCCCCAATCGCGCCACGTTCGCGCATGATTCGCGGCAGCGTCATCATCCCGTCCGGGGCGACCGGTGCCTCGTCGACAAACCCATAGGTGCGCCGCAGGCGATGATGGTCCTGGAAGCCGCCGGGTGACGCCGCCAGCTTTTCGGCGACTTCGAATTGCCGTTGCATGGCGTGCAGCCGATCGAACGCGATCAGGCAGGGCGATTCCTCGTGCAGCCCAATGAACAGCGAATGCTCGGCCGAGCGAAGCCGCAATGTTTGATGGAAGCGACGTGGCAACAGGATGTCGCCCCATTCGGTCACTTCACAAAGCGCGCTGCCCATAAAAAGTTCGTCCATGTCTAAAGCCCCTCGCTTCCGAGCTTATGGTTAACGCTCCGAAAACGATTCGGGGAATAGAGTAGATCTACTTTATGGGGTTCACCCTACCCGTAATGTTGCGGAGGCCCCAGGATCCGACTTTGCATACTAAAGAATGATTCATCATTTCTGATGCGTAACAATGCAGGATTATTGGCGGTCAAGTTCTCTGTCACTGTAAAGATACTGTATCGTTAACTATGATCGTTCGGAGCAGGTGTCGCGCATCACACCATTAGGTGAAGCGATTCTCTGGAGCATCGGTATGACGGGTGGGCAAGCGAAGAGCGATCACGGTCGCTTGGTCGTGTTCGGGGGTGGGGGGGAGCGGGCGGCAATGCCGTTCGCGCGCTGTTGGGGCGTCCGGACTGCGGCATGACCATTTTATGCGCGAACACGGATGTGCAGGCGATGCGCGCGGTGCCTGCGGCCAATCGTTTGCAGCTTGGTCGGCAAATTACGGCTGGGCTGGGTGCTGGCGGTCGGCCCGAGATCGGGCGCGCGGCTGCGGAAGAAGCCTTGCCCGAGATTATCGAGGCGCTGCAAGGCGCGTCGCTGTGCTTCATCGCCGCGGGCCTGGGGGGGTGGCACGGGAACCGGTGCCGCCCCGGTCATCGCCAAAGCGGCACGCGACCTCGGCATCCTGACTATTGGTGTGGCGACGAAGCCGTTCGCCTTTGAAGGCAAGCGCCGGGCACGGACCGCCGATTTGGGTGCCGCTGACTTTCGCGCGCAGGTCGATGTGATGGTAACGGTGTGCAACCAGAAACTGCTGGGGGTCATTGGTCGCGACACCACATTGAGCGACGCTCTGCGGTTGTCGGACTCGATCATCGGAGAGAGCGCTACCGATTTCGCCTTGCTCCTGGAGGAGCCTGCGCTGAAGCGGGTAAGTGTCGCGGATTTGCGATCGCTGCTGGCATCGACTGGGGACGCGGTGATCGGCTTTGGGGAGCGCTGCGTCGGTTGGGATCGTGCTGCCAACGCCGCCCGATCCGCCTTATGTAATCCCTTGCTGGAGGGGCTGCCGGGAACCGCGCGGCGTCTGCTGGTCACGGTTGCGGGTGGAGAAGAGCTTACTCTGTTCGAAGTGGAGGAGGCGATTACGAGCCTGCGGGCAAACCTCCCGGATGGCACCGAGATATTATGGGGCGCGGTCCTCGATGCCGAACTGGCGGGCCGGGTTCGCGTGGGAATAATTGCAGGTGGGATCCCGGTTCCAGACCCGACGCAGCAGGTGGTCGCGCCTTATGTGCTTCAGCCGGTGCGCGATGTGGCGGCTGAGCCTGTAAATGCAGAGATGGAAGCCATGCCAGCCACGTGCCAGCATGAAGTGGTACCAATCACCGCCGAGCCCGAAACCGAAAAGCCCGGGCTGCTTTTGACGCCAACTTTGGCTTTACTTCGCGAGGAACACGCCGTTGCGTATCCGTACCAGCGGCCTGCTTTCGGAGACGGTTTTGTTCGCCGCGGTTATCAGGCGGTGCGTCAGCGGTTGCAGCGCGCGCCTCGCACCCCTTCCGGGATGGCCGCCCCCTACCCGCCGAGCGCATTTCACGTCCTAAAGTCCTTTGATCCACCCGCAAGGTCGCCGATGATCTCGGGCAACCTGATCGTCAACGCGCGGATTGCGATGGCGTTCGCAGACCGATCCTGTTGATCGGGCGGGAGCGATTATATGACGAAGGCGACCGCCGCGATTGCAGCCCAGAGACCCAAGGACAGGAGACCGCCAATCAAAAAACCCGTTCCAGGCGGGACAGGGCGGCTGTCCTGAGTGGCGGTGGACGGAAAACGGTCGAAGGAACGTACTCTCATGTTCTTTGTCCGGTACAGATGCACTCTATTGACCTTATATAGGCCATTTTGTCGTAAAAAACATGAATAGATCATCTTTTCCTCAATAATGATGATAAATTATTCGTGCTATTTGTGTTGCGGTGCACAAATTTGTCATTTGGTAACCTAGGATCACGCCATTTCCATGTGGGTGACGATGGTCCTGGTGGGATCGGCTGGCAAGCTCGGCCCGAGCTGGGTTGCCGCAGAGATAAATCCGCCTAATCTCACCGCTCGCCGGAGGGCGCATCGGTAGTTGGGGGAAGACAATGGCGACGTTCTTGGATGGGGCTGCAGATCCAGGATCCGCGGCGATACCCAGCCGCAAGGACATTCAGTTGATTATTGCTGCCTCGTCGCTGGGCACAGTTTTCGAATGGTATGACTTTTTTATCTACGGGACACTCGCGGCGTCGGGCATCATCGGGCGTACGTTTTTCCCGGCCCAGAGCGAATTGTTGCAGACGCTGTATGCGTGGGGCGGCTTTGCGGTCGGGTTCGGATTTCGACCCCTTGGGGCCGTCCTGTTTGGCTATCTCGGCGACACGCTCGGCCGCAAATATACTTTCCTTGTCACGATTACGGTGATGGGCCTCGCCACGGCGGGCGTCGGACTGGTGCCCTCGGCTGCGGTGATCGGCCTTGGAGCCCCGTTCATCGTGCTCGGCTTGCGCATCCTGCAAGGATTGGCGCTGGGCGGCGAATATGGCGGTGCGGCAATCTATGTTGCGGAGCACTCGCCGCCGGAGAGGCGCGGCTTCTACACCAGCTTTATTCAGGCGAGCGTAGCGGGTGGGTTCATCCTCAGCCTGGCCGTCGTGCTGCTGACCAAGGGAGCAATGTCGCCAGGGGTATGGAGCGACTGGGGCTGGCGCGTGCCCTTCTTGTTTTCGATCGTGCTCCTCGTCGGATCACTATGGATGCGGCTAAAACTGTCGGAAAGTCCGGTGTTCCAGCAAATGAAAGCGGCTGGCGAATGCGCCGGAAACCCATTCGTTGAGAGTTTTACCTATCAGGGCAATCTCAAGCGGCTGTTCGTCGCCTTGTTCGGCATAGCGGCGGGGCTGACGGTGATCTGGTACACCGCCATGTTTACCGTGCTGTCGTTCCTGCAAGGCACGATGCGCGTGCAGGAAACGGTGGCGCAAGTGATCGTCGGGGTGGGGGCCCTGTTCGGCCTTGGCTTTTTCGTGCTGTTCGGATGGCTGTCGGACAAGGTCGGGCGCAAGACGCCGATCGTCCTTGGCTATGCCCTCACGCTCGTGCTGATCTTTCCGATCTTCTGGGTGATGGGCGGTGCCGCGAATCCGGAGCTGGCGCGTGCCGCGAAGCGCGCTCCTGTGGTGGTGTCGGGTCCAGCCTGCTCGCATGAAGTGCTGCCCGAGATGTTTCCGATGCTGTTCCCGACGAAGCAGTCGGGTGAATGTCGCCGCCTGGTCGACTATCTTGCTAAAAAGGGGATCCCTTACGCCAAGGCGCGTACCCCGGTGACGCTGGTCATTGTTGGCGGCGTGGGTGTCGACGACATGAGCGATGCGGGCCTTGAGGCAGCGCTCACGCGTGCAGGCTATGATCTGTCGCCCGTGATTCCAAAGCCGGGCAACATTGCCCTGATTTTGCTGGCGATTCTTGCCCTCAGTGCCTTGTCGGGCATCACCTATGGCCCAGTCGCAGCGTTGCTCACCGAGCTGTTTCCGCCGCGCATTCGCTATAGCTCGATGTCGATCCCCTATCATATTGGCACCGGCTATTTCGGCGGGTTCCTGCCGCTGATCAGTCAGATGATCGTTGTCCATACCGGCAATCCCTATTCGGGTTTGTGGTACACCGTGGTCGTGGTGGCGATGGCGCTGGTCGTGACGTTGTTCGGCCTCGAAGAGGGCAAGCCGGGGACGGCGAGCGCGGACTAGCGCCGCGTAGCGCGGAGCGCTAACCGGCTGGGATGACCGCACCGCTTCGCCTCCGCCTTGATCCCGACGCCTTGATCGCCAACTGGCGCGCGCTCGATCGTCTGAGCGGGGCGGCGGCATGCGGCGCGGCGATCAAGGCCGATGGCTATGGCCTGGGCGCACGCGGGGTCGCGACCCGGTTGGCCGCTGCGGGGACGCGCGATTTCTTTGTCGCGAGCTGGAGCGAGGCGGCAGCGCTTGCCGATTGCGGGCTCGACGTGGCGGTTCTGCACGGCGTGCGTGCGGAAGACATGCCGCTGGCGCTCAGTGGCATTGCCCGACCGGTGCTCAATAGCGCTGCACAGGTGGCGCGCTGGCGTGATGCCGGGGGCGGGCGTTGCGACGTGATGGTCGACACCGGCATCAACCGGCTCGGGGTCGCGCCCGAGGAGGTGCGAGGCGGTCTGCTCGATGACCTCCAGATCGATACGCTGCTCAGCCATCTGGCCTGCGCCGATGAGGACAGCGCGATGAACGCACGTCAGGCGACCGCTTTTCGCGCGCTTGAGGGGCGAACTGCCGCGCGGCGGATGAGTCTGGCCAATTCGGCTGGAATCGCGCTGGGAGCCGATTATGCGTTCGACCTCACCCGGCCGGGTCTCGCGCTGTATGGCGGGGTGGCGCGGGCGGAACTGGCGGCGGTCGTGCGACAGGTGGTGACGCCCGAAGCCAGATTTTGCAACGCCGCACCGTCGCGGCGGGCGAGTCGATCGGATATAACGCGCTCTATACCCCGGCGCTGCCAATGGAAGTTGCCATCCTCAACATCGGTTATGCCGACGGCTATTGGCGCGGCTTCAGCAATCGCGGGGTTGCGGTGGCTGGAGGAGCTCGCTTGCCAGTGGTGGGGCGTGTGTCGATGGATCTGACCGCGATTTGCGTCGATGCGGCACCCGCGCTCGCCGAGGGCGATTGGGTGGCTCTGGAGTATGATCTGCCGGCGGCTGCAGCGGCTTCGGGCATGTCGCAATATGAATTGCTGACGGGATTGGGCGCGCGGTTTGAGCGCATATTCTATTAAATCATTGATATAAAAAGTTTTATAATACGTTGTTCGTTGTGAAACTGTTCCTCGGATATGTCTGTCTTGTGACAATCATGCAACATAACGACAGAATTGTGCCTTGCGAATTAAGCTTGGGTTCAGCTTGGTATTGCGCTCCATAAACCTCCGCGCTTTAACGGAGACACTAAGGGCGCTTTCGCCCAAAAGTGGGGCAAATTTCATGAGCATTAAGCGGCTTATGAGCGCAACTGCGCTCGTCGGTATTCTCGGGGCTATTCCGAGCGTCACTTTTGCGCAAACTGCGCCATCTACGTCTACGAATTCTGTGGAGCCGGCCGCTAATACGATCCAGACGGGTGATCCGAGCGATAATCCTTCCAATGATGGCGAAATCGTCGTCACCGGATCGCGCATCGCGCGTCCGACATTGTCGTCACCGGTCCCGGTTACGACGATCTCGGCTCAGGATCTATTGAGCACGGGTACGCTCAATATTGGCGACGCCTGAACAATCTGCCGGCGCTGCGCTCGACGTTCAGTCAAGCGAACTCAGAGCGTTTCATCGGTACGTCGGGGCTTAACCTGCTCGATCTGCGCGGGCTTGGAACGGCTCGTACACTTGTGCTTGTCAATGGCCGTCGCCACGTAACGGCGTCGCCAGGGGACTATATCGTCGATACGAACACCATTCCCGATGATCTGCTCGAGCGCGTCGATATTGTGACTGGCGGCAACTCGGCGGTGTATGGTTCGGACGCTGTCGCGGGCGTTGTCAATTTCGTGCTCAAGCGCGATTTTTCAGGCCTCAAGATTGCGGGTCAGGGGTCGATCACGTCGCGAGGTGATCGCGGATCCTATTTCGGCAGCTTGACGGCTGGTAAGAACTTTGCTGACGGTCGCGGCAACATCGCGATCGCGCTCGAATACTCGAAGGCAAATGCCGTCTATAATGTCGATCGCGACGATCTGACCGGAGCGTATTCCGGACGCAACCAGTTCAACCAGTCTGAAACCACTGTTGGTGAGCCGGCCGCAGGCAATGGCGTCCCGGACAACCAATTCTACCGTGGCGTGCGCAACGGCAGCATTGCGGACGGCGGCCTCGTGACAGCGGTTTGCAATCCAACCGTGGCAGCGCAGCTCGCCGATCTGAACAGGTGCCGTGCCTCATCGACGGGCTTCGTCTCGGCGAGCAATCCGGGTATCGGCATTGGCCAACGGTATGTGTTCAATTCTGCCGGGCAGCTTGTCCTGAGCAATCCGAGCCTCGATTTTCGCGACATCACCACCAATTTCGGTGCGTCCTCGCCCAGCAGTGGCAGCTCGAACACGATTGGCGGCCTTGGTTCGACATTGATGAACACGGGCCAGTTGCTTCCGTCGCTCGAGCGTTATTCGGCCAACATCCTCGCGCATTTCGATATTTCGGACGCGTTCCAGCCTTTCGTTGAGGCCAAGTACGTTCGCATCTACGCGGATCAGGAAGGTCAACCAAGCTTCTTCTCGCCGATTTCCGGCACGCTTGGTCTTCCCGAGTTGCGATGCAATAACGGTTTCTTGACCGCTGGATCGCTTGCAACGCTTCAATCGATCGGTCGCTGCGTCAATCCCGCAACCGATCGCTTCGCAACTTCGCGTTTCAATACCGATTTTGGTGGGCGAGGCGAGCTTCACAAGCGCGAGACGTACCGGATTGTCGGTGGCGTGCAAGGAACGTTCAACGACGACTGGAAGTACGAACTTGCCGTCAATTACGGTCAGTATGACGAGCATTATGACTCGCTAAACAACCTCAAGCTCGCGGATCTTGCCGGTAACGACGACGGCTTTACGCTTGCTTATGATGCCGTGCTGGCGCCGGCGTCGTTCAGCGGAAGCAACTTTGTGCTCAACTCTACAGGCGCGAAGGTCATCTGTGCTGTCAACTCGGCAACAAATACCCGACCTGACTGCGTTCCGATCAATCTGTTCGGCGTCGGTGCGCCGTCGGCGGCGGCGCTAAAGTTCGTCAACACCACTTCGTCGTATCAAGCGCGTGCGACCGAGCTCGACGTTACGCTGAACGTGACCGGGGACACATCGCAACTGTTTGAACTTCCTGGCGGGCCGGTAAAATTCAACGTCGGTGGTGAATATCGTCGTGAAACCGCGCGGTCGCATTCGATGCTCTGACCGCGTCGGGCGGCACGTTCCTCAACGCGATCCAACCGTTCAATCCGCCTGCACTGACGGTAAAGGAAGGCTTTGGGGAAATCGAAATTCCGTTGTTGAAGGATCTGCCGTTCGTCAAGGAACTGACGCTTTCGGGTGCAGGGCGTATTTCAAGCTATAATACCTCGGCCGGAACGACTTACACATATAACGGCGCTGTCTATTACGCGCCAATCAATGATGTCCGACTGCGGGGTAGCTATGCACGTTCGGTCCGCGTCCCAACACAGAGTGATCTGTTCTCAACAGCGTCGCAAAACTTTGCATCGATTGCTGATCCGTGCGACGCAGGACGCATTAATAACGGAACGGCAACGCGCGCAGCGAACTGCCTTGCGCTTGGCGTACCGGTCGGCTTCACCAACACGATAGCGAACTCGCAAACTGTCGCTTACCTGAGTGGTGGTAACCCGGCGCTCAAGCCTGAAAAGTCGAACAGCTTCACGGCGGGGGCGATCTTTGAACCTCATCAGATCCCTGGCTTGTCGTTGACGGTCGATTATTACGATATCAAGGTTCAGAGTCTGATTGCTGGCGTTTCGATCCAGACGATCGTGAACCAGTGCGTAGATTCACCGACGATCAACAACTCCTATTGCGCGTTGCTGAATCCACGCGTTGCCGGGGGGGCCTTCCCGTCGGTGGTTGGTCTGGCATCGACTCTGAACTTTTCGAAGCAGACCACTTCAGGCGTCGACGTCGATCTGGCCTATAATCACACGTTCGGTGGTGGCGGGCGCCTGACGGTGCGTACGCTGTTCAGCTACGTGATCGACAAGACCAACTATCTGGATCCGATCAACCCGAACATTCCGACCCGGCAGTTGTTCGCGCTCGGCGATCCGCAGCTTGAGGGGCAATTCTCGGCCCAATATCAAACCGCAGGTGGTTTCTCGGTCCGCTATCAGTTTCAGTATATCGGCAAGCAGACGATCGCTGCTACCTATGCAGTTCAGAACAGCTACAATGGCTTGCCGCCAACGAACGCGGATCAATATCCTCAGATCTACTATCCTGAGGTTACCTACCACAATCTGCGCATGGGCTTCCTAGTTAACAAGCAGTTCGAAATGTATGCCGGCGTGGACAACGTGTTCGACAAGTATCCGCCGTTCGGTTTGACCGGTACGGGGTCGGGCAGCGGCATCTACTCGAACACTGGTCGCCAATTCTATGCAGGCTTCAAGGCAAACTTCTGATTTTATAGAAAACTAAAACGAAGGGCCGCTCCTTGAGGAGCGGCCCTTTTTATGGACTGTTGTTGACGTTGACACCATGACGAGCGCGGCAACCCTCCGCAAACTGGGACGAACTCCGCTACCTCATCGCTCCACGCACAGCGCAATCCCCATCCCGCCGCCAATACACAGCGTCGCCAAGCCCTTGGTCACATCGCGTTTGGCCATCTCGTACAGCAACGTCGTCAGAACGCGCGCGCCCGAAGCACCGATCGGGTGGCCGATGGCGATCGCGCCGCCGTTCACGTTGACGCGCTCGGCATCCCATTCGAGTTCCTTGCCGACCGACAGCGCCTGTGCCGCAAACGCCTCGTTCGCCTCGATCAAGTCGAGGTCACCGATGCTCCATCCGGCTTTTTGTAGTGCGCGCCGAGTCGCGGGGACGGGGCCGATCCCCATGATCGAAGGGTCGACACCGGCCGATGCCCAGCTTGCGATGCGCGCCAGGATCGGCGATCCGCGGCGTTCGGCTTCGGCGCGGCTCATCAGCACCAGCGCAGCCGCTCCGTCGTTGAGGCCGGAGGCATTGGCGGCGGTCACCGTGCCATCCTTCTTGAAAGCGGGGCGCAGGCCGGACACGCTTTCCAACGTAACACCAGCGCGGATATATTCGTCGTCGGCGACGATCGTGTCGCCCTTGCGGCCCTTGATGGTGACGGGCGCGATCTCGTCGCGAAAGCGGCCCGAGGAGCGGGCGGCGTCGGCAAGATTTTGCGATCGCACCGCAAAGTCGTCCTGCGCGGCGCGGGTGATCTGATATTGCTCCGCCAGATTCTCGGCGGTGATGCCCATGTGATAGCTGTTGAAGGCATCGGTCAGCCCATCCTTGACCATCGTGTCGATCAAGCTGAGGTCGCCCATTTTCTGCCCGGCGCGCAGCAATTGCGCGTGCGCGCTCATCGACATCGATTCCTGCCCGCCTGCTACGACGATCGTCGAATCGCCCGTAGCGATCGCCTGTGCGGCCAGCGCCACCGCGCGCAGGCCCGAACCGCACACCTGATTGACGCCCCAGGCCGGGATTTCCTTCGGCACGCCCGCCGCCATCGACGCCTGCCGCGCCGGGTTCTGGCCCTGCGCCGCGGTCAGCACCTGGCCCAGGATGACTTCGGACACATCCGCGCCCGCTACGCCAGCCTGCGCGAGGGCTGCCTCGATCGCGATCCGTCCGAGTTCGTGCGCAGGCGTTGCGGCAAACGCTCCCAGGAAGCTCCCGACGGGGGTCCGCTTGGCGGCGGTGATGACGATGTCCTGCATGGGGTCTCTCCGGGATCTGTGTCGTGGCCTATTTAGGCAGCGGCAGCGCCTTTAGCCAGTCCGACAATGGCTCCCACAATTGCGTGCGCGCGCCGCGCCCGACGATCATGCCGACATGGCCTGCGCCGAGATCGCGCCGGTCGCGCAAGTTGGCCGCGCTGGCGGCCGGGACGATACGGTCGTTGAGCGACACGAACTCGATGGCCGGGCAGGACAGGGCGGCAGGAGCGATCGTCACCCCGCTGATCTGCCACGCACCGGTGCCAGGCGTATCCGCCGCGATGAAATTTTCGAAGATTTGCACGCCGGTTGCAAAGGGCAGGGGCGCACCGCCATTGGCCCAATCCTCCAGCGCGATAAAGCTGCGCGCGGCTTCGCTATCCGGCTCCAACGCGGCAAAGGCTTCATATTTCGCGATCGTGCGGGCTGGGTCGAGTCGCCAGAAACCCGCTTGCAGCACCTCCATCGGCACCAGGCCGAGCGTGTCGCAGGCCGGCTTGGCCGAATCCCACAACGCGGCGATCTCTGCACGCGCGGCGGAGCCGTAACCGGTAAAATGCCATGGCGAAGCGATCAGCGCGAGCCCGGCAACCTCGGTCAGGCAGGACGCGGCCAGGGCCATCGTGCCGCCAAGGCAATAGCCGATCAGGATTGGCGGCACCGGAAATTTGGCAATCAGCGGGAGCAACACGCGAGTAATATGTGCGTCTACGTCCAAATCGCGCGCTTTGGGGCCCTGGGTTCCCCAGTCGAGCAGGAACGGCCGATGGCCCTGGCCGGCGAGCCAGCGCAACAGCGAGCTTTCGGGCCGCAAATCGAGGATATGCGGCGGGTTGATGAGCGACGGGATGACGATGACCGCCCGCCCGGTCGCGCTGCCCATAGTCCCGTAGCCGCGCCTGTCCTTTTCGAAAACGGGCAGGCATGGCTTTGCGCGGTTTCGCGCGCCCCGCGTCCTGATAGGCGCGCAGGCCCGCCAGCGCCGCTGCGCTTCGTTCCGGCGAACCCGCTGTCTGATCACGCAAAATGTCGAGGAACAAAGGTAATGGGCGCGGGCCGTGTTGCGATGCGGCAATAAATGATGATAGGACTTGCGCAACCACAGGCGGGGGAGCCTTTCTTCATGAAGAAGACCATTCCGGGCGATGGCCCGGTGATCATTAAAAATACGCGAACCGCCGCCTCTATAATACCGAGACATCCTCTTACATCACGCTCGAGCACCTCGCTGCGATGACCCGTGACGGGCGGGATTTCAAGGTGGTGGATGCAAAGTCCGAAGAGGACATCACGCACAACATCCTGACCCAGATCATCATGGAAGAGGAACAGCGCGGGCAGACGATGCTGCCGGTGCCATTCCTGCGCCAGTTGATCGCGATGTACGGCGATTCGATGCAGGCGATGGTGCCGGGCTATCTCGAAGCGTCGATGGACAGCTTCCGCCGCAACCAGCAGCAGTTCAAATCGGCGGTCGAGGGCGCGTTCGCCAATTCGCCTTTCGCCGAATTGGCCAAGCAGAATATGGCGATGTTCGAGGCGGCGACTGCGGCGTTCAAGCCAGGGGTGGCGGCTGGTCTGGCACCGGCCGCAAGCGCCGCGAGCAAGGACGACGAGATTGCTGCTCTGAAGGCAGAACTCGGTCGGCTGCACGAAAAGATCGAAAAGCTCGGCGACTGAGCGACGCAGTGCTTTGGTGGGTGGCGGCGGCGGGCGCGATGGTCGTCGCGGCGCTCGCCGGGTTGGGCGACTGGCGACACCGGACGCGGCGCGACCTCGACAAGGTTGGATGGATCAACTGGCCAAGCCTGCAAATGGCAGCGGTCATTGCGGCGGTCGTGTGTGCGATCATGGCGGCGCATCGATGACGAACGCGCGCAGGCTCGCTCAATAGAAGGCGCGTAACGTCAGCGTACGCGTCATGCCATTGCAAGTTGCCAGCTTCACGCTGCGCCCGGCGGCATCGACCGGCCAATGCAAGCTCGCTTCGGCGCTGACGGGAAGCCCGTCGACCGCGCAAATCTGTTCGCCCGCTTGCCAACCGTCCGCCTCGGCCGGGCCGCCCCGCATGACGTGTAGCACCGTCAGCCGATCGTCGTCGCGGCGCAGAATAAGGCCGCTGGTCGAACGCAGCGGCGGCGTGTCTGCCGATGAGTCGGGGAGCAACACCATCCGCCCGGCATGGGGATCGAGCAGGACGCGATAGTGGCGCAGGAAGCCCGACCCGATCCGCCCGTTCATGCCGATCGTGGCGGTGTAGCCGCCCGAAGGCTCGATCCGCATTTCGACGGTGCGTGCCGGCGCTGTCCCGCTGCGCACTCCGGGCACGATCGCAAGATCGACAATCGCTGCCCCGCCAACGCCGTAGCTGATGGTCGAACTGGTCGGACGGTGTTTCTCGGCCAGTGCGGACCATGCTGGCTGGGTAACGGTGATGGCGCTGCCGTCTCCGGTGTCGACCGCCATGCGAGACAGGTGGTGGTCGCCGACGAGAATATCGGTCACATAGGTCGACCATTCCCCGCCAATCCGGAGCGGCGCAATACTGCCGGCAAAGGGGAGGTTGCCCGAGGGGAGCAAGCGAAAACGCTGCGCCGCATAATCGATGTCGAGCGCGTAGCCCCCGATGATGTCGCTGCCGACCAACAGGTCTATCGCCGCTTGTCCCGTCGTTGCGGGCGGCAAGGGAGCGGTCATCAAGCGGGGACTGTGCACGGTACGTTCCGCCACAGTGACGCTCGATGGATCGACCCAGCCAGTGGCGACCGTGCCGCCAATTGCGAGGGCCGCATGACCGTGCCGCACCCGCATCCGGGCCGCATCGACGAACCGTCGCGACAGCAGCGACGTACTCACCCCTGTATCGAGGATCGCCGTCACGGAATGGCCATCGACGACGGCCTGGAAGCAAATCTGCTCGGCGGGGGTCAGCGTGAAGGCAACCCAGGGGGCTTCGGTTTCGAGGGCGGGCGGTGCCGGAGCACGCGTGATGGGCGGCGCATCGGGGGCGGCGGCGCAAAGCAAAAAAAACAGAAACACGAGGCAACGCATCGGTCGCCACTGATACCCGATTTAGCGGTCAGAGGCACGCCTCAAGATACGCCTGGTCGAAGCCGAAGGTGCGGGCCTTTTTCCAGCGTATAGGGGCGCAGGCCCATCGAGCGATATTCGCCGATGATCTTGCCGTCCGCGGATTCGTCCAGATATTCGAATTTGAACAGTTCCTGCGTGACGATCACCGGGCCTTCCATGCCGATCACTTCCGTCACGTTGGTGACGCGGCGCGAACCGTCGCGCAGGCGCTTCACCTGGATGATCATCTCGACCGAATCGGCGATCTGGCGGCTGATCGCTTCCTTGGGCACCTTGATGTCCGACATCATCACCATGTTCTCCATACGCGCGAGCGCCTCGCGCGGGGGAGTTGGCGTGGAGCGTGCACATCGAGCGTCATGCCCCGTGTTCATCGCGGCGAGCATGTCGAAACACTCGGACCCGCGGATTTCGCCGAGGATGATGCGATCCGGACGCATACGCAGCGCGTTCTTGACGAGATCGCGGATGCTGATCTCGCCCTGGCCCTCGAGGTTGGCGGGCCGCGTTTCCAGCGGCAGCCAGTGCGGCTGCTGCAAGCGGAGTTCGGCGGCATCCTCGATCGTCAGCACGCGCTCGCCCGGGTCGATCATCTTCGACAAAGCGTTGAGCATTGTCGTCTTGCCCGAGCCGGTACCGCCCGAAATGACGACATTGAACCGACATGCGCCCGCGATCTTGAGCGCGGTCGCCATCTTCGGGCTCATCGAGCCAAAGCCCGCCATCATGTCGAGCGTGATCGGCTTGGCGGAAAACTTACGAATCGAGATCGCGGTGCCGCGCAAGGAGAGCGGCGGGACGATCACGTTGACGCGCGAGCCGTCCTTGAGGCGGGCGTCGGCGAGCGGCGTGGTCTGGTCGACGCGGCGGCCGACCGAGTTGCAGATGCGCTGCGCGATCTGGAACAGATGTTCCTCATCGCGAAACTGGATCTGCGCGAGCTCGAGCTTGCCCTTGCGTTCGACATAGGTCTGCTCGGGGCCGTTGACCATGATGTCGGTGATGTTCGGATCGGCGAGCAATTCCTCGAGCGGGCCGAGGCCAAGCAATTCGTCGACCAGCACCTTTTCGAGCGCGAACTGTTCGCGCCGGTTGAGCGTCAGCTTCAGCTCGGCGAGCACTTCGCCGATAATCGGGCGGAATTCCTCGGCCAACTCGTCCTTGTCGAGCGTCGCAGCGGCTTCGGGATCGACGCGTTCGAGCAGGCGGGGGAGGACTTGCTCCTTGATCTTGTGGATCGAGCTTTCGAAGCCCTCAACCTTGGAATTGCCTGCGTCTCCCGACGAAGCCTGGCGGTCGGCGAGGCGCTGCATCGCGTCCATTTGCAGGCCGGGCATGTTGCCGCTCGGCTCGGTGTCGCCCGGAAGCGGCGGCAGGGGCAGCGGCGGGAACTGATCGCTGGCGGTTTCCGCCTCGGTCGCGGGGCGGACGCCCGCGCCGTGCATCGGCCGCGCGACGCCGAAGGCTGGCCGGGTGCCCGGTCCGGCTGATCCAGGTCTGCGCCGAAATGCACTCATGCCACTCAGTTCCTTGTCGTTCGCCCGGACGCTAGCGCCCAAGCTTTTACAATTGCCTAACCACGGTCGCGGGGTTTCGGCTTTAGCGTCCGGCGTTGCGCCGCCAGATCACCAGTTGGTCGCGCCCGCCGGTATAAACCCGGTGGGGCAGGCCAGCCGTAGGATGGTAATCGCGGGCCAGCGTGGCGCTCAGGAGTCGTTCCATCGCCGGGTTGCGGTCGGTCCAGATCGAGTGCGCGATGGTGATGATCGTGCCAGGCCGCCGCGCCAGCGCGTCGCGCAGTGCCTGCGCCTGGTCGACGCCCAGCGCATTTGCCTCGCGCGTCGAACTGAGATGCGCGGTGAAGGCGAAGCGCGTCACCCGGCATGCGTTGCTGAGCTGATAATAAGCAACCGGCCCCTCGTAGATGAACAAGCAGCGCGTCGTCACATCGCTTGGCAGTGCGGCCACGACATTGGCGGCATAGACGCGCTCTATCGCGCCGATCTTGGGCGCGACGACGACCGCGTAAAATAGCGGCCACGCCATCACCGTGGCGAAGAGCGCCTTGCCGAAACGAGGAATGGCGAAGGCATGCGCGATCAACGGGCAGCACGCCAGCACCAGCGGAATCGCGTAATGCGGGAAATATCCGCCAATCGCGCCGAAATCGACCAGTCCGAACGCGATCCAGCCGAGGATGAAGAGCGTCTCTTGCCCCCACACCTGGAAGCGCTCGGTGCGGGCCCATAGGCCGAGGAGCGCGACCACCAGGGCGGGCAAAGTGAGGATGACAGAGGTCGCGAGATTGTCGATCGCCGCAGGGTCGGTCGGTCGGCCCTTGGCGATTACTGACAGCACATTGGCTTGCCACCAGGCATCGAAATGGCCGAGCGCCGCGTAGGAGAGCATTGCCGCCAGGGTAGGCAGCGCGGCGGCGAGCACCATCGGCACGGCCAGACGCAAAATGCGGGTCGGGTCGCGGGTCTCGCGCCACACCGACCAGATTAGCCAGGCCCCGAAGAACCCGCCCTGGAAGACGGCATTGGTCTTGATCTGGATGGCGAGGCCGATCAGCGCCATCGCCGCTACGCCGCTGCCGGTGCGCACACGCTCATTGGCAGTGTCGCTGGCGCGCAAGGTCAGCATCGCCGCTGCCATCACCAGCAGATCATAAAACACCGGCGTTTGGGTGGTGTCGCCCCACAAGATGTTGAGCTGCGCGAGATAGAACATCCCCGCCATCGTCGCGGGAACCCAGCCAACGCGCCGTCGCATGAACAACGCGATCAGGAAGGCGGTGGCGGCGGCAAAGGCCGTGGCGACCATTTGCGCAGCAAGGAATCCGTTCCCCGGCAAGAGCCGGATCGCGGCAAAGAGCACGAACAGGCCTAGCGGCTTGCGGTCCCAAATGTCGACATAGGGCAGTTCCCCATGCCACATCCGGTCGCCGACCAGCAGATAGAGCTGCTCGTCCAGCCCCGCGATCGGATTGCCGAACAGACCGAAGCGCAGCAGCACCGCAGCGCCAATGGTGGCCGCGAGCGCGATCCAGCCCGCACGCACCGACACCGCACTTACGCTATGAGGCAGGGGACGGGAGAGTTGGCCAAGGAGCATATCCATGGCCCGCTATGTCGCAGGGTGTAGTTAACGCCGCGTAAAGGGCAGGGCAGCTCGACTTAGGCGGCGCGTTCCGCCAGCACGGTGAGGCCGTTGGCGTTCACTTCGGCGAAACCGCCTTCGATCGCGATCAGCTCGGGTTCGCCCTTTTCGGTGCGATAGACCGATAGCGCGCCGTCGCGGATGGTCGACATCACTGGCGCATGGCCCTCCAGCACGCCGAAATCACCTTCCGATCCGGGGACGACGACCATGTACACGTCCTCCGAGCGGACGAGCTTTTCAGGCGTGACGAGTTCGAAGTGGAGCATTGTTGTGTCCTTCTCCCTCTCCCCTTCAGGGGAGAGGGTCGGGGAGAGGGGCAGGTGTGGGGACTATAGG
>NZ_JSBN01000105.1 GCF_000797515.1 Sphingomonas sp. Ant H11
CGCTGGAGACTTCCCCTCCCCCAACCCCTCCCCTGAAGGGGAGGGGAGAAGCGTATGTCCGTGTCATGATGGCGTGCGCGAAGGGGGCGAGGTCAGCATGTTCTATGACCCGATGATCGCCAAGCTGATCACCTGGGCGCCGACGCGGATTGAGGCGATTGATGCGCAGATCGCCGCGCTCGACGCGTTCGAGATCGAAGGGCCGGGCAACAATCTCGATTTCCTGTCGGCGCTGATGCAGCATCCGCGCTTCCGCAGCGGGAATATCACCACCGGCTTCATCGCCGAGGAATATCCGGACGGCTTCCACGGCGCGCCTGCGTCGCCCGAACTGTCCGAAGCGCTCGCCGCGATCGCGGCCTTTGCTGCCACCGCAGAGGCGGACCGCGCACGTCGCATCGACGGGCAGCTCGGCAAGCGGTTGCGGCCGCCGTCGGACTGGTCGGTCAAGATCGGCGACGCCGAGCATCTGGTGGCGATTTCGACCAGCGGCATCACGGTCGACGATGCCGATCTCGACATCGCGCTCGAATATACGCCGGGCGACCGCGTCGTCGAGGCCGAGCTGGACGACGCCCCGCTGACCGTGAAGATCGCACGCACGCGCACCGGCTTTACGCTCACCACGCGCGGCGCAAGCCATGTCGCGCGCGTGCTGCCTGCGCATGTCGCACCCTATGCGCAGCATCTGATCGAGAAGATCCCGCCCGATCTGTCGAAATTCCTGCTCTGCCCGATGCCGGGCCTGTTAATGCGGCTGGATGTCGCGGCGGGCGACAAAGTCGAAGCGGGTCAGCCGCTCGCCGTGGTCGAGGCGATGAAAATGGAAAACATCCTGCGCGCCGAAAAGGCGGGCACCGTGAAGGCGATCAACGCCAAAACCGGCGACAGTCTCGCCGTCGATGCGGTCATTCTGGAAATGGAGTAACGCAAGACGTAGTTTCCGCGACAGATTGTCACGAAATTTCGGTGGACCGCGCGCGGTGTATTAGCCAAATAGGGATCATGCGCTCCCCGATCGTCCTGTTGCTCGCCCTGACATTGCCGATTGCGGGGTGTTCGGTCGGACCCGCCTACCACCCCGCCACCCCGGCTGCGCTGGGCGTCCCCGATGGGTATTCGGTGGCCGCCGACACGCGGCCCTTGGCCAACATCACGACATGGTGGGCCAATTTCGACGATCCCTTGCTGGCCAGCATCGTCGAGCGCGCGCGCGTCAACAACCTCGATATCGCGCAGGCTGTCGCACGGTTGCGCCAGGCACGCGAAGCGCTGATCCAGTCGCGCGCGCAGTTGTTGCCGACGCTGAGTGGATCGGCGGGCTATACCCGATCGCAAAGCATTGTCGGCGGCACCACCACTTTGCCGGGCGGGGCGACGATCATCACCGGGCGCGGTTCCGGCGACACGCTGTCGGTCGGGCTAAGCGCGTCGTATCAGGCCGGGCTGTTCGGCGAGATCCGCGGGACCATCGATGCCAGCCGCGCGCAATATCAGGCGTCGGGCTTCAATTATGCCACCGTCCTGCTGTCGACCCAGGCGGAAACCGCGCGCAATTACATGCTGGCGCGGCTGTATCAGGCGCAACTTGCCAATGCGCGCGGCTCGCTGGTGCTGCAGGACGACAATCTCGAAATTGCGGGCTTCCGCGTGCAAGCGGGGCTGGTGTCGTCGCTCGATGCCGAACAGGCGCGCTCGCAGCGCGCCAGCACGGCGGCGACCATCCCGACGCTCGAACAGAATTACAACGCGGCGGTGTCGCGGCTCGGCGTGCTGACGGGGCAGGCACCGGGCGCGCTGAAAACCGAGCTGGAAGCGGTCAAACCGATCCCCGCCGGGCCGGATTCGGTCGCGACGGGTATTCCGGTCGATACGCTGCGCCAGCGCCCCGACGTGCGCGCGGCCGAACGCTCGCTGGCCGCCGCTGTCGCGCAGATCGGCGTGGCCAAGGCGCAACTGTATCCGGCGCTGGCGATCAGCGGCAGCTTTTCGACCGATGCGTCCAAGATCGGCAATTTGTTCCAGACGATTGCGGGGCAGGCCTTTGCCGGGCTGACCCAGGCGATCTTCAATGGCGGGCGGCTGCATTCGCAAGTCCGCGCCAACGAAGCCGCCGCAGACGGTGCGCTGGCGGCGTATAAGTCGACCGTGCTGACCGGCCTGGAAGATGTCGAAAATGCCGTGGTCGCGCTCGACAGTGCCAAGCGTCGCGTGGCGGAATTCACCATCGCGCTCGATGCCGCCAACAACACCGCGATCCTGTCGCGCAGCCAGTATCGCGCGGGTTTGACCGATTTTACCACGCTCAACACCGCCGAGAGCAGCCTGTTGTCGGCGCGCAACGGCTTGTCGCAGGCGCAGTCCGATCGCGCCAATGCCCTGGTCCAGCTCTATCTCGCGCTCGGCGGCGGCTGGGACAGTGCTGCCGATCCGACGACGCTCCCGACTCCTTCTTCTCCCGCGCAGGTACGATAAATGGCCGATCCCGCCACCTCCAACACTCGTCCCGATCTGGACGCCTTTCTGGGGGCCAAGCCGGTTCCTGCGTGGCGGCGCTGGGTCAAATGGGGGGCGGTCGCGCTTGGCGTGATCCTGCTGCTTTTGGCGCTAAAGAGCTGCCTCGCCGGAAGCGCCAAGCCCGAATATGCCACCGAAACCGTCGCCCGCGGCGCGCTATCGGTCAGCGTTTCCGCGACGGGCAAGCTTGCTCCCACCAACCAGGTGCAGGTCGGCTCGGAATTGTCGGGCCTGGTCACCAAGGTGGTGGTCGACGTCAATGACCGGGTCACCCAGGGTCAGCCGCTCGCTTTGGTCGATCCCTCGCGTTTTCAGGATGCCGTCAACCAGAGCCAGGCCGCGCTCAACGCCGCGCAGGCAACCGTGGCGCAGAACCAGGCGACGCTGGCACAGTCGGTCGCGCAATTGGCGCGCTTGCAGGAAGTCAGCCGCCTGTCGGGCGGGCGCGTACCGGCCAAGACCGAGCTGGAACAGGGGCTTGCCGATCGTGACCGCGCCATCGCCAATGTGAAGGCGGCCGAGGCCAATGTGGTGTCGGCGCGCGCGACGCTGTCGTCCAACGCCACGCAGTTGCTCAAGACCGTGATCCGCTCGCCCGTCAACGGCGTGGTGCTCGCGCGCCAGATCGAGCCGGGCCAGACCGTTGCCGCATCGTTCAGCACGCCGACCTTGTTCGTCATCGCGCAGGATCTGTCGGCGATGAAATTGCAGGTCGCGATCGATGAGGCCGATGTCGGATCGGTCAAACAGGGGCAGAAGGCGACCTTCACGGTCGATGCCTTTCCCGGCAAGACCTTTCCCGCCACGATCACGCGCGTCGATCTCGGGTCGAACCTGAGCGCGCAGACATCCACCACGAGCTCGACAACCACCACCACCGGGCAGGTGGTGTCGTACAGCGCAACGCTCAGTGTCGCCAATGGCGACCTGCAATTGCGCCCTGGGATGACGGCGACCGCCGACATCATCACCAGCGCCAAGACCGATGTGTTGCTGGTGCCCAATGCCGCCTTGCGCTTCAAGCCGGCGGCGACGGGAGCCAGCGCGAACAGCGGTATTGCGGGAGCTGATTCCGCGCGGGCCGCGGCGCGGCGGGGCTGGCTCGACCAAGGGCGAGACGGTCAAGCGCGGGGGATCGCAGACAGTGTATGTCGCCGATGCGACGGGCACGCCGCAGCCGGTGCAAATCACCACGGGCGAGAGCAACGGCACGATGACCGAAGTTATCGGCGGTGACCTCAAGGTCGGCGACAAGGTCATCACCGGGCAATTGGCGACCGGCGCTACGGCTCCCGGATCGAGCAAGCGCAAGGGCAATGGCGGGCAGAGCGGTGGCCAGTAGCGCGCCCGTCGCGATCGAGCGCGGCGCACGGATCGGGCCCGCCGCGGGCCAGCCGATCATCAGCCTGCGCGGCGTCACCAAGACCTATGGCGAGGGCGCGACCGCGTTCCTGGCGCTGAAGGGCATCGACCTCGACATCGCCGAAGGGGATTTCGTGGCGGTGATGGGGGCGAGCGGATCGGGCAAATCGA
Organism: Sphingomonas sp. Ant H11; assembly: GCF_000797515.1. Classification (GTDB taxonomy): domain Bacteria; phylum Pseudomonadota; class Alphaproteobacteria; order Sphingomonadales; family Sphingomonadaceae; genus Sphingomonas. Next base: position 4,051 of record NZ_JSBN01000105.1, read on the forward strand.
CGACGATGAACATCCTCGGCTGTCTCGACGTGCCGAGCGGCGGGACCTTCCAGTTCAAGGGCGTGCATGTCGAAACGCTGGATCGAGACCAGCGCGCTTTGCTGCGGCGCAAATATCTTGGGTTTGTGTTCCAGGGGTTCAATCTGCTCGCACGCACCAGCGCGCTGGAGAATGTCGAACTGCCTCTGCTCTATCGCGGTGACGCGAAGAAGGCGCGGCGCGCGGCGGCGATGGCGGCGCTCGACAAGGTCGGGCTGGCCGACTGGTGGGATCACACGCCTGCTGAGCTGTCGGGCGGGCAGCAGCAGCGCGTTGCGATCGCGCGTGCGATCGTCACCAGCCCGGCGGTGTTGCTGGCCGACGAGCCGACCGGCAACCTCGATTCGGAACGCTCGGTCGAGATCATGCAATTGCTCGCCGGGCTCAACCGCGACAGCGGGATTACGGTGATTATGGTGACGCACGAGCCCGACATGGCGGCGTTTGCGCGCACGATCGTGCATTTCAAGGACGGCCTGGTCGAGCGCGTCGATACGCAGCATGCGCCCGGCCAGGTTCCGGCGTTCGACTGATGCTCGGCACCACGCTCATCCTCGCGCTGCGCTCGATCTCGCGGCACAAATTGCGGTCGTTCCTGACGACGCTCGGCATCATTATCGGCGTGGCGGCGGTGGTGACGATGGTGACACTCGGCAACGCCACCACGGCGGCGGTGCAGAAATCGATCTCGTCGCTGGGCACCAACATCCTGCAAGTGCGTCCGGGACAGGGCTTCGGCCGTGGCGGCGGCGGGCCGCGTCCGCCCGATTTCAAGCCGCAGGACGTGGCCGCGATCCGCGATCAAATCGCCGGGGTCACCGCTGTGGCGGCGCAGGCAGGCACGTCCGCGACCGCAATTTACGAAGGCGCGAACTGGTCGACGACCGTCAATGGCACCACCAACGAATATTTCCTGGTGCAACCATGGCCGTTGACCGAGGGCCGCTATTTCTCGCCGACCGAGGAGGCTGCGGGCAAATCGGTCTGTATCATCGGCAATACCGTCAACGACAATCTTTATCGCGGTGGCTCTCCGCTCGGGACGCGGATGCGGATCGGCGGGATTTCGTGTGATGTGATCGGGTTGCTGTCGAAGCGCGGCCAGGCCGGCTTTGGCGGTGATCAGGACGATGTCGTGATCATGCCGCTCAAGACCGTGCAGCGCCGCTTTACCGGTTCGACCGATCTGAAGCTGATGCTGGTCGGCGTCGACCAGGCGTATGCGAGTGCCGCAGTGCAGGCCGCGATCGAGAATCTGCTGCGCGAACGGCGCAACATCACCGGCGGCAAGGACGATGATTTCAACATCTTCGACACCGCGCAGATTTCCGCGACGCTGACGCAATCGACGACCTTGCTCACCGGCATCGTCACCACGGTGGCGGCGATCAGCCTGATCGTGGGGGGCATCGGCATCATGAACATCATGCTGGTGTCGGTAACCGAACGCACGCGCGAGATCGGCATCCGCCTCGCGATCGGCGCAGTGGCGAATGAGGTGCTGATGCAGTTTCTGGTCGAGGCGATTGCCTTGTCGATGCTGGGCGGGGTGATCGGGCTGATCGTGGCGCAAGTGGCGGTACTGGGGCTATCGGGCGTGATGAAGGTCGATTTCCTGTTCGTGCCGCAAATCAACATCATCGCCTTTGGCATATCGGCGTTGATCGGTGTGGTGTTCGGCTATTTCCCGGCGCGCCGCGCGGCCTCGCTCAACCCGATCGACGCGCTGCGCCACGAATAGCGCGCAGCGCCACGAATAGGCGCGCAGCGCACTTCTCTCGCCCTTACTTCCTCCGCGTCCTCCGCGCCTCTGCGCGAACAGAATCTTTCTTTTTCGCGCAGAGGCGCGGAGGACGCAGAGAAGAATATGATGCCCGCTTGCGCGGGGTAAAGGGGATGGGCAGGAGGCTGGCATGACCAGTTGGAAAGTGAGCCTGCCTTGTACCCGCGCCGAAGCCGAGGCGATCGATGCCGCCGAGGATGTCGCCGAGGGCGTCGTGCTGATGACGACCGAAATCGAGGAAGATGACCGCGAACATTGGCGGCTCGACGCCTATCTCGAGGCGGAGCCCACGCCTGAGACGATCGCCGCGATTTGTGCGCTGGTGCCGAGTGCCGCTGGTGCGCCACCCGTGACCGAAAAGCTGGAGGACGAGGATTGGGTGACGCTCAGCCAGCAAGGGCTGGAGCCGATCGCCGAGGGGCGTTTCGTCGTGCACACCAGCGCGCATCCGGTCGCGCCGCCGCCGGGCGCGCGCGCTTTCCTTATCGAGGCAGGGCAGGCGTTCGGGACGGGGCATCATGCGACCACCTCGGGATGTCTTGCGATGCTGGATGGGATGGCGGACTGGGGTTTCGACAACATCATCGACGTCGGGACGGGGACGGGGCTTTTGGCGTTTGCTGCGCGTCATTTGTGGCCAGGGGCGACGATCGTCGCGACCGACATCGACCCGCGCGCGATCGTGGTGACGCGCGAGAATGCCGAGCTGAACGCGATTCCGGCGATCGACTTGATCGTCGCCGATGGCGCGCTCGACGACAGCATCACCGCGCGTGCGCCGTATGATCTGCTGATCGCCAATATTCTGGCCGGGCCTTTGGTGTCGATGGCGCCTGAGATCGCCGCGATCGCGGCCCCCGGGTGCCACCATCGTGCTGGCGGGGCTGCTGGAGACGCAGCGCGGCGATGTGGTCGCGGCGTTTGGCGAGTGCGGCTGCACGCTGGACGCGGTCGACCGGCGCGGCGACTGGTCGATCCTGCGCTTGACGGCGGGGGCGGAGCGTTATGTGCCGACCAGGCCGATCGACCCCAAGGGCCGCGACGGCTGGGCGCTCGACCTCTGACCGGCGGGGGCGGTTGCCTAGTGCCCATGGCCCCGGTACGGCGCAGCAACCTTTTTTGACCGGAGACCCTCTGTGACCGAGCCAACCTACGACGTCGTCGCGATCGGCAATGCCATCGTCGACGTGTTGTCGCAGTCCGACGACGCTTTCCTCGCCGAGGCGGCGATGACCAAGGGCTCGATGCAGTTGATGTTCTCGCCGGAGGAAGCCGACGCGCTCTACGCCAAGATGGGCCCGGGGATCGAAGCGAGCGGCGGGTCTGCCGCCAACACCGTCGCCGGTATCGCGGCGATGGGCGGCAAATGCGGTTTCATCGGTCAGGTCGCCAATGACGAACTGGGCGACATCTTCGCGCACGACATTCGCGCGGTCGGCATCGATTTCACCACTGCGGCGCGCGAAGGCGCACCGACGACGGCGCGCTGCCTGATCTTCGTCACGCCCGATGGCCAGCGCACGATGAACACCTTCCTCGGCGCCTCGCAATTCCTGCCCGAGGCCGCGCTCGACCGTGACCTAATCGCCAGCGCCGCGATCCTGTATCTCGAAGGCTATTTGTGGGACCCGGAAGAGCCGCGTCAGGCGATGCGCGCCGCGATCGAGGTTGCGCGCAAGGCCGGGCGCAAGGTCGCCTTCACGCTGAGCGACGTGTTCTGCATCTCGCGCCACGGCGGCGACTTCCGTAAGCTGATGGCCGATGGCCTGATCGACATCATGTTCGCCAATGCAGCCGAGATCACGGCCTTGATGGGCACCGAGGATTTCGACGCGGCGGTGGCTGCCGCCTCGGCCGAAGTGCCGATGCTGGTGGTGACGCGCAGCGAGCATGGCGCGATCGCGGTGTCGGGCGGCAAGACCGTCAGCGTCCCCGCCGAGCCGATCGAGCGTGTGGTCGACACCACCGGCGCGGGCGACCTGTTCGCCGCCGGTTTCCTGCGCGGTCAGGCGCAGGGCAAGAGCATCGAAGCGTCGCTCAACATGGGCGCGATTTGCGCCGCCGAGATCATCTCGCATTATGGCGCGCGTGCGCAGGTCGACCTGAAGGCGCTGATCGCAAGCAAGCTCGGCTGAAACCTTCCTCCCCTCCTTTCAGGGAGGGGAGACGTGCGCGAGATATAAAAAAAGGCCGGGGGATCGCTCCCCGGCCTTTTTTCGTGTGCGGTGCGACCCGGCTCAGATCGAGCCCGGCGGCAAGGGTGCCAGATCGTCGTCCGACACCACCTCGGTGATGCCGAGCCCGACATGGCTGCGCGAACGGCTGTAGAGGAAATACACGATCAACCCGATCGCGCCCCAGCCCGGCAGCACCAGAATAGCGGTGAGCGGCAGCGAGAAATACAGGCCAAGGCAGCCGATGATCGCCAGCGGCGCGATGATGTAGACCGCCGGCGTGCGGAACGGACGACGCCGCGACGGATCGGTCTTGCGCAATACCATCACCGACACCGCCACCATGAAGAAGGCGAACAGCGTGCCCGAGTTGGAATAATCGGCAAGCTTGCCGACCGGCAGCACCGCCGACGCCAGCGCCGCGCCGATGCCGGTGACGACGGTCACCACATGCGGGGTCCGGAACTTCGGATGGACCGAAGCGAGCTTGGCCGGGAGCAGACCGTCACGCGCCATCGTGAAGAATACGCGAGTCTGGCCGAACATCATCATCAGCACGACCGACGGCAGCGCCAGCACGGCGGCGAGGCCAACCAGGCGACCGATGGCGGGCCAGCCGATCGACGTCAGCACATGCACCAGCGCTTCCTTGGAGCAGACGAGCGGTTCCAAGGTGCCGCTGGCGACGATGCTGGCGCAGCGGCCAGCAAGCTCGGGCGAGCCCGGCGACAGCGGAATGCCACCGCTCATCACCGGCTGCGCGCCGATCGCACCGATCGCACCGGTGGCGACGAGCAGATAGAAGATGGTGCACACGCCAAGCGACGCGATCAGGCCGATCGGCACGTTGCGCTGCGGGTTTTTGGTTTCCTCGGCCGCCGTCGAAACCGCGTCGAAGCCGACATAGGCAAAGAAGATCGACGCCGCCGCGCCGAACACACCGGCGGTGCCGGTCGGGATCAGCGGGTTGAAATTGCTCGATTTGAGAACCGGAATGGTCAGGATGATGAAGGCCGTGAGCGCGGTGATCTTGATCGCGACGAGCACGGCATTGGCGCGTGCGCTCTCGGTGGTGCCGATCACTAGCAGCCAGGTCACCAGGCCGACGATCACGACCGCCGGAAAGTTGATCCAGCCGCCTGTCGCCATTGCCGTGGTCAGATCGGCATTGGGCGTCGCACCGAAGGCGACCGCGACATGCGCCATCAAAGCGTCGGCGTTACTGATCGCGGCGGGCACGTGCACGCCGAGACCCGTAAGCAAGCCGACGAAATGGTTCGACCAGCCGACCGCGACCGCGCTCGCGCCGACGGCATATTCGAGGATCAGCGCCCAGCCGACCATCCACGCCAGCAATTCGCCGGTAACGGCATAGGTGTAGGTATAAGCGGAGCCCGAGACCGGCACCATCGAAGCCAGTTCGGAATAGCATAACGCGGCGACGGCACAGACGAAGCCCGCCACGACGAAGCTGAGCAACATGCCCGGCCCGGCCTTTTGCGCGGCTTCGGAGGTGAGCACGAAGATACCCGTACCGATCACCGCGCCGATGCCGAGCATCGTCAACTGGAACGCGCCCAGCGATCGATGCAGACCCTTCTTTTCGGCGGTCGCGAGAATCGCGTCCAGAGATTTCACCCTGTCAAAAATCATGCAGTTGGATCCCCACGTGTGTGCTGCGCGATCCACCGATACGCGCGCTTACTATACGAGCCTAAAGCCAAAACGGGCGCGCGCAATCCCCTTAGCGCGCGAGCAACGGCCCAAGCGCCCGCCCGGCGAAGATATGGACGTGAAGGTGCGGCACTTCCTGGTGCGAATCGGTGCCGCTATTGGCGAGCAGCCGGTATCCGGGGGCGACCAGTCCGGCATCGCGCGCGACCTTGCCGACCGCGCGGACGAAGCCGGTGATTTCGGCATCGGACGCCCTTGCGCTGAAATCATCCCACGAGACATAGGCACCCTTGGGGATCACCAGGATGTGCGTCGGGGATTGCGGGTTGATGTCGGGAAAGGCGAGGGCGTAGTCGTCCTCGTACAGGCGCGTCGCGGGAATTTCGCCGCGCAGGATCTTGGCGAAGACGTTCTGGTCGTCATAGGGCAGTGTTGCGTCGACGGGCATAAATTCCCCTCCCGCGGGCGGGAGGGGTTAGGGGAGGGGCTTTCCTCCTGGGGCTCCCGGCGGTGTGGGCTTCATGCCCTCCCCCAACCCCTCCCGCAAGCGGGAGGGGAGAAAGAAGGCCCCTCCCGCAAGCGAGGGGAGAAAGAAGCGGCCACCCCGCAAGCGGGAGGGGAGGCATTAGGCCTTTCGCGCGGCCTTTTCGTCGATCCCGGACACGCCTTCGCGCCGGGCGATCTCGGCACGGATGTCGTCGAGCGTGACGTCGCACTCGGCCAGCAGCACGAGCAGGTGGAAGACCAGGTCGGTCGCCTCCCCCACCAGCGCGGCCTTATCCTCGACCAAAGCGGCGATGACGGTCTCGACCGCTTCCTCGCCGACCTTCTGCGCGATCTTCTTGCGGCCGCGCGCGAACAGCTTGGCGGTGTAGGAGGTTGCGGGATCGGCACCTTGCGGGCGTGGATCGTCGCTTCGAGCTGGTCGATCGGGTCGTGGGCCATGCGCCACGGCTGGCGCAAGTGCCGCCGCGCGTCAATCCTTGGGCGGGCGCTTCATAAAGCGTTTGCGAAGCGCGCGGCGCACCACGAACACGCCGATTGCGGCGACCACGAACAAGGCGATGTCCGAGAGTTCGGGCCCGGTGCGAACCTTTGGCACACCGCTATGCGGGGCGGCGAGGGCGGGGGTTACGGCTTGAAGACCGAGGATCGCTGTTGAACAGGCCAGTTGCGCCCTAGCACCACCCCGGCGCACGCCGGGGCCCAGTCGCGAAACTTCGGAAATCATGGTGCGGTCCCGGCTTGCCGATGCTGGCGCTTCTGGGCCCCGGCGTGCGCCGGGGTGGTGGCGAATCGAGAAACTCACGCCACCGGCCGCCGCACCGCGATGCCCGCCGCTGCCAACGCGGCGTGGGCGTCGGCGATGCTCGCTTCGCCGAAATGAAAGATCGAGGCGGCGAGCACCGCGCTGGCATGGCCCTCGCTGATCCCCGCAACGAGATCGGACAAGCCGCCGACCCCGCCCGAGGCGACCACCGGCACGCGGACCTGATCGGCAATGGTGCGGGTGAGCGCTAGGTCGAAGCCTTTCCTCGTGCCGTCACGGTCCATCGAGGTGACGAGCAATTCGCCCGCGCCAAGCTCGGCCAGGCGCAGCGCGTGCGCGACGGCGTCGATGCCCGTCGCGCGCCTGCCGCCATGGGTGAACACTTCCCAGCCCCCCTCGACCCGCCGCGCATCGACCGAGGCGACGACGCACTGGCTGCCGAAGCGATCGGCGAGATCGGCGACGAGTTCGGGCCGCGCCACCGCCGCGCTGTTGATCGCGACCTTGTCCGCGCCCGCCAGCAGCAGCGCGCGCGCATCCTCGACCGAGCGCACCCCGCCGCCAACGGTTAGCGGCATGAAGCACACTTCGGCGGTGCGGCGCACGACCTCGAGGATCGTGCCGCGCGCTTCATGGCTGGCGGTGATGTCGAGGAAGCACAGTTCGTCAGCCCCCGCCGCATCATAAGCGCGGGCTTGCTCGACCGGATCGCCGGCATCGCGCAGCTCGACGAAGTTGACGCCTTTGACGACGCGGCCGTTGGCGACGTCGAGACAGGGAATGACGCGCGCGCGGACGGTCACAGTCTCCCTCTCCCCATTGGGGAGAGGGTGGCCGAGCGCGGCGAGGTCGGGAGAGGGGCAGTATCAGGGGCTGTCGCCCATGATGGCCTCTCTCCCCGACCCTCTCCCCCAGTGGGGAGAGGGAAATTTACACGCTCGGATCGGCGATGGTGTCGATCAGCCAGTCGTGAAACAGTTTGACCGGCCGCTGCGTCAGCGCGCGCGGTCGGCAGGCGAACCAATAGCTGTACGGGCTTTCCACCGGAATATCGAACAGCCGCACCAGCCGGTCGTCATGCGCATCCTCGAAATGGCTGGCGTGCATGAAGGCGATGCCAAGCCCTTGCGCAGCCGCCTCCAGCATCAACGCTCCCGAATCGAAATGGTCGATCGCGAGTGGTTCCAGGTCGGTCAGTCCCGCTGCCGCGCGCCAGGCGCTGAACGTATCGGGCATGTCGCGATGGACCAGCGCGGTCAGGCCAGCAAGCTGTTCCGGGCGGACGATCGGGTCCGCGCCTTCGCGCAGCTGCTTCGCGCCGATGACATAGACCTGATTGCGATCCAGCCGCCGCGCATAAAGCGTCGGGTCGATCTCGCGCGCAAGCGCGATCACCGCGTCCAGTCCTTCGCCCAGTCGTGCAAGGCCGTGCTGCGCGGTATCGACGTCAAGATGCAGTTCGGGGTGCTTGGCGCGCAGCTCGGGCAAGCGCGGAAACAGCCGTTGCGACGCGTAAAGCGGCAAGATGCCAAGCCGCAGGCGCAGCACATCGGTATTGCTGGTCATGATTTCGACCGCGTCCGACAATTGGTCGAGCGCCGGCGCGATCTGCTGCAGCAGGCGGTCGCCGTCGGCGTTCAGCACCACCGCCTGATGGCGTCGTTCGAACAGCGGGCGTCCGATGAAGCGCTCCAGCGCCTGGATGCGGCGGCTGAGCGCGGGCGGCGACAAAGCGAGTTCCTGCGATGCAGCCTTGATCGACCCCGTCCGTGCGACCTGCACGAACGCCTCGATTGCGGTCAATGGCGGCAATCTCCGCATGATGGAATGGCCTCTTCCCTTATGGTTGCGCTATCTTGTGCAGCGCACCAAAATACCGTTCGCTCGAAAGCTATCATTTCTCGACTGCAAAAGAAAAGCACCGATTGCAGAAAGCGCAATCGCAATCGGTTCTTTCGCACTTGCAACATGGAACGCCGCACGGCACATAGGGGGTGCCTTTCAGGCATCCTCTCCTAAAACTTTCAAGGCCGATCCTTCACAGGGTCGGCCCTTTTTTTGTTTTATCAACGCCTTCCGTAACGACTTCGCCCGCGCTCTCGCATTTGTGGAACCACGTTCCTATCTCGCGCGCTCAACACCTGGCCGACTGCCCTGCGCAGCGACGGGTTTAAGCGAGGAACAGATCTATGGCGGACGTCGAGACGCCGATTCGGAAATTGCAGGTCGCTAACGCCCGTCCCGAGGATAGCGGGCGCGGGCTCGCCCACGTGCCCCGCGCGCTGCTGGCCGCGCTCGGTCTTGGCGAGGGCGATGTTATCGAGATCGTTGGCAAATCCTCCACCCCCGCGCGCGCGGTCGCGCCTTATGCCGAGGACGAAGGGCTTGAGATCATCCGCATCGATGGGCTTCAGCGCGCCAATGCGGGAGTCGGGTCGGGCGATTTCGTCGAAATCCGCCGTGTCGAATCGAAGGCGGCGACGCGGGTGGTGTTTGCCCCGGCGCAGCAGAATCTGCGTTTGCAGGGCTCGTCCAACGCGTTGAAGCGCACCTTCCTGGGCCGCCCGCTGACGCAGGGCGACGTCGTCGCAACCGCAGGGCAGCAGCGCGTCGACAACATGCCCCCCGGTGTGCAGAATATGCTGCGCGCGCCGGCTTATGCGCTCCAGGAAATCCGCCTCGCGGTGATCTCCACCGTGCCCAAGGGCGTGGTGCATGTGGACGAAAATACTGAAATTGAACTTCGCCCCGAATATGAGGAGCCGAAGGAAGCGCGCCGCGCCGACGTTACCTATGACGATATTGGCGGCATGGGCCCGACGATCGATCAGTTGCGCGAAATGGTCGAATTGCCGCTGCGCTACCCCGAATTGTTCCAGCGTCTTGGCGTCGATCCGCCCAAGGGCGTGTTGCTGCACGGGCCGCCCGGCACCGGCAAGACGCGGCTTGCGCGCGCCGTTGCCAACGAATCCGCCGCCGAGTTTTTCCTGATCAACGGGCCCGAGATCATGGGCTCCGCGTACGGCGAATCCGAGGGCAAGTTGCGTCAGGTGTTCGAGGAAGCGGCCAAGGCGGCACCCTCGATCGTGTTCATCGACGAGATCGATTCGATCGCGCCCAAGCGCGGGCAAGTGTCGGGTGAGGCCGAGAAGCGGCTGGTCGCGCAATTGCTGACGCTGATGGACGGGCTGGAAGCGCGCGCCAATGTCGTGGTGATCGCGGCGACCAATCGCCCCGAAGCGATCGATGAGGCGCTTCGGCGTCCGGGTCGGTTCGACCGGGAAATCGTCGTCGGCGTGCCGGATGAGCGCGGTCGTCGCGAGATTCTCGGCATCCACACACGTGGTATGCCGCTTGGCGACAAGGTCGATCTGGATGAGCTGGCGCGCACCACCTATGGCTTTGTCGGGGCCGATCTTGCCGCACTCGCGCGCGAGGCGGCGATCGAGGCGGTGCGCAAGCTGATGCCGCGGCTCAACCTGTCGGAGGGCACGATCCCGCCCGAGATCCTCGACACGCTCGCCGTGACCCGCGAGGATTTCGTCGATGCGCTGAAGCGCGTGCAGCCCTCGGCGATGCGCGAAGTGATGGTCGAGGCACCGCGCGTCCGCTGGGACGATGTCGGTGGTCTCGATTCAGCGCAGATGCGCTTGAAGGAAGGTGTCGAACTCCCGCTGAAGGACCCCGATGCGTTCCGGCGGCTGGGCATTCGCCCGGCCAAGGGCTTCCTGCTTTACGGTCCGCCCGGCACCGGCAAGACCTTGTTGGCCAAAGCGGTCGCGCGCGAGGCGCAGGCGAACTTCATCGCCACGCGCTCGTCCGATCTGCTCAGCAAATGGTATGGCGAGAGCGAACAGCAAATCGCCAAATTGTTCGCGCGCGCGCGGCAGGTGGCACCGTGCGTGATCTTCATCGATGAGCTTGATTCGCTGGTGCCTGCGCGCGGCGGCGGGCTGGGTGAGCCGCAAGTGACCGAACGCGTCGTCAACACCATCCTCGCCGAGATGGATGGGCTGGAGGAATTGCAGTCGGTCGTGGTGATCGGCGCGACCAACCGGCCCAATCTGATCGACCCGGCCTTGCTTCGGCCGGGCCGCTTCGACGAACTGATCTATGTCGGCGTGCCCAGCCTCGACGGGCGCGCGCGCATCCTGGCGATCCAGACCGCCAAGATGCCGATCGCCGAGGACGTCAATCTCGACGAACTCGCGCGACGGACCGATCGCTTCACCGGAGCCGATCTCGAGGATCTCGTGCGGCGCGCCGGGCTCACGGCTTTGCGCGAATCGCTGGCCGTCACGCAGGTGACGATGGCGCATTTCGAGATTGCGCTGGGCGAATCGCGCGCCTCGGTCACGCCCGAGCTCGAACGTGAGTATGAATCGATGAGCACGCGGCTGAAGCAGGATGCGGCGTCGCTGCAGCCAATCGGCTTCGTCTCACCGGGGCAATTGCGCCCCCGCGAGGGAGATCGCTGACGGTTCGCGCAAGGTGAAGCGGGCATAGAGGAACAGCAGCAGCATTGCGGCACCCGCTGTCAGATAGGGCAGCGGGTGCCATGCTTCATACAGCCCCACCCCGATCGACGGCCCCAGCACGAACGCCGCACCGTTGATCGAGGTGACCTTCCCCGCAACCGCCCCTTGCGCGTTATGCCCGACCGCGAGCGACGCCCCTGCCGTAAACGCCGGGCGCGTAAAGCCGAAGCCGACGCTGGCGAGCGCATAGGCGCAGGCGATGCTGTAGAGCGACGTCGCCAGCCCGGTCAGCACGCAGCCGAGCGTCGCGATCAGCAGCCCTGTCAGCATCATCGCGCGCGGTCGCAGATCGAGATTGGGGATGATCCCCCATTGCACCAGCAGCGCCGCGCCCGCGCCCATCATGAGCACGATACCGGTCGGTTGCAGCGCGAGCGCCGGGGCGAGATGCAAGCGGTCGATCACGAGGAAACCGATCGCCTGCCCCGTCATCGCCTGGCCGTGGCCCATGATCAGCCCCGCGATCATCCAGCCCCGAATGCGCGGGTCGGCATAGCCCACTTGCTCGCTATGCGGCTCGGTCGCCGCCATGATGCTCGCACCCGAACTTTGCCCGCCGATCGAAGGATAGGCATTGGCCGCACCATGCGTCCCCGCCTGCGGGATCAGGTCGTTGGGCAGCATCTGCCGCACCGCGATCCACACGCTGAGCCCGAACAGCGCGAACAGGAAGGCCGGGCCCGCCAGCCCGATCTCGACCCCGCCGAGCGACCCGAGGATCAGGTAGGGGGCAATGGCGGGGCCAAGGATGGTCCCAAGGCCAAAGGCCGATCCCAACAGCGTGAGCGCCTTGGTGCGTTGCGCGCGCGAGGTATTGCCCGCGACCAACGCCTGGACTGCGGGCGGTGCCGCTGCGCCGAAGGTGCCGTAGATCAGCCGCCCGACGATGAAGCACAGGAACGCCGCCGTGCCGCCGATCCAGCCATTGATCCCGGCGGTGAGAAACACGCCGCATACGCTCAGCGACACGGCAAAACCACCGACGCCGAGCAGGATCATCGCGCGCCGTCCGTGCCGGTCCGACCGCTTCGCCCAGAACGGCGCCGCCAGCACCCACAGCAGTGCCGATACCGAAAATGCCGCCGCCACCGCGCTGTCGGGCACGCGCAGCGACCGGCCAAGCGCGGGCAGCACCGATTGCAGCGCGGTGTTGCCCGCCGCGATCGTCAGCATGACGGTGAACAGCAACGCGAAATCGCGATCGATCCGCGCTTGCCGCTTCACCGCTCGCGCCCGAAATTGAGCCGCTTGGTGACGTTATAGTCGAGCACGGTCATCACGAAAAAGGCAGCGGCCTGCTTGGTGCGAGTCCACCAGCCGGTGGTGGCGCGATAATGTTCGGCGGTGATCCGCTCGGATTCACCCACCTCGTTATCGACATAGGCGCGGACATGCGCGGCAAAGGCCGGGTCATCGATCCGCAGCATCATTTCCAGGTTCAGGAACAGGCTGCGAATATCGTAATTGGCCGAGCCGATATAGACGACGTCGTCGATCAGGAAGAGCTTGGTGTGCAGCTTGGTCGGCTGATATTCGTAGATCTGCACGCGCTTGCGCAGCAGCCCGGCATAAGTGAAGCGCGACGCCCAAATCGCGGCACCGTGATCGTTTTTGGACGCCAGCACGATCCGCACCCGGCCGCGCAGCCCGGCCGCGTCGAGCCGCCGCAGCATCCCCGGACTCGGCGCGAAATAGGCGGAGATCAGATCGACGCGCTGGGCGGCTTCGAGATCGCGCTTCACCGCGCGCGCCCAGGGAGACAGCCTGCGGGTCGGGCCGCCGAACAGCCAGCGCACGCTGCCATCTGGCTCGCTCCACGTCTTCAGCGCACGGCGC
>NZ_JSBN01000106.1 GCF_000797515.1 Sphingomonas sp. Ant H11
GGCCCTCAACCCTCCCGCAAGCGGGAGGGGGATTTTTTCATGCCACGCTCGCGTCGCCCGCGATCGGTACGACGCGGTGGCGGCGGCCCTTAGCGGTGACGATCAGATAAAGCCCACCGATAATCATCGGCAGCGTCAGCACCTGTCCCATATGGATTGTGTGCGCGAAGAAGCCGCCCCACCAATCGTTGAATTGCGCATCGGGCTCGCGGAAGAACTCGACGGTGAAGCGTGCGAGACCATAGCCAAGCAGGAACAGCCCGACCAATTTGCCCGGCTCATAGCGCGCCTTGGTCTTCCAGAAGGCGAACCACAGCACCGCGAACAAGGCGACGCCCTCCAGCCCGGCTTCGTACAATTGGCTCGGGTGGCGCGCGGGTTCGATCATGCCGCTTTGTACGGTGTCGTTGAACACGATTGCCCACGGCACGTCGGACGGCTTGCCCCACAATTCGCCGTTCACGAAATTGGCGATCCGCCCAAAGAACAGACCGAACGGCACCGCGCAGGCGAGATAATCGTGGACGCGGAGCCAATCGAGCTTTTGCGAGCGCGCAAACAGGATGATGCCGATCGAGGTGCCGATCATCCCGCCGTGGAAGGACATGCCACCATCCCACAGCTTGAACAGGCCCCATTTGGTCAGCAATTGCGGCGCGTAGAACAGCGCATAGCCCAGCCGCCCGCCAAGGATGATGCCGAGCGTGGCGTAGAACACCAGATCGTCGGCATGGCGGCGTGCCATCGGCGCGCCCGGCTGGCGCAGCAGCTTCAGCAAATACCACCAGCCGACCAGAATGCCGGTGATATAGGCGATCGAATACCATTTGATCTGGAAGAAACGCAGGTCGATCGCCACCGGATTGAGGTGGAGATCGGCGAAATGGAGGTGGCCCTGCGCGGCCGAGGCGGCATTGGCGAGCACGGGCAGGGCGGCAGTCAGGATCAAGGCTTTTCCCCGAGGATTTGCGCCTCCATAATGGCGGAAGGCGATAAGACCAAGTGGAGAGCGAGATGCCGAGCAAACTGGACCTGCGAATGGATGCCGCCCTGGCGGGGCTGACCGGGCCCGGGGCACCGTTCGGGCTGGGATCCGTAGCGGCAGGTGGCGTCGATCTGCCGTTTATCACTGGCGTACCGCAGACCTTGCCGCCCTATTTCGCGCATTATTGCGCGACTCACGCCGACCTGCCTTTCCTGGTGGCGGGGCCCGAGCGGCTGACCTTTGCGGAGGTTTATGCGGTCGCGCAGGGCGTCGCAAAGGGCCTGATTGCGCAACACCAAGTTACTCCCGGCGACCGAATCGGCATCGCGATGCGCAATTCGCCGTCGTGGATCGCGCTGTACATGGGCATCGTGATGGCGGGCGGTGTCGCGACGCTGCTGAACGGCTGGTGGCAGTCCGAGGAACTGGCGACCGCGGTGGCCGAGGTCGAGTGCCGCCTGGTCTTTGCCGATCCCCCGCGCGCGAAGCGGCTGGCCGAGATTGACGGGCTCGATGTCGCGGTGGTGACGATCGATGATGTGCAGCCGCTTGGCAGCGCGCTTGCGGCGCTGGCCGGGCCGACCGACGTCGCCCTGCCGACTATCGCGCCCGAAGACCCCGCCACGATCCTGTTTACCTCGGGCTCGACCGGCCAATCGAAGGGCGCGATCAGCAATCACCGTGCGGTGACGCAGGGCGTGTTCAACTATCTCGCGCAAGCGCTGGTCATGCTCGGCATTACGACTGCCGATGGCAATCCGCCGGTCGGCCAGCCCGCAACCTTGCTCAACGTGCCGCTCTTCCACGTCACCGCCGAAGTGCCGGTGTTCCTGCAAAGCTTTGCCATGGGGCGCAAACTCGTGTTGATGCCGAAATGGGATGCCGAAGAGGCGATGCGGCTGATTCAGGCCGAGAAGGTCAGTTATTTCGTCGGCGTGCCGCTGATGAGCTTCGAAATCCTGACTCACCCGAAGCGTGGCGACTATGATCTGTCGTCGGTTACCGATTTCGCCGCAGGCGGGGCACCGCGTCCGGTCGAGCATGTCCGGCGCATCGCCGACGAAATGGGCGGCCCCAAGCCGCTGCTCGGCTACGGCTTGACCGAAACCAACGGCGTGGCTGCGGGAATTTCCGGGACAATTACCTTGCCAAGCCCAATTCAACCGGGCGCGCTTCGGCACCGTTGGTCGATCTCGCGATCCTTGATGGCGCGGGCAAGCCGGTCGCGCAGGGCGAGCGCGGCGAGGTCGGCATTCGCTCGATCTGCAACTTCACCGAATATTACGGGCGGCCCGACGCCACCGCCGCCGCCTTCACCGCCGATCGTTACTTTCTGACCGGCGATATCGGCTATCTCGACGAGGACGGCTATCTGTTCATCGTCGATCGCAAGAAGGACATTATCATCCGCGGTGGCGAGAATATCTCGTGTCAGGAAGTCGAGGCCGCGATTTACGAACATCCGGCGGTGGCCGAGGCGGCGGTGTTCGGCCTTCCCGACGAGCGCTTTGGCGAAGTGCCGGGCGCGGTGGTGCTGCCACGCGAGGGCGAGACGCTGACGACCGAGGCGCTGTGCGAATTCCTGTTCGCGCATGTTGCCGCGTTCAAGGTGCCGCAGCGCATCTGGATCGTCGACAGCGCCTTGCCGCGCCTGGGCACCGAGAAGATCGACAAGGTATCGATCCGCACCAAATATCGCGCACTGGCGGCGGCGGAGGCTGTGACGGCCTAGCCACACCGAACTGGCGGTGCGGCGCTTGGCGCGATAGAGCAAGGCAATGGCTTCCCCCGCACCCCCGAAGATCGATCGTCGCACGCTGCTGATCGGTGGTGGCGCGGGGATCGGGCTGGTGGTCGCCTGGGGGCTGTGGCCACGGCGCTATTCCGGCAATCTCACCGCCGACAAGGGCGAGAGCGTGTTCGGCGCGTGGCTCAAGATCGGCGACGACGGCCATGTTACCGTCGCCGTGCCGCAGGCCGAGCATGGCCAGGGCGTCTACACCACGCTGCCGCAAATCATCGCCGATGAACTCGGCGCGGACTGGCGGACCGTCGCGGTCGAGGCGGCCCCATTCAACCCGCTCTACGCCAATGCGCTTGGCGCGCGCGAACTGTTCGAGCAGCCGGGCGACGGGCTGATCAAGACGTGGCGCGAGGCCCATGCCGGGCGGATGGGGCTGATGCTGACTGCCGGGTCGACGTCGGTCCGCGCGTTTGAGGACCCCTTGCGCGCGGCGGGGGCGGCGGCACGCGTGCTGTTGTGTAAGGCTGCGGCCAGGCGCTGGAAGGTCGAGTGGCAGGCGTGCACCACCGCCGAAGGTTTCGTCGTCCACGGCAACAACCGGCTGCGCTTCGCCGAGCTGGCGACCGAAGCGGTGGGCGGCACGCTGCCCGATCCGTTGCCGCTGCGCGGGGATGGTGGCGACCGCCTGTCGGGCCAGTCGCTGCCCCGGCTCGATGGCCCGTCCAAGATCGACGGTTCGGCCAATTTCGCAGGCGACGTGCGCTTGCCCGACATGGTCTATGCCAGCATCCGCCAGGGTCCGGTGGGCGACAGCACGTTGATGCGGGTCGATCGCACGGCGGCAGAGCGCGTTCGCGGCGTCCTGCAGGTCGTCACCAACGATCGCTGGGTCGCGGCGATCGCCAATAACTGGTGGGCGGCGAACAAGGCGCTCGATGCGCTTGCCCCCCGGTTCGAGACGAAGAGCCCCGCGGTCAGTAGCGCCAGCATCAACGCGGCGCTGAAGGCCGCGCTCGACGGGCCCGGCGCACGCATCGCGCGGCAGGGTGATCTGTCGGCGGTGTTCAAGGGCGCGCGCGTGGTGACCGCCGATTATCATGTCGGCCTTGCCGCGCACGCCGCGATCGAGACGATGACGGCGACCGCGCAGTATCGGGACGGGCGGCTGGAACTGTGGTTGCCGACCCAGGCACCGGGGTTGGCGCGCAGCGCAGCGGCGGCGGCAATTGGCGTTGGCGAGGATGCGGTGCTGGTGCATCCGATGCTGATCGGCGGATCGTTCGGCGCGAATCTGGAAACGCAGTGCGCGGCGCAGGCGGCGGTGCTGGCGCACAGCCTCAAACGCCCGGTGCAACTGGTGTGGAGCCGGTCGGAGGATTTGCTGCACGATCGCTATCGCCCCCCCGCAATGGCACGGATGGCGGCGCGGCTCGGCGGCAATGGGCAGATTCTCGGTTGGCTCGCCAAGATCGCCGCTCCTGCCACCGGGCAGGAACTGGCGGCGCGCTTACTGGCGCACGATGCGGGGTTCCGCGCAGCGCAAGCGGTTGCGCCGTTCGGCGATGGCTATGCGGTGGCCGGGGCCACACCGTTTTACCGTATTCCGGCCTATGCGATCGACCATCACCCGGCCGATATCGGTGTGCCAACCGGACATTGGCGCTCCGGCGCGCATAGCTACACGACGTTTTTTTTACCGAGTGTTTTCTGGATGAACTGGCGCATGTTGCGGGGACCGAGCCGCTGTCCTTCCGCATCGGCATGCTGGGCGGGGATGCGCGGCTGGCGCGGTGCTTGTCGACCGCCGCGTCGCTTGGCGGTTGGGAAGGCGGCATTGCGGGAAGCGGGCAGGGCATTGCTTGTCACAGCTTTCGCGGCAGCCATATCGCGGTGCTGGTCGAGGCGCATGTCGGCGAGGGCCAGGCGGTCAGCGTCGATCGCATCGTCGCGGCGGTCGATTGCGGGCGGCAGATCAACCCCGACATCGTCCGCCAGCAAATCGAAGGCGGGCTGCTATTCGGCATGGCGGCGGCGACCGGCAGTGCGACCGGGTTCAAGGCCAATCTGGCCGAAGCGCGCGGCTTTGGCGATCTCGGCCTGCCACGCTTGGCCGACACGCCCGACATTACGGTCGAGCTGATTTCGAGCGAGGCGGAGCCGGGCGGGGTGAGCGAACTCGCCGTGCCCCCGGTTGCGCCCGCAATTGCCAATGCCCTGCAAGCCGCTACGGGCTATCGCTTGCGCCGCCTGCCGCTCACTCCGGGAACCGTTTGATGCCACCGATTCTCCCCGCCGGACATCCGGTCGTGCCCAAGCCGAAGATCGGCGTTCTGCTCACCAATCTCGGCACGCCGGACGGGCCTGATACCAAGTCGGTCAAACGCTATCTCGCCGAATTTCTCTCGGATCGGCGCGTCGTGGAGATTCCGCCGCTGATCTGGCAGCCGATCCTGCGCGGCATCATCCTCAATACCCGTCCGCAAAAATCAGCCGAGGCTTATGCCCAGGTGTGGAGCACCGATGGCTCGCCTTTGGCCGCGATCACCAAGGCGCAGAGTGCGGCGCTGCAAGGGGCGTTCGGCGCGGACGTGCTGGTCGATTGGGCGATGCGCTATGGCACTCCCTCCATCCCGGATCGCCTGCAGGCGATGAAGGTGCTGGCTGCGAACGGATCCTGGTCGCGCCGCTCTATCCGCAATATTGCGGGGCGACGACTGCGACCGCCAATGACAAGGCCTTTGCCGCTTTGGCCAAGATGCGCTGGCAACCGGCCTTGCGCACCTTGCCGCCTTATTATGACGACCCCGCTTATATCGAGGCGCTGGCGCAATCGCTGACGGCGGGGCTGGCCGCGCTCGATTTCGAGCCGCAGGCGATCGTCGCCAGCTTCCACGGCATGCCGCAGCGCACGCTCGAACTGGGCGATCCCTATCACTGCCATTGCCAGAAGACCGCGCGGTTGCTCGGCGAGCGGCTGGGACGGCCGATGACGGTCACCTTCCAATCGCGCTTCGGGCGCGCCAAGTGGCTCGAACCGGCGACCGACGCGACGCTCGATGCGCTGCCGGCCAAGGGCATTACCAAGGTCGCGATCTTCGCCCCCGGCTTTTCGGCCGACTGCCTTGAAACGCTGGAGGAACTGGCGATTCGGGGACGCGAGAGCTTCGAGGAAAATGGCGGCACCCATTTCGCCTATATCCCCTGCCTCAATGCCGGAGAGATCGGCATCGGAATGCTGCGGGTTTTACTTGCGCGTCAACTTGAAGGGTGGACGCCATCCGCCTAGCGTGGGTTGGGCGATAGATCCTGGGAGGAGAGTTTGATGGCACGCGTCGCGATCGTAACCGGCGGCACTCGCGGGATTGGGGAGGCAATCAGCCTCGCTCTGAAGGATCATGGCATGACGGTCGCAGCGACCTATGCCGGTAATGACGAGCGCGCGCGCGAATTTACCGAGCGCACGGGGATTGCCGCGTTCAAATGGGACGTCGCCGATTACGACGCCTGCCAGGAAGGCACTGCGAAAGTGGTCGAGGCGCTGGGGCCGGTCGATGTGCTGGTCAACAATGCCGGCATCACGCGCGACGGCACGATCATGAAGCTCAGCTACCAGGCATGGAAAGAGGTGATCGACACCAATCTGGGCGGTTGCTTCAACATGGCCAAGGCGGTGTTTCCCGGGATGCGCGACCGCAAATGGGGGCGGATCGTCAATATCGGGTCGATCAACGGCCAGGCCGGCCAATATGGCCAGGTCAACTATGCCGCCGCCAAATCGGGCATTCACGGTTTCACCAAGGCGCTGGCGCAAGAGGGCGCGCGGGCCGGCGTAACGGTCAACGCGATCGCGCCCGGCTATATCGATACCGACATGGTCGCGGCGGTCCCGGCGGATGTGCTGGAGAAGATTGTTGCCAAGATTCCGGTCGGTCGGTTGGGTCAGGCGAGCGAGATCGCGCGCGGCGTTGCCTTCCTGTGTTCGGACGAGGGCGGGTTCGTCACCGGCTCCACGCTCAGCATCAATGGCGGGCAACATATGTATTGATCGCCGGGCGCATCGCGCCCGGACATAAAGGAGGCCGGCCTCTAGGGAAGCCGGCCTCCGCCCCCTGTTACGCAACGCGGGGGTAACTCTGAAAGGAGTCGCGGTCGCGTTAGCGGCAATAGCCCGGCTGACCGTCCTTCTGGATCGCACGACCGGCCAGGGCACCACCGCCTGCACCCAGGACGGTGCCCAGCGTGCGGTCGCCGCCGCCTGCGATCACATTGCCGAGCAAACCGCCCGCAATCGCGCCGATAATGGTGCCGCGGTCGTTATTGCAGCGGTTGCGGGCGCGGCTGTAGTAGCGGCGGTCCTGATAATAGCCGTCGTCGCGATAGCCGCGCCGATCGTCGCGGTAACCGCGATATCCGTCATCGCGATTGTAGCCGTCGCGATAGGCCTGATCGTAAGCATAGCCTTGGCCGCCATCGTAGCGCTGGGCGGCGGCAGGCGTGGCGGCCAGACCGGAAGCGGTCAGGACCATCGCCGTGGCTGCGAGCGTGAGTTTCTTCAACATGGTGCGTCTCCCGGTTGGTGTTTCCGATGATGCGGTTATGGCCGAGTCGGGCTGAGGTAAGCCTGAATGGCTCTGTTAGCCGTCGTTCATCGGCGCAGCGCCCGACGAATCGCGGTTGCGTGTCGCTGCTGGCTCCCGCAGGGGCGGGGGATGCGCATTTTATGGTCGGTTTTGTTTGCCTTGCTGTTCGTGCCGGATTCGACGGTGCCAGGGCGTCGCGTGCGGCTCGGCACCGATCCGCATTTTCGCGCCGTGCCGGTGATGCTTGATCCGGCCCGACCCGATATCACCCGCGTGGGGGATCTGGTGTGGCTGGGCGGTGTGCAGTTGCGCAGCCCAGATCCGCAATTCGGCGGCTTCTCCTCGCTCAGTGTCAAGGGCGACCGCTTCACCTTGCTCAGCGACAGCAGTGACATCGTGCGCTTCACAATGGGCTCGGATTGGAAGGTCCGCGACCCCAGTTTTGCGGAACTGCCCGCAGGTCCCGGAACGGGGTGGTTCAAGCGCGACCGCGACAGCGAATCGATGAGCATCGACCGTAAGACGGGCGCGGTCTGGGTCGGTTTCGAGAGTTACAACGAGTTCTGGCGTTACGATTCGGGGTTCCGTCGAGCGGAAGAGCATGGGGCTCCGCCGGTTATGTCGAAATGGCCCGAAAATGAGGGGCCAGAGGCGATGACGCTGCTTCCGACAGGAGGGATGGTCACGATTGCCGAAACCAAGCCCTGGCCCAAAGCGAGCGGGCGTGGTGGGATCGTTTTCCTCGGCGACCCGGTGCAGCGGCCGCGTTGGGGCTTTCGCTTCACTTATCTGCCGCCGCGCGGCTATGATCCCAGCGACATGACGGTGCTGCCCGACGGGCGCTGGCTGATCCTCAACCGTCGCTTTGCCGGGGCACGCTTTTCCAATGTGCTGACCGTGGTCGATCCAGCGCAGGTCAAACCGGGGGCGACGGTGCGTGGGCGCGACATCGCGACGCTGGCCGCCCCGCTGATCCACGACAATTTCGAGGGAGTCGCGGTGACGCGCGAAGGCGCTGCAACGATCATTTGGCTCGTCTCGGACGATAACCAATTGTCGCTACAGCGCAGCCTGTTGCTGAAGTTCAGGCTCGATCCGGTCGCGCCGAAGCGCAACCGGAACTGAGAGGTTTTACGCGGCAGCCTGCGGTGCGGCGGTCAGCTTCTTGGCGACGTCGCGCTTCAGGCGACGGGCGCGCAGCGACAGCTTGTCGTCGGTCGTCTTGACCAGCCAGTTGTCGAGGCCGCCGACATGCTCCACCGAACGCAGGCCGTGCGCCGAGACACGCAGCTTGACGCTGGTGCCGAGCGCGTCGGAGATCAGCGTGACGTTCTGCAGGTTCGGCAAGAACGTGCGCTTGGTCTTGTTGTTCGCGTGGGAAACGTTGTTACCCACCATCCGGCCCTTGCCGGTCAGTTCGCAGATCCGCGACATCGTAAATTCCTGAATGTCCGTGAGCCCATGAAGAGGCTCGTGAAGGCGGGGCGCATACCGAATGCAGCACGGTCGGTCAACCGTCCGAGGCGATTCGATGTCGCGATGCAACCATAAGGCTGACGCCGGTTTGGTTACGGTAACGATTCGATGTTGCGAACACGGGAGAAGATCCATGCGCTTTCTTTTAGCTTTAGTCGGCCTTGCCGCGCTTGTCGTCGTTGCGCTTGTCTCGCTCGGAATGCTCAAGATCGATACCAAGGCGGGTTCGTTGCCGACGCTCAGCGTGAACGGCGGCAAGGCTCCGGAGGTCAGCGCCAATATGGCGACCGTCGAACTCGGCACCGAAAACAAGACGATCGAAGTGCCCACAGTCGGCACGACTACCAAGACCATCTCGGTACCGACGCTCAAGGTGAAGAAGCCGGTCAGCGCCGACGGCAATGCCGTTACGACCCAATAACCGGCGACGTTCCGCCACGATTTGCCGATTCGGCAGCAAGTGGGGCATGGCGGCACGATGTTCCCGCTTCCTCTCCCGATGCGTGCCGCGCTAGCGGCCGCTGCCGATGCCGCAGCGGCGGGAGAGGTTCCGGTTGGCGCGGTGGTGGTGCTCGACGGGCGCATCATCGCCACCGCCGCCAACGC
Source organism: Sphingomonas sp. Ant H11 (assembly GCF_000797515.1). Taxonomy (GTDB): domain Bacteria; phylum Pseudomonadota; class Alphaproteobacteria; order Sphingomonadales; family Sphingomonadaceae; genus Sphingomonas. The sequence continues at coordinate 9,392 of NZ_JSBN01000106.1, forward strand.
ACCCCGCGCGCGGCATGATCCGACCGCGCATGCCGAAATGCTGGCGATTCGTGCGGCGGCTGCGGCGATCGGGTCCGATCGATTGAGCGATTGCGATTTGTGGGTGACGCTGGAGCCGTGCGCGATGTGTGCAGGTGCCATCGCCCATGCCCGAATCGCGCGCCTTTATTATGGCGCGAGCGATCCCAAAGGGGGAGCGGTCGAATATGGGCCGCGCCTGTTTTCCCAGCCGACGATTCACCATCGACCTGAAGTGTTTCCGGGAATCGGTGACCGCGAGGCGAGCGCGCTGCTGCGGGATTTTTTCGGCGGCCTTCGCTGATTTTGTCCGCCTTCGCCAAATAACGGCAAGGCGATAGCGCTCGCGCGGTTGTGAAATGGTGCGATTCGCGCAAAGGAGGGGCTGCGCCATGGCACCGCTCCCCCCCTTTCCCTGGATCGACGTCGCGATCATCTTCGCGCTCATCGTGTTGAACGGCGTTTTCGCCATGTCCGAACTGGCGATCGTCTCGGCGCGCAAGGCGCGGCTGGAGGCGATGGCGCGCACTGGCTATCGTGGTGCGCGCACCGCGCTGACGCTGGCGGCGGACCCGGGCAAGATCCTGTCGACCACGCAGATTGGCATTACGCTGATCGGGATCCTGGCGGGTGCCTATTCGGGCGCGAGTCTCGGCGGCCCGGTTGCGGCGCGGTTGCATTTTCTGGGGCTGAGCGCGGAAACGACCGAGAGCGTCGGCTTTGCCATCGTCATCGGCATCACGACCTATGCCTCACTCGTCATCGGCGAACTGGTGCCCAAGCAAATCGCGCTGCGTGCGCCCGAGCCGCTGGCGGCGGCGATGGCGGGCCCGGTGCTGGCGCTGGCCTGGGGCACGGCACCGGTGGTGTGGCTGCTCGATTCGTCATCGGGACTGCTGTTTCGCCTGATGGGGCTGAAGCGCGAGAGCGAGGAGCATGTCACCGCCGAAGAACTGCACCTGATCGTCGCCGAGGCGAGCAAGTCGGGCGTGATCGAGGAGCATGAGCGTTCGATCATCTCGGGCGTGGTGCGGCTGGCGGATCGGCCGGTGCGCGAGGTGATGACGCCGCGCACTGATATCGAATGGATCGACGCGACGCTGGATGACGCCGGGCTGCGCGCCGCGCTGGTCAATGCCTCGCACAGTCGGCTGCCGGTGACCGAGGGCTCGGTCGATACCGTGATCGGCGTGGTGCAGGCGCGCGACATTGCAGTGGCGCTGTTCAAGGGCGAGCCGCTCGATCTGCGGGCGCTGATGCGGCAGGCACCGATCGTGCTCGACCAGATCGACGCGATGGATGCGCTTGACGCGCTGCGCCAGGCAGAAGTGCCGATGGCGCTGATCCACGACGAATATGGCCATTTCGAAGGCATTGTGACCCCGGCCGATTTGCTCGCCGCAATCGCGGGTGAATTCGCGTCGGACGCCGACCCGGATGATGCGCCCTCGGTGGTGACGCGCGACGATGGCTCGCTGCTGGTTGCCGGGCAAATGGCGGTCGACATGCTGGCCGAACGGCTCGGCATCGATTTGCCCGAGGATCGCGATTATGCGACCGTCGCGGGCCTCGCACTCGCGGTGTTCCGCCATTTGCCGGGCGAGGGCGAAAGCTTCATCGAACAGGGCTGGAAGTTCGAAGTGGTCGACCTCGACGGGCGGCGAATCGACAAATTGCTGGTCAGCCGGGCGCGCACTGCGGGCTATCGACCGACCTAGCCACCGGCGGTTCGCACCGCGAACCGAGTGCGGCGGACCTTACCGCCGCAACACGATCCGCCCGACTCGCCGCCCGCCTTCGCCGCGCACCAATTGCACCGATACGTCGATCACGCTTTCGACATAGCGGACGATCTCGCCGCAGCCGAGGCTGGTGCCCGCCTGCATCACCATCAATGCGATCTGGTCGATCGCGGCGGCGGGGCTGTCGGCGTGGACGGTGGTGATCGAACCGGGATGGCCAGAATTGACCGCGCGCAGGAAGCTGAATGCCTCGCTCCCGCGCAATTCGCCCAGGATGATGCGGTCGGGGCGCAGGCGGAGCGAGGCCTTGAGCAAATCCTCCGCCTCGACCTGCGCTTCGCCCTGGCCGCCGCGCACCGCGATCAGGCCGATGCTGTTGGGGTGGGTCATCTCCACTTCGGGCGTGTCCTCGATCAGCACCAGCCGTTCGCGCTCGGGGACCGCTTTCAGCAGGGCGTTGAGGAAGGTGGTCTTGCCGGTGGAGGTGCCACCCGAAATCAGGATATTTTTGCGCGCTCGCACAGCCTGGCGGAGGAAGTCGCCGATTTGGCGCGCCTCCAGCAGCGCCGCCAATGCTGCGTCCTCGGCACTTTCATGCTGAGTATCGCCAATCGCGGTGGCGGCGAAGGCATTGCTCGCCTCGTAATCGGCCAGCGACAGCGCCCGTACCACTTGCCGTCGGATCGCCATGACCAGAGCGCCGCGCGTCGCGGGTGGGGCGACGATTTGCACGCGCGCGCCACCCGGTAGCGTCGCCGACACCAGCGGATGCTCCCGGCTGATGCCCTGATGCGTGATCGCCGCAATCTGGGTCGCGAGCCGCCACAGATTGGACTCGGTCAAATCGGGCGCGGGGTGGCGCGTGCTTTGGCCGTCGAGCGTCTCGACCCAGATCTCGCCGGGCGCATTGATATAGATGTCGGTGACATCGGCGCGCTCCAGCCACGACGCGAGCGGGCGCAGATAGGCGTCGAGATAGGTGCCGGGCGGTGACAGTGCGTTCATTCCGCTGCCCCGCCGACCGCTGTGAAATCGAGATCGCGCGCGACGAACACGCGCACCGGCGTGCCCTGTGCGACCTTGATCGTCGGCGGGATGATCTGTGTCGGCAGCAAGGCAGCGGCCAGCCCGGTTGCCTCCTGGCTCGACCCGATCAGGATTTGCGTGTTCGATCCGCGCGACACCGCTGCCACGGCGGCATTGACCACCGACAGCAGCACCGAATTGGTGAAGCGCTGGAAGAAATGGCGGTTGACGCTGCCCGCCAGCCCGGCGCGGCCCAGCGTGTCTGCGGCGGGCGAACCGATCTGGATCGAGGCACCGTCGGGCCGGATTACCCGCGTCCAGATCACGAACGCGCGCGACTGCCCCTGCGCGACCGCGCTTTTATATTGCCCGACCAGCCGACTGCCGCGCGGGATCAGCACCGTACTGCCGTCAAAGCTGCGCACGTCGCGGCTGACCACCGCGCGCGCGAAACCGGGCAAATCCGAATTGAGCGCGGTTTCCAGCACGGCGGGGATGATCGCACCCTGCGGCACCACCGTTGCCAGATTATGCAATTGCGAGGCGCGTGCGCGTTCGGGTTCGGCGGACGAGACCCGCTCGGCAAATTGTTCGTCGCCATCCAGACGCGAGGCACCGCCGCTTTTGCCGTCGGCGGCTTTGGCGGCATCGGTTGCGCCCGCTTTGCCGGGTTCGGTAGCGGGGGCGGGCGGCGCGACCGACAGATCGACGATCAGCGCGGGCGCTTTCAGCCGCTGCGCCTCGTTCAGTGCCGCCACCGACGGACCGGTAAAGCCGGGCGTGCCAGCGGTCACGGGCGGCAACGGCGTGGCGACAGGCAAGGGGGTGGGTGTGGCGGTTGGCATCGGCACGACGCCGTGTGCCGCCGCCTCGACCGCCGCGATTTCCGCAGGCGGGGCGAGTGGGGCGACCAGATCGGCAGGGCGACCGCCGCGCGTGACGATGCCATCGCTGACCGGTGCCCGCGCGGCGTATAACAAGGTGAAACACAGCAGCCCGAGCGAGATCGCCCCGGCACCAATCAACCAGCCACCCCGCTGTGGCCTGGGGGAGGCGACGGCGGGCCGGGGTGGGCCAGCGGCGCTGGGGGAAAGCGGATCGGTCATGGCTTGGCTCGCTCGGCGGATTTGGCGGCTTTCGCCGTCTTGGCATCGAACGGCGGCGGCGCGTCGGGGCCAGGGTCGGGCTCGCGCCAACCTTCGTTGATCAGCGTGGTCGTCTCGCTGCCGTTGCGCAGCAGGAAACGCGGCGCGATCTGCTCGACGATGGTGTAGCCTTGGCGCACGCCATAATTGACCAGGCTTTCCTCGCCCTTGCCGGTCACGGCGAAAATCGCCGGGGTGGGGGTCTGTTCGGCCCATTTGAAATAGGTGAAATGGCCATCGTCGAACACCAGGGTCGGCAACAGCGACCGTGCGTCGGTATAGCTGTAGCGCGTGTTGCTGCGCACCGGTGGCGGCGGCGCGGTCGGTGCGGCGGCGAGTTCGACCGGGGCGGCGGGATAGACGAAGCGCACGACATAGGTGCGTGCGCCGCCATGCGCGGTTTTGCCGCGGCTGGCGTCGAGATCGAAGATATAGCGGCGCTGGTCGGTCACCACCGACATGTTGGTCAGGATGTTGGCGTCAAGCGGCTTCAGGAACAGGATGTTGGCGCGTTTGTTCGGCACCACTTGCCAGGCAAGCGCATCGCCGATCGAGACGTTTTCGATATGCTCGTCGGGGGCAAACTCGATCATGACCTGAAAGCCGAGCTGCCCGTGCAGCGTCACCAGATGATCGGGATCATAAGCGATGTTACGGATGTGCGGATCGACCCAGGCGGGCCGGTCGGGCGCGGTCGTCGCCGCGACGCACGCCGTCCAGGTCGCGGCCAGCGCGATCAGCCAGGGGACGGTGGTGCGGGTCATCGCGTCGGCACTCCAAGCGCGCTGTCGAACTGGACCGGGCTGGGGGCGGTGTCCTCGGCATCGCGACGATAATGCGTCACCTGAAAGCCAAGCGGATTGACGAAGCGATCCTCCATCCGCATCGGCGCGCCCGAAAAGCGATAGTCGATCACCGCCGTCCAGCTTCGCCGTTCGCCGCCCGCCGCGCCTTGATCGTGGCGGATCGTGTCGAAGCGCACCGTCGCGCTGCCCGTTCGTGGCATGGTGACGCTCTTCACCGTGGTCGAGACGATCGTGGTCGCGGGATAGCGGGTGAGCGGGCTGTCGGGATTGCCCTTCTGGAACAGGTGGCGATAGGCGGCGCGCGTCGGGCCGTCCGACCACAAGGCGGTCTTTTCGTAATTGGCGCGCAGATCGCTTGCGTCGAAGGTCTCGCGGGCGATGACATATTGCACGATCGCGGCTTGCGCGATGGCGCTGTCCTGGGTGAGCGCTCCGGGGGCGAGGCCCTTGATCGTCTCGGCATAACCGCTCTGGCGATCGACCAGGATCGTATAGGGCACCACGGTCTTGAGCGGGGCGAGTGCCGCGAGCGCGACCGCCTCCAGCACCGCGATCAGCGCGGCGACACCCGCCAGCATCAGTGCGCGCCGCCGCGCAGCCTCCGCGCGCGCGATCAGATCGTCGCCCCAATTCTCGGGGCGTTGCTGCAGGATTCGCGCGAAGGCGGGTTGGGGGTTGGGCTGGTGCATGGTCAATCGGGCCTTCTTGAGGCGGTGCCGGAAACGGTGCGGGTGGGAGTGATGCGGCGTGCGCCGTCGCCAAGGCGGGTCTGGTCGCGCGGTGGAGTCCAGGGATCACGGCTGGCGGCGGCGCTCGCCCCGGTGCTGCCGAGGATACGAACACTGGTCTCGCCGCCGTCCGCGCGCACCAGCCGCTCTCGCGCGCAGCTC
>NZ_JSBN01000107.1 GCF_000797515.1 Sphingomonas sp. Ant H11
CGATGTCACCCTCACCCTCCCACCCGCTTTCGCGGGCGGGGCCCCTCCCTCTCCCGGTGGGAGAGGGAAAGCAGAGGTGAAGATTATGGGCTTCGAAGGCCAGGATTTCGCGGATGTGGCGGGCAGCGTAAGCCCCGCTTTTATCGAATCGCTGTATGCGCGCTTCAAGGCGTCGCCCGACAGTGTCGAGCCGTCCTGGCGATCGTGGTTCGAAGGGCTGGAAGGCGCTTCGGGCAGCGCGTCGTGGCAGCAGGCCAATTGGCCGCTCTCGTCCACCGACGACCTGACCTCCGCGCTCGATCCAACCCAGATGGAGCCCGCGCCCAAGCCGTCCAAGGGCAAGCCTGCCGCTGCCGCAGCACCCGCCGCCCCGTCGCAGGACGCCATCCTGCGCGCGGCGAGCGATTCGATCCGCGCGATGCTCCTCATCCGCACCTACCGCGTGCGCGGCCATCTGGCGGCCAACCTCGATCCGCTTGGCCTGTCCAAGCGCGAGATGCCCGATGACCTGAAGACCGAATATCACGGCTTTTCCGACGCCGATATCGATCGGCCTGTCTATCTCGGCGGCACGATGGGGCTGCAATGGACGACGGTGCGCGAACTCGTCGACATCCTGCGCGCCAATTACTGTGGCAATGTCGGCCTCGAATATATGCACATCGCCGATGTCGAGGAGCGCCGCTTCCTGCAGGAGCGCATGGAGGGCAAGGATAAAGCGATCGAGTTCTCCGATCTCGGCAAGAAGGCGATCCTCAACAAGGTGATCGAGGCCGAGCAGTGGGAACGCTTCTGCGGTAAGAAGTACGTGGGGACCAAGCGCTTCGGCCTCGACGGTGGCGAGAGCATGATCCCGGCACTCGAATCGGTCATCAAATATGGCGGCCAGTTCGGCGTGCGCGAAATCGTGTTCGGCATGGCGCATCGCGGTCGCCTGAACGTGCTCACCAACGTGATGGCCAAGCCGTTCCGCATCATCTTCCACGAATTTGGCGGCGGGTCGGACAATCCCGATGACGTCGCCGGGTCTGGCGACGTGAAATACCACCTCGGCACCTCGACCGATCGTGAATTTGACGGGATCAGCGTGCATATGTCGCTGGTCGCCAACCCCTCGCACCTCGAGGCGGAAGACCCGGTCGTACTGGGCAAGACCCGCGCGATCCAGACGATCGCCAACGATCTGACCGAGCACAAGGCGTCGCTCCCCGTGCTGATTCACGGCGACGCGGCGTTTGCCGGGCAAGGCATCGTGTGGGAGTGCCTCGGTTTCTCCGGAATCCGCGGGTACAATACCGGCGGTTGCATCCACTTCGTCATCAACAATCAGATCGGCTTTACCACCAGCCCGCAATATGCGCGCAGCTCGCCCTATCCGAGCGATGTCGCCAAGGGCGTGCAGGCCCCGATCTTCCACGTCAACGGTGATGATCCCGAGGCGGTGACCTTCGCCACCAAGATGGCGATCGAGTTCCGTCAGCGCTTCCACCGCGACATCGTGATCGACATGTGGTGCTATCGCCGCTTCGGGCATAACGAAGGTGACGAGCCCGGCTTCACCCAGCCGCTGATGTACAAGGCGATCAAGGATCATCCCCCGGTCAGCGAAATCTACGGCCAGAAGCTGATCGCGCAGAAGGTGATCGACCGCGCCTGGATCGACGACAATATCCAACAGTTCACCACGCTGCTCGAGGGCGAGTTCGAGGCAGGGGCGAGCTACAAGCCCAACAAGGCCGACTGGTTTGCCGGGCGCTGGTCGGGGCTGCACGCACCCGCAGACGCCGAGACCGCACGCCGCAACGTCAACACCGGCATCGAGCAGAAATTGTTCGATTCGCTTGGTCGCACGCTGACCACGATCCCCGAGGGGCTGACCGTCCACAAGACGCTCAACCGCGTGCTCGACGCCAAGCGCGAGATGTTCAAGTCGGGCAAGAATTTCGACTGGGCGACGGGCGAGGCGCTGGCCTTCGGGTCGCTGCTGTCGGAAGGCTATGGCGTGCGCCTGTCGGGCCAGGATTCGGGCCGCGGCACCTTCTCGCAGCGCCATGCAGTGTGGGTCGACCAGACCGACGAGCATAAGTACCGCCCGCTCGAGACGATCCCGCATGGCCGCTTCGAAGTGCTCGACTCCCCGCTTAGCGAATATGGCGTGCTCGGCTTCGAATATGGCTATGCGCTGGCCGACCCCAAGACGCTGGTGATGTGGGAGGCGCAGTTCGGCGACTTCATGAACGGCGCGCAGATCATGATCGATCAGTTCATCGCCAGCGGCGAGGCCAAGTGGCTGCGCGCCAACGGCCTGGTGATGTTGCTGCCGCATGGGTATGAAGGGCAGGGGCCCGAGCATAGCTCGGCGCGCGTCGAGCGCTTCCTGCAATTGTGCGCGCAGGATAACATGCAGGTCGCCAACTGCACCACGCCCGCCAATTATTTCCACTTGCTGCGGCGGCAAATGCACCGTTCGTTCCGCAAGCCGCTGGTGATCTTCACGCCCAAGTCGCTGCTGCGCCATAAGCTAGCGGTGTCGCAGACCGAGGATTTCCTCGGCGACAGCCATTTCATGCGCATCCTTAGTGACCCTTCCGCTCCGGCGGATGTCGATGTGAAACGCCTCGTCCTGTGCACCGGCAAGGTCGCTTATGACCTGATCGAAGCGCGCGATGCGGCTGGCGATACCAACACCGCGATTGTCCGCCTCGAACAGCTTTATCCCTTCCCCCGGCGAGCCGCTGGTCGAGCGTCTGAAGAAGATGCCCAATCTCGAGACGGTCGTCTGGGCGCAGGAAGAGCCAAAGAATAACGGCGCGTGGAGCTTCGTCGATCCGTTCATCGAGGAGTGTCTGGTCGAAGCGGGCGTGCGCTCGACACGCGCGCGCTATGCCGGGCGGGCGGCTTCGGCATCGCCCGCCACCGGGCTGATGAAGCGGCACCAGATGGAGCAGGCAGCGCTGGTTGCCGATGCGCTGGGGCATAGCGTCCGCGAGGAAATTCGGCGGACGCGCAAGGTTTAACGACGGCGCTTGTGTTCCTGCGCAGGCAGGAACCCAGGCTCCCGCAGAGCAACCCTAGGCTCCTGCTTCCGCAGGAGCACAGTTGGAAGAAGCAAGATATGGCAACCGAAGTCACAGTACCGGTACTCGGCGAATCGATCACCGAAGCGACGCTCGGCGAATGGCTCAAGCAGCCGGGCGATAAGGTCGCGGTCGACGAGCCGATCGCGAGCCTCGAAACCGACAAGGTCTCGGTCGAAGTACCTTCGCCAGTGGCGGGCGTGATGGGCCAGCATGCAGTGCAGGTTGGTGACACCGTCCTCGTCGGCGCGATGATCGCGACGATCGAGGCGGGTGACGGGGCGCCTGCGGTCGCCGCTGCACCGCAGCCGGCGGTGCTCGAATCGCCCGTGGCCCCGGCGGCGGACACA
>NZ_JSBN01000108.1 GCF_000797515.1 Sphingomonas sp. Ant H11
GAGGGGTTGGTCGGCCCGTTGGTCGCGCTGTCGCCCAGCACGGAGAGCCACCCACCCCCAGCCCCTCCCTTCCAGGGAGGGGGGGAAGAATGGCGCGCGTGTTGGCGTTATGCCCGCACCGCCGTCACGAAATAATCGAGCTTGGTGTCGTCGCTCAGTACGAAGCCCTTGGCGACCGAGAAGCCGAGCCCGCGCACATCGACGACGCGCAAGCCCGCCGCCTCGACCAATTCGGTCAGGGCATCCGGCGTCAGGAACTTGTCCCAGTCATGCGTGCCGCGCGGGATTTGCCCGAGCCCTTCGCCAACGGTGATCAGCGCGAGGCGTGACAATGCCGTGCGGTTGGGGGTGGAGAGGATTAGCAGGCCACCCTCCGCCAGCGCACCCGCCAGCCCGGCAATGAAGGCGGCAGGGTCGGTAACGTGCTCGATCACTTCCATGCTGGTGACGAGATCAAAGGTTGCGCCGTCCAGATTCTCGACGCTGCCGGTGCGATAGTCGATCGCGAGGCCCGATTGCGCAGCATGCGCGCTCGCCACCGCAATATTCTCGGCCGCCGCGTCGAGCCCGGTGACGCTCGCTCCCAAGCGCGCCAGCGGTTCGCACAGCAAACCGGCACCGCAGCCGACATCGAGCGCACGCTTGCCCGCAAGCGGGGTGAAGCCCGTCTCGTCGCCATGCCACTGCGCATCGATCCGTTCGCGCAGATAGCGCAGGCGCACCGGGTTCAAGCGGTGCAACATCGCCGAGGAGCCCTTGGGATCCCACCAATCCGCCGCCATCGCGCCGAAATGGGCGGCTTCCGCGGGGTTGATAGTGGTTACAGACGTTACGGTTGCGCTCTTCATGTGCGCTTCCTATCAGGACGCCCCCAATAGCCCAAGCCCCAGCTCAAGGATGTCTGCTGCGCATGGCCCGTATCGTGATGAAATTCGGCGGCACCTCGATGGCCGGGATCGAACGGATCCGCAGCGTTGCCGCGCGCGTCAAACGCGAAGTCGCGGCGGGCAATCAGGTCGCGGTGGTGGTATCGGCGATGGCGGGCGAGACCGATCGGCTGGTCGGCTTCTGCCGCGAGGCGTCGTCGCTTTACGACCCCAAGGAATATGACGTTGTCGTCTCGGCAGGCGAGCAGATCACCAGTGGCTTGCTGGCGATCGCGCTGCAGGCGGCGGGGGTGCCGGCGCGCAGCTGGCTTGGCTGGCAATTGCCGATCGCGACGTCGGATGCGCACGCCTCGGCCCGGATCGAAGGCATCGACATGGCTGCGCTGGAGGCCAGTCTCGCGGCGGGCGAAGTGGCAGTGATCCCCGGTTTCCAAGGCATCGATGCGGATGGCCGCGTCACCACGCTTGGCCGTGGCGGCTCCGATACGTCGGCAGTGGCAATGGCGGCGGCGATGAAGGCGGATCGCTGCGACATCTACACCGATGTCGACGGGGTCTACACCACCGACCCGCGCATCGTCCCGCGCGCGCGCAAATTGAAGAAAGTCACCTACGAAGAGATGCTGGAGCTTGCCAGCGTGGGGGCCAAGGTGCTCCAGACGCGCTCGGTCGGGCTCGCGATGAAGGAAGGCGTGCGCGTGCAAGTGCTGTCGTCCTTCACTGGTGAGGACGCACCGATGGCGGATACATTGCCCGGCACGATGATCGTCGGCGAAGAGGAGATTGAAGACATGGAAAGCCAGCTCATCACCGGCATCGCGCATGACAAGAACGAAGCCAAGATCACGCTGACGGCGGTGCCCGACAAGCCGGGCGCGGTCGCGGCGATCTTCGAACCGCTTGCGGCGGCGAACATCAACGTCGACATGATTATCCAGAATATCGCCCATGCGGCAGGCTCGACCGACGTGACCTTCACCGTGCCGGCGGCCGATCTGGCGCGCTCGATCGAGGCGCTGAACGCCGCGCGCGAAAAGATCGGCTTCGCCTCGCTGGTGCACGATACGCGCGTTGCCAAGATTTCGGTGGTGGGCGTGGGGATGCGCAGCCACGCCGGTGTCGCCAGCACGATGTTCTCGACGCTGGGCGAGCGCGGCATCAACATCCAGGCGATCTCGACCTCCGAAATCAAGGTCTCGGTGCTGATCGAGGAGGATTATACCGAGCTGGCGGTGCGCGTGCTGCACACGGCATACGGGCTCGATGCCGAGGATGCCGCCTGAACGGCGAAAACGGCCCGCTCAGCGGGTGCTGAGCGTGCCATTGCCGGAGGCATCGAAGGTCAGAATATACTGCCCGCCGATCGGCATCGACCAGGCTTCCTCCGCCACCGAGATGACATCACCGATCTCCTGCCCGCCCGCATCTCGGACGAGCTGAAATCCCCCCCGCTGCCACCACGGCGGTGCTGACGGGCGAGACTTGCAGCGCATAGGCACAAAAGATGGGATCGGTGCCGAGGCCAAAGCCGACGGTCACTTTGTAGAGCGTGGCATCATAGCTTGGGATATGCCACCCGGCCGAATCATGGGTGAGCGTGACCGCTTTGTTGAGCGGCAGTATGAAGCTGTCGGCATCGCTGGAATAGGGAAACGCCGCCGCATTGGGGCTGATCTCGCCAGCCTTATAAATCGATGCGAACCAGGACACTGGCAGATCGCGGTTGAAGGCGATGTACACGTTGGTGTCGACGGTCTGCAATCCGGCGACGATGCGTTCCCCGCCAAGTTGGGCCAGGTCCGACGGAAAAAAGTAGCCACCAGTGCGATCGCGTAATCCTGCGCAGGTTTGATGGTGACGGTCGTGGTGGGCGGGTATGCGGTGGCTGCATACAGCGTGTCTGCAGCCACCGGGGTGAAGCGCGGGTTTGCCTGTGCGATCTCGTCGGGCGTCGGTGAGAAGGGGGTGGTTTTCACCGGGATGTCACCTTTGCCGAGCCGCACGGACGGTTGCGCCCTTCAGGGCCTGTTGCCGCCAAAGATGGCCTGGGCACCCGCGACCAGGAGGTTTTGGATGGTGGCGGCCGACTGCGCGCCGCTATAGCTGAAGTTCACGGTGGTCGCGCCGTTGACGCTGGTGATCGAGAATTGCACCCCGCTCACCACGAAGTAAGCAAATCCGGCCGTCAACGCTGTCGCCACGGTGATCGTCCCGGTGAGGAACGTGTTCGCGACATAGCCCTCCGCTTCTTCTTCGGCGGAAAGCTTTGCCACGGAGGACGTGTCCCAGTGAACCTGCGTCACGGTATCCTGTTGGATCGTGGCGTCTTCCAGATACGCCATCGCCATCAACTGCGAATGCTCGTCGGATTTCAGGAAGGCGAGATTTTCCAGCAACGCGAACTGGGCTGGCTTGCCCGGCGCGATCTTCCACTTTCCGTTGTTCAGCAATGTTACGGTGCACGCCCCGCCGGAGAAGGAGCCGGGGACCGAGACCTGGGCGGAGTCGTTGCTGACCTGCGTCCAGTCGGCGAGGGTCGAGGATCCGAACGATCCGACGCTGATGTAGAAGCTCAGTTTCGGCGTCAGGGTCCGGCTCTGATTGGGCGAGGGTGACCAGGTCATGCCCATGAAGCCGCTGGCCGTCTGGATGCCGAACGACTGGTTGCTGTACCAGCCCAGCGCCTCGTTATCTTCCTGGTTGAAGGAGTTGGTGACGAGTTTGATGCTGTTCGGGCCGGTTGACGTGCTCGCTGCGTTAAGTTTTGGCCCCTTTTTGGGCGGAGCGTTGGCATAATCGGCGTTCCACACCTGGGCGAGATCGCTGTTTTGCGAGATCGTCGAGGTGACTTGAACGTCGAGGCCGACGGCGTTGTTGCTGGCACCGGCACCGACCGAATATTGCACGGGGATAACGAAGTAATTTGTGCTCGGATCGTTCGAGTCGATCGCGATCGACGCGCTCGAATTGGCGAAGACGTTCGGGTCGCTCGCGATTTCCGCAGGCCGGGTGAGAAAGCACCAGAACGTCTGCGTCGAGGACGACTGATTGACCAGATAGATGGTATATTGGCTAGGCATGATCATCTCCATTGCGAGAAGGATACGCTGCACATCACTAACTTGCGACAAGAGGTATCAGATCAGCCAGTCTAGGCGGTAGATCGCGATCCCGATGAAAGACGATCAATAGATATGATGCGTAGAAGGCGTCGGTGATAGTGTCATCGCAACATCCTATAAGCGACACGGCGGTCATACTATGGATGGATATTATTGCACCGTATTGCTGAACCAATTTGACGGTTTGTAGAGAGGATTGAGCGAGGTCGATCCGATCTGGAGCGAATGGCGCGCGGAAAGAGCGAGCGTCCGCTTCGTCGACGCAAACCGCTTTTCGGGGAATGTCGGAGGGGGCTAGATGGTCTTGACCGTAGCGGCTAGGCACAATGGCATGACCCAAGCGACTTCCATTGTATCTCCGCTTTCCGGCGCGGAGCGTCTTAAGCGCCGCATGGCGCGCGGCACGGCCTTTCTGGGCAGCGAGACCGCGATCATCTGTGGCGCGATGTCGTGGGTGTCCGAGCGGCACCTCGTCTCGGCCATTTCCAATGCGGGCGGGTTCGGCCTGATCGCCTGTGGCGCGATGACGCCGGAATTGCTCGATGCCGAAATCGCCGCGACCAAGGCGATGACCGACAAGCCGTTCGGCGTGAACCTTATCACCATGCACCCGGCGCTGTTCGATCTGATCGAGGTGTGCAGCCGCCACGGCGTCGGCCATGTCGTGCTGGCCGGCGGTTTGCCCCCGGCGGGATCGATCGACGCGATCAAGGCCAAGGGTGCCAAGCTGATCTGTTTCGCCCCGGCGCTCAGCCTCGCCAAGAAACTGATCCGCTCGGCGTCGATGCGCTGGTCGTCGAGGGTATGGAAGCGGGCGGGCATATCGGCCCGGTGTCGACCAGCGTGCTCGCACAGGAAATCCTGCCCGACGTTGCCGACAAGGTGCCGGTGTTCGTGGCGGGGGGGCATCGGGCGCGGCGAGGCGATCGCCGCGTATCTCGACATGGGCGCGGCGGGCGTGCAGCTCGGCACGCGCTTCGCCTGCGCGACCGAGAGCATTGCGCATCCGAACTTCAAGAAGGCCTTTCTGCGCGCATCGGCGCGTGATGCGGTGGCAAGCGTACAGATCGATCCGCGCTTGCCCGTCATCCCGGTGCGCGCGCTGAAGAATGCGGGCGCTGATCTGTTTACCGCCAAGCAGCGCGAAGTCGCGCAGGCGCTGGACGAGGGCACGATCGCGATGGCCGAGGCGCAATTGCAGATCGAGCATTATTGGGCGGGCGCCTTGCGGCGCGCGGTGATCGAGGGCGATGTCGAGCATGGCAGCCTGATGGCGGGCCAGTCGGTCGGCATGGTGACCAAGGAAGAACCCGTCGCCGACATCATCGCCAGCCTGATGGAGGAAGCCGCCGCCGCGCTGGCACAGCGCGCGGCCTGAGCCTCAGCCGAGCTGCGCCAGCCCTCCGCCGAGCATAAACACCGCCAGCGCCGCGCCGCCGCCGAAGATGAAGGCGATCAGCAGCGACAAAATGCCCGCGACCACGCCGCCCTGACGGCGGCGCACGAACGTGCTGCGCTGGCCGGGTTTGCCGAGCTTGAGTTCGACATAGCCCGCCGCCGCGCCGCCAAAGGCGGTCATCACCAGCGTGATCGCGGCCCCCAGCACCGTCTGGGTGGCGATGGCGATCGGCAGCAGCAGCGCAAACGGCGCGGCCATCGCGAAGGCGGCGAGCAGTTTCGCAATGTCGATCTCGTCCTTGCCGACCGGCGCGACCGCCAGCAGATCGGGCGAATCCTCCGCCGAAACCGTCAGCCAGGCAAAGCTGCCGACGAGCTGGCTCGCGATGAACACGCTGCCAAAAGCCAGGGTCGCCGGGAGGGGGAGGGTGTGCCCCTTGCCAAAGGCGACGAACAATAAGGGGGCCATGTAGATCAGCCGCACCACGATCTGGAAGGCGAGCGCCGGGTCGCGCGCGAGCAGCCGCCACTCCTTGGCGAAAATCGTGCGCGTCAGCCCGGCGTGAAACAGGCGTCCGCTGGCGCGGCCGGTCGGCTTGCTGCGCGACAGGCGCATACCGCCATCCTGATAGCCCGACAGGAAAAGCCGCTGCAGCGCCGATCCGGCGGCGACGAACAGCAGCAGCGCACCGCCCAGCAGGATGAAGATGGCGAGCGGATCGCCCAGGGCCGCGCGACCGGGCAAAGCGGAGAGCCCGTGCGATCCAACGCCGTTTGCGCGCAGACGCTCGAACAGCGCGACCAAGGCACCCGCGCGCCGGTCGCTATGCGACACCAATTGCGTGCCGAGGAAGATCGCGCCGCCGAGCACTGCGGCGACGATCTGGCCGACGGTGCGCGCGGCGCGCGGGCCGACCAGCGTAGCGATCGTCAGCGTCAGCGCGAGGCCAAGAGCGGCGGCGGCAAAGGCGAGCGCAGCGAGCAACGCGACCAGCCCGAACAGCTGTGGATGGCCGAGAATCGCAACCGGTACGACCATCGGCAACAGCAACGTCGCGTAGGTCAGCGCAATCGCGCCGGCGATCCCCAGCAATTTGGCCAGCAAGACCGTTCGCTCGGGCACGGGCGCGGTAAACAGCAGCGACAGGTCGCCGCTCTCATAGAGCGTGCGCTGGCTGCCGATCATCGCCTGCGCGGTCATGAAGGTCAGCGCGAGCAGGCTCGCCCCAAGCACGGCGATCAACATCTCGGGCAAGACCGGAATCGGGGTATCCCGCAGCGCCCAGCCGGTCGCACACCCGATCAACAGCCACAGCCCGAGCAGACCATAGCCAATCCAGCGCGACGCACCTTTGCTGGGGCGGGCGCGGAACGTCAGGCGCAATTCGTGCAGCGCCAGCCAGACGAAGCTTCCCGGCCGCGCCCGGCGCATCGCCCAGTTCATGCGGCCACGGGCTCCGCGCTGGTCAGGCGGATGAAGGTGTCTTCCAGCGTCATGCCCTCGGTGCCGGCACGGTCGCGCAGTTCATCGAGCGTGCCCTCGGCGAGCAAGCGCCCGCCGCCGATGATGCCAATGCGATCGGCCATGCGTTCCGCCACTTCGAGGATGTGGGTGGTGACGATCACGGTCTTGCCCGCTTCCACCTGCGCCCGCAGCGCATCCTTGACCGAGCGCGCCATGCTCGCATCGAGCCCGGTCAGCGGTTCGTCGAGGATCAGGAGCTTGGGATCATGGATCAACGCCCCCGCCAGCGCGACCTTCTGCTTCATGCCGCGCGAAAAGCCTTCGCAGCGCGTGTCGCGTTGCTCCCACAAATCGAGCCAGTGGAGCAGCCGATCGGCTTCGCGCGCCGCGAAGCCGGGGTCCATCCGCCACAGCCCGGCGACAAAG
This sequence comes from Sphingomonas sp. Ant H11, assembly GCF_000797515.1. Lineage (GTDB taxonomy): Bacteria > Pseudomonadota > Alphaproteobacteria > Sphingomonadales > Sphingomonadaceae > Sphingomonas. Next base: position 7,299 of record NZ_JSBN01000108.1, read on the forward strand.
GCGAGATATTCGAGCGGCGACAATTTGTCATAGAGCATCGGCTCATCGGGCAGCCAGGCGGTGATCGCCTTGGCCCCGAGCGGATCGCGCCGCGTGTTGATACCGAAAATTTCGATCGACCCGGCGTCGGGCTTGGCGAGCCCGGCGACCATGCGCAGCGTGGTGGTCTTGCCCGCGCCGTTCGGGCCGAGCAGCGCGTAAAGCTGACCCCCGGCAATATCGAGATCGAGCCCGGTGATGACAGGCTTGTCGAAGCTCTTGGCCAGGCCTCGGATGCGCAAGGCGGGCGCGTGCGGGGAATCGATCATGTGTTCTGTTTAAGCGATACACCATGGCCGTCCAGTAGGTACGGCGCGCCTATGCGGGGTTTTCGGATCGCGCGCGTGCCGTTACAGGGCGACGTCATGCCGCACGCCGACCTCGATTTGCCGACGCAAGGCCGTATCGTCGCGGGCGAGCATCGCTTCGCGCTGCGCGTCTATTTCGAGGACACCGATCTTTCGGGGATCGTCTATCACGCCAATTACCTGCGCTATATGGAGCGGGCGCGTTCGGACATGCTGCGCCAGGCCGGCATCGACCAGCGTGCGCATCAGGAAAGCGGCGGCGGGGCGTATGCGGTGACCGCACTCAACATCCGCTATCGCGCGCCCGCGAAACTCGATGATGCGCTGCTCGTTGTGACCAGACTTACAAAAGTTCGCGCTGCATCGGTCGATATTCATCAGCGAGTCATGCGCGGCGGTGAGATACTGACCGAGGCAGACGTGACCGCAGCGCTGGTCGGTGCAGCGGGGCGCGCGGTGCGCCAGCCCAGGGATTGGATTGCCGCTTTCGCCCAAGTGATGGGCGAAGGCGTTACGACATCAGGAGATCAGCTTTCGTGAACGGATTCATGCTCAATACCGATGCGACGACCCTGTCGCCGATCGCGCTGTTCCTTCAGGCGGATTTGGTGGTGAAGACCGTGATGATCGGACTGATGCTGGCGAGCGTCGCGACCTGGGCGGTGATCCTTGGTTTCCTCTTCAAGCTGGGCAGCACGCGTCGCCAGATCACGCGGTTCGAGCGGGATTTCTGGAAGGCCGAGGATATCGATGCGTTCCACCGCGTGGAGAGCGAGAACACATTGCCGATCGCGCGCGTGTTTACGGCGGGGGTCGCGGAATGGCGGCGCTCGACCGCAGGCGGCCATGTCGACCGCGAAGGCACGCGAGAGCGGCTCGCGACGGCGATGGGCTCGGCGGTTGCAAGCGAGATCGATACGCTGTCGGACCGGTTGAATATCCTGGCGACGGTTGGCGCGGTCGCACCGTTCGTTGGCTTGTTCGGCACGGTGTGGGGCATCATGCGCAGCTTCACCGGCATTGCGGCGGCGCAGAACACCTCGCTCGCAGTGGTGGCCCCGGGCATTGCCGAGGCGCTGTTCGCCACAGCGCTCGGCCTGTTTGCGGCCATTCCGGCGGTGATCGCCTACAATCGCTTCAGCCACAGCATCAACCGGATCGAGGCGCGGCTCAATCGCTTTGCCGATGCGTTCCACGCAACCCTCAGCCGTCAGCTCGAAGTCGAGGTTCGGCGGTGAGTAGGATCTCCGGATCATTCTTGATGGCGGGCGGGGTATAAACCGCGATGGCGATGAACCTTCCCTCCCAGCGCGGCCGCGGGCGGCGCGCACCGATGGCCGACATCAACGTCACGCCGATGGTCGACGTGATGTTGGTGTTGCTCATCATCTTCATGGTCACCGCGCCGTTGCTGACGGCCGGCGTGCCGGTGAATTTGCCCGACAGCCGCGCCAAGCCGCTCGACCAGGACCAGAAGCCGGTACAGATTTCGATCGACGCGGCAGGCAAGCTGTTCGTCGACAAGGAAGCGGTCAATGAGGCGCTGCTTCCCGACATTCTGTCGCAGATCGCGGCCAAGGCCGACCCCGCCAAGCCGCCGCAAGTGTTCCTGCGCGCCGATCGCAAGCTCGATTATGGGCGGGTGATGCGCGTAATGGGCGAACTCAACCGCGCCGGGCTCAACCGCGTCGCGCTGGTCACGGTCGGCCAGGACGGCAAATGACGCGGCGTGACGGACTGGGGCTGGGGCTGGCTGTGGTCGGCCATGTCGCGGTGTTCGCGCTGCTCTCGCTTGCCTGGACGAGCGCCCCGCCCCCACCGCCGCAGAATAAGCCGATCGAAGTGTCGCTTGCCGACGATGTCGCGCTCGACCAGCACGCCCCGGCGGCACCCGAGCCGCCCGCACAGTCCGCAC
>NZ_JSBN01000109.1 GCF_000797515.1 Sphingomonas sp. Ant H11
CGCACCGGCCGCAGCGACGGCGGGGCCGCGCGCGGTGCCGGCGCCGGCACGTCGCCCTGGCGGATCTGCACGCGCACGATCGCCTCATAGCCAAAGAAGCGATTGACCCGCTCGACGATCTCGGGCGCGATATGCTGCATCATCGTCGCATGCGCGCCGCGCACGATCAGGCTCAGCGTGCCGCCGGTGCGTTGCCCATGCGGAAATTTGATCGATTCGGGGGCCGACACCCCGGCATAGCGCGTCCCGACAATCTCGCCCCAGCGGCTGACCACCGCGCCCTGGACGAAGCCGAACCGGCGGAACGCCGCGCGTCCGGCATCGGGCAACAGTTCGGCCACCGCGCGCGCGCGTCCGCCGCGCGGCTTTTCCGGCTCGGCGCGTTTGATCACAGGCTTGGCGGGATCGCGTTTGCTCATCCGCCCGTCCATGCCATAGCGATGCGGTGTCCGCCAAGCGTCCTTCCACCATCGCCGCCCGATTGCTCGCCTGGTATGATGCGCATGCCCGCGATCTGCCGTGGCGCGCGGCCCCCGGCAGCAACGCACCCGATCCCTACCGCGTGTGGCTGTCCGAAATCATGCTGCAACAGACCACGGTCGCGGCGGTGCGCCCGAAGTTCGAGGCGTTCGTCGCGCGCTGGCCCTCCGTGGAGGCGCTCGCCGCCGCGCCCGAGGCCGATCTGATGGCGGCCTGGGCCGGGCTTGGCTATTATGCCCGCGCCCGCAACCTCCACGCCTGCGCCCGCGCCGTCGCCGAGCGCAGCGCCTTCCCCGACACTGAGGAGGGTTTACGCGCCCTCCCCGGCGTCGGCGCTATACCGCCGCCGCGATCGCCGCGATCGCCTTTGGCGCGCGCGCGGTGGTGGTCGATGCCAATGTCGCGCGCGTGGTCGCGCGGTTGTTCGCGATTGAACGCCCTTTGCCCGGCGCGATGCCCGATTTGCGCGACGCGACCGACCGCATCACCCCCGACACCCGCTCGGGCGATTTCGCCCAGGCGATGATGGATCTGGGGTCCTCGGTCTGCACGCCGCGCGCGCCGCGCTGCCTCGCTTGCCCCTTGGCCGAGGATTGCGCCGCCTATCGCGTGGGCAACCCGGAGGGCTTTCCCATCAAGCTCGCCAAGGCCGCCAAGCCGCAGCGCCACGGCACCATCTTCTGGGCCGAACAGGAGGGCCGCGTGTTGCTGATGCGGCGTCCACCGCGTGGGCTGCTCGGCGGTATGCGCGCGCTGCCGACCGGGCCGTGGGTGGAGTCTCCGCCTGCGCTCGCGGACCCGCCACTCGCGGCTGCCTGGCGGGTGTTGCCCGAAACGGTGTCGCACACCTTCACGCACTTCCGGCTTGAACTGGCGCTTGCGGTCGCGCGCGTGGATGGGCATGGGCCGATCGGAGAGTGGTGGGATGTGACCGGGATCGACTCGGCGGGCCTGCCGACTGTCTTCGCCAAGGCGGCAACGGCAATCAGGAGGGCACGATGGTAGCGACGCGGTTCAAGATGGCAGCGAGCGCCTTGCTCATCGCGGCAACCGGAACGGCGGTCGCGCGGCACGTCGTACATGCCCCCGTGGTGCTGCGCACCGCCCCGCGCCTCCCGCAAACGCAGGCGGTGTTTTCGGGCTATGTCGCGGCAAAGAAGATCCCCGGCGTGGTCGGCGTGATCGGCCGCGGCAATGCCCCGTTCGCGGTCGTTGCAGCGGGCCGGATCGGTGACGAACCCGGTGCTCCGCTCGCCGACAAGGACAGCCTGTGGCGCGTCTATTCGATGACCAAGCCGATCACCGCGATGGCGGCGATGATCCTGATCGAGGAAGGCAAGATGCGGCTCGACCAGCCGGTCAGCGACTTCATCCCCGCCTTCAAGACGATGCGCGTACAGGTCAGCCCGGATTCGCTCGACACGCGCGCGGCGACGCGCCCGATCACGATCCGCAACCTGCTGACGCACACCGCCGGGCTCGGTTACACGATCATCACCAAGGGGCCGTTGCTCAAGGCCTATGAAGATGCCGGCATCACCCCCTTCACCTCGGATGCCAAGACCGAGGCGCAGCTTCGCCTCAAGCGCCCGCCGACGCTGGAAGCCTTCGCCAACAAGGTCGCCACGCTGCCGCTGATCGCCGAACCCGGCACCAAATGGAGCTATTCGATCGGCCTCGACGTGATGGGCCGCGTGATCGAGGTCGCCTCGCACCAGCCGTTCGACCGCTTCCTGCAGACGCGCATCTTCACCCCGCTCAAGATGCGCTCGAGCTGGTTCACCGTGCCGGGGTCGGAGGCGCACCGTCTCGCCACCGGCTATTTCATCACCCCCAATGGGCGCACGCCGGTCGATCCGGGCGCGACCTCGGTCTATCTCAAGGCCCCGAGCTTCCCTTATGGCGGTGCCGGGCTGGTGACCTCGGCTTATGATTACGACCGCTTCCTGCACATGCTGCAAAATGGCGGGACACTGGACGGCGTGCGCATCCTGAAGCCCGCCACGGTCAAGCTCGCAATGTCCAACCTGCTGCCGAATGGGGTTGTCTATCCAGGCGCAGTTGCGGCGACCGGCGGCACCACCAACCCGCAGGGCTTTGGTGCGGGCGGCTCGGTCACGCTGCACGATACCCCCGGTGGTCCGGCCAAAGGCACTTATGCTGGGGCGGCGCTGCCGGCACGATCGCCTGGGTCGATCCGGTCAATCAGTTCCGCGCGACGATCATGGTCAACTATCTGCCGGGCGATCGCTGGCCGCTGCGCGCCGATTCGACCAAGGCGGTCTATGCCGACCTCGCTCCGGTGCTGCCACACAAGTGAGCGCGGCGGCGATGCTGACACCCGGCTTTACCGGCGGCCTGCTCGACCGCGCCGATGCGCTGCGCCACGACGAAGCCGCGCTCGCCGCTGCCCGGAGCGACTGGCGCGCGCGGCTGCTCAAGCTCGAAAATTTCGAGCCTGAGCTCGATGATATGGGGATGCTTGGCTGGACAACGCTGGCCGATGCGCCCGACGATGCCGAGCTGGTGCTGCTCGGGCTCGACAATGGCCGCCCGCATTTCGCCGCCTATACGCCGGGGATGCGCGCACCCAAGGGCCGCTCGGCGCGGCTGTTCGGCCTGCTCGATCGCTTCGCGCCGGGCGAGGCGGCGACGTACGCCGCCGCGCGCAGCGTGCTCGACTGGCACAGCCGCCACCAATTCTGCGCCAATTGCGGGCACCAGACCGCGATGTTCCGCGCCGGTTGGGGGCGGAACTGCCCCAATTGCCATGCAGAACATTTCCCGCGCGTCGATCCGGTGGTGATCATGATCGCCGAGCATGACGGGCGCGCGCTGCTTGGTCGCCAGCCCGCTTTCCCGCCCGGCCGCTATTCGGCGCTGGCGGGCTTCCTCGAACCCGGCGAATCGATCGAAGAAGCGGTGGTGCGTGAAATCGCCGAGGAAGCAGGCGTGCGCGTGCACGACGTGCGCTATGTGGCCAGCCAGCCCTGGCCATTCCCGTCTTCGCTAATGGTCGCCTGCATCGGCATGGCCAAGGACGATACGATCACGCTCGACACCCATGAGCTGGAGGATGCGATCTGGGTCCCGCGCGACGTCGTTCGCGCGGTGCTGGCAGGGGAACCGGGGCCGTTCCTGCCGCCCCCGCCTTATGCCATCGCACACACGCTGTTGACGGCGTGGGCGGCGGGGTAAGCGGCAAACCGGGTCGAACGAGACTTACAGCTTCAGCCAGCCCTTGCGGTCGGCACAGAATAGCGGCGTGACAACGCCAAGCCCCGCCAGCACACCCCAAAAGCGATCACCCACAAAACGCCGATCTGCGGGAAAGTGAGCGATGTCTCGCCCACTGACGGTGCGACAAAAACCCCAAGTACGATGGGGAAGATGTAGCCACAGAGCGTAGCCACCGCGAGCAGGACGTAAACGAAAACCCTCATTTCTGTTCTCCTTACGTTCAATGTCACACACTTCCGCGCGAGTCGCTACCCTTGCCGCTTCAGCTCAACACGCTGACCACCCGCCTCGTTTCAGGCATCGCGCGCGCATCCGGTCGCGCCGCCAGCGCGATCAGACGACGCGCCGCGAGCGTGGTGGCGTCGGCCTCGACGCTTTGTTCGAAGGCATCGCCTTCCAGTGTATAAGCGCGCTGCGCTGATTCCAGCACGGCACGGTCCTGCGCCAGAATTTCGGGCTCGGCCGAGGTCCAGATTGGCGGCTGCGCTGTCTCCACCGGCCCACGTTGCAACAACCAATGCTGGATGCAGCGCCCGGGCACGGTCGGCACATGGTGCAGCACCAGACGGAAGGCATCGCCGCCCGCCACCGTCACCCGATCGGGCAAATCGAAGCGCAAGTGCGTGCCCGGCCCGGTCACGGTCAGGCTGGCGGCGGTGCTTTCCACCTCATAGCGCGTCGGCAGCAACCCCACCGCCTGCACCCGGAACCATTGCGGATGCATATTGGGATGGGTGAAGGCCGCGTGACAAATGTCGAGATTGTTTTCGATCGGCAGGATCGCCTCGCACGCCAGCTCCATCGCGCCCTGCAGCCATTGAAACCGGTCGAATCCGTCAATCGCCAGCGGTGCGCCCTCCGGCTCATCGGCACCCGTCCACAGCCAGACATAGCCGTCCTGCTCCGCCACCGGATAGCGGCGGACGGGTGCGCTCTTGATCGTCTGATCCTCGCGCAAGGACGGAATATGGCGGCAGCGCCCGGCTCCATCGAACCGCCAGCCATGATAGGCACAGGCAATCGTCCCAGCGCTAACGGTGCCGAGCGACAGCGTCACACCGCGATGCGGGCAGCGATCGTGCAGCGCTTGGGGGCAGCCGTCGGCATCGCGAAACAGCACGATCGGCGCGCCGTGCAGCGTGATCGCGACCGGCGCATCGCGCAATTGCGTGCTCGCCACGCCGACATACCACGCGTCTTTCGGCAATGGGATACGATCCGCAACGGGAGCGGAAGGGAGGTTCATCGGGTACTGTCCTCGACGGGTTTGAAGAAACCGAGCCGCTGGCACGCGTCGAACACGCGTCGGCCATTGAAGGAGGCGAGCAACATCGCGCCGATGCTTCCCCAAGAAACCGCCGCGCGGATCGCGAGCGCCTGGGCCAGCGGAAACGCGCTCATGATCCACACGAACGCGCCTGCCCGCGCCACGAAATATAGCGCCCAAGCGAGCGTGAAGGCGCGGAAGAACTGCACCACCTCGGGGCGGTCCGCCGGAATATCGGGTTTGCGCTGCCGCGCGATGCGCAGCACCAGCGGCTCCTGCCCCGATGCGCCGACGAGAAACACGCCAGCCGTCAGCAGATTGAGGATCGCGCCTTCATAGCGGATCATGAACGGGGTCTGCGCCCATAGATCGATCGCCCCGAACACCAGCGCCGCGCCGTTCGCCAACAACCACAGGGGCGGGAAAGGACGCCGGGTCGCCAGCCGCCAACCGCCCTCGACGACAATAAACCCAAGCGCGACCGCGATGGCCGGCTTTATGCCGAAAGCGAGCAGCACCGCCCAATACAGAAGGAGCCCGCCAAAAGTGTGGAACACCGCCGCGAGAAAGGAGCGCAGACGCATCATTTCGAGTCTCCGTCACGGGCATGGGCGGCCATCGCTTCGCCCAGGAACAACCACCGCCGTCGATCGAGCGGTAGCGAAGCGGCGAGCGCCGGATCGGCAAAACCATCCTGCCAAAACTGCGTCAGCGCGGCGTGCAGGCCCCCGTCGTCACCCGTCATCCGCGCAATCAGCGCCGCCGCGCGCGCGCCCAGCGCCCGTGCCTGTGGCGTGTCGGGCGTGCCATCGACGAGCGTGTCGAGCTCGGCATAGAGCTCCGCCCATTCCGCCGCGATGGTTGGCGCGACTTCGGCCAGGCGGCGTTGCTGAGCGGGGGTGAAAAACGCGCGCGCCGAGCGGCGC
>NZ_JSBN01000011.1 GCF_000797515.1 Sphingomonas sp. Ant H11
TCGCCCGCCAGCCGGATCGCGGCGATCGTCGCGCCGGGCTCGGCAATGTTCTTGCCGGCAATGTTGAACGCAGTCCCGTGATCGGGCGATGTGCGCACGATCGGCAAGCCGAGCGTGATGTTCACGCCCGAGTCGAAATACAGCGTCTTGATCGGGATCAGCGCCTGATCGTGATAGCAGCACATCGCCGCGTCATAGGTTGCGCGGGCGCGGGCGTGGAACATCGTGTCGGCAGCAAAGGGCCCGGTCGCGTCGATCCCTTCGCTTTGCAGGATCTCGATCGCGGGGGCGATCAGGTCGATCTCCTCGCGACCGATCGCACCGCTTTCCCCGGCATGGGGGTTGAAGCCGGCAAAGACGATGCGAGGCTTGAGGATCCCGAAATTGCGCATCAGCCCGCGCGCTGTCGCGCGCGCTTTCGATACGAGCAGTTCGATCGACAACAATCCGCTCACTGCAGCAAGCGGAACGTGGGTGGTGATCGGAACGACGCGCAAGTCAGGGCCAGCCAGCATCATCACCGCATTCTCGCCCGCTATGCCGCAACGTTCGGCCACGAACTCGGTCTGACCGGGATGATTGAACCCGATTTTATAGAGTTGCGCCTTCGACACCGGCCCTGTCACCAATGCGCGCGCGGCACCGGAACGCACCAGGCCCGCCGCGAGCTCCAGCGCGCGCAGCGCACAGCGTGCACCCTCGACATCGGGAATGCCGGGCATGATCTCGCCGCCATCCTCGACCGTCAGCACCGGCAACGCAGTCTCGAACACGCGGTTGGTATCTTCCGGGTGCGAGATCGGCTCTACCGGTCCATCCCACACCGCCGCGATCGCCCTGGCATCGCCCGTGGCAAAGAACGGCGGCAATCCCTCCGCAACGCGCTGCGCCCAGGCTTTGGCGATGATTTCGGGGCCGATCCCGGCCGGATCCCCCATCGATATGGCGAGCGGCGCGAGCATGGCGTTTTCTCCCCGGTCAGCGATATTCGATGATCGCGTCGCGTCGCAAATCGCGGAGCAACTGGTTCGCGCGCAGGTTCACGCGTGAATTTTCCATCGAAGTTCGGACCTGCTCGACGCCGGGAATGCGCGGCCCAGTCGCTTCGTCGCGCCCGCACAGCACCAGCGAACGGATGCCGTCCTTCGCCGACCCGAAGGGCGGGGTCGATTCGCCGACCTGCAGTTTCAGCATGATCTCGCGCAGCGGTCCCGGCAGATCCTTGATCCGCACCGAATCATTGTCGACCACGTCGGCACCGAGCGCGGTCGCAACCTTGGCGACTTCACCGCAACCGTGAATCGTCTGGCTCAGCTTGGCGAACTCGGTAACGCGCGCATCGGCCTGGGCCTGCGTCGTGCCTTCGGCAAAGCGCACGCTGAGCTGCTTGAGCGTCAGCTTGGCGTCCATCGGATCGGCGACGCCGACCTTGCGCGTGTCGACCAGGTAGATGATCGAGAAACCGCCCGGCACCTCGATCGGGCCAGCCAGATGCTCGGGCGTCATCGACTTGATCGCCTCGACCAGCGTCGGCGGCAATTGCGCCAACTGCGTTTCGCTCAACCAGTCGAGATCGCCGTCGGTCGCACGCGTGGTGGCGTCGGACAGGCGCGCATAATAGCCGAACGTGTCCTCGCCCTTTTCGCGCTTCTGGATCGAACCGATAATCTGTTGCGCCTGGTTGAACACTTCCTGCGCGCGATCCGGATCTGCCTTCAGGTAGATTTCACGCACGTGATATTCGGTCGTGCCCTGCTGCTTCTTCAGCTTCTCGATGATGGCGTTGACCTCTTCGTCGCCGACATTGATGTCGACCTTGCGCCGCAAATAGCGGTTCCACGAAAGCTCGGCTTCGATCTGGCGCTTGAGTGACCGCTCCGAGGAACCGATACCGCGCAGATAGGCCCGCATTTCGGCGACGGATTTGCCGAAGTTGCGCGCGACGGTCTCATAGCTCTTGTTGACCTCATCGGGCGCGATCTTGACCTCGGCGGTCTTGGCCTGCTGGATCTGCAACGTTTCGTCGATCAACTGGCGCGCGGTCAGCAATTTGTACTGCGCCATTTCCTCGGGCGACAGCTTCAGGTCGCGCGCCGCCACCAGCAAGGCGACGCGCTGGTCGATATCGGTGCCGGTGATGACCGCCCCGTTGACGATCGCAGTCGGCTTGCGAACGTTTGGATCGACCTTGCCGAAAATCTGCAGGTTCTTCGGAATGTCGAGCCCCACGGCGGGCGTCGCATCATCGGGTACGGTCTGAGCGATCGAACCGCCGCTGCTCGAAACAAGCGCGACGAGTGCCGCACCGAGCGCCAAACGGCGGCCGAGCGAACCGAGGCCGGTGGTGGTTGCGCCGGTCTTCTTGGTGATATCAGTCTTCACGTAGTTAAAATCCCATCCCGCGCGGTCTGCGTTTCTGCTCAGCCCAACGAGCCCTTGGAAAAGGCCGTGCAACAGGCCGCCTGAACCAGTGCTTAGCGGCCAAGATTTTTGAATGCCAGCGTCAACAGGAAGCTGTTGCCGGCACGCGCGTCGCCGGTGTCCTGATAATCGCGCTTCCACGTCACCCCCAGGCGGAGGCAATCGTCCTCATATTGGAAACCCAAGCGGTGCCGGACCGGATCGAAACCGTTGGCCAGCGACAGCGGATCTTCGTTGCGGTCGGTGAGGTCGATCACGGTCGATCCGAAGACCGACCAGAATTTGGTGACCTGCACGCGTGCGCCCAAGCGCACTTCCTCGCGGTCGCGCAGATCCTCCAGCGTCGGGTCGATGTTGCGATTGAGCCGGAGGTAGCCGATGAGAACATAGGTGCTGCGCGAGCCGACCCTTGCGTCCACTTCGTTCCGGCGAATCGCCAGATTGCCCTTGTCGAGGCGATAGCGATGCGTGATCGAGACGAAATCACGATAGCGAATTTCCGTGCGCCCGACGATGTCGGAGACCCGGCCCGAAAGCCCCGTCCCATCGGGAAACAGCGTTTCGCGATTGTTCAGGCGATAGCTCTGACCGATATTGGTCGAAATCGAAAAACCGGGAAGATCGGCCGACCAATCGACCCCATAAGTGAAGCGAGTCGAATCCTCGAACCGGTCGTATCCCGGGAAGCGGTTCAGGGCGAACAGGTTGGAATCCTCGAGATCGACTGCCCGGGAATCTTCGTTCGGCACGGCAAGATTGGTCGTCTGCGGCGAAGCGACCACTTGAAACCGCGGGGTCAGGCGCTGCGTGCCGCCCAGGAAGGTGCCGATGAACGGCCACTTCACGTCGATTGCGAATGCGCCGATCGCGCGCGCGCTGATCCCTTCATTGCCGCGATAGCTCGCCACCGTCGTGGCCAGCGTGTCGTTGGCATTGTACACATCGCCGCGACCGAACGCTGTGAATGTCACCTCCTGGCCCCAGGGCGTCAATTTGCGCAGATCCCACTGCGCGCTGGCAAAGGCGCGTTGCGTATCCTGGCCCGCCGGACGCGAAATCGCGAGGCTGTTGGCTTGCAGTTCGAACGTGCCGCCCAGCAAGCTGTCGGTAAAACGGTGGCGGTAATCGATTTCGGGCAGCGCGATCGGTTGCAGGCCCTGGCGATCGCCGACGCGCATCGTCTGGACGTACCAGCCGGCGATCGAGAAATAGCTGTCGGTATCGATGCGCTCGACATTCGCGGTGGTGCGCAGGCGATCGTCCTGCGAAATGTCATAGCGACGCAGGAAGGTGCGATCGGTGGTCAAGCGCAGCGATCCGCTGACGCTCCAATTCTCATCGAGCTGGAAGCGGGCCACCCCATCCAGATAGCCGCGAAACGAATCGGGCGTGCCGGGCGCGGTCGGGGTGAGCAGATCGGCACTGCGCGGGCTGGCGGTGGCGTACGCCTTGATCGAATAGGAACCGAGCGTGTTGAGTTCCTGATACTCCGCCTTGAGCATCGGCAGCACCGCGCTGAAAAAGCGCGGGGTGATCGTCAGCCCCTTATTGGGGGCCAGCGCGAAGTGATACGGCTGCGCAAATTCAAAGCCATTGACGCGGCCATAGCGGAAATCGGGTGAGAGCAGGCCGCTATTGTTGCCTTCGCCGACAGGATTGGAAAAGGCGGGCAGCGGCAGCGTCGGCAAGCCGAACAGGTTGATGCGCGCGCCCGTATAATAGATCCGGCCGCGATCGGGGCGATAGAGTACGCGAACCGCCGTGATCTTCCATGTCGGCTCTTTCGGGCAGTTGCTGGAATCGGTCACCGCGCACGGCGTGTACGCCGCATCCTCCAGCACGACGACTTCATCGAGCGAGCGCGTGCCCTTGCGTGCCGCCAGGCGTCCGCCCTTTTCCAGCACCAGCAGCATATTGTCGACGACGCCGTCCTTCAGCGCATCGGTCAGTTCGATCGAATCGCCATAGGCCGTATCGCCACCCGGATTGACGACCGCGATGTTGCCGCTCGCGTGGACCTTCCCGGTCTTTCGGTTCCACACCACCTTGTCGGCGCGCAGGCGGTCGCCGGAGCGGTACATACGGACATCGCCCGTTGCGGTGACGATGTCCTCCTTGCTGTCATATTCCAGGTTGGTCGCGGTGAACTGGACCTGATCGTCGCTCGCGCTCGGCGTGCTCGATGGGGGGCGGGGGCGTTACCGGACGCGTTTGCAAATCCTGCGCACACGCCGGATTGGCGAGCAGCACAGCGGGAAACACACAAGTGGCAAGGAGAACGGCACGCTTCACGTCGGAACAAGCACCCTGTTGCGAGAAGGCCCCGGTTGAACCCCGGTTGCCGCTGGTCGATCCCGCCCTATCGCATCGACACCGCTTTGCTGCAATCGTGCTGCGGCGAATTCGGTGCCCCCGCTTTGCCAGCGACGCGTCGCTGTCCTAAGAACGCGCGACTCATCGCATTTTTTTTTTCGTAACCGAGGCCTCCCCATAATGCAGATCGATTTTTCCAGCGCCGCCCCCGCGTCGGGTGCCGCCATCGCCCTTCTTGTCGAGAAAGAGGGGCTCGCGCGTCTCGCGACAACGCTGATCGACGCGACTGCGCTCGATCTGGTGAAGGCGGCAGCGCAGGCGAGCCGGTTTGACGGGGAAGCGGCCGCTGTGGTCGAAACTTTTATTGCCGATGGCACCGGTGGCGTGCGGCGTGTCCTGTTGCTGGGCACCGGGGCGGCAGGAGAGGCCGAGTATGAGCGGGCCGGTGGTGCATTGACCGCGCGCTTGCTGACTTCCGGCGTGCGGACGGTCAGCGTCGATTTCGGTAGCGCCGGGGCCACGCCAAAGGCGGCGGCGCGTTTCGCGGCGGCTGCCGCACAGCGCGGCTGGCGGCATGACATCTATCGCACCAAGCTGCCCGAAAAATCCAAGCCGACTCTGGCCACGATCGTGCTGCACGGCGCGCCTGAGGGCACCGATGCGGCGTGGAGCAAGCAGAAGGCGCTGACCGAGGGCCTGGAACTGACCCGCACGCTGGTGGCCGAGCCGCCAAACGTGATCTATCCCGAAACCTTCGTCGCCAAGGTGCGCGCCGAGGTCGAGGGGCTGGGCCTTGAGATTACCGTGCTGGGCGAAGCCGAGATGCGCGAACTGGGCATGGGCTCCTTGCTCGGCGTGTCGCAGGGTTCGGCCAAGCAGGCGCAGTTGCTCGCGCTCAAGTGGAATGGCGCGGGCGCGGGCGATCCGGCGCTGGCGCTGGTCGGCAAGGGCGTGACCTTCGACACTGGCGGCATTTCGCTGAAGCCCGGGCCCGGCATGGAAGACATGAAGTGGGACATGGGCGGCGCGGGTGCCGTCGTTGGCGCGATGAAGGCGATTGCCGGGCGCAAGGCCAAGGCCAACGTCATCGGCGTGTGCGGCCTGGTCGAGAACATGCCCGATGGCGACGCGATCCGCCCCGGCGACGTGCTCACCTCCATGTCCGGCCAGACGATCGAAGTGCTCAACACCGATGCCGAGGGGCGGCTGGTCTTGTGCGACGTGATCACCTGGGTGCAGCGCACGCACCGCCCCAAGACGATCGTCGATCTCGCCACGCTGACCGGCGCGATGATCGTAAGCCTCGGCCACGAACATGCCGGCTGCTTCGCGAATGACGATGCGCTGGCAGACCAGTTGCTGGCAGCGGGCAAGGCCTCGGGCGACCTGTTGTGGCGCTTCCCGTTGTCGGATGCCTATAACAAGCTGATCGACAGCCCGATCGCCGACATGAAGAATGTCGGCCCGCGCGGGGCGGGGTCGATCACCGCGGCGCAGTTCATCCAGCGCTTCGTCGAGCCGGGCGTGAAATGGGCGCATCTCGACATTGCCGGTATGGTTTGGGCGGACAAGCCGGGTGCGACCTATGACAAGGGCGCGACGGGCTATGGCGTGCGTTTGCTCGACCGGTTCGTTGCGGACAATTTCGAGGGCTGAGCGCCAATTCCCCTCCCGCTGTGCGGGAGGGGTTAGGGGAGGGCGGTGGTGCTGCGCGCCTCGAAATAGAATTCCCTCCCCCAGCCCCTCCCGCAAGCGGGAGGGGTGGAAGAAGGCAGCAATGAAAGAGGAATGTTACAGCGTGACGACGTTCGAGGCGACCTCTGGCATGTCCTCGCCGTAGAGCGAGACCATCGGTTCGTCGGCGACGATCACCGTCTCGTCCGATCCGAAGCCATTGAAGGCCGTGCGCATGGCCGAGCCATAGGCACCGAGCATCCCGATTTCGAGATAGTCGCCTGCCTTCACGTCGGCCGGCAGATAGAAGGGGCCAGCCATATGGTCCATGTCGTCGCAGGTCGGGCCATAGAAGCTGAACGCCATGTCCTTCGAGCGGCTTTCCGGCTCGCGCAGCAATTCGACCGGGAAACGCCAGCCGATGTGCGCGGCATCGAACAACGCGCCATAAGCACCGTCGTTGATGTACAGCTCATCGCCGCGGCGTTTTTTCGACGCGCACCACGATCGAGCTATATTCGGCGCACAAGGCACGGCCCGGCTCACACCATAGCTCGGACGAATAGCTGACCGGCAGCGATTCGAACGCACGGTGGATCGTCTCGAAATAGCGCTCGAGCGGGGGCGGCTCCATGCCCGGATAGGACGAGGGGAACCCGCCGCCGACATCGATCACGTCGACCGTCACCGCTGCATCGACGATGGCGGCGCGAACGCGCTCCATCGCATTGGCATAGGCTTCGGGCGTCATCGCCTGGCTGCCGACATGGAAGCAGATGCCAAGGGCATCCGCTGCCTGACGCGCGCGGAACAGCAGTTCCTTGGTCTCGCCGGGGGCCGCGCCGAATTTCGACGCGAGGCTCAGCTTGCTATGCTCCGACGACACGCGAAGGCGGACGCACAGCGTCAGGTCTTCGGCGTGATCGGTCGCGTCGACGATCTTCTCCAGCTCTTCCACGCTGTCGAGAGAAAACGTCTTCACGCCATAGTCGAAATACGCCGAACGGATCGCTTCGGAGGCCTTGACCGGGTGCATGAAGCACAAGGTCGCTTCCGGCAGCGTTTCCGCAACCAGACGCACTTCCGCGATCGACGCGACGTCGAAATGGGTGATGCCCGAATCCCACAGAATCTGCAGGAGAGCGGGAGACGGATTCGCCTTCACGGCATACATCGAACGACCCGGGAACTTCTCTGCGAAGAACCGGGCCGCACGCGATGCCGCATGCGGACGAACCAGCGTGACCGGCTGAACCGGCCGCTGCTTAGCGATGTCGATACCAGTGTTGGTAATCGAAGGGGTGGTCGCTAACCCCAGCGCGCGATGATGCTTGTGCAACTCAAGGGACCTCCAAGTGGCTTGCGCCTACGGTGAAAAAAGCTGCCTTGCGGTTGGAAGTCCCATGGGGCAGCGGATGGGCGAGATAGGGTCGCGTTTTTTGCATTGTAAAGCGGTTTTGCGTCCACGGAGATAATTGGTGACAATTTTAAGACAGCCGACGCGGGCAGGGGTGCGCGATGCCGCCGCAAAAGTAGCTGCAGTGGTGCCGCCGACACCGCTTTTCGTAGTGGAAATTCATGGTGTTAGCGTCGCTTTCAAGGCCGAGTGCCTGCAGCCGATCGGCGCATTCAAACTGCGCGGGGCATGGCACCGATTGACTGCGATCGAACCCGCACAGCGGGGAAAAGGCGTGGTGGCTTTCTCCTCTGGGAATCACGCGCAGGGAGTCGCATGGGCGGCACGGCGACTGGAAATGCCCGCCACGATCGTGATGCCGGCCGATGCACCCAAGGCCAAGCGCGAGGGAACGCTCGCGCTCGGAGCGGAGGTGGTAAGCTATGACCGCGCGACCGAGAGCCGCGAGAAGATCGCCGCACGCCTGGCCGAGGCGCGCGGCGCGGTGCTGGTACCGAGCTTCGACGATCCCTGGGTGATCGAGGGGCAAGGCAGCGCTGGGATCGAGGCGGCGGCGCAAATGGCGGTACGCGGTTTGGGAACGCCGAGTCGCGTGCTCGTGCCATGCGGTGGTGGCGGGTTGGCGGCGGGGCTTACGCTGGCCTTGCCCGAGGCGACGATCACGGTCGTGGAACCGGAAGGGTGGGACGACATGCGCCGCTCGCTGGAGGCGGGCTGGATCGAGCCCGTCGGCGAGTCACCACCGCCGACCGCGTGCGATGCGTTGCAAACGTTACGGGTCTCTATGCTGACCTTTGACGTCCTATCCCGCCGGGGGGCGACCGGGGTGGCGGTCAGCGAGGCCGAGATCCGCACAGCGCAGCGCTGGGCGGCGGAGAAGCTGCGGCTGGTGGTGGAGCCGGGCGGCGCGGTCGGCCTGGCGGCGATCCTGGCGGGCAAGGTGCCGGTTGAGCCGGGACTTTTTTGGTGATCCTGTCGGGCGGGAATGTGGATCTGGCGGCTTATGGCGCGGTGCTGGCGGGCAAGGACTGAGAGCATCCGTTCGCCCTGAGCCTGTCGAAGGGGCCTGGCCAAACACGCAGCGCTGGTGGATGTCAGTGCTTCGACAAGCTCAGCACGAACGGAAAGAGAGGCACTGTGACCGCTCTAGAAAACCTCGCACCCGCGCTCGCCATGCTCGCCGCGTTCGCCTGCCTCATCGGGGGCGTGGCGCTGATCGTCAAAGGCCAGAACCGGCAAAAAGGCGTGCTGATGCTGGTAATGGCGGCGGTGCTGGTGGGCAATGTCGTGATCTGGACGCTGTAAGGCCGACCCCGCGCCGCCTGACACGGCAGCGCGGGGGGGGCGGATCACTTGATCGGCGAGTTGGGGTCGAGACGCATATCGAGATATTTGTCCACGCTGCCCATCAGCTGCGGCATTTCATGCTCGAAGAAATGGTTCGCCTTGGGGATGGTGTCGTGGTGGATGGTGATGTGCTTCTGCGTGCGCAGCTTGTCGACCAGCTTCTGCGTCGCGAGCGGGGGGGGAGACTTCGTCATTCTCGGCCTGGATGATGATGCCCGAAGCTGGGCAGGGCGCGAGGAAGGTGAAGTCGTACATGTTGGCGGGCGGCGCGACCGAGATGAAGCCGCGGATTTCCGGGCGGCGCATCAGCAATTGCATGCCGATCCACGCGCCGAAGCTGACGCCGGCGATCCAGGTGGTGGAGGCTTCGGGGTGGAAGCTCTGCACCCAGTCGAGCGCGCTGGCGGCATCGGACAGCTCGCCGACGCCATTGTCGAAGGTGCCCTGGCTCTTGCCGACGCCACGGAAATTGAAGCGCAGGGTCGCGAAACCGCGGCGCTGGAAGGTCTTGTAGAGTTCCATCACGATATGGTTGTTCATCGTGCCGCCGGCTTGCGGATGCGGATGGAGGATCATCGCGACGGGCGCGCGCGGGCGAGGAGCTGGCGCGAAACGACCTTCGAGACGACCATCGGGGCCGGGAAAAATGACTTCTGGCATCGGACCTGCTGACGGCAAAGGAATAGGGCTCCGTGCCCAAGGCTTGGGCAGGATGGATTGCGCGCTATATAGGCTCGCACCCCCAACGCGCAATCATTGCCGAAGGTTGACATCATTTTGCCCGAATCCCGGATCCGCCAGCGACTATATCTCGACCATGCCGCGACCACGTCGATGCGGCCCGCCGCCATTGCGGCGGTGGAGGCGGGAATGCGGGCCTGGGCCAATCCGTCGTCGCCGCATGCCGAGGGGCGCGCGGCGCGGGCAAAGCTGGAACAGGCGCGCGCGGCGATTGCTGCCGCTTATGGCTGGCGCGGCGAGACGATCCTGACCAGCGGCGCGAGCGAGTCGTTGGCGATCGCCTTGTTGCGCAGTGGGGCGGAGCGGCGGCTGATCTCGGCGGTCGAGCATGACGCGGTGATTCGCGCCGGGGGTGATGCGGGCGTGGTGCCGGTGGATGCGCAGGGGTTGCTGGATCTTGATGCGCTGGTGGCGCTGCTGGCGGGGCCGCGCCCGATCGTGGCGGTGCAGTGGTGCAATAGCGAAACGGGCGTGCGGCAGCCGATCGCGGCGATTGCCGAGCTTACCCATGCGGCGGGCGGATTGCTGCTGGTCGATGCGGCGCAAATGCCCGCCGGGGCCGATCCAGAGGTGATCGAACGCGCCGATTTCATTGCCATTTCGGGGCATAAGCGCGGCGGGCCGGTGGGGATTGGCGCGTTGTTGGTGCGCGAGTTGGCGACGCTGACGCCGACGGGCGGGCAGGAACGCGGGTATCGCGCGGGGACCGAGAATCTGCCAGGAGCGCTCGGCTTCGCAGCCGCACTGGCCGAGCCCGAGGATGTGGTACGGCAGGTGCCGCTGCGCGCGCGGCTCGACGATGCGATTGCGCGCTCGGGTGGCGAGGTGGTCGCCACAGCCGCGCCGCGTCATCCCGCGATCGGGTCGTACCGGATGCCGGGGCTCGCCGCCGCGACACAGCTTATCCGCTTCGACATGGCGGGGATTGCGGTGTCGGCGGGCAGCGCGTGTTCGTCGGGCAGCATGAAGCCGAGCCATGTGCTGGGGGCGATGGGGTGGAGCGTGGAAGCGTCGCGCGAGGTGGTTCGCGTGAGTTTCGGGCGCGATACCGGCGCGGAGGATGTCGAGCGGTTCATCACCGAATGGCGCAATGTCGCGCGCTCTGCCCGCGCGTTTGCGGCATGATCTACCTCGATTATCAGGCGACCACGCCGCTCGCGCCGAAGCGCTCGAGGCGATGTTGCCATGGCTGCGCGACCAGCATGCCAACCCGCATTCGGCGCATGCCGCCGGGCGCAAGGCCAAGGCGGTGGTGGAGCTGGCGCGCGATCAGGTGGCCGCGCTGCTGCCGCCGGGCGGGACGCTCGCTTTCACCAGCGGCGCGACCGAGGCGCTTAACTGGGCGATCAAAGGGCTGGGCGGCTCGGTGGTGACGCTGGCGAGCGAACATGCCGCCGTGCTCGATACGGTGGCGGCGCTGCGCTCGGGCGGACAGGAGGTGACGGTGCTGCCGGTCGGGGGCGGACGGGCTGGTCGATCTCGATCAGGCGCGCGCGGCGATCGTGCCGGGCACGAAACTGGTCGCGGCGATGCTGGTCAATAACGAAATCGGCGTGATCCAGCCAATCGCCGCGCTGGCCGAGATCGCCCATGCCGCAGGCGCATTGCTGCTGTGCGACGCAGTGCAGGGCTATGGGCGGGTCGACATACCGGCGACATGCGATCTGGTCGCGGTGTCGGGGCACAAGATTTACGGGCCCAAGGGCATCGGGGCCTTGTGGGTGCGCGACGGGGTTGCGCCCGCGCCGTTATTGCATGGTGGCGGGCAGGAGGCCCTCGGTCGGTCCGGCACGCTGTCGCCCGCTTTATGCGCCGGGTTCGGGACGGCGGCGGCGCTGATGGCAGTGCGGCGCGACGCGGATGCGGCGCAGGTCGAGCGACTTTGGACGCTCGCCATAGAACGCTTCGGTCCCGGCTGGTCCATCAACGGTTCGAGCGACCAGCGCTATCGCGGCAACCTCAACGTCCGGCGCGATGGGCTCGACGTGGCACGGCTGATGTCCGCCTTACGCGACGTCGCTTTCTCGGCCGGCTCGGCCTGCGCCAGTGGATCGGGCGGGGCAAGCCATGTTCTTCGTGCGATCGGCCTCACCGAGACGCAGGCTCGTTCGAGCGTTCGCCTGGGCTTCGGGCGCTATACCACGGAAGCCGAATTGACCGAGGCGATCGACCGCCTCATGCTTGCCGCCAATGCCCAAAGGATCGCCGCATGACTCATGTCCGCTTCATCGGCACCGACGGCACCATTCGCGAGGTAGTTGCCGCGCCAGGCGCGCGCCTGCTCGAAGTCGCGCAAGCCGATGGCCAGCCGCTGGAAGGCACGTGCGAGGGGCAGATGGCCTGCTCGACCTGCCATGTGATCGTCGACGTCGGCGATTTCGACAAATTGCCAGCGCCGACCGAGGACGAGGAGGATATGCTCGATCTCGCCGCGGGTGCGACGCGCACCAGTCGGCTCGCGTGCCAGATTGTACTCAGGGCGGATCTCGACGGGTTGACGGTGCGCATTCCCGGCGAAGTACGGAACATGCAGGGCCGTTGATCATTTGCCTGTGGTGCCACCTCGGCACGGTACAGGAGATGATCCCATGAAATTCGCAGCCCTGATCTCGGCGGGCCTGATTGCCGCTGCCGCCATGGCCCCCGCCAGCGCGAGCGCGCAGGTCGAGCGCCATCATGATCGCCGCGTCGAACGCACCGTTGTCCATACCGAGCGCAACCGTGGCTGGCGTCCGCACACCCGCAAAGTGTGCCGCACGGTCTATCGTCATCACCAGCGCGTACGTACCTGCCGGACGGTGCGCCGCTAAGCGCCGGTTTCGACTTCGGTCGAGACAGGCTTGATCCTTTCGCCCGACCCCGCCATAGGCAGCGCGGGAGTCGGGCGGACGTGGTCGTCGCCAACCTGGTCAGATCCGGAAGGAAGCAGCCACAACGATTTCGCTGCGGGTCGTTCCGGCTCCCACCGCGCAGCCAGCGAGAGCGAGGCTGCGCCTCGCCACGCTGACCAGCGCGGCCGGCGGGCAAGGCCCGTCCGACGACACGGCTTTGCCGGGTCGGCTCTTTCCTTTTATGAGCGGTGCGCGTGTGACGCGCCCCCTCCATCCTTCGCTAAATGCTCAGGGTCCCCAGTTTTGGGTTGACCATGCCCCGCATGGTCAAGGGTCGTCCGGGGGACGATTCGACCCAAAACTCCGTGCCGGGGAGGATCTTTGAGCTGTCGGTATGAGGTATTGGCATGGCCATGATGATCAAAACCTTGCTGGTTGCAGGACGCGACCGCCAGCGGCTGAGTGAAATCGTCCAGATCGCATCGCGCTTCGGCCTTGGCATCCTGCTCGCGCGCTTCGGCCTGGAGCGGGCCACGGCCGCTGAGGCGTTGACGGACGAACCGCAAACGCTGCCGCGACGCACCCGCCAGGCGCTGGAAGAATTGGGGCCGACCTTCGTCAAGCTCGGGCAAATCCTGGCGACGCGCGGGGATTTGTTGACGCCCGAATGGGTGGCCGAGCTCGAACACCTCCACAGCAGCGCGCCGACCCTGCCGTTCGAGACGCTCCGGCCCGCCGTCGAAGCCGCGCTGGGGCAAGCGCCGGAAACCGCGTTCGCCGGCTTCGACCCGATGCCGCTCGCCGCTGCCTCGATGGCGCAAGTCCACCGGGCGACACTGAGCGACGGGACGCAGGTGGTGCTCAAGATCCGCCGACCCGACATCCGCCCCCGCATGGAGGCGGATTTGCGGTTGATCGCCGAACTGGCGGCGCTGGCCGAAACGAGCAGCGCCGAGGCGCGGCGGTTTCGTCCGCGCGACCTGGTGCTGCAATTGGCGCAAGCGGTGCTGGAGGAACTCGATTTTACCAGCGAGGGGCGCAATGCTGACCGCCTGCGCGCCGATTTCGCGCAGGATCCGCGCGTCGTGATCCCCGAAATCCATTGGCAATGGACCTCCGAAACGCTGCTGGTGATGGATTTCATCGAGGGCGTGCCGCCGCGCGACGCGGCGACCTTGCGGGCGGCCGGGCTAGAACCTGCGGTGATCGCTGCGCTGGGGGCTGATGTCGTGCTCGATATGGTGATGATCAACGGGCGCTTTCACGGTGACCCGCATCCCGGCAATTTGCTGTGCCTGCCGGGCAACCGCATCGCGTTGCTCGATTTGGGGATGATCGGGCATGTGTCGCCAAGGCGGCGCGAGGAAGTGATCGCGTTCGTGCAGTCCTTGTCCTCGGCTGATCCCGAGCAATTGGCGGACGTGTTCGGCGCGTGGAGCGCGGGCAGCGGCGTCGCGCAGGATCGCATACAGGCAGCGGCCGAGCGGCTGATCGCGCGGCATGGCGGCGGGCCGATCAAGCTGAGCGCGATTGTGGCGGATTTGCTGCCGTTGCTGCGCGATGAAGGCATGACGATGCCGCCCGACCTGTTGCTGATGTTCAAGGCGCTGATGACGATCGACGGGGTGCTGCAGGCGATCGAACCCGATTTCGATTTGGCGAGCGCGATGCAGCGCGCCTCGCTGCGCATGGCGCGGGCGCGGCTTTCGCCCGACCATTGGGCACCGGTGCTGCAAGCGCTGGCCTGGGAGCTGAGCAAGATCGGCGGGGACGCGCCGCGCCTGGTGCGCGCGGTGATCCGGCGGCTGGAGCAGAAGCCGGTGGACGCGCCGCATGCCGATCCGTCTCGCGCGATCGTGATCGGCGCGCGCTGGATTGCGGGGGCGATCCTGGCGGCGGCGGTGGTGCTTGCGGTGGCGATGGTGCTGGGCTGAGGGGGGCATCGGGCGGACGTGGTCGTCGGCAGCTACCCTGGCAGGACTTTCGTTCCAGCTGAAAGGGGTGAAGAACCAGTGGTAAGAACCCGCTTTAGCTCTGTAACCGCGCGAACGAACGCCTCGCATGGGTTGCTGCGGCTAAACATGAATGCCTCATTGAGACCTCCCGAGGTTTTCAACCCAAGTTCACCATAAAGCATGACCGGGAGTTCTCGGTTGTCCTTAAACCGTCGGTCCCGCGAACCGTCCTTGTTCGACTTTGCCCAAACCTTACCGACTAATTTTGCGTCTCGCGGCATCCGCTCGCTTTCCGTGAAACTAACAGACGAATAGTTTATATTAAGCTCTTTAAGATCAATGATTGCAAAATCGGAGCGGGCAATGTCCACGATTAGCACGAAGCCCGGATAAAAATACGCAGTTGAGCGACCGTTCTGGACAGGAAGGGCCAGCGGCAGGTCGGCAGTATCAACAAGAGAATCTGTTCGACGCGCCAGATAGGTCACATTGCGGTCTACGACCGTACTTGCCATACTCCGAGCTTTCACCCGGTCAATCCCCTGCGATGTCTTTAGGGCCCAACAGCCCTCAGAATTGGCGATTTGGTCGAACGCTTCCAGCATACGCCGGTGCGGATCAGCAACGGCGGTGTCCATGTCGAAACTGATTGATATTCGCGATGCAGCTAAATTGCTGCTGAGCGTGGAAATTTCCACCTTGCGAAGGGCGACCGCTCTGTCTGTTCTGGCGCGGACGGATTTGGAGACGACAGAAACCAGCATGCCCCAACTGAGTGCTCGGGCCGTCCAGGAGAAGGCATGCTGTAACCGGGCCTTCTTGATGTCCGCGCGAATTTCGCGCTCTCGCATATACGTTGCGACCAAAAGGTCTTTGAACTGATTTAATCCGCTCGAGGTCATAGTGGCGACGTCGCCTCCTCCGAAATCTACTCGAGTCCCGGGAATGAGAAAACGCTCCGTCGGCAGGGGCCCAGCACGAGCCCGATCGCCGAAAACCTTAAAGCCATTGGCTGAGAGTGCGCGATCGGCTTCCCGGGAATTCCAATCGATTGTAGTGCGAACCCCGGTTCGTCGAACCGATATGCGAACCGGTGGAATAACAGTCAGTTCTCGACGAAATCGCGATGTCATAACTGTCCGCCCCGCATTGCCTGCCGATTCGGCATTTTCACAGAAGATGCGCGATGATTACCAATATCCCTCTTTAAGAACAGAATGTCGCCGATAACGGTGCGAAAAAGGGTGCATTTTGGGTAATGCCTTCTGTCGTTTAATTTTCACCGGCTCCCCTCGCAGAAGCGATTAAGCACGCGCGTCTCGATTTCACCATTTGCGTCAGCGTCCCAACCGCCCTGGCTAACTTTGCCTTCGGCCATCTCACAGCTCGGCCAACCTCTTGCGCACGTCGCGATGCTCGACGACATTGCACCAGGCAATAGCCTTGTTGGTAGTCAGCAGGCGCGGTTTGCCAGTTCAGTCCCCCCCCCCCCCACACGAAGCGACGTAGCTGTCCTACAGCGTCGAGATCTTGCAGACTAACAGCGGTCGTCTCACAGCGCCGTCGCCGTCCCCCCGCCGGATGCGCCGAATGTCGAGGCCGTGTTCCGTTCCGCCGGTCATAAAACAGCGTCTCAATCGCGGTTGCCCCTAACCTTAGCCTAATCTTCCGCGCATCGCGGGCGCGCGGAGGCCCGGCTTGGGGGCAGCCCTTGGGGCACCTGACACAAAACCCGCATCTCCAGCCCGCACCCATCGCCCAACCAACCCTTCGACAATTCCCCCCGCTGCCCCTAGATAGGGCAGCAATGTCCGACTCCCTGTATCCCGCTGACGAGACCCCTGGCTTCGACCTGGGCGAACCGCCTGCTCCGGCGAAGAGCGATGCGTACCGCGTGCTCGCGCGCAAATATCGGCCGCAGACCTTTGCCGAGTTGATCGGCCAGGATGCGATGGTCACCACGCTGGGCAATGCCATCCGGCGTGGGCGGCTGGCGCATGCGTTTTTTGCTGACCGGCGTGCGCGGGGTCGGCAAGACCTCGACCGCGCGTCTGCTCGCCAAGGCGCTCAATTGCATCGGGCCGGACGGGCAGGGTGGTCCGACGATCAACCCGTGCGGCGTGTGCGAGCCGTGCGTCGGCATCGCCGAGGGGCGGCATATCGACGTGATCGAGATGGACGCCGCCAGCCATACCGGCGTCGACGATATGCGCGCCGTGATCGATGCCTCGCGGATGACGGCGTTCGTCGCGCGCTACAAAATCTACATCATCGACGAAGTTCATATGCTGTCGAAGAACGCGTTCAACGCGCTGCTGAAGACGCTGGAGGAACCGGCCGAGGGCGTGAAGTTCGTGCTGGCGACGACCGAGGTGAACAAGGTGCCGGTGACGGTGCTGTCGCGCTGCCAGCGCTTCGACTTGCGGCGCATTCCGGCGGATTTGCTGGCCGAACATTTCGCGCGCGTGGTCGCGGCCGAGGGTGTCGAGGCCGAGCCCGAGGCGCTGGGGCTGATCGCGCGCGCGGCGGAAGGGTCTGCGCGCGACGGGCTGTCGATCCTCGACCAGGCGATCGCCCATGCCGATATGGATGGCGGCGCGGTGAGCGCGGGCGCGGTGCGCGATATGCTGGGGCTCTCCGATCGTGGCGCGATCCGCGATTTGATGACGCTGTTGCTTTCGGGCGACGGGATCGGCGCGCTGGCGGCGCTGCGGCGGCAATATGACCTTGGGGTCGATCCGCTTGGCGTGCTGCGCGGGCTGCTGGAGACCGTCCACGCCACCACCTTGGTCAAGCTCGGCGCGGCACAGGAAGCCGGGCAAGCGACCGAGGAGCGCGAGGCGTTGCTGGGCTGGGCGTCGTCGCTGTCCTTCGCCGCATTGCACCGGCTGTGGCAGTTGCTGCTCAAGGGCCATGACGAAGTCGCACGCGCGGCGATGCCGATCGAGGCGTGCGAAATGGCGCTGCTGCGGCTGGTCCATGCCTCGACCTTGCCCGATCCGGGCGACCTGGCGCGCATGATCAGCAATGGCGTGCCGCTTGGCACCCCGTCTCCGGCCCCTGCAGCACCGGCGGCGCTTCCGGCGGCTGCTCCCGAAGCGGTGGTGACCGATCAGGACATGCCCCGCTCGATCAGCCAGATCGTTGCTTTGCTGGAGGGCGCGGGCGAGCTCGCTCTGGCGTCGCGCGTGGTGCACCACGCCAGCATCGTCAGCCTCGATGGCAGCGATCTTGTGTTGAGCTCGGCGCGACCGATTTCCCCCGATCTGGTCGCTGAATTGGCGGTCACGCTGAAGCGCGTTACCGGGCGCGGCTGGAAAGTGACGACCGCACCGACGCCAGGCGCGCCGACGGTGCGCGAGGCCGAGGCGGCGCAGCGCGAGGCGTTCAAGGCCGAAATTCTGGCGGTGCCGGTGATCGCCGCCGCGCTGGAGGCGTTTCCCGACGCCGAAGTTCCCGAAACCGAAATCGACCGCCTGCTGGCGGCGAAACGGAGTGTAACCGCATGAAAAGCATCGAAGACATCATGGCGATGGCGCAAAACGTCCAGGCCGAACTGACCAAGGCGCAGGACGGGCTCGACAAGATCGAGGTCGAGGGCGTCGCGGGCGGTGGTTTGGTCAAGGTGCGCGCCTCGGCCAAGGGGCGGATCATCGGCATCGACATCGACGAATCGTTGTTGCAACCGAGCGAAAAGCAAATCGTCGAGGATCTCGTCGTCGCCGCGTTCAACGACGCCAAGGCCAAGGCCGATGCAGCGTCGGGTGCCGAAATGGCCAAGATGACCAGCGGCATCCCGCTGCCGCCGGGGTTCAAGCTGCCGTTCTGATCGCGGTGCGATAACGGAACGATCGCCCGTGCAACCCGTTCAACCCTGCAGATAAAAGCAGGAGGATAGCATGAGCGAGCAAGTAACCGAGACGCCCCATACCACTGTGATCGAACGTCGCAGCGGCGGCGGGGCCGCGATCTTCATCGGCATTGTTCTGTTGATCGCGGTCGCGGTCGGTGCCTTCTATCTCTTCAACAAGAGCCAGAACGACAACGCCCGTACCGATGCGATTGCGGGCGCTGCCAAGGACGTCGGCGACAGCGCGAAGAAGGTCGGCGACAGCGCCTCCAAGGCAGCCGACGACGCGACCAAATAAGGCCTAGCGCAGGCAGCGATCCAGTCCGTCGTTGCGGACGACGCCCACCCGGCGGGTGATGGCGTTGCCGTGGCGGCGGGTAAAGCCACGGGGCGCGATCGCGGCGCGTTTCTTGGGCAGCGGCAGGACGGCGGCGATGCGGCCCGCTTCGTCAGGCGTCAAATGCGACGCGTCATGGCCGAAATACCGCCGTGACGCTGCGTCGACGCCATAGGTGCCAATGCCGGTCTCGGCTACGTTCAGATACACTTCCATGATGCGGCGCTTGCCCCAGATGTTCTCGATCAGGACGGTGAAATACGCCTCCAGCGCCTTGCGGGCATAGCCGCCGCCCTGGATCAGGAAGACGTTCTTGGCAGTCTGCTGGCTGATCGTCGATCCACCGCGAATGCGCCCGCCGCGGGCATTGCGGGCATAGGCCGTTTCGATCGCCTGCAGATCAAACCCATTGTGCAAACAGAAGCGCGAATCTTCGCCCGCAATCGCGGCGCGCGCCATATTGGGATCGATCTGCGACAGCGGACGCCAGGATTTGTCGATGCCGTGGCCACCCAGCGCATCGCCAACCATCGTCAGCGTAATCGGTGGCGGCACGAAGCGATACAATACGACCATGAAGATCGACAGGATCACGAACGCGACAACGGCGCGTACGGCCCAGCCCAGCACCCGTCCGACCAGACCACGTTTCCGGCGAGGGCGCTCACGCTGGTTCAGCTGAGGTTGCGGCACATGCGTTCCGACATTGACGTTCCCCGGCTCCATGACATGCTCCCGCAGCATTCCGTAGCGCGGGAGCATTGTCGAGGAAAGGAACGCGCTGCGCTCAGGCGGCGACCAGCATCCGATTGTCGCCGGCGATGCGCATCATCGCCTTTTGCAGCTTTTCAAAGGCGCGTACCTCGATCTGGCGAACCCGCTCGCGCGAGACGCCATAGACCTGGCTCAGTTCCTCGAGCGTCTTGGGCTCGTCGGTCAGGCGACGCTCGGTCAGGATGAACTTCTCGCGCTCATTGAGATCGTCCATCGCTGCGGTCAGCATTTCGTGGCGAACGTCGGCTTCCTGCGCCTCGGCGACCACGGAGTCCTGCAAGGGCGAGTCGTCGGCAAGCCAATCCTGCCACTGGCCTTCGCCATCCTCGCGCATCGGCACGTTGAGCGAGGTGTCGCCGCCCATTGCCATGCGGCGGTTCATGCTGGTGACTTCCTCCTCGGTCACGCCGAGATCCTTGGCGATCTTGGCGAGATGTTCGGGGGAAAGGTCGCCATCCTCGAACGCGTCGAGCTTGGACTTCATCCGGCGCAGGTTGAAGAACAGCTTCTTCTGCGCGGCGGTGGTGCCCATTTTTACCAGGCTCCACGAGCGCAGGATGAATTCCTGGATCGAGGCGCGGATCCACCACATCGCATACGTGGCAAGGCGGAAGCCGCGATCGGCCTCGAACTTCTTAACGCCTTGCATCAGGCCGATATTGCCCTCCGAGATCAACTCGGACACGGGCAGGCCATAGCCGCGATAGCCCATCGCGATCTTCGCCACGAGGCGAAGGTGCGAGGTGACCAACTGCGCGGCGGCGTCGGTGTCGCCATGTTCCTCAAAGCGCTTGGCGAGCATATATTCCTGCTCGGGCGCGAGGATCGGAAATTTCTTGATCTCCGACAGGTAGCGATTGAGGCTCGCCTCGCCGCCAAGGGCGGGGATCGTCGCGGGGACGTTGCTGCGGGCTGCCATGATCGTGTCTCCCTTTATCGAAGCTGGAACATGCCCAAGGCACACGCCAGCCGAAAGCTATACAAACATTCTATAGAACAGTTCCTGCATGTCGGCAGGCATTTCGCTATCGAACGCCAAAGCGTTACTTGTCACCGGATGAATGAACCCCAAACGGGCGGCGTGCAACGCCTGGCGGCGGAAACCCAAGGTTTCCAAAGTGGCTTTGTGGGCCTGCTTTGTTCTACCGTAAACCGGGTCGCCGAGCAAGGGGTGCCCGAGCGAGGCCATATGCACCCGGACCTGGTGCGTGCGACCCGTCTCCAGTCGGCATTCGACCAGTGCGGCGTCCCTTAAGCGTTCGATCGTGGTGAAATGCGTCACCGCGCGCTTGCCGCCGGGGACGATCGCGATTTTCTTGCGGTTGGAGGGCGATCGCGCGAGCGGGGCGTCGACCGTGCCCGCGGGCGGAGCAGGCTGCCCCGACACGATCGCCTTGTAACGCCGGTCGATGCTATGGTCGTGAAATTGCTTCGCCAAGCCCTCATGCGCGCGATCGGTCTTGGCGGCGACCATCAGGCCCGACGTGTCCTTGTCGATGCGGTGGACGATGCCCGGCCGGGCGACGCCGCCAATCCCGGAGAGATTGCCCGCGCAATGGTGGAGCAGCGCGTTGACCAAGGTGCCGTCGGCATTCCCCGCCGCCGGATGGACGACCAGCCCGGCCTGTTTGTCGATCACGATCAGCTCGTCGTCTTCAAAGACGACGTTAAGCGCGATGTCCTGCGCTTCGTTATGCGATGGCGTGGGGGCGGGGACTGCGACCAGATACAGGCCACCGGCAATCGCCTTGCCCGATGGATCGTTGGCGACATGACCGCGCGGGTCGGTGACGGCACCGCTTGCGATCAATGCCTTCAGCCGCTCGCGCGAAACATCGGGCAGCGCGTCGGCCAGCGCGCGGTCGAGGCGCAAACCCTGCGCAGTCGCGGAAACCCGTGCTTCAAGAGTGGCAACCCCCCGGTTCATGGACTAGAATCTGGGCATGACGTTGGAGATTTCAAGCACTCTGCTGGCCCGATTGCTAAACGAGGCCGCAAATGCGCCCGAACAGGAGGTGTGCGGCCTGCTCTTCGGCACGGCGGAACGGCTTGATGCGGTGCGACCGTGCCGCAATGTTGCAGCGGAGCCGGACCGGGCTTTCGAGATCGATCCTGCGGCGTTGATCGCGGCGCATCGGGCCACGCGCGACGGTGGGCCGGCGATTATCGGATGCTACCATTCGCACCCCAATGGGGCCGCAACTCCCTCCGCCCGCGACGCGGCGGCCGCCGCGCCCGATGGTGCGCTGTGGATCATCATCGCGGATCCGCAGGTGGCGTGTTACCGTGCGGTTTGCGATGGTGCGTATGTCGGACGGTTCGACCCCGTGCCCTATCGGATCGAGACAGCCTGACGCCAACTAAGGACACAGTGGCTTGCTTCCTCCGCCGTGCATCGCCAGAAGAGCGATCAAGTCATGATCCGAAAGCCAAATAACCAATGACGATCAGCGCCGCCGATTTCGCAAGCTTGCTGTGCTCGCGCCTCTGCCACGATTTGCTGAGCCCGGTGGGTGCTCTCAATAACGGACTGGAACTGCTCGCCGATGAGCATGATCCGGAAATGCGGGCACGCTGTCTGGAGTTGTTGAGCGACAGCGCCAAGGCGTCGGCCAACAAGCTGAAATTTTTCGTCTCGCCTTCGGCGCAGCGGGTGGTTTCGGCGAGTCGGTCGATTCGCGCGAAGCGCGCGCGGCGATTGAGGGGCTGTTTGGCGAGGGCCACAAGGTCAAGCTCGGCTGGATGGTCGAGGATGCGACGCTCCCCAAGCCGGCGATCAAGGTGTTGCTCAACCTGGCGCTCATCGCCGGCGATGCGCTGGTGCGCGGCGGGCAGCTCGATGTGGGCGCGGAGAGCAATGACGGCCAGGTCGAGATCGTGGTGCGAGCCGATGGCCCGCGCATCGTGCTCGACGCCGAAATGCGCGCAGCCTTGACCGGGACGCAGGGCGAAGCCGTCATCACCCCGCGTGCGGCGGCCGCGTATCTTGTCCAGGCTTTGGTCGCCGAGGGCGGCGGGATCGTGCAGGTTTCCGATCCTGAGGATTCGGTGCTGCTGTTCGGCGCGGTCTTCAAGGCAGGATAACTCTGCCTTAACCACTGTTCGGCCATGACCGCTGTAGCGCTACGCGGGGGCCCATGGACGATCTCTTACAGGAATTCATCGCCGAGACGCGCGAGACGCTTGAAGCGCTCTCGGGCGAGATCGTCGCATGGGAATCCGCGCCGGACGATCGCGACCGGCTGGATGCGATTTTTCGGTTCGTCCACACGGTCAAGGGCAGTTGCGGTTTTCTCGATTTGCCCCGGCTCGCGCGGCTTAGCCACGCGGCCGAGGATGTGCTGGCGGCGGTGCGTTCGGGCGAGCGCACGCCGGACACCCGCCTCGTCAACGCTGTGCTCGCGATCGTCGACCGGATTGGCGAGATCGTGGAGGCGATCGACGCCGGGCATGCGCTGGACGATTCGGGCGAAGACCTGCTGATCGCTGCGCTCGATACGGGTGCCGAAATGGCAGTGCCGCAGTCGGCCGTGACACCCCGGTCCCCCAGCCGCAGCGTCCGCCTCAACGTCGATTTGCTCGACCGGATGATGAGCGGCATGTCCGACATGGTGCTGGCGCGCAATGAGCTGGCCCGGCGCGTGCGCGACGGAGGTGCCAATCCTGTCGTCGAGGCTGCGCTCGAGCGGCTTTCGCTGACTGTCGCCGAAATGCGCGACACGGTGACGCGTACGCGGATGCAGAAGATCGACGCGTTGTTCTCTGCGTTGCCGCGGATGGTGCGCGACACCGCGACCGAACTTGGTAAATCGGTGGCGCTGCATATCGAAGGCAGTGACGTCGAACTCGACCGCGAGATGATCGAGATGATGCGCGATCCGCTCGTCCACATCGTCCGCAATTCGATCGACCACGGCATCGAAGCGCCGGCGCTGCGCCGCGCCCTGGGCAAGCGCGAAAATGGCTGGCTGAACGTGGCCGCGCGGCAGTCGGGCAATCAGATTGTCATCGAGATCGCCGACGATGGCCAGGGCGTCGACACCGATCGGCTCGTCGCGAAGGTCGCGAGCGCGGGGTTGCGAAGCGACGCGCAATTGCGGGCGATGAGCGAGCAGGCAAAGCTCGATTTGATTTTCGAACCCGGTCTTTCGACCAAGGATATGGCGACCGCCATATCCGGGCGCGGCGTCGGGATGGACGTGGTGCGCGCCAATGTCGAACAGATTGGTGGTCGTATCGAACTGCGCAACACCCCCGGCAGGGGCTTGCGAATCGCCATCCACGTGCCGCTCACGCTGTCGATCATGTCCACCATCGGTGTGGGCGTGCGCGACCAGCGCTTCGCCATTTCGCGCCAGGTGATCGAGGAAATCGTGCGGGTGGGCGGCGATATGATCCGCATCGACCGCATCGGCGACACGTTGAGCGCGACCGTTCGCGACCGGCGCATGCCCCTGATCGATCTTGGCGATCTGCTCGGGTTCGGGCCGCGGCCCCCGCTGATGTTGGTGATCGTCAGCGCATCGGGCGGCAGCTACGCCCTCGCCGTTGACTCGGTGCTCGATCATGAGGAACTCGTCATCAAGCCCGCAGCACCGGCGATCATGGCGACGGGCGTCTATGCGGGGCAGACTCTGCCCGACAGCGGCCTGCCGATGCTGATGCTGGATTGCGCTGGTATCGCGCATGTTGCGGGCCTGGTCTTCGGGCGTGAGGCGATGGTCGAGGAGGTCGAGGCCGAAGCCGTAGTGCCCGGCGTGCAGGCGCTGTTGTTCGACGACCTTGACGGGGTGCGCCGGGCGCTGCCGCTGTCGGTGATCGACCGGGTCGAACCCGTTCCGGCGGCGGCGATCCGTTTTTCGGCGGGGCGTTTGCGGTTGTCGGTGGAGGGGGCAATCATCCCGCTCGTTGCACTGGGCGAATGGGCGGCACGCCCCACGGTGTCGGTGGTGCGGCTGCGGGATGGATCGGCCGAGATCGGCTATGCCATTGGCGAGGCGCTCGACATCGTCGAACTGCCCGAAACCGTTGTACCGGCGCATAATGCCGGACCAATCGCTGGCGTCGTGGCCATCGATGGCGATCAAATCGAAGTGATCGATCTGCACTGGCTGTTTGCGAGCCACGCCGATGCTGGCACCGTCAGCGACGCGCCGCTGTGCCTGTTCGATGGCCCCGAAACCGCCTGGATGACGACGTTCCTGAAACCCGTGCTGGAAGGGGCGGGATATCGCGTCGCGACCGCATTGCGACCGGGCGAGACGCCGCGCGTTGTGGTGCGCATGAGCGACGACCCGACCGGCAGTGCCGCGACGGTTCCCGTGGTCCGTCTGCGCCGCGACGCCGACGGCGATGACGACAGCATTTTCCGCTATGATCGGCCGGCGTTGCTGGCGGCGGTCGCGCGCTCGACGGGAGGTCGATAATGGCGTTGTTCCTGATAGCACAAATCGCGGGGCGGCCGGTGGCGATCGAATCCAGCCAGGTGGAGTCGGTCGTCGACATCGGCACCGTCATTCCGGTCCCCCGCGCAGAGCGTCAGGTGCGTGGCCTCGCCGCATTGCGCAGCCGCGTCGTGACGGTCATCGACACGCGCGCCGCGCTGGGGTTGGACGCTGCGGAGGTCGATGCGGGCCGCGCGATCATCACCATCGTCGAAGGCCATTATTACGCAATTCTCGTCGATGCGCTCGATGATGTCGCCCCGTTCGAACTCGCCCCGCTATCGGCCGGAATCCTGCTCGACAAAGGATGGCTGAAGGTCGGGCGCGGGATTGTCGAACGCGAGGGCGAGCCGATCCTGGCGATCGCGCTCGATGGGCTAATTCCGGGGGCGCTGGCGCTGGCAGCGTGAAAACCTTCAGATTAACGCGACGCTTACGCATTTCGGGCAGGGGCGTCCCAAGCGGACTTTAACAGGGTGAATTCATGAAGACGTGCCTCGTCGTCGACGATTCGAAAGTGATCCGCAAGGTCGCGCGCCATATCCTGGAAACGCTCAACTTTCGCGTCAGCGAAGCGGGCGACGGACGCGAAGCGCTGGACGCGTGCCTGGTGTCGGCACCCGATGTGGTCCTGCTCGATTGGAACATGCCCGTCATGAGCGGCATGGACTTCCTGCGCGCATTGCGTGACAGCGCCATCCCGACGCGGCCCAAGGTGGTGTTCTGCACCACCGAGAACGGCATGGCCCACATCCGCGCGGCGATCGAAGCCGGAGCGGACGAGTATGTCATGAAACCGTTCGACCGCGAGACACTGGAAAGCAAACTTCAGATCGTGGGTATGGCCTGACAGGTCTGTCCCCATGCGCACCCGCCCCGAACTAAAGCCGAAACCTCCAAGGATGGGCGACGCACGCCCGCTGGTCCTGATCGTCGATGATTCGGCGGTGGCCCGCGCGGTGATTGCGCGCGCGGTCGAGACTGACGGGCATTTTCTGGTTGCGGGAGCGGTTTCGAGTGCCGCGGTTGCGTTGGAGTTTCTCAAGCGGACCCGTGTCGACGGCATCGTGCTCGATCTTGAAATGCCGGGTGTCTCCGGCTTGGCAGCCTTGCCGGGGCTGATCGCCGCCGGTCAGGGGGCCAAGGTGCTGATCGTCTCGTCTGCGGCCAGCGAAGGAGCTGCGGCGACGATCGAGGCGCTGGCGCTTGGGGCGGCGGACACGTTGGTCAAGCCCGATATCGGTGAGTTCGCTGGTCGTTTCTCGGTCGCGATCAACGAGAAATTGACCCGCTTGTTAGCGAGCGACGATGCGCAGGCTATGCCCGCTCGGTCGGGCGCTGGAGCCGCAGAAGCGGGCCTTGCTCCGGGTTTTGACATTGTCGCGATCGGGGCATCGACCGGCGGCATTCATGCGCTCAGCCTGTTGCTGCGCGAGGTTCCGAAGGACCTTACCCTGCCAATTTTGATTACGCAGCATTTGCCTGAATCGTTCATGCCGTATTTCGCAGCCCAGATCGCGGTGCTGGCCAATCGCCCGTGTGACGTCGCGACCGATTGTATGCGGATTCGACCCGGGCGGATCATCGTCGCTCCTGGAAACGCCCATATCAGGGTGGTCAGCACTGGCGACGGCGGTGCAATCCGCTTGACCAGCGATCCCGCCAAAAGCGGGTGTATGCCTTCGGTCGATCCGATGTTTGAAAGCCTGGGGGAGGTCTATGGTCCGCGTGTACTGGGCGTCGTGTTGAGCGGTATGGGGCGCGATGGGAGCGATGGCGCACGGACCATTCGGACCCGCGGCGGAACCATCGTGGTGCAGGATCGCGAGAGTTCGGTGGTCTGGGGGATGCCGGGGGCGATTGCCAATGCCGGGGGTGCCAGCGCGGTGTTGCCGCCCGTGGAAATCGGTCGCCTGATTGCCGCGCGGCGGCGTCCGGCATGAGCTTGCCCAACCTCGATCTTGGCACCCCGCGCGGGCTGCTGCCGCGCGCCTCCTCGAAAGGCGCGATGGGCGTGCTGACCGCGATTCTCGAAGCGCGCACCGGTCAGCAACTCGCCGCCAATCGCGAATGGCGAGTGGAGACGGTGTTGAAGCCCGTTCTGCGCGATCTCGGCCTGGAGACGCTCGACGCGCTCGCCAGTGCGGCGCAACAATCACCCGCGATCGGTGACCGCGTCGCCGATGCGCTGCTCAATCAGGAAAGCTCCTTTTTTCGCGATGCCGCCGTGTTCGATATGGTTGCCGATGCGGTCGATAGTATCCGCGCGACCAAGCCGAGCAGACGCCCGCGGATATGGTCGGCGGGCTGCTCCTTTGGGCAGGAGCCGCTATCGCTCGCGATGTTGTTTGCCGAACGCGAACTTGACGTAGACCATTTGCTGCCGGAAATCATCGCATCCGACGTGTCGGAGGCGGCATTGTCGCGGGCGCGCTGCGGTCGCTATTCGCAATTCGAAATCCAGCGTGGCTTGCCAGTCCGGCGCATGGTGCGCTGGTTCGACGGCGATGGGGTCGACTGGGTTGCCAAGACCGAACTGGTTCGGCGAATCAACTACAGACGCCTCAATCTGGTCAGTGATCCTCCGCCGGTGGGCCGCTTTGACGTAATCCTATGTCGCAATGTTCTGCTCTATCTCACGATCGAATTGCGGCGGAAAATTCTCGATCGGCTGGCAACGGTTATGCGACCAGGCGGGTTGCTGGTGCTCGGAGCTGGCGAAACTGTGATCGGCCAGACAGAAGCGTTCCGGCCTAGCGCGCGCTATCGCGGCCTGTACGAACCAGCGGTGAGCGAAGGCTAATCGACGGTCGGGGTTCCTTACGCGCTGCGTCCGTGCTTAAGCGGTATTTCGGCTCGCGGGGAGGGACCATGACCATCATCGATACGCCGTCGCCCAATTTCGACGAGCGCACGTTGCCCGTCTCGATGATTGTGTTGCACTACACGGGCATGCAGACGGCGCAGGCGGCGATTGACCGGTTGCGCGACCCCGAGGCCAAGGTATCGGCGCACTATCTGATCGCCGAGGACGGCACGATCCTGCGGATGGTGGCGGAGGGCAAGCGCGCTTGGCACGCCGGCAAGTCGCGCTGGCGCGGGATCGAGGACGTCAATTCGGCCAGCATCGGGATCGAGATCGTCAATCCCGGCCATGAATTCGGCTATCGTCCGTTCCTGGAGGAGCAGATCGATGCTCTGTTCCCGTTGGTGGCCGATATCACCGAGCGCCACGGCATCACGCGCGGCAATGTGGTGGGCCATTCCGACATTGCGCCGACACGCAAGCAGGATCCGGGCGAACTGTTCCCCTGGAACCGGCTCGCCAAATTGCGCCTCGCGCTGCCACGCCCGACCAAGAATTTGATGGATCCTCTGTGGAGCGATGCCGGTTTCCTGATCGCACTCGAACGCTTCGGCTATGATGTCAGCGACAAATTGGCGGCGGTGGTTGCCTTTCAGCGCCGTTTTCGCCCGGAATTGCTTGACGGGGTGATCGATGGCGAATGCCGCAGCATCCTCCTCGCGCTGCTGTTGCCAAAGCCGACCGGGGACGAATGAGTTTGTCTTTCGCGCGAGATTCGCGCTAGGGGCAGCTCCAGCCAGAGGGTCGGGCGGCCGCGGGGTGCGTTAAGCACCGCGAGGAAAGTCCGGGCTCCGCGGAACGACGGTGCCGGGTAACGCCCGGCGGGGGCGACCCCAGGGACAGTGCCACAGAGAGCAGACCGCCGATGTCCTTCGCGAGAAGGAACAGGCAAGGGTGAAAGGGTGCGGCAAGAGCGCACCGCGCGCCTGGTAACAGGGGCGGCATGGCAAACCCCACCGGGAGCAAGATCGAATAGGGATGGCATATGGGCCTCGTTCCGGCTCGTCATCCGGGTTGATTGCTTGAGGCGGCGTGCAAACGTCGTCCTAGAGGAATGGTCGCCTAACCTCGCAAGAGGGGGACAGAACCCGGCTTACAGACCCTCTGGCGTTTTTTTTTACGGGTCGCCGTTTTTTCATGGTGGTTTCACAAAAGCGTCATGGCGCTATCGCGCTTCGATGCTTAGATGGCCCGCTATGGCGCGTTCCTCCTCCCGATCAGCCGACTGGGGCTTTCCGCGCTGGCGCGCTTATGGCGAAGCCAGCATGGAAGCGGCGACCGTGCGGCTGTGCGACCGGCATGGCTGCACCGAAAAGGGCGATTGCCCGGCTCCCAAATCCCCCAACAGCCCCGAACGCTGGTATTTCTGCCAGGAACATGCCGGCGAATATAATCGTGGCTGGAACTATTTCGAAGGGCTGAGCGCCGAGGAGGCGGCCGAGCGCGAGCGCGCCGAGACGCAGACCGCCGAGGGCTATACCGCGTCGCGCCACCATCAATGGGCCGGGCCCGGCGACGGCAGCCGTTCGCGCGACGAGATTCGCGCGCTGGAAGTGCTGGAACTCGATGTCGATGCCGATTTCGAGACGGTGCGCGTGGCTTGGCGGCGATTGGCGAAATCGAACCACCCCGATGTCCGCCCCGGCGACAAGGAAGCCGCCGCGCGCTTCCTCGCGATCCAGGCCGCCTATGACGTGCTGAAGGCCGCCGAGGATGCGCGGACGTGGAAGCCGGGCGTTTGAAGACGGTCCGTTCGGACTGGGCCAACACCCTTCTGGTGTGCAAGAAATGTTCGAAGAAGCTGGGCGGCGGGTTCGGCCCCAAGGGGAAGACGCCGCTGGCCAAGGCTTTGCGTTCGGAACTTGGCGTGCGGAAAGGGCGCAAGGGTACGCTTGGCATCGTCGAGGTGAAGTGCCTCGGCATATGCCCGCGTGACAGCGTCACGGTAATCAACGGCGCTGCCCCTGGCGAATGGGCGCTGGTGCGCGCAGGTGTGCCGGTCGCGACCGTGGTGGAGGAACTTGGGCTGAGGCCGGACGGGGGATGATATGACCTGGCACACTTGGTGGTTGTTCGCAGGCGCGGTGTTTCTGCTGTCGGGGACACCGGGTCCGAACATGCTCCACATCCTTTCGCGCAGCGTCGAAATGGGGATGGCGCGCAGCGTAGCGGCGATGACGGGATGCCTCACGGCGGTTGTGGCGGTGCTTTCGGCATCGGCGGCAGGCCTCACCACGCTGCTGCTCGCGCTGCCGGGTGCGTTCGAGGTGCTGCGTTATGCAGGCGTCGCCTATCTCATCTATCTCGGCATCAAGGCGTGGCGGACCGAGGTTGCTCCGCTGGACGTCGGGGATGGGACGCTCCCGCCCATAGTCTCGCTCGCAGGGCTATTTCGCGGCGGCTTTGCCATCGGCATCAGCAATCCCAAGCTGATCCTGTTTGCGGCGGCCTTTCTGCCGCAGTTCGTAACCCCGACGCAGCCACAGGTTCCGCAATTCGCGATTCTGGTGGCGACTTTCGCGGTCGTGGAGTCGTTCTGGTATGGCGTTTACGCGCTCGGCGGGCGGTCCCTGTCGCGCTATCTTGGTCGCCCGGCGATCAAGCGCGCCTTCAATCGCCTGACCGGCGTGATCTTCGTCGGTTTTGGGCTGGCGTTGCTGAAAACGAAGCGTCCTGATCTACTCGGCTTGCTGCTCGGTTGCATAACGCGCCGCTGTCTCCTGGATCAGGGCGATCATGTTGGGAATACCCTGGGTGCGGTTGGAGCTGAGTTGCTTGCTCAGGTCGAATGGGGCGAGCGCTTGCGCAATGTTCGTTGCCAGGATTCTGGCGGGCGGCTGGTCCTGCACCGTCAGCAGGACGAGCGCGATGATGCCCTTGGTGATTGCCGCGTTCGAATCCGCCAGGAAATGCAGCGTGCCGTCGCCCTGCACCGTCGGATAGACCCAAACCGAAGCCGAACAGCCACGCACCAGGGTGGCGTCGGTCTTGAGCGGATCCGGCATCGCTTCCAACTCCCGGCCAAGGTCGATCAGCAGACGGTAACGGTCATCCGCTTCGAGGAAGCTGTATTCGGATTCGAGATCGGCGAGGCTTTGCATAATTGGGCTATAGTCTCGCGCAATCGGGTTCGTCACCTCTTCCTTCCCCCCGGGACGGGCCCGGGGGGCTGAGGTCAAAGATCCACGCCCGCAGCAATTGCTTCCAGCTTGCGGATGCGCTCCTTCAGATCGGCGATCTCGATCCGCGCGCTGGCGTTGGGGAGCGTCGGTCCGGCATTGGGCTCGGCAAAGGCGTGGAGCTGCTGGTGCTTGAAGGCGAGCCACCCGCGCCAGCCGGTCAGCGCCGTGCCGCTCAGGATGGCGATGCCGACGAGCCCGGCGGTGGCCATGGTGATGTAGAAGGTCGGGTCGGTCATCATCCCTACTCCTGGAAAGACGGACATTATGGGCGGTCGCGGAGCTTCTCGATCTCGCGATCGAGGCGGGCACCGCTGTCATTGTTGTCGGTGGCGAGGCGTTCGAGGACGGCAAGGCGGTCCTTCATCGCCCTCAGTTCATCGCGCAGGCGCTGGTTCTCGGCCTGGCTTGCGGCATCGTCGCGGAAGTGGACATCCTCGCCATGCTTGGTGCGGACCACGCCGTAGCGTGCCTGAAGCACGCGGCCGATGGTAATGACGACAATGATCGCGACGACCATTTCAAACGGGTTCATGGTGGAAACTCCCTGTTTCTCGTGGTGGGCGGAAGCCTCAGCCCGCGTCTGCGGCGGTTTCACGAAGGCGGCGGCGGCGCGGGCGGTCGATGCTTTCGGTCGCCCAGCAACATCCCGCCGTGATGACGGCGAGCACGGTGAAAAAGATGATCATGATAGCCTCTGGTCAGATCGGGGAGGAAAGGGTTGCTGTTCAGTTGAGCGGTGTGTCGCGGAGTTGTTCGATCTCGTGCGAGAGATCGACACCGCGATCGGTGATGATGCGTTCCAGCACGCGGACGCGCTGTTCGAGCCGTTCGCTCTGCGCGGCATATTGCGCGGCTTTTTTCTGCGACCATCGTCGCTTCGAGCTGCATCCGGCGTTCTTTGTGGGCGAGCAAGGGGCGGACGATGGTGCCACCGATCACAGCGACGAGGGCAACGCAGATCCCCAGGATCGGGATAAGAAAGACAAACTGGAAGCCCATAGCGGTATCCTCCGTTGGAGCAGCGGGATCAGTTGGTTTCGATCCGCAATTGTTCGATTTCGCGTGCGGTGCGGACGGCGGGATCAATCGTGATCCGTTCGAGCACCGCGAGACGCTGCCGTAGGGCGTCGAGTTCTAGCATGCGGCGGTCGTCCTCTTCGCGCTGGAGCGTCTTGTTCCGCGCGATATCCGGATCGGCTGCCGAGAGGGCTTGCCGGACCTTGCTGCGGGCGAAGGCCTGGATGGCGAGGATGCCGGTCACGCCTAGGATCAGGCCGAAGAAGAAAGCGGGTACGGATGGCATGGCCTGTTCTCCTCGGTTCAGCGCAGCGCGTCGATTTCGCGCGAGACGCGCTCGGCGGGATCGGTGGCGATGCGTTCGAGGACGGCAAGGCGTTCCTCCAGGCGGCTGATCTGGCCGTGCAGCTTCTCGTTTTCCGCGACCAGCAACTCGGTCTGCCGGGTGGTGCTGAGTTCGCCTTCACGACCGATGAGTCGGCCCTTCTTGGTTTCGATCGGATAGCCGTGCTTGGCGCGGACCCAGTTGTTGAAGGCCCAGGCGATCGGGCCGATGGTGATCGCCGCGATCGGAACCAGAATTCCTAGAGAATTGCTCATTGTCATTACCCCTGTTTGACGACGCCCGGATCAGATCAGCGCAGGCTGTCGATCTCGTCGGCGAGGCGGCTGTTGCGGCTGGTGTACATCATTTCGATGTCGGCCAGGCGACGGTCGATGTCGCGGAATTTGCTGCGGACTTCGGCGGTCGAGCGGGTCGGGTTGGTGCGCACGCCCTGCCAGAACTTCGCATCTTCGGCGCTGTCATAGAGGCCGAGCGGCTTCTTTTCGGCGACGCAGGCGATGACGATATAGGCGAGCAGCGTCCATCCGCTGGTGGCGAAGGTCAACAGGGCGGTGCCCACGCGGACCCAGGTGACGTCGATGCCGGTGTAATCGGCGATCCCCGAGCAGACGCCCAGCCATTTGCTGTTCTGTTTGTCGAGGTAGAATTTGGTGCGGCTGGCGGACATTTCAGTTCCTCCGGGTGATGTCGTAGTTGGGGGGTGTCGGCTCGGCGAGCGGCATGCTCGCGCGCCATTCGGGGTGGTCGGCGGCGATGATCCGTTCGACCGTACCGAGGCGATCTTCGAGGCGGCGGGCGAGCGAGTAGAGCTCATCGAGCAGCTTCTCGTCTTCATTGGTGATCTTGGGGGCCTGCTTCCACTTGGTGATGTAGTGCAGGATGATCCACGGCATCCCGATGAAGATCGCGGGAATGACGATGATGGGGACCAATATGTCGCTCATCTCAGACATCCTTGCCGAAGCGGGCCTTCATCGCGGCGAGTTCGGCTTCCACCTTGTCGCTCGATTTCAGCTCGGCGATCTCCTCCTCGAGCGTCTTGGGCGGCTGGCCCATGCCCATCACATCGGCGCGGCCCTCGGCCAGATCCACGCGGCGCTCCATGATTTCGAAGCGGCTGAATGCGTCCTGGATCTTGGGGCCAGCATACATTTCGCGCAGCTTGAAACGGTTCTGCGCGCTTTCGAGCCGGGTTGCGATCGAGTTCTGGCGGGTGCGCGCTTCACGCAGCTTGCCGGTCAGCTTGGCGATGTCTTCCTCCGAGGCATGCAACGCTTCGTCGAGTACTGCGATTTCGCGACCCAGCTGGTCGGCCATGTCGGCGGCTTTCTGCTTTTCGACCAGGGCGGCCTTGGCAAGGTCCTCGCGGCCCTTGGACAGCGCGAGCTCGGCCTTTTCGGTCCAGCTTTCCTGCAAGCTGCCAAGCTTGCTGATGTGGCGACGCATTTCCTTCTGGTCGGCGATGGTGCGCGCAGCGGAGGCGCGGACCTCGACCAGCGTTTCCTCCATTTCCAGGATGATCATGCGGATCATCTTGGCGGGGTCTTCGGCCTTGTCGAGCAGGTCGGTGAAGTTGGCGGCGATGATATCGCGGGTTCGGCTGAAGATGCCCATGATGTAACTCCTTCGAGGGGTACGCTGTACTGGTGTGAAGAGGGTGTGCCGGGGCGGATGTGAGGGCACCGCCCCGGCATCGCCTTACCCGTGGGGCTGGGCGGCGATCTGGGTGGGGGCGGCGGTGGCGGGGCCAACGGTGCCGACCAGGGTGACCGAACCGATCAGAACCGTCGCGACCAGGGCGACGAGGATCTGGGGAAGCGAGTTGCCCGATTTATATTCGCTGTTCATTGAAAGTCTCCTGAAGCTTGAAATCGTGGTGCCCGGTGGGGCGATGCCAATAGCTTTGCAGGGAGCGTGCCAGTTTCAAAAATGGCGGATTTCCGCGCCTTTCTGGGAGATGAACGAAAATCGGACTTGCCAAGCTTGGGATTTTACGCCAAGCCTTGGGAATGGAACGGACAACGCACGTCATTGGTCAATCGGGCGCGTTCCTGGATGCGCTGGAACTCGCCAGCCGCGCCGCGGCGCTCGACCGCCCGGTGCTGGTGATCGGCGAGCGCGGCACCGGTAAGGAGTTGGTCGCCGAGCGCCTCCACCGCCTTTCGCCGCGCTGGGACCAGCCGCTCGTCATCATGAATTGTGCGGCACTGCCCGAGACGCTGATCGAGGCAGAACTGTTCGGCCATGAAGCAGGCGCGTTCACGGGTGCCACCAAGGCGCGGGCAGGGCGGTTCGAGGAGGCGCATCGCGGGACCTTGTTTCTCGACGAACTCGGCACGCTGTCGATGGCGGCGCAGGACCGGTTGTTGCGCGCGGTCGAATATGGCGAAGTCACGCGCATCGGATCGTCTCGGCCGATGCGCGTCGATGTGCGGATCGTCGCGGCGACCAACGAACATTTGCCCGACAAGGTCGCGCGGCATCAGTTCCGCGCCGATCTGCTCGACCGGCTGAGTTTCGAGGTGGTGACGCTGCCGCCGCTGCGTGCGCGCGTCGGCGACGTGCTGGTGCTGGCCGAGCATTTCGGGCGGCGCATGGCCTCCGAACTCGGGCGCGAGGATTGGCCGGGCTTCACCAAGGCGGCGCAGGCGGCTTTGGTCGCCTATCAATGGCCGGGCAATGTCCGCGAATTGCGCAACGTGGTGGAGCGTGCGGTGTATCGCTGGGACGAGGACAGCCCGATCGATGCGATTCAGTTCGACCCGTTCCAGTCGCCGCATCGCCCGCCGACGGTGCAGCCCCCGGCCGAGCCCGTGTCCGATACCCCACCACCCGCTGCGCCGCAGCCT
The DNA here is from genome assembly GCF_000797515.1 of Sphingomonas sp. Ant H11. Classification (GTDB taxonomy): domain Bacteria; phylum Pseudomonadota; class Alphaproteobacteria; order Sphingomonadales; family Sphingomonadaceae; genus Sphingomonas. The sequence continues at coordinate 35,365 of NZ_JSBN01000011.1, forward strand.
CCAAGTAACCCGGACACGCCGATGGATTACAAGGCACGGCTGGCGCGGTTCGAGCGCGAAATGCTGCAATCGGCCCTGGCCGAGAATCGCTTTAACCAGCGTGCGACTGCCGACGCGCTGGGGCTCAGTTACGACCAGCTCCGCCACGCGCTGAAGCGCCACGGATTGATTTCAGGTGCGAATGCGGAATCGGTTGCGTAACGAGCCGCGCGGACCCATTTGCCGGGCCTGACGTTAGCGTCTCGCGAGCTTTTCAAGGAGAAGACCCATGGCTTTCGAACTTCCCCCATTGCCCTACGCTTATGATGCGCTGGAGCCGACCATCAGCGAAGAGACGATGAAGTATCACCACGACAAGCATCACGCGGCGTATACCGCGAAGCTGAACGAGGGTGTTGCGGCCGATCCGAAGCTTGAAGGCAAGACGATCGAAGAGATTTTCGACATCATCTCGACGCTGCCGCCGCTGGTGCGCAACAATGGTGGTGGCTTCTGGAACCATGATTTCTTCTGGAAGATCATGGCCCCGGCCGGCACCACCCAGCCGTCGGGCGCGCTCGCCGAGGCGATCGAAGCCTATGGCGGCCTCGACAAGCTCAAGGAAGATTTCAACGGCAAGGGTGCGGGCCAGTTCGGTTCGGGCTGGGCGTGGGTGATCAAGGATGCGAGCGGCGCGCTGAAGGTCGTATCGACCCCCAATCAGGACAATCCGCTGATGGACGATGCCAAGGACAAGGGCACGCCGATCCTCGCCAATGACGTGTGGGAACACGCCTATTACCTGACCTACAAGAACGATCGCCCCGGCTATCTGAAGGCGTGGTGGAATGTGGTAAACTGGGACGAAGCGGGCAAGCGGTTCGACGCCGCCTGAATCGCACGTTTCGGATGATGCGATTGCACAATATGCAATCGTAAAATCGTATATTGCAGTTGCGCAAGTGTCTGCTGCACTGCACAAAGAAGGTGCCTTTCAGGCATCCTCTCCTAAAACTTTCCCGGCCGGTCGCGAGACCGGCCTTTTTTTTTGTTTGAGCGCCTGCTATACTCGTTCGTGCTGTCGTAGCGCCGTATCAGAACAAAAACGCGGAAGAGGTAGGCCGCCGGAAAGACCGGCACCGGCGACACGATCGTGCGGGGGATTGAGCAGGGTCTGCTCTCCCCCGCGATTGGCACGCCTAACGGCGGTTGCAATTATTCCTGTGGCGGGATCGGTGGTTCGTTGTTCACGCTAAAGCCGTGCTTCATCAGCATCGGCACGTTCGCAAATGCAAAAATCAGCGTCAGCGGAATGACGCCCCACAGCTTGAAACCAAGCCAGAAGGTGTAGCTGAATTCGTGCCGGACGACTTCGTTGAGCACGGCGAGGAACGCGAAAAAGATCGCCCAGTTGATCGTCAGCTTCCGCCAGCCGGTCTCGGTCAGGCCCGGATAGGCGGCCTCAAGGAACAGACTCAGCAATGGTCGCCCGGTTACCAGTCCGAACACGAGGATCGCCGACAGCATCGCATAGATCACGGTCGGCTTGATCTGGATGAAATCCTTATTGTGGAAATACAGCGTCAGCCCGCCGAACACGAGCACCAGCGTGCCGGTCAGCCAAAGCATCGGCGAGATGCGTCCGGCGCGGACCAGGGAATAAATCATGGCGGCGATGCTCGCGATCATGAAGGCTGCGGTGCCGGCGATCAGTTTGACCATGTCCAGCCCTGGCGTCAGGAAATTGACGAGGAAGAAGATCGCGATCGGGCCAATGTCGATGGCGAGGCGCTGGCCCGCGCGAGCGGGGCTTTTTTGATGGGGGTGGCGGTCATTTGCGGACCCCTTCCACGCCCGCGATGATCCGCGCAACTTCATTCGCATCGAACGGGCGCAGATCGCCCATGCCTTCGCCCACGCCGATCGCGTGGATCGGCAGGCCGTATTTCTCCGCCGCCGCCACCAGCATGCCGCCGCGCGCAGTGCCGTCGAGCTTGGTCATGACGAGGCCGGTGACCCCGGCGCTTTCTTTGAACACCTCGATCTGGTTGAGCGCGTTCTGTCCGGTAGTGGCATCGAGCACGAGCAGCACGTCATGGGGGCTGTCGACGTTGAGGCGGCCGAGCACGCGGCGGATCTTGGACAGTTCGTCCATCAGCTCGCGCTTGTTCTGCAGGCGACCGGCGGTGTCGACGATCAGCACGTCGATGCCGGTGGCGGTGGCTTGCTTGACCGCTTCATAAACGATCCCCGCCGCATCGCCGCCTTCCTTGCCGCTGATGATCGGCACGCCCGCGCGCTCGGCCCAGGTGGCGAGCTGGCCGATCGCGGCGGCGCGGAAGGTGTCGCCCGCCGCTAGCATGACGCCATAATCCTGCTCCTTCAGCCAATGCGCGAGCTTGGCGATGGTCGTCGTCTTGCCCGAGCCGTTGACCCCGATGACGAGGATGACGTGCGGACGCGGGAAGCCGGTGATCTCGAGCGGCGTGGCGACGGTATCGAGCACCTTCTCGATTTCCTCGGCGACGACCAGGCGAATGCCCAGTTCTTCCATGCCGCGCTCGAAGGTGCCCACGGACAAGCGCTGGCGGATGCGGGCGGCGGTTTCGGGGCCGAGATCGGAGGCGATCAGCGCTTCCTCGATCTCGTCGAGCGTTGCTTTGTCGAGTGGCCCGGTGCCGAGTCCGGCAAGGTTGCCGATCAGCCGATCCGAGGTGCGTTTGAATCCGCCGAGGAGTTTTTCGTGCCAGGATGTCATGCGGGGATTCCGGTGAGGGTTTTGCCGTCGGTGGCGAGGATATGGATGGCGGATATATTTCCGGCCGTTCGTGCAGCCCCCTCTACCGTTCGTGCTGAGCTTGTCGAAGCACTGCTCGCTGCGGAGAACGCGGCTTGTGGTGAAGCCTGCCCTTCGACAGGCTCAGGGCGAACGGGGGGGGAGGGGGAAGCGCACCTCGGCAAAGCCGGGCGTATGCCCGCGATCGCCGGGCCGTTCGACCAGAACGTCTTGCTTCCTGCCGACCAAAGTCTGCAGCCACGCCGCCTTGCGCTGCGCGCCTGCCTCGCGCAGCAGCGCCGCCCGGGCCTTGCGGACCGGCACCGGCACGGCGGGCATACGTGCCGCAGGTGTGCCGTCGCGCTCGGAATAGGGAAAAATATGCGCGTGGACGATGTCGCAATCGTCGATCAACGCCAGCGTCTCGGCGAACAGCGCATCATCCTCGGTCGGGAAACCCGCGATCAGATCGGCCCCGATCGCAATGTCGGGCCGCGCGGCCTTCAACCGCTCGACCAGCCCGACGCTTTGCGCGCGACTATGGCGGCGCTTCATCCGCTTCAGGATCAGGTCGCTGCCCGCCTGGAGCGAGAGGTGGACATGCGGCATCATCCGCTTTTCCTGCGTCAGCAGCGCGAACAGCCGGTCGTCGATCTCGATCCCGTCGAGCGACGACAGCCGCAGCCGTTCGAGCGCGGGGACACGGTGCAGGATGCGCTCGACCAATTGCCCGAGCGTGGGCGCACCGGGCAAATCGGGACCATAGCTGGTGAGGTCGACTCCGGTCAGCACCACTTCGCGATGCCCTGCCTCGGCCAAAGCGGCGATGCGATCGATCGCAGCTCCGGCGGGGACCGAGCGGCTGTTGCCGCGCCCCTGGGGGATCACGCAGAAGGTGCAGCGATGGTCGCAGCCATTCTGCACCTCGACAAAGGCGCGGGCGTGCGCGCTGAAGGCGGGGGCGAGGTGGGGTGCGGTTTCGCGGACCCGTGCAATATCGCCGACCAGCACCGGTTCTGGCGCGGCCCAGGCGTCTCCTGAAAGCTTTTCGGCATTGCCGAGCACACGGTCGACCTCGGGCATCGCAGCAAAGGCGGTAGGGTCGATCTGCGCCGCGCACCCGGTGACGACGATCTCGGCACCCGGTCGGTCGGCGCGGGCGCGGCGGATCGCTTTGCGCGTTTCGGCAACGGCGGTATTGGTGACCGCGCAACTGTTGATGACGACCAGGTCCCGCCCAGCCGTGAGCGCGCGGATCGCTTCGCTCTCGGCGATGTTCAGGCGGCAGCCAAGGCTGATGATCTGGGGACCGGGCATTGCGGGCGATCTAGGAGCGGATGCGGGCGAAGTCCATGCACCGCCCCGCTCGACGATGGTGACAACGTCAGCTCGCCCGGCGGTGTTCCTCTGCCGGTTGGAAGGCCGGATCGGTCGTCACCACCTGCAACAGCCGCCGCTCGGCCAACAGCCGCCGGGTAACGGCGATGCTGGTCGGACGGCCGTAGAAATACCCCTGGCCCTTGGCGCAGCCCAGCGCGCGCAGCCGTTCCTCGATGCTCGCATCCTCTATGCCCTCGGCGGTGATCGGCAGGTTGAGGCTCTCGCCCAGCCGCGTGATTGCGGTGACGATCGCCGCGCTTTCGCTATTCTCGTTGATCGACATGATGAAGCTCTTGTCGATCTTGATCTGGTCGAAGGGCAGCGCGCGCAGATGCGCGAGCGAGGAATAGCCCGTGCCGAAATCATCAAGTGCGAGGCGCACGCCCTGGTTCTTGAGGCTCCCCACGATCGATTGCGCCAGCGCGAGGTTATGAAACAATGACGTCTCGGTGATCTCGATTTCCAGCCGACTGGCCGGGAAGCCGGTTTCGGTCAGCACCTTGATGATCTTCTGTGCGAGCCACGCATCCTTCAACTGCCACGGCGAAATGTTCACCGACAGCGACAGGCTGGCGTCCCAGTCCTTGGCGGCGAGGAAGGCCTGGCGCATCACCGACAGCGACAGATCGGCGATCATGCCGGTTTCCTCGGCAATCGGGATAAAGGCGTCGGGGCCGATCAGCCCGCGCGTCGGATGGTCCCAGCGCGCCAGCACTTCGAAACCGCTCAGTCGTCCGGTCGCCAGGTGAATCTGCTGCTCGAAATAGGGCACGATTTCAGCGCGCGGGATGGCGCTGCGCAGGCCCACTTCCAGATCGTTGCGGACCTGCAACTCGCGCTCCATCGACTGGTCGAACCAGGCGAAGCGATTGCGCCCGGAATTCTTGGCCGAATACATCGCGATGTCGGCGGCGCGCATCAGCGCATCGATGCTGGTGCAATCGAAGTCCGAACGCGCGATGCCCACCGATACCGAGATGTGCAGCTGCAATCCGCCGGCCTGGAACGGCTGCGCCAGACGGCTGACGAGCTTTTCGGCGATGCGTTCGACGGTGGATGGGTCGGTGGGGTCGAATAGGAAGGCGCAGGCGAATTCGTCGCCGCCGAAGCGCGCGGTCAGCGCAACGCTGGGCATCGCTTCGGCAATTTGCACGGCGACTTGCTGCAAGAGGGCATCGCCCGTTGCGTGGCCGTGCATGTCGTTGACGGTCTTGAAATGGTCGAGGTCGAGCATCAGCAACGCCATCGCTTTATGGCGGGCCTGTGCCCGGACGAACATGGCCGCCCCTTCCTCGGCCAGGCTGCGGCGGTTGAGGAAGCCCGTCAGCGGATCCTTGGAGGCGAGCAGTTGCGCACGTTCCTCGGCAGCGGTCCGTATCGCCACTTCATGCGCCAACTCGCGGTGGCGACGCCACCCGAACAGGATCAGCGCGACGTTGAGCAGCAAGGCGATGACGAGTGTCTGGTCGGGGCCGGGGCCATCGTTGAAATAGCGTTGGATCGTCGACGATAGCGCTGCACTGCCGGTGCCGACGAACAACAGAATCGCCGCCACCGTGATCGCGCCGTTCAGGATGTCGTGGCGTTCGGCGGGCACCCGTGTGCCCTGCTCGCTCGTTTCGCCAACCCTCGACTCGGCCATCATGCTGTCTTTCGCCCCAACGCTTTCCCGGTTCGTGTCCATCCCACGCTACCCGTGTAGATCGTGTTAAGCCGGATGGTTGCGCAATTGCTTGTGTTGCGGTAGGGGCAACCTCAATCGCTCCTGTTCAGGTGCGTGAAGGCTGCCCCACGGGGCTACGCCGGTCGACGAGGTTTCGTCCGCCGGCGTTCTTTGCGTTACTGGGCAAAAGCGACTTTTGAGAAGGGTTTGTTCGGATGTTCGAGAGCCTGAGCGACCGTCTTGGCGGTGTGTTCGATCGGTTGCGGGGGCGCGGTGCGCTGACCGACGCCGACGTGCGCGCGGCGATGCGCGAAGTGCGCGTGGCCTTGCTCGAAGCCGACGTCGCTTTGCCGGTGGCGCGCGATTTCGTCGATAAGGTCACCGAACAGGCGGTCGGCCAGAACGTGCTGCGCTCGGTCACACCCGGCCAGCAAGTCGTCAAGATCGTCAACGACGCGCTGGTCGAGATGCTCGGGGCCGAAGCGGCGGACCTCGAACTCGACGTGACGCCGCCCGCGATCGTGATGATGGTCGGTCTGCAAGGCTCGGGCAAGACCACGACGACTGCGAAGATCGCGCTGCGCCTCGCCAAGAAGCAAGGCAAGAAGGTGTTGATGGCGTCGCTCGACGTCAATCGCCCGAATGCGCAGGAGCAGTTGGCCGTGCTCGGCACGCAGGCCGAAGTGTCGACCCTGCCGATCGTCGCCGGGCAGCAGCCGGTCGACATCGCCCGGCGTGCGCTGCAGGCGGCGAAGCTGCAGAGCTATGACGTCCTGATGCTCGACACGGCAGGGCGTCTGCATGTCGACCAGGCGCTGATGGACGAAATGCGCGCGGTCGCCGAAGTGACCAAGCCGACCGAAATCCTGCTCGTGGTCGATGCGCTGACCGGGCAGGATGCGGTCAACGTCGCCAAGAACTTCTCCGATCAGGTCGCGCTGACCGGCGTCGTGCTGACCCGCATGGACGGCGATGCGCGTGGTGGTGCGGCGCTGTCGATGCGTGCCGTCACCGGCAAGCCGATCAAGTTCGCCGGCATGGGCGAAAAGCTCGAAGCGCTGGAAGCGTTCGACCCCAAGCGCGTTGCCGGGCGGATCCTTGGCATGGGCGACGTGGTCGGCCTGGTCGAGCGTGCGGCCGAAGCGATCCAGGTCGAAGATGCCGAGAAGATGGCGGCCAAGCTCGCCAAGGGCTTGTTCGACATGGACGATCTGCGCGCGCAGCTTGCGCAGATGCAGCGCATGGGCGGCATCGGCGCGCTGGCGGGTATGATCCCCGGCATGAAGAAGGCGCAGGCGCAAGTCGACCAGGTCGGCGGCGAAAAGGTACTGGTGCGGATGGACGCGATCATCACCTCGATGACGCCGAAGGAGCGCCGCAAGCCGGAACTGCTCAACGCCAAGCGCAAGATCCGTATCGCCAAGGGTTCCGGCACCACGGTGCAGGACGTCAACAAGCTCATCAAGATGCATCAGGAAATGGCGAATGCCATGAAGAAGATCAAAAAGATGGGCGGCTTGGCCGGCATGGCCAAGATGTTCGGCGGTGGCGGCGGTCTTGGTGGGCTGGGCGGTGCGCTGGGCGGCGGGATCGATCCGGCGAAGATGCTCAGCGGCGGCGGTGGCGGCCTTCCTGGCCTCGGCGGCGGCCAGACCAAGCTTCCTCCCGGCTTCGAGAATTTGCTCAAGAAGAAATAAGTTCAACCCAATCAACGTATTAAAAGAAGAAGGTACAGAAAATGGCAGTCAGCATTCGTCTCTCGCGCGGTGGTTCCAAGAAGCGCCCTTACTATCGCATCGTCGTTGCCGATGCGCGCAACCCGCGCGACGGCAAGTTCATCGAGAAGATCGGCACCTACAACCCGTTGCTCGCCAAGGACGACGAGAAGCGCATCGTGCTCGACACCGAGCGTGCGAACTATTGGCTGGGCGTTGGCGCGCAGCCGACCGACCGCGTTGCGCGTTTCCTCGACGTGACCGGCGTGCGCGAGCGTGCAGCCCGCAACAACCCGAACAAGGGCAAGCCCGGCGAAAAGGCGACCGAGCGCCTGGAAGAGCGCCAGAAGAAGCTGGACGATGCCGAGGCCGCCAAGGTCGCCGCTGCTGCCGCTGAGGAAGAGGCCAAGGCCGCTGCCGCAGCTGCTGAAGCCGAAGCTGTCATGGCCGCTGAGGTAGAAGCCGCAACCGAAACCCCGACCCCGGAAGCCGAAGCCGTCGCCGAGGCAACCGCTGAAGAAACCCCGGCGAACGGCTGATGCGACCCGATTCCCCCGTCACGCTCGCCGTCATCATCGGCGCGCACGGTGTGACGGGGGAAGTCCGTCTCAAGGTCTTCACCGAGGACCTGAGCAGCTACAAGGTGTTCAATGGTGGCGCACTGACGCTGAAGTCCGTGCGCCACGGCAGCAATGGCGCGATCGCCCGCATTGCCGAAGTGACCGACCGCAACGCCGCCGAGGCGTTGCGCGGCACCGAACTGACCGTACCGCGCTCGGCGTTGCCGCCGCTGGAGCCGGGCGAATATTATCATGCCGATCTGTTGGGGCTGCCTGTCGTCTCGCTGGAAGGCGAGGCGCTGGGGCAGGTCGTCGCGATCGATGATTTCGGCGCGGGCGACGTGATCGAAGTCGAACGGCCCGACAAGAAGCGCTTCATGGTCCCGATGAACGCCGATGCCGTACCCGAGTGGAATGCGGAGCGCCTCGTCGTTGACACTGCCTTCGTGGTCTAGTATATACGTAACGTGTATACGGAGGCTGCGATGCCGGACGACGAATATAAGGGTACCACATTCAAGTCGGGCAATTCGGTCGCGTTGCGGCTGCCCAAGGGGATGGGCATTCCCGAAGGCACCGAAGTGCGTATGGTCAAGGAGGCGCCGATGTCGTTTCGCGTAGAACCCGTCGACGCGCCCCGGCGGACGATCGACATTAGCGGTTTCGCGGGCAAGGCACCCGGCGCACGCTTAATTCCGCATGGCGATTTCGATGAGCGGCCCAGCACGATCGCAAAGCGACTTGCAGCGCGCGACGCGTGACGCGCTATCTCATTGATGCCGACATGGCGATCTACACGATGTCGGAGCGATTTTCGGCAGTGAACGATCGCTTGGCGACGTGCTTTCCGGGCGAGGTGGCGATCTCCGCGATCAGTTTCGCGGAGATCGCCGTCGGCACCTTTGTTGGAAAGCCGCCGTCACCGGAAGTTCTGGCGAGTTTTGTCGCGGTGATCCCGATTCTTTCCTTCGACGACGCTGCGGCGCGCGAATATGCGCGGCTGCCCTTCAAACGCGCCCGTTTCGACCGTTTGCTCGCCGCGCATGCGCTGAGCCTGGGCGCGACCATCGTCACCAATAACGAAGCCGATTTCGCCGATGTGCCGGGCCTGCGCGTCGAGACTGGTCGGTCAGCGCCTGATCGGGCGGCGTTCGTCGAGCAGGTTGCGAATGGTGGTTGCGGCGACACCGGCTTCGCCCATGGCATGGCTGATTTGATCGAGCCCTTTCACCACATCGCCCGCGGCGAACAAGCCCGGGATCGAGGTGCGTTGATGATCGTCGACTTCGAGGCAGCCATCGGCGGTCGCCCGCGCGCCGGCCGCAACGGCGAGGCTGGAGCGGATCGTCGACCCCAGTGCCGGATAGACGCTGTCGAAGCGTAGCGCACCGCCCGGCGTGGTGACCTCGATCGCGTCCCCGGCAGTGCGGATTGGTGTGCAGGGGCCATCGACATGAACGATGCCAGCGTCTTCCAGTTTGGCGCGGCAGGTCGCGTCGAGCTCATGCGCGGCACCGGGCGCAATCAAGGTCACGTCGCGGGTGAAGCCGCGCAGGAACAGCGCTTCCTTCATTCCGTGGTCGCCAGTGCCGATCACGCCGACGCGCTTGTCGGTGACTTCATAGCCGTCGCAGATCGGGCAATAGCGCAGCAGCCCGCGGGCCAGCGCTTCGTCATGCACATCCCCCGCCATGTCCGGTCGGTGGTTGACCACGCCGGTAGCCAGCAGGACCGAGCGGGCCGGATACCGGTGATCGCCCACGCGCACGTCGAACGTGTCGCCCGTCGGAACGATTTCGGTGACTTCCGCCTGTTCGCGCGTCGCGCCGAATTCCTCGGCTTGCTCCAGCATCAAGCGCAGTAACTCGGTGCCTTTCACCCCGCCGGGATAACCGGCATGGTTGTGCGTGCGCGGGATCAGCGCGGCTCGGCTGCTGCCGCAATCGAACATGCGGATGCGCAAATGGAACCGCGCGAGATAGATGGCGGCGGTGAGCCCGGCCGGGCCAGCGCCGATGATGATGCAGTCGTCCACGCGTCTTGCCTTTCGGAGGCGGGCGGGGGAAGGAGCCCAATGCCGTTCGCCGCCACCGTCTTAACGCTTTACCCCGACATGTTTCCCGGGCCGCTTGGCATTTCTCTTGCCGGTCGCGCGCTGGCCGAGGGGCGCTGGAGCCTCGACGCGCGCAACATCCGCGATTTCGCCACCGACAAGCACAGCACCGTCGACGGAACGCCCGCGGGTGGCGGGGCGGGGATGGTGTTGCGCGCCGATGTGCTGGCGGCGGCAATCGACAGCGTGCCCGCTGGCCTTCCGCTGCTCGCCATGACGCCGCGCGGCGCCCCGCTTACCCAGGCGCGCGTGCGTAGCCTGGCGGAAGGGCCGGGCGTCACCATCCTGTGTGGCCGCTTCGAGGGGTTTGACGAACGCATCTTCGCCGCGCGCGACATCGAGGAAGTGTCGATCGGGGATTACATTCTTTCGGGCGGCGAGATGGGGGCGCTGGTGCTGCTCGACGCTTGCATTCGGCTGCTCCCCGGCGTAATGGGCGCGGCTTATAGCGGCGTGGACGAGAGCTTCGAAACGGGGCTTCTCGAATATCCGCAATATACCCGACCATTTGAATGGGAAGGGCGCACGATCCCCGAAGTGTTGCGATCGGGGGATCATGCGAGGATTTCGGCATGGCGAAAGTCGATGGCCGAGACCGAAACACGGCTAAGGCGGCCGGACCTGTGGGAGCGCCATGAGGGTGCTCGGGTCCAGTCGCCCTCTGGCGCGCGACAGACAGACAAGGACGCATGAGATGAATCTCATCCAGACGATCGAAGCCGAGAACATTGCCAAGTTTCTCGAGACCAAGAAGATCCCCGAATTCCGCCCTGGCGATACGCTGAAGGTCGGCGTGAAGGTGGTCGAAGGCGAGCGCACCCGCGTTCAGAATTATGAAGGCGTGTGCATCGCGCGTTCCAACAAGGGCATGGGCTCGAACTTCACCGTGCGGAAAATTTCGTTCGGTGAAGGCGTAGAGCGCGTTTTCCCGCTCTATTCGCCCAACGTCGACAGCATCGAAGTCGTCCGCAAGGGCGCAGTGCGTCGTGCGAAGCTCTATTATCTGCGTGGTCGTACCGGCAAGTCGGCACGCATCGCCGAGCGCCGCGACACCCGTCCGGCCAAGGGCGGCGCTGCCGAGTAATCGGACAGCCGTTAGGCTAACAGAAGGGCGCGGTGGCTTTGGCCTCTGCGCCCTTTTTGTTTGTGCCAGAGCGGCTTGCTATGAACCGATGGCAAAGCGCACCGGTACGGCGGGCGCGAACAGCATCGGCAACGGGGCACCGGCTTGTACCACAATTTGGTCGAGCGGGACGGCATCCGGCGGTGCATCTGCGGCAAAAACCTGGATCAGCCGACGCCCCGAGGTCGGCACCAGCTCTTTCGGGATTGCGAGTGGCGTGCCGCCCATTTCAACCAGCCATTGAGGACGTCCGTAGCGATACGCTCTGGCCGGGTGAACCACCTGCAGGTCAACCGCACCAGCATAGCGCCCGAGAATGAGCGGGTTGTTGCCTTCCAAGAAGACGCTCGGTCGGTTCCCGATGCGCCGCGCAGCTACGGCGTAAGCGGGGCGGGCGGCGGATGCCAAATCTGTTAAACTCGTCTGGTCAATGGTGAGCGGGTCAATGCCGGTCAACCGTTTCAGCCGCGTTGCCATCATATCGGTCGTACTTTGTTGAAAGTTGATCGGGGCTTCCCAGACGTGGCCATATCCAACGTATATCAGTGCTTTTGCACTGGGCTTCGCTGCGAGAATTGCCGCCAAGTTCTCTGCCTGCGCTTGCTCTCGCGGGGCAATGCCGCCCTCTTTCGGGCGTTGCTTGCTGGTTTGCTCGTAACCCACAGGCCGATACCCCAACGCTAAGGCCTCGCGCACAAAGCCCGCAAATACCGGGTCTCGCGTGTAATAACCGGTGCTGATCCGGACGAAACCGTCCTGCCTGAGTTTGTCGATCATCGAGGCGTGGCCGGGTTCCGCCGGCTCGCTATCAAACGTCTCGGCGGCCAGGATCGAGTACCCAAGGGGTTTTAACGCACGTGCCACTTGCAAAGCAAAGGCACGGTCGCGCGGGCTATCATGGGCTTCATTCAAGATAACGATGCTGGTGTCGCGCGCGCGTCGGACGATCTCTTCAATGGCATCGTGTGGAGTGGCCGCCGCCAAGTGCGTTGCCCAACTGGGGTCGGGGGGCGAGCCAGGCTGGGCACGGGCCAGCACGGCTGGGTCGAGTTCATTGGTGAGCATTGGGCTGACCTGTTCCCACATCTGGAACGCGTCTTCGTCACGCACTTTGCCGTCAGGGCCGAAGGCTGCGGCGGCCAAGGCGTCACTGGCCTCGAGATAGCGCCCCTTAGCCAAAGCGGTATCTGCCACATCGGCAGCGGGCGATTGCGGTGGACTCTGCGCGCCGAGGAGCAATGGGGACAAGGCTATAAAAACGAACCGCTTTCCTACCATTATCCGCTCCCAACCTCGGCGATCGAGACTGACGATGTTGCGAGACCAGTCAAGAGAGTGCGCGAATATCGTGGCGGCAAGGCTCAACCGAAGCCATAAATCTTCACGGTGTCGGGGAGGGGCAAAGCCGCCGCATCGGGGTGGTCCAGATGTGCCACGATCGTTTCCAGGATTGAAGCAATCAGCGCGCCATCAGGGTGATGGTCGGCCCCCTGGATCACCACGCTGAAACCAGTGCGTTTGGCGGCGTGTGCGGCCTTGTGGAGTTCTTGCCCCATCGCAGCGGGGATGGTCTGATCGGCGAGGCCGTGGATCAGGAAATAGGGCTCGTCCAGCGTCGGCACCGTGGCAAGATTGTCGTAGCGGTCGCTGACGAACGCGCGCCCGATCTTCGGTACCATCGCGGTCAGGCTGGTGAAGGTGCCAATCGTCACCAGCGCATCCAGCTTTTGCCGTGACGCCAGCCCGAAGGCCACGCCGCCGCCAAGGCTGTGGCCAACGACGATCAGCCGCCCGCCCCCGGCCCGCCGCCGTGCCTCGGCATAAAAGCGTCGGCATCGCGCGCGAGCCCGGGCTCGTCGGCGCGGCCTGGATTGCCCGAATAGCCGCGATATTCCGCTGCTACGACGCCATAGCCCTTGGCGATGGCGGGCGCGAACCAGGCGAGCGTGCTCATCGCGCTGGAGCCGTTGCCGTGGAACACCAGCAGCGTCGGTTTGCCCGGCGCGGCCGCGACCGCAGCTCCGGTGATCGACAGCGCGTCGCTAGTTTGGACCGTGACGCGCTCGGCCCCTGCAGGGAGGACTGCGGTCGCGATTGGTGCGGTTGGCGCGGGATAAATACGGTCGTGGATCGACTGGCTCAGCACCGGGGTTGCCCCGGCAAGAAGCAGGACCGTTAAAACAAGTGCCGCGAAGGCCTTTTGCGCCGACCCGATCCGCCGCATTCGCTACCCCCCCCGCATCCGTTCTCGACCAACGTGTCATGTTTGCACGATACACCGCGATTCGCTATGGTCGGCTGCCGACTATTCCGGGGGGGAAATATGTCCGACGTCACCATGACCACCGCCGCCGAACCCGATGGCGCGCCGCGCATCGCGGTGCTGGACATCCTGCGCGGGGTGGCGATCCTCGGCATCCTGTTCATGAACATCAACGACATGGGGCAGTCGATTTACGCGTCGTTCGACGATATCCGGCATCTCGGCTGGTCGCAGACCGACCGGATCGCCTGGTGGCTGCGCGAAGTGTTCGCCAATGGCACCGCCCGCTGCATGCTGGAAATGCTGTTCGGCGCGGGGATGGTGATCCTGACCGATCGTGTGGCCGATAAAGCCAATGGCTGGGTGGTGATGCGGCGCTATTATGTACGCAATCTCATCCTGTTCGCATTCGGGCTGGTGCATGTCTTCATCCTGTTGTGGCCCGGGGACATCCTCCACACCTATGGGCTGGCCGCGCTGGTCGCGTTCCTGTTCCGGCGGTTGCGCCCGCAATGGCTGATCATGATCGGCCTGACGCTGGCGTTGTTCCAATTGGGGGGGCGGGGGCTATTTCGGCTATTACCTGACGCTGCAGACGCGCGCGCAAGTGGCGGCGATCGAGGCCAAGGTGGCCGCCGGAACCAAGCCGACTGCGGAAGAACGCAAGGTCCTGAAGGACAAGGCCGAGCGGGACAAAAAGCGCGCCGAGGCCCGCGCCAAATCGCACAACGACATCGCCGCCGAAGACAAAGCGCGCAAGGGCACTTTCATCACCTGGGCGCACGCACAATGGGGCTCCTTCCTCGATATCGAGTCGCAGTTCCTCGAGATATTGTTCGTATGGGAAGCGGCGAGCGTCATGCTGATCGGTGCCGCGCTTTATAAGCTCGGCATCCTGCAGGGGCGGCGCTCGCGGCGCTTTTACGTCTGGACCGCACTGATCGCTTATGCCGTCGGCATCACGCTGCGGGTCATCGGCGCGTCCGAACAGATGGAATTCGGCAATGGTCCCTATACCTTCTGGGCGAGCTATGAGTTTGCGCGGCAGGCGATGACGCTGGGGCATGTCGCGCTGATCAACCTGCTCGTCAGCAGCGCCGTCGGGGCGCGGCTGTTGCGCCCGTTCGTCGCGGCCGGGCGGACGGCGCTGTCGATCTATATCGCGCAGACGCTGATCTGCCTGTGGGTGCTGTACCCGCCATTCATGCTCGGCCTGTACGGCAAGATGACATGGGGACCGCTGATGGTAACGGCCTTCCTCATCAATGCGGCGTTGCTGATCGGCGCCAATGTGTGGGTGCGGCATTTCGACATTGCGCCGGTCGAATGGGCGTGGCGTTCGCTGGTGGAGCGCCGCGTGCTGCCATGGCGCAAGCGGGCGCGGGTGGGGCCGCAGGTGGAGGGAAGCCCGGCGCTCGCTTGAGCGAGGCGGATCGCGTCGTGGCCAGCAGGGCATGCCGGACTGCGTCCGCCACGCCCTGCCGTTTTTGGATCAGGTCGTCGAGATCGTGCCGATCAAGCCAACCACGCCACCGCGCGCGTCATTCACGGTCGAGGTAAAGCGATACCCGCCCTCGGCGAAATCGACCCGCACCTTGCGCGTATCGTACATCTCGCGGAACAGCGTTTCGAGATTGGGTTTCTGCCCGGTCATCAAGCGCATGTTGGTGCCGTTATCGTTGACATACGGCACGGCGTAGAGATGCGCGGCGGAGAAAGGGCTGTTCAGCGATGTGAACAGCATTACCCCCTCGCTGCCGCGCAGGCCGAAATTGCGATCGGCGAAATAGATCCCGCCGAACACGACATTGTCGGGATCGTTCGGTTCGAAGAAGAAGCGTTGGCGGATCTGCACGATTGGTGAATCGAGATCGCCGCTGGCGTGATCCTGCATGAAATTCTCCATGTGCCCGTGCGCGACATAGAGGTTCCCACCCGTGCCGCCCTCGACTCCGGCGCGCCAATTGGTGACGACGAGATCTTCCGCCGTGTCGTTGAACACCAGCGCCAGCACCTTTTTGGGGTTTTCGAGGAATAGATAGAGCAGGAATGCGACCAGCACGATCACGATGATGGTGATCGCGGTCTTCATGCCCAGCGTGGTGATGCCCGTGCGCAGCGCATTGAGGAAGGTCGCCCCGCCGCGCCAGGCGGTCCAGGTCAATTTGGCCATCGCCACGCCGATGCTGAACAGGCTACTCGCGCCGATCTCGATGGCGAGCTGGCCCGGCGTCTTGGCGTTCTGCATCGCTTCGAGCCGTTTGGACAGACCATAGACATAATCGGTCACTTCCTGTCCGCGATAGCCGCGGACAATTTCGAAATTATGCTGGGTCAGGCTGATATTCGGTTCGATCTCGGTGGGCTCTTCGGCCAGAGCAGCGGTGATCAGCGTGTTGTCTTCATGCGATGCGAGCTCGATGCCCTCGGCGCGGTGATACTCATCGATTCCCGAGAGTGTCGCCTCCAACAGCTTTGCGATCATCTTGCGGCGGCGTTGTTCGACGGTCAGTGCTTCGTTGCCGGCGATTCCGGCCAGGTCGATGCCCAGGCGCGCCTTGAAGCCGTCCATGATTTCGAGCGCGGCGTCGCGCGGGGACAGGCTGCTTGTTTCCAACGGCATTACTATTCTCCTGAAAGGCGAAGGGTGAATGGTGTCTTGGTTGGTGCAGCGCGCGTTGCCCCGTCAGTTTAGCGGGCACCGCGCAAAGTGCAGGCCGAAGTTGATCCTTAACGACGGCAAGGGGGCGTTCGGCGCGATCGACGCATCCGCAGCCGAGCAAATTCTCGTTGCAATCCGGACGCGATGCCGCACCGCGCGCTTGCCCTCTTTACGCAGTCCCCGCGCACCGCGATAAGCGCCGACGCCGTCCGCACTCGTCGGGCGAGGAAAAACGCGGGATTGGAGATGCAGGATGCGGGCGAGTTGGGCTTTTGCGGGCGTGATGCTCGCCTGTGCGGCGGTGCCCGTGATGGCGGCTGACGCGCCGACCAAGCTGACGCTGTCACGCGTGTTCGGGAGCCCCGATCTGTCGGGCGTGCAGCCGCGCGGGGTACGGTTGTCGCCTGACGGCACTTTGCTGACCTCGCTGCGCCCGCGGGCCGATGAAAAGGAGCGTTTCGACCTATGGGCGCTCGATACGCGCACCGGTGAAGAGCGGATGCTGGTAGATTCGAAGAAGGTCGGCAGTGGCGCGGAATTGTCCGAGGCCGAAAAGATGCAGCGCGAGCGCGCCCGCATCGCCGGGTCAAAGGGGATCGTGGCCTATGACTGGGCCCCCGATGGCAAGACCATCCTGGTGCCGCTGGACGGGGACCTGTATCTCGCGACGCTCGACGGCACGACGCGGCGGCTGACCAACTCGCCTGGCGGCGCGCTCAACCCCATTATCAGCCCCAAGGGCGGGTTCGTCAGCTTCGTGCGCGGGCAGAATCTGTTCGTCCAGCCGCTCGGCGGCGGCGACGCTCGGCAGATCAGCCAGGATGGCGCGGGCACGGTGCATTGGGGCGAGGCCGAGTTCGTCGCGCAGGAAGAAATGGACCGTCGCACCGGCTATTGGTGGTCCCCGCAGGACACGCACATCGCGGTCGAGCGTTTTGACGAGGCTCCGGTCGGCATCGTCACCCGCGCCGCGATCGGGGCGACCGGGACTAAGGTCTATGAGCAGCGCTATCCGGCGGCGGGCACACCGAATGTCGCGGTCGAACTGTATGTGATGAAGGCCGATGGCACAGGCAGGGTGAAGGTCGATCTTGGCCAGAATCCCGACATCTATCTCGCCCGCGTCGACTGGACGCCCGATGGCAAGACGCTGCTGGTGCAGCGCGAAAGCCGCGACCAGAAGACGCTCGACATGCTCACGGTCGACCCGGAAACGGGCAAGAGCAGCATCCTGTTCACCGAGAAAGCGGGCGCGCGGAGTTGGCTGAACCTTACC
This sequence comes from Sphingomonas sp. Ant H11, assembly GCF_000797515.1. Taxonomy (GTDB): domain Bacteria; phylum Pseudomonadota; class Alphaproteobacteria; order Sphingomonadales; family Sphingomonadaceae; genus Sphingomonas. The sequence continues at coordinate 52,875 of NZ_JSBN01000011.1, forward strand.
GAAGCCTATCGTCCGATGAAGGATGGCAGCTTGATCTGGCGCTCGGAGCGGACCGGCTATGGCCACCTCTACCGCTTCGCCAAGGGCAAGTGGACCGCGCTGACCAAGGGCGATTGGGTCGTCCAGCAGCTGATCGGCGTTGACGAAGCCAAAGGTCGGCTGTTCTTCACCGGCAATAAGGATGGCGTGCTGGAGCAGCATGTCTATTCGGTCGACATCGCGCATCCGGGCGTCGTGACGCGGCTGACCGAGACGGGCTGGTGGAATGGTGCCAGCATGGATCACGCCGCGACGCGGATGATCGTGGGGCGCTCCAACCCGACCCAGCCGACGCAGGTCTATCTGGCCGATGCGAGCGGCAAGCGGCTGTCGTGGATCAACGAAAATGCGCTGAAGCCGGGGCATCCTTATTACCCCTATCTGGCGAGCATCAGCAAACCACCTTCGGCACGATCAAGGCCGAGGACGGCACTGATCTTTATTATGAGATGATCACGCCGCCGCTGGAGCCGGGCAAGAAGTATCCGGTGTTCTTCCAGCATTATGGTGGCCCGGGCACCGGGCAGCAGGTAACGCGTGGCTGGGGCGGGGCGTTGCCGCAATATCTGGTGCAGCACGGCTACATCTTCTTCCAGATCGACAATCGCGGATCGTACAATCGCGGCAAGGCGTTCGAGGACCATATCTACCGCGCGATGGGCACGGTCGAAGTGGCGGATCAATTGGCGGGCGCGAAGTTCATCAAGAGCCAGCCCTTCGTCGATCCAAACAAGGTGGCGATCTATGGCTGGTCCTATGGCGGTTATATGACGCTGAAGATGCTGGAGGCGAGCCAGGGCGTCTATGCGGCCGGCGTTTCGGGCGCGCCGGTGACGCAGTGGAACCTGTACGACACGCATTATACAGAGCGCTATATGGGCTCGCCGGTCGGCGACGCGAAAGCCTATGCTGCGTCAGGGGCGCTTGAGAACGCGCCCAAGATCAAGGATCCGCTGCTGCTGATCCACGGAATGGCTGATGATAACGTCGTGTTTACCAACTCGACCGCGCTCGCCGCGCGGATGCAGTCGACCGATACGCCGTTCGAGATGATGTTCTACCCCGGCTACACGCACCGCGTGGCTGGGCCGGGGATTAGCGAGCATCTGTGGGGGACGATCCTGACCTTCCTCGACCGCAACGTGAAGGACAAGCGCTGATCACATGCGGTTCCTGACGACCTTCCATCTGTGGCCGTTCCTGGACACGGTCGTCAGCTATTTGGCGGCGTTCGTGCTCGGCACGCTGATCGGCGCCGAGCGGCAATATCGCCAGCGCACTGCGGGCCTGCGTACCAATGCGCTGGTCGCATTGGGGTCAGCGGCGTTCGTTGATCTCGGGCAGCGGCTCGGCGGGGACGTCGAGTCGATCCGGATCATTGCCTATGTCGTGTCGGGGATCGGTTTCCTCGGCGCGGGCGTGATCATGAAGGAGGGGATGAACGTCCGCGGGCTCAACACTGCGGCGACCTTGTGGTGCTCGGCGGCGGTGGGCGCGATTGCCGGGAGCGACCTGATCGCGGAAGCGGTGCTGCTGACCGGCTTCGTGATCCTCGCCAACACGATGCTGCGGCCGCTGGTTGATGCGATCAACCGCATCCCGATCGAAGGGCGCAATGTCGAGGCGACCTATACGGTGACGATCACCACCGATGCCGAGGAGGCCGGGCCGATGGGCGATTTGCTGACCGAGCATCTTGAGGCGGCGCAACTCCCCGTGGCCGAGCTTGACGTGGTTGCGCGCGGTGAAGATCGCGTGGAGATTGTCGCCAAGCTGGTGAGCACCAATATAGACGGCGGTGAGCTCGACGCGCTGACCGATCATCTTGCGACCGTGCATGGAATTTCCCATGCGACGTGGCAGGCGCGCACGCACGATTAGCAAAGCGATTGGACGTCGGCGCGTAATGACGCTACGGGCGCGATCCGAATTGGAGGATGTTATGGGTTACAGGATCGTGGTCGCGGGCGCGACGGGCAATGTCGGGCGCGAGATGCTCAATATTCTGGCGGAGCGTGAATTCCCGCTGGCGGATATCGCTGTGGTGGCATCGTCGCGCAGCCAGGGCGACGAGGTCGATTTCGGCGAGACCGGGCGCAAGCTCAAAGTGCAGAATATCGACAATTTCGATCCCACCGGCTGGGACATGGCGCTGTTCGCGATCGGGTCGGACGCGACCAAGATCCACGCGCCGCGCTTTGCCGCTGCCGGTTGCACGGTGATCGACAATTCGTCGCTCTACCGCATGGACCCCGATGTGCCGCTGATCGTGCCGGAAGTGAACCCCGATGCGATCGCGGGCTATACCAAGCGCAATATCATCGCCAACCCGAACTGCTCGACCGCGCAGATGGTGGTGGCGCTGAAGCCGCTGCACGATTTCGCCAAGATCAAGCGCGTCGTCGTCGCGACCTATCAGTCGGTCTCCGGCGCGGGCAAGGCGGGGATGGACGAGCTGTTCGAGCAATCGCGCAACATCTTCGTCGGCGATTCGGCGGAAGCGAAGAAGTTCACCAAGCAGATCGCCTTCAACGTGATCCCGCACATCGACAGCTTCCTCGACGATGGGTCGACCAAGGAAGAATGGAAGATGGTGGTCGAGACCAAGAAGATCCTCGATCCCAAGATCAAGGTCACCGCCACCTGCGTGCGCGTGCCGGTGTTCGTGGGTCATTCGGAAGCGATCAACATCGAGTTCGAGAATGAAATCTCGGCCGACCAGGCGCAGAAGATCCTGCGCGAGGCACCCGGCGTGATGCTCGTCGACAAGCGCGAGGACGGCGGATACGTGACGCCGGTTGAATGCGTGGGCGAATATGCGACCTTCATCAGCCGCGTGCGCGAGGATTCGACCGTCGAGAACGGCCTGTCCTTGTGGTGCGTTTCGGACAATCTCCGCAAGGGCGCGGCGCTCAACGCGGTGCAGATCGCGGAATTGCTGGGCCGCCGGTATTTGAAGAAGGCGGATTGAGCGGCTTCTGAACGCCTGTTAGCCTCCAGTCGAACGCGGTCATCAGCCGATAAGGCATGACCGCGTAGACAGGGAGGCAGGGATGACCGAAACCGTCACCGGCGGCTGCCAATGCGGTCGGATCCGCTACAGCGTCGCGATCGACACTGACGATGCGTATCTGTGCCACTGCCGGATGTGCCAGCGCGCGACCGGGGGCGTGTCGATCGCCTTCAAGGGAGTGAAGATCGCCAATGTCGCCTGGGAGCGCGAACCCGATCGTTATCAAAGCTCGCCGATCGCGCAGCGCGGGTTTTGCGCTGCGTGCGGCACGCCGCTGACCTTTGAATATCTCGAGCCCGGCGAGACTATGGACCTCAGCGTCGGCAGTTTCGATGATCCGTATCGCTTTCGCCCGACGCATCATTTCTCGCCCGAGACTTGGCATGAGGCGTGGCTCGACATTAAGGACCTGCCGACGACGCGGGTGGCGGACAATCCGTCGACGGTCGAGCGCTGGATGAAAGCTATTGGCAAACTCCCCGACTGAACCGCAGTTCTTCGACAGCTTCGATGGCACCCGCCTGGCGTGGCGGGAGATCGGGGAGGGACGCCCTGTCGTCCTGATCCACGGCTATTTCTCCAACGCGACGATCAACTGGATCAAATACGGCCATGCTGCGCGCATCGCCGAGTCAGGTTTTCGGGTGATCATGCCCGACCTGCGCGCGCACGGCGACAGCGCCAAGCCGCACGAGGCCGCCGCCTATCCGCCCGACGTGCTGATGCGCGATGGCTTTGCGCTGATCGCGCATCTCGGCCTCACCGATTATGATCTCGCCGGCTATTCGCTCGGCGGGCGCACCTCGATGCGGATGCTCGCCAATGGCGCGACGCCACGCCGCGCGGTCATCTCTGGCATGGGGTTGCAGGGCATCGTCGATACCGCCGGGCGTGGCAGCTATTTCCACAATGTGCTGACCAACCTCGGCAGTTTCACACGCGGCACCAGCGAATGGCTGACCGAAGCGTTCCTCAAGACGACTGCGGGCGATCCGGTCGCGCTGCTGCACATTCTCGACACCTTCGTCGACACGCCGCGCGATGCGCTCGACCATATCACCACGCCGACGCTGATCCTGACCGGCGAGGACGATGACGACAACGGCTCGGCGCAGGACCTCGCGGCGGCGCTGCCCGATGCGCGCTATCAGGCGATCCCCGGCAACCATATGAGCGCGGTGCTCAAACCCGAATTGGGCACGGCGATCGCGGCGTTTCTGGCGGCTTGACCCTGCGCGCGGTGGCGCACAGGTTGCGCCATCTTTGCAAATGGGGACTCACATGATCCGCACTGGAATTTCGTCGCTCGCCCTGATTCTGTCGCTGGCGTCGGCACCCGCTTTCGCCAACCCGGCAGCCGCACCCGCCGCCGCTGCCGCAGCACCGACCGTCGCCGAGGCAGATGCGTTCGTAGCGCGCGCGGAAAAGGAACTGGCCGATTTCTCCACCCCGGCGCAGCAGGCGGCGTGGATCAACGCAACCTACATCACCGACGACACCGACGCGATCGCCGCGAAGTTCGGTGCGGAGGGGACCGAGATGGGGGTCCGCTTCGCGCTCGAGGCGGCGAAATATGCGGGTGTGCCCGGCCTGTCGTTCGATACCAAACGCAAGATCGATCTGCTGCGCAACGGCCTGACGCTGCCTGCGCCGACCACGCCCGGTGCCGCATCCGAGCTTTCGACGATCGTGACGAAGCTCGGATCGGACTATGGCAAGGGCAAGGGCACGCTTGACGGCAAGCCGATCAACGGCAGCGACATCGAGGCGGCGATGGGCACGGTGCGCGATCCCGCCAAGTCGAAGGAGATGTGGGTCAGCTGGCACGACGCTGTCGGCGCGCCGATGCGCAAGGATTTCGCACGCGAAGTGGTGATCGCCAACCAAGGTGCCAAGGGCCTCGGCTATGCCGATGTCGGCGCGCTGTGGCGCTCGGGCTATGACATGACCCCGGCGCAGTTTGAGGCCACCACCGATACGCTGTGGAAGCAGGTCGAGCCGCTCTACAAGGCGCTCCACACCTATGTCCGCTGGAAGCTGAACGCCCAATATGGCGATGCGGTGCAGCCCAAGACAGGGCCGATCCGCGCCGATCTGCTGGGTAATATGTGGGCGCAGGAATGGGGCAACATCTATGATGTGGTAGCCCCGGCGGGCGCGGGCGATGTCGGCTATGATGTCGGCGATCTGCTCAAGGCCAAGGGCTATGACCCGATCAAGATGTTCAAGACCGGCGAGGGCTTCTACTCCTCGCTCGGGTTCAAGCCGCTGCCCGACACCTTCTGGGCGCGCTCGCAAATCGTGAAGCCGGCCGACCGCGAAGTGGTCTGCCATGCCTCGGCCTGGGACATTGACAGCAAGGATGACGTGCGCATCAAGATGTGCACCAAGGTCAATGGCGACGATTTCGTCACCATCCATCACGAGATGGGCCACAATTATTACCAGCGCGCCTACAAAAATCAGCCCTTCCTCTATGAGAATGGCGCGAATGACGGCTTCCACGAAGCGATCGGCGATTTCGTCGCTTTGTCGATCACGCCTGATTATCTGGTGAAGATCGGCCTGCTCGATCCGGCCAAGGTGCCGAGCCCCGACAAGGATATCGGCCTGCTGCTCAAGCAGGCGATGGACAAGGTTGCCTTCCTGCCGTTTGGTCTGCTGGTCGACAAATGGCGCTGGGGTGTCTTTTCGGGCGCGACGCCGGAGGGGCAGTATGAAAAGAGCTGGAACGACCTGCGGCTGAAATATCAGGGGATCGTACCCCCGGTCGCGCGCGACGAGACGCGCTTCGATCCCGGCGCGAAATACCATGTTGCGGCCAGCGTGCCGTATGCGCGCTATTTCCTCGCCCGGCTCTATCAGTTCCAATTCTATCAGGCGGCGTGCAAGCAGTCGGGCTGGACCGGGCCGCTGCATCGTTGCTCCTTTTACGGCAATAAGGAGGTCGGCGCGAAGCTGAACGCCATGCTGGAAATGGGGCAGTCGAAGCCGTGGCCCGAGGCACTGGCCGTGTTTACGGGCACCCGCGAGATTTCGGGCCAGGCGATGGTCGATTATTTCGCACCGCTAAAGGCGTGGCTGGATAAGCAGAATGAGGGCAAGCCGCAGGGGTGGTGATGCTTGGGGGGAAGGTCGGTCTGCCTTCCCCCAAACTTCTGGTTCCGCCGGGCGCGAGGCCAAGCGATAGGTCGCCTCAGTTGGGGATCGTCCCTTCATCGGCGATGCCCGCTTGGAAGGAAGCGCTGGAATCGCTGCCATCGGCCTGATGTGCATGTTCGCCGGGGTTCAGCGCTTCGGTCTTGGGCGTGCTGCTGCGCAGGGTGAAGAGCGCTGCCGCTGCCGCGCCCACTGCCGCCACGCCGCCGATGATCGCGGCCAGGCCCCAGCGGTTGCGGGTCGGCGTCGCAGCGGTCTTCGTCGCCGGAGCCTTTTTCGCGGTTGCCTTGCGCGGTGCCGCGGCTTTGCGGGGCGTCGCGGGCTTGCGCGGGGTCGCGGGTTTGGTTGCGGTGTCGGTCGGTTTTTTCGGCGGCGTGGCCATGAGCGGCTCCCTTGTTCGTTGATCAGGCGTAACGCGCGAGGTGGCGGGTGTTTCCCCGCCCTCCTTCAAGCGTTTAGCGGAACGGCGGTTCGTTGAAGGCGCGCAGCTTGCGGCTGTGCAATTTCTTGCCCTCGCGGCGCAGTTCCTCACACGCCTCGATGCCGATCCGCATATGCTCGCTGATCGCGCGTTCGTAGAAGCGGTTGGCCTGACCCGGCAGCTTCAATTCGCCGTGCAGCGGCTTGTCGGAAACGCACAGCAAGGTGCCGTAGGGAACGCGGAAGCGATAGCCCTGCGCCGCGATCGTCGCCGATTCCATGTCGATGCCGACCGCGCGGCTGAGCGAGAAGCGCAGCGCCGAGCGCGAATATTGCAACTCCCAGTTGCGGTCGTCGGTGGTGACGATCGTGCCGGTGCGCAGGCGGCGCTTGAGTTCGTCGCCCGACTGGCCCGAAATCGTCTCGGCCGCGCGCGCGAGCGCGAGTTGCACCTCGGCAATCGCGGGCACGGGGATTGCCGGGGGCAGCACATCGTCAAGCACGTGATCGTCGCGCAAATAGGCGTGGGCGAGGACATAGTCGCCGATCCGCTGGCTCGGGCGCAGGCCGCCGCAATGGCCGATCATCAGCCACGCCTCGGGCCGCAGCACCGCCAGATGATCGCAAATCGTCTTGGCATTGGCGGGGCCGACGCCGATATTGACAAGCGTGATGCCGGTGCCGTCCTCTGCCATCAAATGATAGGCCGGCATTTGGTGCCGCCGCCACGCGCTCGTATCGGCCAGCATCGCCTCGACATCGTCGCCCGCGCGCATCAGCACGCCGCCGGCACCGGAAACGCCGGTGTAGCGGCTTGGCTTGCCGTCTTCACCGGGCTCCAGTTGCGCGCACGCCCAGCGGACGAACTCGTCAACGTAGCGGTGGTAATTGGTGAACAGCACATAGCGCTGAACATGTTCGGGCGGCGTGCCGGTGTAATGCCGCAACCGCGCGAGCGAGAAATCAGTGCGCAAGCCATCGAACAGCGCCAGCGGGCGGGCACCGTCGGTGACGGTATAGAGCCCGTCGCAATCTCGTCGCCAATATGCGCCAGGTCGGTCGCCGGGAAGTGGCGCGCCAGTTCCAGCGCGGAAACCTGGTCGAGGCTCAGCGCATGGCCCGGATCTATGACATAAGGAAAGGGGATTTCCTGACGGCCCTCGACCGCTTCGACCGTGACGTCATAATCTTCAATCAGCAGCGTCAATTGCTCGGTCAGATAATCGGCGAAAATCGCCGGCTTGGTGACGCTGATCGCATAATCACCCTCGGTTACTAGCCGTCCAAACGAACGCCGCGGGGTCGGCCGGTCGCTCCCTCCGCGATAGTGCAGCCGAATCTCGGGGTAGGCGAAACTCCCGTCTGTGCGCGTATGCGGCGCGGGCGGCGTTCCGGTGGAGAGATAGGTGGTCAGCGCCGCCTGCAGGCGATCGACCGATGCGCGATAAAGCCGGTCGAGCTCAGCGACGATGGCGGCGGCGGGGCTGGAAGCGTGCGTCATGGATAGCCGCTACGCCGCTATCGTTACGCGCGCAAGACCAAGGGGCGTATCGTCGATACGCCCCTTCGAAAGGTCAGCCTTTTTTCGGGGCGGATCCGGCCTCGTCCTTTGAGAGGATCTTGCTGGCACCGAAGGCGGCACCGGCAACGGCCGCAGCTGCACCGGCGGCAATGCCGACGGCGGCGAGCGGATGATCCTTCACCGCTTCGACGGTCGCCTCAAATGCATCGTTCAGTGCACCCCTGGCTTGTTCGAACAAGCCCTCGGCCTGTTCGATGATCGTGTCATTTGCGGGGGGAGTGCTCGAATCGCGGGTCGTATCGGTCATGGCTTGGCCCTTTCCTGGAACGTCCTCTTGCAACCGATCGGGAGCATGGCGGGTTCCACGCTTTCCGACGCCAATCGCAATAATCGGTCGCCCGGCGTGAGCCAGGCCGACAGGATCAGATCTCGCTTAGCAGATGTTCGGCCGAGGACACTTCGAAGGCACCGGGGGCTTCGACGTTGAGCTGTTCCACCACGCCGTCATTGACCAGCATCGAATAGCGCTGGCTGCGCTCGCCCATGCCGAATTTGGAGCCGTCGAAGGTCAGGCCAACCGCCTTGGCGAATTCGGCGTTTCCGTCGGCGAGCATGGTAATGCCGTCAGCGTTGCTCGCCTTGCCCCAGGCACCCATCACAAAGGCGTCGTTGACCGAGGTAAAGGCGATCTCGTCCACGCCCTTTGCCTTGATCTCGTCGGCCTTGTCGACAAAACCAGGCAAATGCCGAGCAGAACAGGTCGGCGTAAAAGCACCCGGAACCGCGACCAGCGCGACCTTGCGGCCCTTGAAGAACTCGTCCGAGCTGACCTGATTGGGGCCTTCGGCCGTCACTTTGGTGAGGGTGATGGTGGGGATGCGGTCGCCGACGCTGATCGTCATGGGAATCTCTCCTGATGGGGCCGCCCGACTAATAGGTGCGGCGCGGCGTACCTCGTGCAAGCGCGCGGGAATTTCAAGCGTGGCGAGCGAGCGCGTCCGCGGTTATGCTGTACGCGATGGACTCCGCCCGCAACCTCACTGGCCAATTCCTGCTCGCCATGCCGGGTATTGGTGACCCGCGCTTCGATCGGGCGGTGATTGCGATGTGCGCGCATGATTCAGACGGCGCTCTGGGAATCGGGATCGGTGCGACGATCGCGGGCATTGGCTTGCACACGGTGCTTGAGCAGTTGGATATCGACCTTGGCGTCGCGCCCGATGTTCCCGTGCATTTCGGCGGGCCGGTCGAACCCCGGCGCGGTTTCGTGCTTCACGCCCTCGACTGGGGCGGCCAGGATACGATCGAGGTCGTCGGGCATGCGGGGGCGCTGTGGGCGTTGTCGGGAACGACCGACGTGCTGAAGGCGATTGCGGCTGGCCGCGGCCCGTCGCGCTGGCTGGTCGCGCTGGGTTATGCGGGATGGGGCGAGGGGCAACTCGACGGCGAGTTGACGCGACACGGTTGGCTGAACGTGCCGGGCCATCTCGATTTGCTGTATGGCTGCAATGCCGAGAGTCGATGGGAAGCGGGGTTTGCCAGCGCCGGAATCGATTCGCGGCTCCTGGCGAACGAGACAGGCTGGGCCTGAAACGCCACTGAAATCGCCGCTGGAAGGCGTCTGCGCGGTCGAATCGCTGCTATGATAGGAGAAATGGCAACGTCATCACGGCCAGACACCGTCTCACATAACATATAAAGACATCTTTATATTTGATTTGGAGCCTGACCCGCGTTACGGGCCGCCTCATCAACCAAACCGGAGATTCCTGCGTGGCCACCGTTCTTGACCGTCCGACCGACTATGTCGTCGCCGACATCACCCTTGCCGATTTCGGCCGCAAGGAGATCAACATCGCAGAAACCGAAATGCCTGGCCTGATGGCGCTGCGCGAAGAATTCGGTGCGTCGCAGCCGCTGAAGGGCGCGCGCATCACCGGTTCGCTGCACATGACGATCCAGACCGCCGTGTTGATCGAGACGCTGACCGCGCTAGGCGCGCAGGTGCGGTGGGCGACCTGCAATATCTTCTCGACCCAGGACCATGCCGCTGCCGCCATTGCCGCGACGGGCGTTCCCGTGTTCGCGATCAAGGGCGAGAGCCTGGCCGATTATTGGGATTATGTCGGCGACATCTTCAACTGGGGTGCCGGCACCGATGGCACCACCGCCAACATCATTCTGGATGACGGCGGCGACGCGACCATGTTCGCACTCTGGGGCGCGAAGCTCGAAGCCGGTCATACGCTCGGCGAGCCCGAGAATGACGAGGAAGTCGAATTCCAGCGCGCGCTGAAGGCGTTCGTCGCCAAATATCCGGGTTACCTGACCGAGACCGTCAAGAACCTGAAGGGCGTTTCGGAAGAGACCACCACCGGCGTCCACCGCCTGTACGAGATTGCGAAGAAGGGCGAGCTGCCCTTCCCGGCGATCAACGTCAACGACTCGGTGACAAAGTCGAAGTTCGACAACCTTTATGGCTGCAAGGAATCGCTGGTCGACGCGATCCGTCGCGCCACCGACGTGATGCTCGCCGGCAAGGTTGCTGCGGTCGCCGGTTTCGGCGACGTCGGCAAGGGCTCGGCGCAGTCGCTCCGCAATGGCGGTGCGCGCGTGATGGTCACCGAAATCGATCCGATCTGCGCGCTGCAGGCGGCGATGGAGGGCTTCGAAGTCGTGACGATGGAAGAGGCGGTGACCCGCGCCGACATCTTCGTCACCGCAACCGGTAACGCCGACGTGATCACCGCCGATCACATGAAGGCGATGAAGCCGATGTCGATCGTGTGCAACATCGGCCACTTCGACAGCGAAATTCAGATCGCCGCGCTGTCGAACTATGAGTGGAACGAAGTGAAGCCGGGCACCGATCTGGTGACCTTTCCCGACGGCAAGCAGATCATCGTCTTGGCCAAGGGCCGCCTGGTGAACCTGGGTTGCGCGACGGGCCACCCGTCGTTCGTGATGTCGGCCAGCTTCACCAACCAGACGCTCGCGCAGATCGAGCTGTGGACCAAGGGCGAGAACTACAAGAACGAAGTGTACGTCCTGCCGAAGCACCTCGACGAAAAGGTGGCCGCGCTCCACCTGGACAAGCTGGGCGTGAAGCTTTCGAAGCTGACCCCGAAGCAGGCCGGTTACATCGGCGTGCCGGTCGAGGGACCGTTCAAGCCGGATCATTATCGCTACTGATATCGAGCGGACGAAGTACAAAGCGGCCGCCGCGAGAAATCGCGGTGGCCGTTGTGCTTTTGGGGCCTTCCCGCACGCAGCGTGAGTAGCTTATGGGTCGTCTATGGATCAGGACCCCACGCGGTGAACCAGCTTTCGGCGACAAACATGACCGGGATCGGTGTCGCCTTGGCGGCGTTGATTGGTGCTGCCGCCTGGAGTCTCTTCTCTGGTCTACGTGCGCGACGCGAAGCTGCGGTGGCATTTGCCGAAAACGCGCGCTTGGAAGCGATGCTTGGGTCGGCTCCGGCTTTAGCGATGATTGTTCGAGGCGATGGTCGGGTTGAGTGCTCCCAACGCCTGGCCGACTGGTTGGGTTTGGCGATCGCTCCTCGTTATTTGGATGACCTCTCGGTCGTTGATGCGGGTCTCACCGGGGAAGATCTCGCCGCCCTTTCGTCAGACGTTGCGGCCGCGCAAAAGTCCGGGCGGCCCTTCTCGCGTGCGCTGCGGGTGAAGGGATCGGCGCGCGCGCTCATGATCCGTGGCGCGCGCGTTCCCAAGGCGTTTCAAGCGCCAGGCGGCGTTATCCTGTGGGTCTTTGACGCAACCGACACGGAAGATGAGATTGCGCAGCTCGGAGTGGCCATCGGCCAGGCGACCGCGCTGTATGAAGATCTCAGCGGTGTCATCCAGGCGGCACCCATGCCGATGTGGTACCGGGGGGCCGACTTGCGGCTGGCCATGGTCAATTCGCAATATGTCGACGCCGTCGAAGCGGCGTCTGCCGAGGACGTAATCGCGCGCGGGCTCGAGCTGGTGGAGGGATCGGGCGTCGGCGGGCCGCTCGGCAACGCCGTGTTGGCGCGCGATGCGAGATCGGTGCAGTCGCAAACGATGCCCGCGACGATCCGCGGTGAGCGACGGATGCTGCGCGTGTATGACGCCCCGCTCTCAACCGGGGGGCGTCGCCGGCTTTGCGATTGATATTGAGGATCTGGAGCAAGCCCGCGCACGCTTGAAGCGCTTCGATGATGCGCAGCGCGCGATGTTGGACCGGCTCTCGGCGGGCGTGGTGCAATTTGGGGCCGACCGCTCGCTGGTCTTCTGCAATCAACCGTTTCGGCGCTTGTTCGCCATGAAGGCCGAATGGCTGGCGGATCGCCCCGAATTCGACCGGGTGCTGGAACGGATGCGCGAAGCCAAACGCCTGCCCGAAGTGCGCGACTTTCCGGGCTGGAAGGCCGAGCGGCGCGACTGGTTTCTCGCGGCGGGCGGCGGACAGGAGGAGGAATGGCATCTTCCCGGCGGCGCGCATCTGCGCGTCGTTGCGCAACCCTTGCCCGATGGTGGCCTATTGCTGATCTTCGAGGATCGCACCGAACAGGTGCAATTGGCCAGTGCCCGCGACACCTTGTTGCGCGTGCGCACCGCGACCTTCGAGAATCTCTATGAGGCGTTGGGGGTGTTTGCCGCCGATGGCCGGCTGCAATTGTGGAACAACAAGTTCCGGCTGGTGTGGGGATTCGACGAGGAATTCCTGGCGACGCATCCGCGCGTCGACGTACTTGCCGAAGCCGCGTCGCGCCAGCTTGCCAATCCGGCGCGAGCTTCGTTGATCGCGGACCTTGTTCGTGCCGCGACCGTCGAGCGGCAGCAGCGCGGCGGCCGCGTCGGTTTCGCCGATGGCCGACATTTCGAATTTGCAGCCGTGCCGTTGCCCGATGGCAATGGCCTGTTCACGATGCTGGACATCTCCGACAGTCGCCGGATCGAGCGCGCACTGCGCGATCGCAATGAAGCGCTGGAGGCGGCCGATCGCATCAAAACCTCGTTCGTCGCCACGATGAGCTACGAATTGCGCACGCCACTGACTTCGATCAGCGGTTTCGCCGAGATGCTAAACGAGGGCTATGCCGGGAAGCTGAGCGCCTCCGCGTCGGGATATGTCGAGGCGATTCTCCAATCGGTCGAACGCCTCGGTATGCTGGTCGACGAAGTGCTGGACCTTACGCAAGCCGAGGGCAAGGCCCCTGAACTCGACATGCAGCCGATCGATCTTGGCGCGGTTGCGCAGGCCGCCGCCGATGCGGTGGCACCCCTGGCCAACAAGCGAAAGCTGGATTTCGCCGTGGAGATCCTGCCGTCAACCGGCGCGATAACGGGGGATGCCCGGCGGCTGCAACAGGTGATCGAGCATCTGTTGCGCCATGCGTCGCGGGTACGCCGGCCGGGGGGCGGGTTCTGCTCCACACTGACGGTACCGATGCCACGGCGCGGATCGTGGTGTCCGACGACGGGGTGGGGATGAGTCCGCAGGCGGTGACGCGTGCCTTCGATCGCTTCGCGCAACCGGGGATCACCCGCGACGGGGAACGCGCTTTGGGATTGGGCCTGCCGCTCGCCAAGCAGTTTGTCGAGGCGCATGGCGGCACGATCGAACTGCTGTCCGAAGCCGGGCAGGGGACGTTGATCACTGCCACCCTGCCGCGCCGGTGAAGGCGGAGCGGGGTCGATATGATGCTGACAGGATGTTGAGATGATTCTGGCCGGTCCTCAAGCGAGCGAATCCTTTGGCGCACGATTGGCCGAGTTGGTCCGCCCTGGCGATGTGGTGACGTTGTCGGGCCCGCTTGGGGCGGGCAAGACCAGCATTGCGCGCGGTCTTCTCGCCGCGCTTGGGTTGCAGGGAGAGGCCCCGAGCCCGAGTTTCGCAATCGTGCAGCCTTACGCCCCCCCTGAGCTGCGGATGCCGGTGTTGCATATCGATCTGTACCGGATCGATGACTCCCACGAGATCGCCGAACTGGGGCTCGACGATGCGGCGGGTGATTCGGTGTTGCTGATCGAATGGCCGGAACGGGCACCGGGCTGGTGGCCCGATGCACTGCCGCTCGTCCTGGAGATGTTGCCGGATGGCACCCGCCGCTTGACAGCCGACGTGCCCGCTGGCTGGAAGGATCGATGGCAGCAGATATGATCCCCCCCGGCGGCGGCCGCCGCGTTCCTGGCCGCGAATGGGTGGCGCGATGCCACGATCGAGCCCGTCGCGGGCGATGCGTCCTTCCGGCGCTATTTTCGCGCGGTAAAGGATGGGCGGAGCGCGATCCTGATGGACGCGCCGCCGCCCAATGAGGATCCGCGCCCCTTTATCGATATTGCGCGCTGGCTTGGGGAACGCGGTTTCGCGGCACCCGCGATCCACGGGATCGACCTCGACCTGGGCCTGGTGCTGCTCGAGGACTTTGGTGACGTGCGGATGCGCGAGACCGTGGACGGCGATGCTTCGCGTGAACCGGCGCTTTATGGTTCCGCAATCGATCTCCTGGTCCGCTTGCACCGTGAGGATCCCGCGACGCCGGTTGCCTATGATCGGGCGACGCTGCACCGCGAAGCCAATTTGCTGACCGAATGGTATTGTCCGGCGCTGGGGATCGCACCCGATCAGGCGGCTTATGATGCCGCGTGGGACGCCGTGTTCGACCATGCGCTCGCGGGGCCGGCGGTGACTGTCCTGCGCGATTACCATTCGGAAAACCTGATGCTCCTCGGCGGCGATACGCTGGGGTTGCTGGATTTTCAGGATGCGCTGGCGGGCCACCCCGCTTACGATCTTGTGTCGCTGCTGCAGGATGCGCGACGCGACGTCGACGAACATGTCGAAGCGGCGATGGTGGCGCGCTACAAAGCGGCGACGGGCGCGGGCGAAGCGTTCGATATTGCCTACCATGTCCTCGGCGCGCAGCGGAACGCCAAGATCATTGGGATTTTCACGCGGCTGTGGCAGCGCGACGGCAAGACCCGCTATGCCGCTTTGTGTCCGCGGGTGTGGCGCTATCTCAACCGCGATCTGGAGCATCCCGCGCTTGCCCCGGTCAAGGCCTGGTTCGATGCGACCATTCCGTTCGAGTTGCGCGGCGATCCGATGGTGTTGGCGGCATGATGAAGCCCAAGCGCACGCTCAACATCCGGCCGGAGCCGGGTGGTACGGTGCCCAAAACCGCGATGGTGATGGCGGCCGGTCTCGGCAAGCGGATGCGCCCGCTGACCGCCACCCGCCCCAAACCGTTGATCGAAGTGGCAGGCAAGCCCTTGATCGGCCACGTGTTCGATCGGTTGCGCGCAAGCGGTATCGAGCGCGCCGTGGTGAACGTCCACTATCTTGCCGATTCGCTTGAAGCTTATTTGCACAATCGCGAGACGGGCATCGACATTGTCGTGTCCGATGAACGCGGCCGGTTGATGGAAACGGGCGGCGGGCTCGTGCAGGCGCGCAGCTTGCTCGGCGACGAGCCGTTTCTGGTGGTGAACAGCGACAATCTGTGGGTCGACGGGCCCTCGGATGCGATCAAGATGCTCGCGGCGCGCTGGGACGACGCGACGATGGACGCCTTGCTGCTGATGGTCCCGCTGGCCCGCGCCAACCATCATGGCGGGCGCGGCGATTTTCGCCTTGGGGCCGACGGGCGCATTCTTGGGCGGCGGCCGCCCGGACGCCTTGCGCCGTTTGTCTATACCGGGGTGCAGATCCTTTCGCCGCGCGTGATCGCGGATTGGCCGGAAGGGCCGTTCTCGACCATGCTGTTCTGGGAGCGGGCGATTGCGGCCGGGCGGGCATATGGATTGGTCCATCAGGGGCTGTGGTTCGATGTTGGCACCCCGGAAGCCGTTCCGCTGACGGAGGCTATGCTCGCCGATGGTTGAGGTGAAGGGCCCCAGGCTCTTCACCATCCCGGCGCATCGCGCCTTTGCCGATGCGCTGGCCGCCGGGCTGATCCGGCAATTTGGCGGCGACGATCTCGGGCTCGCGCGCGGGCTGGTGCTGCTGCCCAACAATCGCGCCAAACGCGCGCTGACCGATGCCTTTGTCCGCGCAAGCGCGGGCGGACTGCTGTTGCCGCGGATGGTCGCGATCGGCGATCCGGCGCTGGAGGAAGCGGTGGGCGCGGCGCTCGACCCGGCGGATGATCCGGTGCCGGTGCCACCTGCGGTTGCCCCCTTGCAGCGCCGCATGATCCTGGCGCGACTTGTGTCGGAGGAACGCGCGCGCATCGGCCAGGTGGTCGACGCGGCGGAGGCGGTGCGGCTGGCGGGCGAATTGGCGCGCACGCTCGATCAATTGCTGGTGGAGGAAATCCCGCCCCGCCGCTTGCGCGAGATCGAGCTCAACGAAGCAATGTCGGCGCATTGGCAGCGCGCGCTGGATCTGTTTGCGGTTGTGCTCGACCGCTGGCCCGCCGAATTGCAGCGGATCGGTCGGATTGACGCCGCCGAACGGCGCGGGCTGTTGTTGCAGCGGCTGGCGGAACGCTGGGATCGCACCCCACCTGCCGGTTTCGTCTGCGCAGCGGGCGTTACCGATAGTGCCCCCGCCGTCGCGCGGCTGCTGCGCTGCGTGGCGGACAGCCCGCGCGGGATGGTGGTGCTGGCCGATCTCGCGACGGGGATGGACGAGGTTGAGTGGCAAGCGCTCGGGCCGCACGCGCCCGATCCGGCGACCGGGCTCACCCGGCGATCGATCGAGACGCACCCGCAATTCCATTTGAAGCTGCTGCTCGAACGAATGAGCGTCAACCGCAGCGAAGTGCGGCTGTGGCGCGACGGTAGCGATCATGACGCCACCGTCGCGCGCGGCAAGGCAGTCGCCAACGCGCTGGCATCGGCCGAGTTCACGGCGAAATGGACGACGCTCGGTGCCGAGCAGCGGCGATTGGGCGGCATTGCGGCGGCGGAACTGGCGACGCCGGGCGAGGAGGCGCAGGCGATCGCGCTTGCCTTGCGCGAGGTGGCTGAGACGCGGGGCGGACGGGCGCGCTGGTCACGCCCGATCGCGGCC
>NZ_JSBN01000110.1 GCF_000797515.1 Sphingomonas sp. Ant H11
TGCTCGCGGCGATCCGCGCGCGACGGGCGAGGCGCTCGGGCGAGGCAAGGCGCTGACGGCGGCGGCGGGCGTTTAGGCATGGCGTAGCTTTTGGCGCGTTGGTATGCGCAACCCTCGGCCAACGATTTCGGGGGAATGGCGCATGGTAGGAAGCGGGCACTGGCCGATCGCGATCGCGCTGGTGTCGGCGAGCGCGTCGGGTGCTTCCGCGCAGACCGCGCTCAGCTTCGATGCGGCGCAGGCGCGCTATGATCGCAGCTCGCACACCATCAGCGCCGCCGATCACGGTGTCGAGGCGGCGCGCGCGGCGGCGGATGCGGTGCGCACGCTGCACCGGCCGATCGTCACCGCATCGGTGCAATATCTCGAATATCAAAAGAGCCTGTCGGTCGATGTGAGCGGCCCCAAGGCGACGACGCTGGGCAACACGCAGACGTTCCTGGCGGCGCTGCCCGCGAGCGTGCCGCCCGCTTACCAGCAGATCGCCGCCGACATTAGCGGGCGGCTGTCGCAGGCGCTGCCGGGGCTGTTCAACGCGATCCCCGACCAGCTCAGCTATCGCTTCCGCGACGATGTGCTGCGCCCGACGGTGCAGGGGGCGTTGCCGCTCTATACCGGCGGCGCGATCCCGGCGATCCAGCGCGCGGCGCAAGGCGGGGTGGCGATGGCGGAGGGGCGGCGCGCGCAGGCGCTCAACCTCGCGCGGATCGACCTGATCCGCGCCTATTTCGGACAACAGGCAGCAGCGGGCTTGCTCGAGTCCGCGCGGCGCAGCCGCGATGCGTTGGACGCGGTTTTGTCGGATTCGCGCAAGCTGGAGGCGGCGGGGGTGATCCCGCATGCGCGCACGCTGGAAGTGGAGGTGGCGCGCGACACCGCCGAGCGCGTCTATCAGCGTGCCGATTTGTCCTATGCCAGCGCGCGCGACGATCTGGCGCGGCTGCTCGATCTGGAGACGGGCGTCGCGCCGACCACGGCGCTGTTTGTGCAGACGCGTCCGCTTGCGCCGGCACAGGCGTTCCTGGGCAATGAAGGCAATGTGCCGGAGGCGCGCACCGCCGATGGCGGGCGGCAAGTCGCCGATGCGGGGGTCGCGCTGGCGCGCTCGCAGCGGTTGCCGCAGGCTTATGCCTTTGGCGAATATAATTTCAACCAATCCAACGCCTTGCCGATCGAACCCGATTGGACGGTCGGGGTTGGCGTGCGCTATACGATCCTCTCCAATATCGGGCGCAAGCATAGCGAGGACGCCGCGCGCGCCACCGCCGCCGCCGCCGCCGACACTGCGGCTGAAGCGCGCAAGACTGCCACCGGCGCGACGATGCGCGCCTACAATCTGGTCGAGGCGGCGCGGCGGTCGTTCGTGCTGCTCGACAGCAGCATCACCGCCGCGCGCGAGAATCTGCGGGTGCAGACGGTCGCGTTTCGCGAGGGCGAGGGGACGGCGACGCCGGTGATCGCGGCGCAGGCGGCGCTGGATGCGGCCGAGGCGCAGCGCATTTCGGTGGCGTATGAATATGATCTGGCGCTGGCCGGGCTGCTGGCATCGTCCGGGCGGCTGGATGAATTTAGCGGCTATCTCGCGCGCGCCGACCAGCGCCTTGTCTATGGAGCCGGGCAATGACCGATACCGCATCCGAAACCCCCGCCCCAAGCCGCCGCGCGCGCATCCTGCTCTATGTCGGGCTGGCGCTGGTCGCGGTGATCGTCGCGGTCGGGCTGTTCCTTGCCAGCCGCCCGGCACCGGAACAGATTCAGGGCATGGTCGAGGCGGACAGCGTGAATGTCGCGACCAAGACGCTGGCGCGGGTCGACCGGCTGTTGGTCGACGAGGGCGCGCGCGTTGCGGCGGGGCAAGTGCTGGCGACGCTGTCGAGCCCCGAACTCGGCAATGCCGAACGCCAGGCGCAAGGCGCGCTCGATACGGCGCGGGCGTTGCAAGCGGTGGCGCAAGCGGGCGCAAGGAGCGAGGATGTCGGGTCGCTGCGCGCGATCTGGCAATCGGCTCAGGCTGCCGCGAACCTTGCCGCCACTTCCAGCAAGCGCGCCGATACGCTCTATGCCGAGGGCGTGATCGCCGCGCAGCGCCGTGACGAGGCGCATGCCGCGCGCGACAGCAGCATGCGCTCGGCCGAGGCGGCGCGGCTGCAATATGAGAAGGCGCTGGCGGGCACGCGCAGCGAGGACAAGCAAGCCGCCGCCGCGCAAGTGCGCATCGCCGAGGCGGGCCTTTCGACCGCGCAGACGCTGGTGGCGGAGACGAAGCTGGTATCGCCGATCGGGGGCGAAGTGGCGCGCAAGCTGTTGCAACCGGGCGAGATCGTCAGCCCGATCCTGCCCGCCTATCAGGTCACCGATATCGACCATCCCTGGGTCGCGATTACGGTGCGCGAGAGCCAATATGGTGGGCTGGCCGTGGGGCGGGTGCTGACGGGGCATGTCCCCGCGCTCAACCGCGATGTACGTTTCCGCGTCGCCTATATCGCGCCCGAGGCCGAATTCGCCACGATCCGCGCGACGCGCCAGTCGAGCGGCTATGACGTGCGCTCCTTTTCGGTGAAGCTGCGCCCGGCCGAGCGCGTGCCGGGGCTGCGGCCGGGGATGAGCGTGCTGTTCGACTGGCCGCGATGAGCGGGCTGCGCCGCGCGCTCGGGGCCGAGCTGGCGCATTTGGCGCGCGATCGCTTCGATCTGGCGCTGCTAACGCTGCTGCCGTTGCTGTTCCTGCTCGTCATGGGCGGGATGCTGTTTGCGGGCGTGCCGCAGGGGCTGGGCGTGCGCATCGTCGACCAGGACCACAGCGCCGTGTCGCGCGCGGTGATCCGCGCGATCGCGGCGTCGGATACGGTGCGTGTGGCCGGTGTCGGCAGCGATCTGGCCGAGGCGTTCGCGGCGGTGCGGCGCGAACAGGCGGTGGCGGTGGTGGTGCTGCCCGCCGGGCTGGGTGATGGCCGCGCCCGCGCCGCGCCGCGCTCGGTCGAGATCTTCTACCAGACGGCGTTTTCTGTCGACCGGCGCGCTCGCCTCCACGCGGTTGCAATTGGCGGTCACCACCGAACTGGCGCGTCATGCGCTTGCGCAGTCCGGTTTGAGTGGGGCCGCCTTGCTCCACGCGCCGCCGCCGGGGGTTGAGGTGACCGTGCTCGGCAATCCCGGCGCGAGCCTGGAATGGTATCTCGGGCTGCTGATCGGCCCGGCGCTGCTGCATCTGCTGATCGCGGTGACGACGGCGGCATCGCTGGGGCGGGAATTGGAGGACGGATCGCTGGCCGTGTGGGCGCGGCGGGTCGGCAGTCCTGCGGCGGCGCTGGTCGGGCGTTTCCTGCCGCATGTCGTGATCGGCACGCTGTGGCTGTGCCTGTGGCTGTTGTGGCTGACGCTGGGGCAGGGGTATCGCTTCGGCGGCGAGATCGTCTTGGTGGCGGTTGGCGGAGTGCTGCTGTTCACCGCCACCGCCGCGATGTCGGCGCTATTGATCGCGCTGACGGGCGAAGTCGCGACGAGCCTGTCGGCGAGTGTGATCTATGCTGGATCGGCGCTGGCCTATTCGGGCGCGTCGTTGCCGCTCAACGGCGGTATTCTGTTCGCGCGGGTGTGGAGCAGCGTGCTGCCGCTGACGCACTATGTGGCGCTGGAGATGGATCAGACGATCGGGGTTAGCCTCGCGACCTGGGGTCGGCAGGCGGCGGTGCTGGCGCTGGTGCCGCTGGTCGCGGGCGGCGCGGCGCTGCTGGTGATCCGCCGGCAAATGCGGCGCGCGGCATGAGCTTTCGCCAGGCTTTCGAAGGCGCACTGCTGGAGATCCTGCGCACGCGCGATCTGGTCGCGGTCGCCGTGATCTCGGTGCTGTTCTACGCCTTTTTACTATCCTGCGCCTTATGCCCATCAGGTGGTCGAGCGGTTGCCGATCGTGGTGGTCGATGCCGATCATAGCGCGCTGTCGCGCGCGATCGTGCGTCAGCTCGACGCCGCGCCCGAGGTAACGATTGCCGAGGAAGCGCCCGACATGGCGACCGCCACGGCGCTGGTGCGGGCGCGTAAGGTGGAGGGCGTGTTGCTGCTGCCGCGCGGGCTGGCGAGCGGGCTAATGCAGGCGCGGCCCGGCACCGGCATCGCCTTGTGGCTGAACGGCGCGTATTTGCTGCGCGCCGAGGCGGTGGGCAAGAGTATCGCCGGTGCGATCACCGCGACCGTGCAGCAGCGCCTTGCCGGGGTGCCGCAAATCCAGGCCTTGTCGAACGTGTCGGTCGTCACCCGGCCGTTGTTCAACACCACCGAAGGCTATCGCGACTATGTCTTTCCAGCGGTCGCCAATGTCATCCTCGAACAGACGCTGCTGTTCGCGGTGGCGCGGCTGATTGCCGAGCGGCGGCGCAAGGGGCTTTGGGTGCCGGGCGCGCGCGCTTTTGCCGGGGTGTGGGCGGGCTGCGCCACCATCGGGACGCTGGCGGGCGGGCTGTATTTCGGGCTGGTATTCTGGCTGCAGGATATCCCCCATGGCGGGAATATCCCGGCGCTGGTGTTGGTGGTGCCGCTGTTTGCGGCCACGGTGGCGGCGCTCGGGATGCTGGTCGGCAGCCTGGTGCGCAACGGCGACGATGCGCTGAAGTTGCTGATCCCGACCTCGATCCCGTTTGTGTTCCTGTCGGGCTTCGCCTGGCCGCTGGTGGCGATGCCTTTATGGGTGCAGGCGCTGGCGTGGACGATCCCGGTGACGCCCGCGACCCATCTGTTTGTGCCGCTCAACCAGATGGGTGCGACGCTTGGCGAAGTGTCGGGTGCGCTGGCGGTGCTGGCGGCGCAACTGGCGTGCTTCGGTGCGCTGGCGGCGCTGCGGCTGGCGAGACACGCAAAGGTTGGGGGCGGTGCGGCGGTTTGATCTTGCGAGGCGAACCAGCCGCACCGTCGTTCCGGCCCAGTCTCAAAGGGGCGCGGCGGTGCGTTGCGTATCCGTGATGTGAACGCCGTCCTTCGCCCAGTTGGCGCGGGTGCGGCACGGGTCGGGCGGCGTGCCCGGGCGCGGATCGGCGGGCGACGCGTCGGCGAAGAAGCGAATGCAATAGACATCTCGGTCCGCTTTATAGGTTACCCGGTAGGTTTCGGTGATGGTGCTTCGGCGTGGCGCAGAGTGCGGTGACGCGGCGACGGCGGCGAGTGCGATCAGGTGGGCGGTCAGGCTCATGGCGGATCTCCAAGCGACCGGGGCATGGATTTGCCGCCGCCCGCTTCGGAGTCCATGCGAGAAGTGTGCCATATGACCAACACACCAGATTGCGTGACGGCCGTGGCCGTTTGCGAGGGTGTGGCGTGGTCCACTTTCCCGATCCTTGGTTCGTGACGCCAATGTGTAGAAGGAGCGTACCCCGAGAGGATCGCGCAGTCGGGGGTGTCGGCGCGGATGCGGGGCCGACCATTTACTGGACAATCAGCGGCGGCGAGACTGGTCGCGGCCCGGCGTCGTCGCATCGCTCTGACGCAATAGGTCGTCAATAAGATCGCCTATAGATCGGACAATATACTTGAGCGAAATACGAATATGCTGTAATTAATACGTGCTTGATCGACTCGTGATATCGGCAGGCCAGTCCGCTTCAAATAGAGTATATTTGATATCCCACGGCTATCGCATAGCCCGTGGCGTTAACGCGTGACCTTTTTAAAAGAACGATAAAAATCGGTTTTAATCCGTAACCCTAGGAAAGGATGTCGACTATGACCGTCTACAATATCCAAAATCAGTGGGGCGGTTCGTCCGCACCGTGGCACGACGGTGGGGTGCTCAACATCGGAAACCGCGCAGACCAATTGCCCACCGCACTCCATATTCAATCCGGCGATGGCGGACTGAGCTTCACCGGTACGATGACGTATCAGGGTGAGGGGCCGATCGGCCTGCGCGCAACGCGCGTGACCGAAAATTGCTACCAGGCCGAAAACCAATGGGGTGGCAACGACGCCCCGTGGCACGATGCGGGCCTGTTCCTGCTCGGCGCGCGCGATGGCCAGAATGCGGTGGCGTTCGACCTGACGTCCAAGGACGGTCAGACGGTGACGGGCACGATGACCTATGCGGGTGAAGGCCCGATCGGCGTCAAGGGCACCAAATCTCCCGGTCTCGCCTTCAACGCCACCAATCAATGGGGCGGCAGCGGGGCTCCGTGGCATCAGGGCGGCCAGTGGGTGATCGGGTGCCGGCCGGACCAGCCAGTGGTTGGCCTCGAAGTGTCGAGCCACGACAATGGCAAGACGCTGACGGGTACGATGACCTATAAGGGCGAAGGTCCGATCGCTTCCGCGGCACGCGCACGATGGCCAACACCTACAGCGTGGTGAACCAATGGGGCGGCAACGACGCACCCTGGCATCCGGGTGGTGAATGGGTGCTCGGCTGCCGCGGCAAGCAGGGCGTCGTCGCGATCAGCGCCAAGGGCGACGGTGCGAACCTGAACGGCACGATGATGTATGCCGGGGAAGGTCCGATCGGTCTCGCGCTGGTGCCGAGCGTCGCCAAGGTCCACGCCACGGCGTGAAGATGACGGCCGCTCCCCGGCACGACCGGGGGGCGGCATGTCGTGGGTGCGATCGCAATCGTGCCGGGTCTTGGCTGTTGTGTGACGAAATGTTGCTGGGGATCGGGGTAGGATCGCTCGGACCGCTGTGTGCGTTGACGCTGCTGAAGCGCGTCCCTACCGAAACGGACACATGAAACCTTGCCTGACCCCACGCCGATGACGACTGCCCCCACTATCGTCCTGGTCGAGGACGACCCCGCGCTACGCACGCTGACCACGCGGGCGTTGCAGGAGCATGGCTATACCGTCCGCCCCGCCGCCTCCGCGCCCGAAATGTGGCTGGCGATGGACGCCGGGCCGGTCGACCTGGTGCTGCTCGACATCATGTTGCCGGGCACTGACGGTATCGAGCTGTGCCGGCGCTTGCGGCAGAAGAGCAATGTGCCGATCATCTTTATCAGTGCCCGCGCGAGCGAAACCGATCGTGTCGTCGGACTGGAGCTGGGGGCGGACGATTATCTTGCCAAGCCGTTCGGCACGCGCGAACTGACCGCGCGCATCCGCGCCGTGCTGCGCCGGACCGAGGCCCCGCGCGACACGCAGGATCGCGAGGAAGGCGTGCGCCGCTTCGACGGCTGGACGGTCAGCTTGCCGCGGCGCGAATTGCAGGCACCGAGCGGCGCGGTGGTCGATCTGACCGGGGCGGAGTTCGATCTGCTGGTCAGCCTGCTCGACCATGCCGGCCGCGTGATCGCGCGCGAACGGCTGATCGAACTGTCGCGCACGCGTATGGGGGACAGCACCGATCGCAGCGTCGACGTGCTGGTCAGCCGCTTGCGCCGCAAGCTGACGACCGAGGGCAGCGCGCCGCCGATCGTGACGGTGCGCGGGGTCGGCTATATGTTCAACACCACGGTCGAGCGTTCTTGAGGCGTTTCGTGCATCCCTCGCTCGGGCTGATCGGGCGGGTCGTGGCGATCCTGCTGCTCGCGATGCTCGTCGAATTTACCATGAATGCCGTGCTGTACGAGCGCGCCAGCCAGTTTTCGGTGCGCGACGATGTCGGGCGGCGGCTGGCCGAACATCTGGTGATCGCGCGGCGGCTGACGATGGATACGCCAGTGGCCGAGCGCCCGGCGATGGCGCGGCGCCTGTCGACCCCGCATTACACGATGGCATGGAGCGCCACCGCGCCCGCGCCGACCGACCCCGCGCTTACCCAGATGCGCGCGCGCGTGCTCAGCTGGGAACCGGTGCTGCGCTCAGGCGATTTGCGGCTCCACCTCGATACGATCGGTGAGGATGCCTATGTCGCGGGGGCGAGTGCGCTGCCCGATGGGAGCTGGCTGCACTTCCGCACGGTTGAGCCGATCGACAGCCTGGACGAATCGTATAGTCGCATCCTGATCGCCTTCGCCATCGCGGGCGGCGTGATGGTGCTGGGCGGTGCGCTGATCGGGCGGACGCTGCGCCCGATGCGGCAATTGGCGGATGCGGCGGACCGCTTCGGCACCGCCGAGCCGCGGCCCTTGGTCGAGGAGGGGCCGGGCGAGGTGCGCCGCGTCATCACCGCGTTCAACCGAATGCAGGCGCGCATCCAGCAACTGATCGCCGATCGGACCCAGGCGCTGGCGGCGGTGGGGCATGATATCCGCACCCCGCTGGCGCGGCTGCGGTTGCGCGCGGAGGGCGTCTCGGTCGAGCCGCTCCGCGACGAAATTTTGGGCGACGTGGCCGAGATGGATGCCATGGTCGCATCGCTGCTTGCCTTTCTCGGTGGCGAGGATGACCCCGAAAAACCCGTGCTGGCCGATCTCGCCGTATTGTGCGCGACGCTGGCCGACGATGCTGCGGATCACGGGCGCGAGGTGCATTATGTCGGCCCATCGCATCTCGAGCATCGCTTCCGCCCGCTCGGTATGAAGCGCGCGCTGACCAATCTGGTCGAGAACGGCCTGCACCACGGATCGGTGGTGACGATCGCGCTCTCCGCCACTGCGCGTGACGTAATTTTGCGGGTCGAGGATGACGGGCCGGGTATTCCGGAAGACGCCTTGCAGAGCGTGCTGGAGCCGTTCGTCCGGCTCGATACCGCGCGTCGGCGCGATACGCTGGGGCTGGGGCTGGGGCTGGCGATCGTGGTGCGACTGGTCGACCTGGAAGGCGGCGCGCTACGCCTCACCAATCTGCCCGAAGGCGGCCTGCGTGCGGAAATCCGCCTGCCACGTTGATCGGAAACGCTTCCTTACAAAAGTGCCGCGTTGCAGCAAAACGCAGTTCGTATCTGATCCTGTGAAGCCCGCGCAGCCCCCGCGCGGTGCAAGCAGGAGCCAGGTTCATGAACGAGCTGATCGGTCGCGTCTTCGACTTTCAGAAGTCGGTGTTCCCCAATCAGAGCGCGCTCTACGCGAACCTCGCCGTCAACGGCCAGCGGCCAAAAGCGCTGATCGTGTCGTGCGCGGATTCGCGCGTGGTGCCCGAGGAAATTCTGCAGGCCGCCCCCGGCGATCTGTTCGTCTGCCGCAATGCCGGCAATATCGTTCCCCCGTTCAGCAACGCCAATGGCGGTGTGACCTCGACGGTTGAATATGCCGTCATGGCGCTGGGGGGTGCGCGACATCATCGTCTGCGGTCATTCCGACTGCGGCGCGATGAAGGCGTTGATGAACCCGTCGTCGCTGGAAACCATGCCCAATGTGGCGGCGTGGTTGCGCCATAGCCATGCGGCGCATTCGGTGGTGAGCGATGCCTATCCCGATCTTGACGGCCACGATCAGGTGCGCGCGGCGGCGCTGGAAAAACGTCGTGGTGCAGATCGCGCATCTGCGCACGCATCCGGCGGTCGCCTCGGGCATCGCGCGCGGCGAGCTGGCGCTGCACGGCTGGTTCTTCGACATTCATCAG
Source organism: Sphingomonas sp. Ant H11 (assembly GCF_000797515.1). GTDB lineage: Bacteria > Pseudomonadota > Alphaproteobacteria > Sphingomonadales > Sphingomonadaceae > Sphingomonas. The sequence continues at coordinate 9,416 of NZ_JSBN01000110.1, forward strand.
GGTGCGGTGTTCGCGCTCGATGGCGGCACGGGCCGCTTCGAGCAGATCCGCGACGATCGCCCGATGCCGGTCGCCTTGCCCGCGCAGCAGCGCCTTGCTTCGGGCGTATCCTATCTGGAGGCGGCTGAATGAGCTTCGCCGGTTTCAAATTGCCGACGCTGGCAGTGGCTTCGCGGGATTTTACCGCGTCGATCGTCGTGTTTCTGGTGGCGATGCCCTTGTGCATGGGCATCGCCATCGCGTCTGGTGTGCCGCCTGAAAAAGGCCTGATCACTGGCATCATCGGCGGCATCGTCGTGGGGGCGCTGGCCGGTTCCCCCTTGCAGGTCAGCGGCCCCGCCGCTGGCCTTGCCGTCGTCGTGTTCGAGCTGGTCCGTGACAAGGGCCTGTCGGCACTGGGGCCGATCCTGATCCTCGCCGGGTTGATTCAGCTTATTGCCGGCATCCTCAAGGTCGGCGGCTGGTTCCGTGCGATCTCGCCCGCCGTCGTCCACGGCATGCTCGCCGGGATCGGCGTGCTGATCGTCGTCGGCCAGTTCCACGTGCTGTTCGATGCGCGGCCCTTGCCGAGCGGCATCCAGAATCTGCTCGCCATTCCCGGCCGTTTGTTCGGGTTGTCGGCGACCAACGTCTCGGGCGTCGAACAGGCGTTCATGATCGGCCTGTTGACGATCGCGGCGATGCTGGGCTGGGAACGCTTCCGCCCGGCTGCGCTGAAGCAAGTGCCAGCAGCGCTCGTCGGCGTTATGGTCGGCACGCTGACCGCGTTCAGCCTCGGCCTCACGATCGACCGCGTCGATGTGCCGCAATCGATCGTCGCCGCCGTCGCGCTCCCCGCGCCGGACTTCCTGGCCCAGTGGATCGACCCGTCGATCATCGTCGCAGCGCTTGCCATCGCCTTCATCGCCAGCGCGGAGACGCTGCTGTCGGCGGCGGCGGTCGACCGGATGCACAATGGCGTGCGCACCGATTACAATAAGGAACTGCGCGCGCAGGGCATCGGCAATTTGCTGTGCGGCGTGGCGGGCGCCTTGCCGATGACCGGCGTGATCGTGCGCAGCTCGGCCAACGTGCAGGCGGGCGCGACGACGCGGCTCTCGACGATGCTGCACGGAATCTGGATTCTGGGCTTCGTCGCGTTGCTGCCGTGGCTGCTGCGCGAAATCCCGATGGCGGCGCTGGGCGCGATCCTGGTGGTGACCGGGGTTCGGTTGGTCAGTCTCGCGCACGTCCGTCACCTGTTCCACAGCTATGGCGTGTTGCCAGCGCTGATCTGGGCGGTGACGCTCGTGGCGGTGGTGGCGGAAGATTTGTTGACCGGCGTGCTGGTCGGCATCGCGCTCTCGCTGCTCGAACTGGTGCCGCATGTGCGTCGCCTGGGCCTGAAGGTCGAAATGCCCGATGAGACGCAAGGGCGCTGCATGGCGCTGGCGGGCAGCGCGACCTTCGTGACCTTGCCCAAATTGTCGGACACGCTGGATGCACTGCCGATGGATGGGCCGACGTGCCTCGACGTGTCGCGGCTGACCAAGGTCGATCATACCTGCGCCGAATTGCTCAAGGAATGGCTCGCGCGGCGGCGTGCGGCCGGGCATCCGGTCGAATTGACCGGTGCGTCCTACAAGCTCGCCACGATGACCGCGTAGCAAGCAACGCTTCGTTACAAAGCGGCAAGATCGCGGCACCACCGCGACGCTACACCAGAACTCCCGAGGTCGACCGCTCCCCATCGCATCCCCCAATCCGGCGATGAGAGGAGCGGCGGCACCGGACCGCAGGCGGGAACCCACCACCACTTCAAAGGGGGATCCCATGTATCGATTCACGTTCGCCGCCGCGCTCGCGCTGATCGCCAGCCCCGCCGTCGCGCAGGACACGGGCGGAGACACCGCACCGCCACCGCCGTTCAAGGTATCGGGCAGCGTCGCGCTCGTCTCCGACTATCGCTTCCGGGGCGTGTCCCAATCCGACAAACAGATCGCGCTGCAGGGCGGCATCACCGTCACCCACGAAAGTGGCCTCTACGCCAGCACCTGGGCCTCGAACCTTGCCGGCTGGGGCACCTTTGGCGGTGCCAATCTCGAGCTCGATCTGGTCGGCGGCTATAAGCGCCCGCTCGCTGGCGGCACGATCGATGTCGGGCTGACCTGGTACATGTATCCCGGAGGTGCCGCTCTCACCGATTTCGCCGAACCCTATGTCAAAGTGAGCGGCACGCTTGGTCCGGCGACCTTGCTGGCGGGTGTCGCCTATGCGCCAAAGCAAAAGGCGCTGGGCAATTTCTCCAACACGGCCGAAAGCCGCGGGCAGTCCCAGGACAATCTCTATCTGTGGGGCGATGGCAGCGCGGGCATTCCCGGCACGCCCGTCACCGCCAAGGCACATATCGGTTATTCCAAGGGCAATCCCGGGCTGGGGCCGAACGGCACCAGCGTGGCACCGACGGGGGAGCTATTGGGACTGGCTGCTGGGGGTCGATTATGTTGTCGGCCCGGTGACGCTGGGCGTCGCTTATGTCGACACCGACATCAGCCGCGCGAAATCGGCCTATCTCCTGCCGAACTTCTCCTCGACCAAGAACGGATCGTCGATCGCGGGCAGCAAGGTGGTGTTCAGCGTTTCCGCCGCCTTCTAACGACGGATTATGGCCGCCGGGGCAGGAACCCCGGCGGCCAATATGGTTCAGGCAGCGTCGACCAGCACGATCTCGCTATCCTCGATCGCGGTTACCCGCAGCACCGCTTCATCGCGGATCGCCGCACCGTCGCGGGCGTTGACGCGCACGCCGTCAATCTCGATCGCGCCCGTCGCGGGGACGAGATAGCCGCGCCGATCCTTGCCGAGCGGATATTCGGCGGTCTCGCCCGCCTTGAGCGTGGCACCGACAACGCGGGCGTCGGTGCGGATCGGCAGCGCATCGCCATCCTCGGCAAAGCCGCTCGCCAGCACCACGAACTGTCCGGCGCGATCGCCCTTGGGGAAGGGGCGGGCACCCCAGCTTGGCTTCTCGCCACCGCGCGTCGGCTGGATCCAGATCTGGAAGATCCTGGTGGTGATATCCTCCTTATTATATTCGGAATGGGTGATGCCCGTGCCGGCACTCATCACCTGGACATCGCCCGCCTCGGTGCGGCCGAGATTGCCGAGATTGTCCTGGTGCGTGATCGCGCCTTCGCGGACATAGGTGATGATCTCCATGTCGCGATGCGGATGCGGCGGGAAGCCGGTCTGCGGGGCGATCGTGTCGTCATTCCACACCCGCAAATTGCCCCAATTGGTGCGCGCCGGGTCGTAGTAATTGGCGAAGGAGAAATGGTGCTTGGCATCGAGCCAACCGTGATTGGCACCGCCGAGGCTGGCATAAGGGCGAAGGTCGATCATGGCGCAAACTCCTGTGCTGCGGTGGACTGGCAGGGTGCCGGTCCGTCCGTCGATGACAGGGATATAGAGCGGCTCGACTTCGCTGCTCAGTCGGATAAAGTGCATCGAAACGTTCGAGAAAGTTGATATGCACAATCCCGGTACGCCAACCCTGGACCAGCTCCGCGTGTTTCTGGCCGTGGTCGATACCGGCAGTTTTGCCGCTGCCGGGCGCAAGCTCAACCGCGCGGTGTCGGTCATCAGCTATGGCATCGCCAATCTCGAGGCGCAATTGGGCGTGCTGCTGTTCGACCGGGAAGGCACGCGCAAGCCCAAGCTGACCGAGGCCGGGCGCGCGGTGCTGGCCGAGGTGCGCAGCGTCGCGCAGGGCATCGACGGTCTTCGCGCCAAGGTGAAGGGGCTGCTCGACGGGCTGGAGGCCGAGGTGCATCTGGCGGTGGACGTGATGCTGCCCGCGCAGCGGCTGGGCAAGGTGTTACGCGCCTTCGCTGCCGCCTACCCCACGGTCACGCTGCGCTTGCATGTCGAGGCATTGGGAGCAGTGGTCGCTTTGGTGCAAGATGGGGAAGCGGTGGTCGGCATCTCCGGGCCGCTGGCGGCTGGGCGTGTGGGGATCGAAGCGGTGACGGCGGGATCGGTGCAGATGGTGCCGGTCGCCGCGCCCGACCATCCGCTCGCGCGGATGACGCCGATCCCGCCCGGCGCAGGGCGCGATTTCGTGCAACTCGTGTTGACCGATCGCTCGCCTTTGACCGAGGGGCGCGACTTTGCGGTGATGAGCCCGCGCACCTGGCGGCTGGCCGATCTCGGCGCGAAACATGAATTGCTGCGCGAGGGGATCGGCTGGGGCAACATGCCGCTGCCGCTGATCGAGGGCGATCTGGTGGCCGGGACGCTGGTGAGGCTGGCGATGCCCGAACAGCCGGGCGGGATCTATCGTTTTTCGGGCATCTGGCGGCGGGACGTGCCGCCCGGCCCGGCGGCATCCTGGCTGCTCGACCAGTTCGTCGCGCAGGGCCGCGAGGATGCCGAGCTTCCGGGCGTTCCCGACGTGTGAGAACCGGTTACCCCGCCAGCGGTCGCCTCGCATCGGGATGCAGCGTGCAGGCGATCGTCCCACCCAGAATCAGTGCCCCTGCCACTGCGAGCGGCACAGCCAGCCCGTATCGCACCAGCACCGCGCCGAGCGCAGCGCCCAGCAAGATCGCCACCACCGCGGCGATCCGCCGCGCCCAATTGGGGTTGCTGCCGCCCGCCAGTGTCGAATCGGCGGCGAGGCCGGTGATCGTGAGCGTCAGCACCGTGGTCGTCAGGTCGGGCACCTTCAATTGGCGGATCGTGGCGTTGCGGTAGCCCATTGCGACCGCCGTCAGCGCGATGATCGCAAACAACTGCCATTCGGGCGTCAGCGTCGCCGGATCGAAGCCGAGGGCGATGATCGCCGCAGCCCACAGCAAAACCGCCTCGATCAGCGCCGACCAGAGCAGCCAGTGACGCAGCGGGCGGTTGGTGTGGAAGCGCCCGGTGCGCCCGGCGAGGAACGCGCCGAGCATGAAGGTGGCGATCGCGATCAGATAGGGCGCGACGGTGAAACCGGGCGTGCCCACAGCGGCGAAGCGAGAAAGACGATGTTCCCGGTCATGTTCGCGGTGAACACCTTGCCCAGCCCGAGCACGCTGGTCGCATCGACCAGGCCGGTGGTGAAGGAGAGCAACAGCAACAGCGGCGGCAACAGAGCGGGTTGGGGAGGCGTGGGGGTGGCCATTGTCATCATCCTTCAGAAACGGAAGTCGCTTTCAAGACCCAGCATCGTGATCGTCCGCGCGGGGCCTGTCTCGCGGATGAAGGTGCCGGGCGCGAAGGCGGAGAGCGAGGCGGAAAAGCTCAGCTCGCGCGTCGCCTGCCATGCAACCGTCGCTTCGATCTCCTTGCCGATGAAGCGCGCGCGCGACCTGCCCGGCGCGCGGATCAGCCGACCGGGAATATCATACACCCCATCCGCCAGCGAGGCACGCCAATAGGCCATGCCGGCTAGGCTCGCCGTGACACCGTTGCCAAATGTGCCGGACACTTGCGGGTTGAGGTTGATCAGATTGTACGGTCCGACCGGGGACAGCTCGCCGAAATATTTGCCCTTGGGGAAGAGCGCGTTGAAGGTGCCAAGGTGGTGGTCATTGGGGTTGCCGTCACCACTCGCATAATCGAGGCGGACTTGCAGATCGGGGGCGAAGCGGATCTTGGGGAAGTGCCGCCCGACCTCGCTGCCAAGCGTCCACGCGCCGATCGAGCCATCGGCGAAGCGGCCGAATTGCGCCACGCCCTCGACATTCCAATGCCAGGTGGTGACATCGCCGAACCAGCGCGCACCGATGCTGTGACGCAGCTCGCGCGCCGTCACGCCGCCGAAGGTCGCCTGGGTGTTGCGATAGCCCAAATAGTAGAGATCGACCCCGCTGCGTGGACGTTTGACCGAGCCATAGGCCCCCCACAGCGCGCGGGTGCGGGAACGACGATCGTCGAAGCTGCCGAGTCCCGGCTCGACCGGGCGCACCGCGATCAGGCTGAGCGTCGCGCCGCCAAGCGAGGCAAGTCCGCGAAATCCATCAAAGGCGAGCGGGACATTGGGGCCGTAGCGCGTGCCGACCATCCGCTCGGTGCCGAGCGAGAGCATCTGTCGCCCCGCGCGCAGCGTGAGACCGGTCGCATCCGGGTCGCCGGTATGCGCCTCGCCCAGCCGCACATCGACAAAGCCCTGCAGCAGATCGGTGCGGGTCTGGTCGATCGGCGAATTGCTGGGGCGCACGCCGATCGCATAAGCGGCGATCGGTTCGACAAAGGCGCGGACGCGGCCGACATGCAGATCGGCATAAGGCATGGCGCGCAGCCACAGATAGCCATCATTGGGGGCCGCGCCGCCGCCCCAGAGGTTGTTGTGATAGTCCTCGTTGCGCAGCCGCAGTTCGAGCCCGGTCGAAACATAGCTGTCGGTGCCGAGCGCGATGTAGTTGAACTGCTCGGTCCAATGCCCGGTGCGCTGGGCGGGGTCGGCGAGCGTCGACCAATCCTCGTCATAGCGCGTCGTGGTCAGCGTCGGCGGTTTCCAGGCGTCGCTCGACTGCGCCACGGCTGGGCTGGCGGTGACGAATGTTGCCAGAAGAACCGCGCGGCGCATCTTAGCGCCGCCGGGCCGCGACCATCGCCACCATCACGAACGCGGCAACCAGGCCGAGATGCTCGAAAAAGTCGTTGGTCGCGATGAAGCGCGCTTGCCCCTGCAGCGCCCAGAACGGGCTGGCGATGAAGGCGGTGAGCAAGGTGAACACGCCCAGCGCCCCGGCTGCGAGCCAGACGAAGCGCCCCCACAGGATCAGCACCGATCCGACCAGTTCGACCAGCAGCGTCAGCGCTGCGGTCAGTTCGGGCGGATGCACGCCGAAATGCACTTGCTCCGCCACCGCCGAGGGCCAGTTGCCCAGCTTGGCCACGCCGCCGATGAGATAGGCGCTGAGCAACGCCAGCCGCACGACGAACCAGGTCGGTGGCCAATCGAGGATCGCGGTGACGAAGCGTGGGGTTTCGTGCCCGGTCATCGCGCGGTCTGGCTGTGGATTTCGGCGATATAGCCGCCGGGGAAGCGCACGATCGCCGATTGGCGATCGGCTTCGGCATGCGCCGGGACCAGCGTCTCGACGCCCGCCGCCTGCGCCCTGGCGAGCGTGGCGGGAAGGTCCGCAACGGCATAGCCGGTCATGTCGCGGCCATAGGGCCAGGGCAGTTGGCCGTTGGAAACCATCACCGTCATGTCGCCATAGCCCGAGGTCAGGCGAATGCGGCGATAGGCAGTGCCCGGCTGGCCGATCTCGACGCCGGGCGCGGCCTTCTCATCCGACACCGTCCTGGCGTGCGCAAAGCGGGTCCAGCTTTTGACGAAGGCATCGGCACGGTCTGCGGTCAGATAGACGCGGTTTTCGGGCACGGTCACCAGCGTGGGATAATTGGGCTTGGTGGTGTGCCAATAGAGCTGCATGTTCACGCCGCCCGGCCATTGCACGACGGCATCGCGCCCGATCGGATCGGGGAAGGTGGTGATCAGCCGCGCCGCGCCGGATGCCACGGCCGCATCGACCGCCGCATCCATGTCGCTGACCAGATAGCCGTTACGCTCGACCCCGAAGGGGTAGGGGATGGGCGTGGTGAAGCCGAACACCGACACCGACCCCGCCTGGGTCAGCACCAGTTGCGACCAGGTCTTGCTCGTGGTCGGGGTGACCTGAAACGCGCCCTTCTTGGTCGTCGTGCCGCCGAAAGTAGCGATCAGGCTGGTGACGAAGCGATCGAAATCCTCGGGCGCGACATAGACGTGCGTCGTGTCATATTGCGGGCCGACGGCATAATCGGCGGTGACGGCTTCGCGCGCAGCGCAGGGGCGACAGGGGCGGTGCCGAGCATCAGCGCGGCGAGGAAGAGCGGCAGGCGTTTCATGGCGTGTCTCCGTGGGAAAAGCATCAGACGGCCCAGCAGCCGCAGCCGAACGAACCCCAGAAAGTCTGGACGTCGGCGGTGGGGGCGCTGGTGGCGAGGGCTGCGGCATGGTCATGGCCGTGGACCGCGCAACCGCTCGCGCATCCGCAGGCGCTCGCCAGCTTGGCGGCGGTGTCGGGGGTGCGGTGATAGCCGCCAAAGGTCGCGACCGGGGACCAATCGGGCATCGGCCGGGGCAAGGCCGGGGCGAGCGGCGCATAGTCGCCCTCGCCATAGACCACCGCGCCGCCGAGCACGGTCAGCACCGACCGCAAATGCGGGATTTCGCTTTCGGCCACGCTGAAATAATCGGCCGACAGCACCGCGAGATCGGCGAGCTGGCCGACCTTGATCTGCCCCTTTTTGCCGACTTCGTTCGAGAACCAGGTGTTTTCATGCGTCCACAGCCGCAGCGCCTTTTCGCGGCTCAGGCGGTTGACGCCGGGGTAGAGGCCGAGGCCGCCGACGGTCTTGCCCGTCACCAGCCAGTTGAGCGACACCCACGGATTGTAGCTGGCGACGCGCGTCGCATCGGTGCCCGCGCCGACCGGCAATCCGGCGGCCATCATCTTGGCGATCGGCGGGGTGCGCTCGGCGGCCTTTGCGCCATAGCGTTCTACGAAATATTCGCCCTGATAGGCCATTCTATGCTGGATCGCGATGCCACCGCCGAGGGCTGCGATGCGGTCGATATTGCGGTCGCTGATCGTCTCGCAATGGTCGAAGAACCAGTTGATCCCGGTGAAGGGAATGTCGCGCGCGACCTTCTCATACACATCGAGCGCACGGCCGATCGTCTGGTCATAAGTGGCGTGCAGCCGCCACGGCCATTTATGTTCGGCGAGCAAGCGGATGACGGGTTCGAGGTCGCCCTCCATGTTTGCCGGCATGTCGGGGCGTTCGACCCGGAAATCCTCGAAATCGGCGGCGGAATAGACGAGCATTTCGCCCGCGCCATTGTGGCGATAGCTGTCGTCGCCCTGGCCGGGCGTCACTTGCTTCACCCAGCCGCTGAAATCGGCCAGCTCTTCCTTGGGCTTTTGCGTGAACAGATTGTAGCTGATGCGCACGGTCAATTGGTTGTCGGCGTGGAGCTGCTCGATGATCGCATAATCATCGGGATAATTCTGGAAGCCGCCGCCCGCGTCGATCACACCGGTGACGCCGAGGCTGTTCATCTCGCGCATGAAGTGGCGCGTCGAATTGAGCTGATATTCGGGGGGCAGCTTGGGGCCCTTGGCGAGCGTGGAATAGAGGATCGTCGCATTGGGCTGTGCCAGCAACAGGCCGGTCGGGTTGCCCGCCGCATCGCGCACGATCTCGCCGCCGGGCGGGTTGGGCGTGTCCTTGGTATAGCCGACGACGCGCAGTGCAGCGGCGTTGAGCAGTGCGCGGTCGTACAGATGCAGGATGAACACCGGCGTATCGGGCGCGATCGCGTTCAACTCGGCGATAGTCGGCAAGCGTTTTTCGGCGAATTGATGCTCGGTAAAGCCACCGACCACGCGCACCCATTGCGGGGCGGGGGTGATGTCGACCTGGCGCTTGAGCATGGCGAGCGCGTCGGCAAGGCTCGGCACGCCATCCCAGCGGAGCTCCATATTATAGTTCAGCCCGCCGCGGATGATGTGCATGTGGCTGTCGATCAGGCCGGGGATGATGCGGCGGCCCTTGGCATCGATCACGCTTGCTTGCGGGGCGGCGGCGCGCACCTCGGCCTCGCTGCCGACCGCGAGGAAGCGCCCGTCGCGGATCGCGATCGCCTGCGCTTGCGGGTTTTCGCGGTCGAGCGTGGTGACCTTGGCATTGACGAGGATGAGATCGGTGGCCGGCATTGTGGAAGTCCTTGCGAGAAGCGGGGCGGCGAACGTGCCGATCGCCGCCCCGGCGATCGTCTGGCGGCGGGTGAGGTCGTTCATGCGTCCTGGTCGGGGTGGTCGCCGGGCAGGCGGCCAAAGACATGTTCGGCCGCTTCGGCGCGCAGGAAGGCAACCGCTTCGCCCGAGCTGACGCGCTTGACGAGCGGAATGACTTGTTCGCCGACGAGAATGCCGAGCAACCCGACCAGGGCGATGGCGGGCGGTGCGGGCGAACGCACGCCAAGCAGGCTGTAAATCAGCCCAACCAGCAAGCCGACGGCGAGCGAGATGAGATATGGCTTCATTTAGGTCACTTCCTGCTGGAGCGGTAAAGCCTGCAGCATCGGGGCGGGCGGGGGGCTTGGGACCCGCCCCGACGCGCCATCCTCAGCCGTGCTGGCCTTCGGAAGCCCCGAACATCGTCTTGGCGTAAGTGATGCCCAGCCCATAGGCTCCGCCCCATTTACGGGCGATAGCGGTGGTCGACTCATAGCTATCCACCCGTGCCCAATCGCGCTGCAGTTCGAGCAGATACTGCACCGACGTCATCGGCGTCGCGCCAAGCTGGATCATTCGCTGAACCGCGCGCTCATGCGCTTCGGGCGAAACGTCGCCGCAGGCATCGGCGATGAAATAGACATCGAAGCCCTGGTCGATCGCCGAGGCCACGGGACCGACGATGCAAACGCTGGTCCACAGCCCGGCGAACACGATGCGGGTCTTGCCGATGCGGTTGACCTCGTCGATCACGGCGGCATCTTCCCACGTGTTCATGCTGGTGCGGTCGAGCATTGCCTGGCCGGGAAAAGCGTCCTTGATCTCGTCGAACATCGGGCCCGAAAAGCTCTTTTCGGCAACCGTCGTCAGGATCGTCGACACGTTGAAGGATTTGGCGGCATTGCTGATGAGTGCTGCATTGTTGCGCAGCAATTCAGCACCGATCGATTTGGTGGCGAACGCCATTTGCGACTGGAAATCGATCAGTACGAGCGTGTGGTCGGTAGGCGAAATCAGCGATTTGCCGGGCGTTGCGGTCGCGGTGATGGTCATGGGAGGAACCTTTCTTACAATGTCGGAGTGGAAAGCGTGGTGTGGATCGCGATGCCGCTTTTCAGCGTCAGCGTGACGGGGGTGCGCTCGGCAATCTCGGCCAGGCGGGTCTGCGCGGCGGTGTCGGGCCCGACGATCGTCAGCAGCCGTTCGACACGGTTGCCATCTGGGCCGCCGACCAGGCGCAGCGCCACGTCGAGCGTTTCGATCGGCCAGCCCTTGCGATCGGCATACATGCGCAGCGTGATCGCGGTGCAGGCCCCCAAAGCGGACAGCAGCAGGTCGTACGGCGCGGGGCCGGCGTCTGCGCCGCCACGGCTGGCGGGTTCATCGGCGGTCAGCATATGGTGCCCGGTCGTGATCGCGGTGCGGTAGAATTCTGTGCCGATCCGGGCGGTGGCAGTGGCCATGCTACGATCCCTTCAAAGCGACAGCAGCGCGATCGCGTCGATCTGCGCTGGGTTGAAACCATGGGTCGACAGGCCATCCGCGAGGTCGCGGGCCGGGGTGCGGCGGCGGCGGGTCGTGCAGACGAACCGGCGGACCGCCTCGCGGCGCGGATCGGCGGCCACATCGGCGTTGCGCTTGCGGAAGAAGTGCGGCGCACATCCGCAGGCATCGGCTTCGCGCAGCGCTTCGGCGACGGCTGACCATTCGCGATTGTTGAGGACGGGCGGTGGGAGCAAAGACGACATCGGAACCTCCTGTGGCGACCCGGCAAGAGATGGCGAATTCGCGACGTCAGCGGCAGACGTATAAAATCGGTCAGAACGTTCCAAATTGTTGAATAGCGTTCCCATGAGCTCTGTTTAGCCACATTGGCGAGAACGGTCTTGGATCGCCGTGATGCGACCAGCATCTATCTGCGACACCCGTTCGTGCGCGCAGCCGACATTTCTAATAATTCGAACGAACGATACAATTTTATTCCACTGGTTGAGGGGGAGGGGCAGTGCCATCTTTGCGGCAACGGCGGGATTGGTCCGCCCCAAAGGAGATTTCCCATGGCTACCCTACCACTCGGTGCAACCGCCCGCCCCTCGACCAGCGCCGCTGCGCTTCCGCTCGTCGGCCGTACCGCGATTGCCGCGATCTTCGTCCTCAGCGGCCTGTCCAAGCTCGCCGCGCCCGCCGCCACGATTGGTTATATCCAGTCGGTCGGCCTGCCCTTGCCGCAAGTCGGCTTGGCGATCGCGCTGGTCGTGGAATTGCTCGGTGGTGTGGCGCTCATCCTTGGGTATCGCACGCGTCTGGTGGCGTCGGTGCTGGCGGTGTTCGCGATCGCGACCGCGCTCGCCTTCCACAGCGCGCTTGGCGACCAGAACCAGTTCATCCACTTCTTCAAGAACGTCGCTATCGCCGGTGGCCTGCTCAACGTCATCGCGCTGGGTGGCGGAGCGTGGAGCCTCGACGCCCGTCGCTGAACCACGGTCCTGCGCAGGAGAAAAAAAAAGCCGGACGGGGTACCCCGTCCGGCTTTTTCGTGCGCGGATGTTGCGTCTATCCAAGATCGCGCCGCGTTGTGCGGTTATGTTCGCCGTGAAAGGAACTTCGATGTCCGACCCTGACCCCAACCCCGACTCGACGCCCGATGTGCCGGCCGAGGACCATGAGGAAGAGCTGATCGACGAAGGTCTCGAGGAAAGTTTCCCCGCCAGCGATCCGCCCGCTGCTCCGCGTTTCGATTGAGCGGGGCGATGCAGAAGCTGCTCGTCCTTTATGGCTCGTACCGCTCCGACCGTATGGGCATTCGCCTTGCGGATTATCTCGTCCGACGCTTTCAGGCGCGCGGGGTCGACGCCGAATTGATCGACGCAAAGGCGGTCGGGCTGCCGATGCTCGATCGCATGTATAAGGAATATACCCCCGCTGAGGCACCGTCGGCGATGGCTGCGCTGGCAGCCAAGATCCGTGAAGCCGACGCCTTTTTGTTCGTCACAGGCGAATATAATTGGGGCGTGCAGCCGGGCCTCAAGAACCTGACCGACCATTTCCTTGAGGAATGGTTCTGGCGTCCCGCGGCGATCGCCAGCTATTCGGCGGGGCGGTTGTCCGGGGTGCGCGCCGCGCAGGCTTGGCACCCGACATTGGCGGAAATGGGCATGGTCGTGGTATCGAGCACTCTCTCCATTGGGCCTATCAGTGCAACGCTCGACCCCGCGGCGCAGCCGATCGGGGGCGGCGGTGCGGCGCTGGAAGCGGGGTTCGACCGGTTCGCCGATGATCTGACCTGGTGGGCGGATGCGGCGGCGCGGCAACGCGCGGTGGCGGCACCGCCTTATTGACCACGAGCGTTCTGCTGCGTTCGCGGCAGAACGATTTCGTTTGATAAAGGTGGGGGCTAAAGCGCAGGTGCACTGGTATCGTGCGCTTCCCGTCCTTCCCCGGACAGCGCGATCGTTGCGCGCGGAGGAGCGGGGGGTCGATGAGTAGGGATGTAGTGATTGCCCATGCGCGCCCCGGTTCCTCGCGGGCAGCACCGATCGCGCCGTCGCGCCGCGCCGTCGTCACCGGCCTGTGCGCCGCAACCCTGTGCGCCGCCGCGCCCACGCCCGCCCGTCCGCAACGGATCGTCTCGCTCAACCCCTGCCTCGATGTCATCCTCGTGCAACTGGTCGACCGCCGCCGGATCGCGGCGCTCAGCCATTGGGCGAGCGAGGCCAATGGCTCGACCATCGCAGCCCTCGCGCGCACGCTGCCCAAAACCTATGAGAGCGCGGAGGAAGTGATCGCGCTCGCGCCCGATCTGGTGTTGGGCGCAAAGCTGATGCCGCTGGCGACGCGGCAGGCGCTGGCGCGCAGCGGCTTGAACACCGCTTTGTTCGATGTGCCCGAAACCATCGCCACCAGCATCGCCCAAGTCCGCGATGTCGCGCGCGCG
>NZ_JSBN01000111.1 GCF_000797515.1 Sphingomonas sp. Ant H11
GTCGGCCAGCCGTTCGCCAAGTGACACCACGGTCGTGCGCCGCGCCGCGTCGATCGCCGCGCCGTGCTCGGCCATTTGCGCCTCCAGCGCGGCCAGCCAGTCGCGGTCGGGCGGGCCCTCCTCCCCCAGCAAGCGATTGCGCGCGCGCATCGCGGCTTCATAGCGATTGGCGTGGATGGCATGGCCGGGACTGAGCGCCAGCGTCAGCCGGTCAAGAAAACGCCGCCGCTCGCCCGCCGGCTCAACGAACAACCGGTCCATCGCCGGGGTCAGCCACAAGACCGTGAGCCATTCCGCCAGCGCCGTCGCCGCCACCGCCGCGCCTTGTACGCGCACGATCCGGCGTTCGGGGGCGGCTGCCTGCGTGCCGGTCGCGATCGCAACGTCGCCGACCAGCTCCGCCGCTACGCCAAAACCGCCACGCCCGCCTTGCCGCGCCATTTCCCCCAGGCTCGCACGGCGCAAGCCCCGCCCCGGCGCGAGCAGCGATACGGCTTCGAGCACATTGGTCTTGCCCGCGCCATTTTCGCCCGTCAGCACGACAAAGCCCGGCCCCGGCGCGATCGCCAGATCGGCATGGTTGCGGAAATCGGTCAGGACCAGGCGCGTGAGCATCGCGTCCGCTCTACCCTGTCGCGCAGCTTTCGCAATTTCCGCGCAGCTTTCAGGAACCAAGGCGGCGCTGGTGCGCTGCCGCGCCGAAGGAGACCGTCGATGCGCTTGCCCCTGATCACCCCCGCCGACCTGACCGAGCAGCAAAAGCCGCTCTACGAAGACATGAAGGCGGGCATCGCCTCCAATTTCAACGTGTTCAAGACGGTCAATGCCGATGGCGCGCTGATCGGCCCGTGGAATCCGTGGCTGCACGAGCCGGTGATCGGCAAGGCGGTGTGGGAGCTGACCAAGGCGATGACCGCGCAAGCGACGCTCGACGACAAGCCGCGCCAGATCGCCATCCTGGTGTGCGGCGCGCATTTCGATGCGGCCTATGAAATCTACGCGCACATTGCGGTCGCCGAGCATGAGCAGATGTCGCCGCAGCGCCTGTCCGAGCTTTGCGCCAACATCAAGCCGCACGACCTCTCTCCGCAAGAGAGCGTCGCCTATGATGTGGCCTTTGCGCTGGTCAATGGCGGGGTGCTGCCCGAGCCGTGCTACCGGCTCGCGGTGCACACCTTCGGCCAGCACGGCACCAATGAGCTGATCTATCTGGTCGGGCTGTATGCGTTGGTGTCGATGACGCTCAACGGCTTCAACGTGCCGGTGCCTGAGCGGGATTAGAGCCGCTGGGTTTTAGAGGGGGATACCCGAAATTCCGTTCAGGATGAGATTGTCGAGGGGCCCCTCTCCGCAAGCGCAGCGCTCACGGGGTGGAGGGGTGCCCTTCGACAAGCTCAGGGCGAACGGGGGGAAGTGGCCGCCACCGCCTCCCCCACACCGTTCGGGCTGAGCCTGTCGAAGCCCCCCCACAAGCGAGGATGTCGCCTGCGGAGGGGCGCTTCGACAGGCTCAGGGCGAACGGGGGCGCAGGGTACGATTCGTTTGAAACGCGATCGTGATCGAATCAGGCAGCAACCGGTGCCGCGTCACCACGCCGCTGGCTGAGATAAGAGGCCATCTCCGGCCCCAGCTCGCGCTGCGCCTTCAGATAGGCCGTCGGCGTCGCGATTCCCAACCGTGCGCGCGCCGCGTCAATCGGCTCCGCCAGCAAGGCTTCATAATCCTCGCCCGACAGCCACTGCGCGCGGCGACCGTGACGATAACCTTCCCACACCGCGCGGGCGAACAGCGTGTTGCCGGTCGCCTTCAGGCTCTTCAGCGCCGCCGCCACCGCGATGAACGCCCAGCCGAGCCCGCCGACCTGCGCATAACTGAACGCCACCAGGCATGCTTCGCCGAGCGATTCATCGGCCTGATAGCCAGTCAGCACATGCCAGATGTCATGCGTGTCGCGCACGCGACGACCGAACCACGCATAAGGATGCTGAACCTGATCTTCGTTGATTACCTTGCTGACCGCGACCAGCCCGTCGGCGGAATAGCCGGTTGTTTCCAGAAAGTGGCGATACGCCGCACCGACCGTGCCAGGCCCAAATTGCGCGACAAAGGCCGGATCGGAAAAGCGCGCCGCCAGCTCGACCTGCTCGGAAGCCAGCCGCCCGCCCTGCGTGGTGGCGATCAACCGCGCGTAATTCATCGGCGCGTTGCCGACATTCAGCGCGCGCATGATGCGGAACACCTGCGTCGTGTCGTCGCCATTGGCGAGCAGCTTGCGAATGGCATCAAAGGCGGTGCGCCAGTCGCGACGCCCGGTCGTACCCGGAAAAGGCGGAAGCTTGGCCATCGACTCGATCCTTGCTGACATGCATGTCAATAAAGATCGGGTGCCGCTACGTCAATCGGCCTTTAGGTGGAGGCGTCCCTCACACTCGCATCGGCATCAGCACATACAGCGCGGCAGACTTGTCATTCTCGCGGATCAGCGTCGGCGCAGCGGCGTCGGCCAGATGCACTTCGATCGTGTCGCCCTGAAGCTGGCCGAGAATGTCGAGCAGATAGCGGCTGTTGAAGCCGATCTCGAAGCCCATCGAAGTGTATTCGCCCGGCACTTCTTCCGCCGCCGTGCCATTTTCGGGGCTGGTGACCGAGAGGATGATCTTGTCGCGGTCGAGCGCCATCTTCACCGCGCGCGTCTTCTCGGTCGCGATCGTGCTGACACGGTCGACGCCTTCCTCGAAGCTGCGCGGGTCGATCTTGAGGATCTTGTCATTGCCGGTCGGAATGACGCGCGAATAATCGGGGAAGGTCCCGTCGATCAGCTTGGAGGTGAGCAGCGCCTGGCCGAGATCGAAGCGGATCTTGGTCGCCGACATCGACACGCCGACCGACCCGTCGACTTCGTCGAGTAGCTTGCGCAACTCGGCCACGCACTTCCGCGGGATGATGATATCGGGCATCCCCTCCGCCCCCTCGGGCCGCGGCATGGTGATGCGCGCCAGGCGGTGGCCGTCCGTCGCGGCGGCTTTCAGCACCGGCAGCGGGTCTTCCGACACGTGCCAGAAAATGCCGTTCAGATAATAGCGCGTTTCCTCGGTCGAAATCGCGAAGCGCGTCTTGTCGATGATCTGCTTCAGCGTCTCGGCGGGCAGTTCGAACGACACCGGCAGCTCGCCCTCGGCGATCACCGGGAAATCGTCGCGCGGCAGCGTGCCGAGCTGGAATTTGGCGCGCCCGGCCATGATCGTCAGCTTGCCGTCGGCGGCGGCGAGCGACACCTGGCTGCCTTCGGGCAGCTTGCGGCAAATGTCGAACAGCGTGTGCGCCGACACCGTGGTCGCACCGGGTTGGTCGACTGCGGCGGCAACGGTCTCGTTGATCTGGAGATCGAGATCGGTCGCCATCAGCTTCAGGCCGCCCTCGGCCGTCGCCTCGATCAGCACGTTGGAGAGGATCGGAATGGTGTTACGCCGCTCCACCACCGATTGGACGTGGCTCAAGCCCTTCAACAGAGTCGCCCGTTCGATCGTCGCCTTCATGTCGTTCCCCCGGGCCCATCGCCCACTTCACTCCCGCCGGACGCGTACGCGCCGGGGGCAATTCGCCGTGTCTCTTTCCTTAAACATAAAAGGGGCCGGGCAAGCGCCCCGACCCCCGTTTTACGCCTGCAAACAGGCAGCTTGCATCAGAAGCGGACACCCAGCCCGGCAACGACCTGATGACGGTCGGTGTCGACGCTGAAATTGTTGGTGTTGCCGCCATTGGCATATTCCAGCCGCGCATCGCCATAGTTGGAATAGCGATATTCGAGCTTGGCGTAGGTGGTGCGGCCGATCTTCTGCTCGACACCGGCACCGACGCGATAGCCGTCGAGGTTATAGTGCGCGCCGGTCGTGGTGGTGCCGTTGTTGGCGGTCAAGTCGAGACGGTCGTTGGTGTAACCGCCCTTGGCGTAGATCAACGTCTTCGGTGCGACGACATAGCCGATGCGGGCACCGGCATACAGGTCGCGGCCCTGCTTGACGCGGCCATAGCCGAGCGCGGCGGCGCTGGTCGGTGCGTTGCTGACATCGCCGGTCGAGCCGGTGACTTCACCTTCGGCACCGATCACGAAACGGTTGAGCGCCACGTCATAGCCGAAATCGCCACCATAGGTCAGGCCATCGGCCTTGCGGTCGCTGCTGATGCTGGAATTGGGACCGCGGCCCGGCTGCAGCTTGTCATAGCCAAGGATCACGCCGACGCGGGGGCCGGTGAAGGTTGCATCGTCGCGCGACGGCGGGGGTCCGTCCTGAGCGAAGGCGGGGGCGGCCAGGCCGAGGCCGAAAGCGGCAACGGTGGCGGTGAGGGCTAGCTTGCGCATTAGGGTAACTCCGTTGGTACATCCCACTGGTATTGCGTGGGGAACCCTCAAATAGGCAGCCCGGCGGGGAGTTGCATGAACCTCAGACAACGAGGAAAACCGTTGCTTTTGCGTCACACGGGGTTGAAAGGCAGGCCATGGATTCCAACGCCCAGATGCCGCCACGAAAGGGCCGCGATTTCATCGCCCGCCACGGTGAAACGGTGTTCAACGCCGCCGGACGGTTGCAGGGCGACCATGCCCATACCCCCCTCACCCGTGCCGGTTTTGCCCAGGCCGACGAAATGGGACGGGCACTGCGGGAAAAATTGGGGCCGCGCCCGCCGCTGACGCTATGGGCCTCCCCCACCGGACGCGCGTTGCAGACGCTCGCGGTGATCGCCGAGCATCTCGAACTCGACTGGCATGCGGCGCGTACCGATTCGCGGCTCGTCGAAATCGACATGGCGCGTGGGGCGGACGCTATTACGCGGATCTCGCGGCAGAGGGTGCGCGCGTGGTCGATCGGGATGCCGGCCTGCTGTTTCCCGCACCCGATGGCGAAACCTATCCCGAAATTGCGGCGCGCGTGTCCGGCTGGCTGGCGGATACCGCCGCCGATCATGGCGACCGGCTCGTCATCATGCACGGCATTTCCAGCCGGGTACTGCGCGGGGTGATGACGAACGCTGCGGACACACCCGGTTATGGCGCACCCGCAGCGCCCGGCCTGCCACAGGGGTCGGTCGTGATGATCGATCGCGGCATCGAAAGCGTGGTGCATCTCGGCCTGGGGCACGCGCCTGCATGAAGCGCCGGGTGGCGGTTTTGCTGGTCCTGCTCGCCGCCCCCGCCGCCGCGCGGGAGTCGCTTGGCGTGTTCGATCGCTGGGGGGCCTTTACCGATCCCTCTCCGCTGCGCTGCTACGCGATCGCCGCCCCGGCGCAATCGGGCGGAGCGTCCGCCTGGCGCCCCTTTGCCAGCATCGCCACCTGGCCGGGGCAAGGCGTGCGCAACCAGCTCCACATCCGCCTCAGCCGCGAACGCAATCCGCAATCGCGCGTCACGCTGTCGGTGGGCGAGCGGCGCTTCGATCTGGTCGCGGGCAATGCCGACGCCTGGGCCCCCGATGCGCGCACCGATGCCGCGATCGTCACCGCGATTCGCTCCAGCCGCAGCATGAGTGTCGAGACGCTCGCCAAAAGCGGTGCGCCCTTTGCCGATGTCTATGCGCTGCGCGGAGCCGCAACCGCCATCGACGCGGCATCGCTCGGCTGCCTCAGGCGCTGATATAGGCGCGCAGGCCCGCGACAAGATGATCGAAGGTTGCCCGGATCCGCGCAACGCCACGCAGATCCTCATGCGCAACGACCCAGGTGTCGAGCGCCACCGCTACGGTATCGGGCAAGACCCGCACAAGATCGCGATCGCGCGCCGCCAGCCCGATCTGGCAAAAACCGATTCCCAGGCCTGCGCGAATGGCCGCGAGCTGGGCCAGGTCGTTATCGCTGCGAAAGCCGAAACGCTCGACGTCGATCGGCCAGCCTTGCGCCCGCATCCCGCGCAAGATGGCATTGTCATGCTCCACGCCGATGATGCGATGCCCGGCGAGCTCGGCAACGCTGTCCGGCGTCCCGTACTGGGCGAGATAGTCGCGCCGCGCGTGCAGGCCGAGCGGCACATCGCCGACGCGCTGTGCGACCAGCGCGTCTTGCGTCGGGCGGACCATGCGTACCGCGATATCGGCCTCGCGCCGCAAGACATCCTCATTGCGGTTGGTCGGCGACAAGTCGATCATCAAGCCCGGATGCGCACGTTGTAACCCCGCAAGGATCGGCGGCAGCACTTCGACCGCGATGATCTCGCTCGCCGAGATGCGCACGCGCCCGGCGACCTCGGCCGAAACGCTCGCCGCGCGGGCGAAGGCGGCGGCGGCATGGTCCATCGCCTCGGCATGGCCCGCCACCGCGCGGCCTGCCTCGGTTGGCTGCAACCCGCCCGGTGTGCGGGTGAACAGCGCTGCCCCCGTCGCCGCCTCCAGCTCGGCGATCCGCCGCCGCACCGTCGGCTGGGCGATATCCAGCAGCCGCGCCGCGCCGGACAGGCTGCCCGTCCGCAGCACCGCCAGAAAGGCGCGCTGACGCTCCCAGTCGATCGAGTCGATGCTCATCATTTTTGTATAGGCGGCCTGGCAGTTCTTGCCAATTTTCGACAACCCCCTGGGCGCGTATCTCCATGTCGCAGCAACAGGAGGCGCAGATGACCTACAAAACGGCTTTGATCTTGGGTGCCAATGGCGGCGTCGGCGGGGAAACCGCACGGGCGTTGATCGCGCACGGCTGGCAAGTGCGCGCGCTGACACGAACGCCGCGCGCCGCGCAGCCTGGCATCACCTGGCTCGCCGGCGACGCGATGGACGCCGCCGCCGTGCTCGATGCCGCACACGGCGTCGATGCGATCGTCCATGCGGTCAACCCGCCCGGCTATCGCAACTGGAGCAGGCTGGTGCTGCCAATGCTCGACAACAGCATCGCCGCGGCCCAGGCGGTGGGCGCGCGGCTCGCCTTGCCAGGCACGATCTACAATTACGATGTCGGCACCATCGCCGTCGCCATGGTGGACTCTCCGCAGCAGCCGGTGACGCGCAAAGGTGCCATCCGCGTCGCGATGGAACAGCGCATCGAAGCGGCCTGTCGCGGCGGAATGCGCGCTGTCATCCTGCGCGCTGGCGACTTTTTCGGGCCGCGCCCGGGTGGCAGTTGGCTGTCACAGGGCATGGTCACCCCGGGCAAGCCGGTTACCGCCATCACCTATCCCGGCGATCGCGGCATCGGCCATAGCTGGGCCTATCTGCCCGATGTCGGCGAGACCTTCGCGCAATTGCTCGACCGGGACGCCACGCTGCCGGATTTCGCGCGCTATCATTTCGCGGGCTATTACGACCCCGACGGCACGCTGTTCCCAGGTGCCATCCGCCACGCCGTCGGCAATCCTGCGCTGCCCGTGCGGCGGATGCCCTGGGCGCTGCTGCCGCTGATCGCACCGTTCAACGCGACCATGCGCGAATTGATCGAGATGCGCACCTTCTGGCGCAACCCGCTCGCGCTCGACCATCGCGATCTGGTGGCACTATTGGGCGCGGAACCGCACACCCCGCTCGACCAGGCGATGGCCACGACGCTGCGCGCGCTCGGCTGCCTGCCGCACGAAAATCGGCGGGAGTAGAAAAAGCGGGCATTTTAGCCTATGTGCCCCGGATGCAGACAGCTCCAGCCCTCTCCATGCCCATTCCGGGGCATATCGATCCCGTACCCGTGCCGCGCGCGCTGGTGCCTCGCAGCGACGGGCGAATCGATTTGCTCGGCCTGTCCAAGGCCGATTTGCGGTTGGCGCTGGAAACTTCGCAGCTCGACCCCAAACAGGCGAAATTGCGCGCCAAGCAATTGTGGCATTGGATCTACAATCGCGGCGTCACCGATTTTGCGCTGATGACCGACATTTCCAAGGCCATGCAGCCCTGGCTGGAACAGCGGTTCACGATCAGCCGCCCGCAAGTGGTCGAGGCGCAAGTGTCGACCGACGGCACGCGCAAATGGCTGCTGCGCACCGATGACGGCAATGATTATGAGATGGTGTTCATCCCCGACGCCGATCGCGGCACTTTGTGCGTGTCGAGCCAGGTCGGCTGCACGCTCAACTGCCGCTTCTGCCACACCGGCACGATGCGGCTGGTGCGCAACCTGACGCCGGGCGAGATTGTCGGGCAAGTGATGCTCGCGCGCGACGCGCTGGGCGAATGGCCGAGCCAGCCCGAGGGGCGGATGCTCACCAACATCGTGATGATGGGCATGGGCGAGCCGCTCTACAATTTCGACAATGTCCGCGATGGTCTGAAGATCGTGATGGATGGCGACGGCATCGGCCTGTCACGCCGCCGCATCACGCTGTCGACCAGCGGCGTCGTGCCGCTGATGGCGCGCGCGGGCGAAGAGATTTCGGTCAACCTCGCGGTGTCGCTTCACGCCGTCACCAACGAGATCCGCGACGAGATCGTCCCCATCAACCGCAAGTACAAGCTCGAGCAGGTGCTCCAAGCGTGCGCGGATTATCCGGGGGCCAACAATGCGCGGCGCATCACCTTCGAATATGTGATGCTCAAGGACAAGAATGACAGCGACGCCGATGCGCGCGAGCTGGTGCGGCTGCTGAAGAAATACGATCTGCCCGCCAAGGTGAACCTGATCCCGTTCAACCCCTGGCCCGGCGCGCCCTATGAATGTTCGACGCCCGAGCGGATCAAATCCTTCTCCAACATCGTGTTCGATTCCGGCATCAGCGCGCCGGTGCGCACCCCGCGTGGACGCGACATCGATGCCGCCTGCGGGCAGCTGAAAACCGCCAGCGAAAAGCGGACCCGCGCCGAGCTCGACCGGCTGGCCGAGGAAAAGCAGGCGGCGCTGGGTTAACCCCCCGTGTTCCTGCGCTGGCAGGAACCCAGGGTTACGGGCGTGGCGCTTGCAGCCCTGGGCTCCTGCCAGCGCAGGAGCACGGCGGAGGTCAGCGAGCTGCACACCTTGCCTCGCCCGGTCGCGCGCGTCACAAACCGGTCTGGCGGAATGTGCGGCACGGTCGATGCCGGGACAAAGCCCGGCATGACGGAATGACGGTGGATCTGACGACAATCGGCCTCGCTGCAGGCGCGGGCCTTCTAGGCGGCGCGATGAACGCGCTGGCGGGCGGCGGCACCTTCGCCACGCTGCCCGCGCTGATCGCGCTCGGCCTGCCTGCCAACACCGCCAACGCCACCTCCAACCTCGCTTTGTTGCCGGGGGCCGCGACCAGCGCCTGGGCGTTTCGCGACGAATTGCAGCCGATCGGCGGGGTTCGCATCCGCTTGCTCGCCGCAATCACCTTTGTCGGCGGCCTGGCCGGCAGCGCGCTGCTCTGGGCGACGCCGACGCATGTGTTCGACTTGCTGATCCCGTGGCTGCTGCTGTTCGCCTTCGTCGTCATCACCTTCGGCAAACGCGCCGCCGATGCGCTGCACAGCCGCGTCACCATCACGCCGCACATGCTGGTGGTCGTGCAGGCGGCGCTCGGCATTTATGGTGGCTATTTCGGCGGCGGCGTCGGGTTGATGACCACCGCCGTCTATGGCCTGCTCGCGGGCGTTTCGCCGCGCGCCCTGTTCGCGCCGCGCACCTTGATGCTCGCCATCGCCAATGCCGCCGCCGCGATCATTTTCATCCTCGCCGGGCTGATCGCCTGGGCCGCGTGCTTGCCGATGCTGGTCGGCGCGGTCTTCGGCGGCTGGATCGGCGCGCATATCGGCAAGCGCCTGTCACACGGCGTGGTGCGCGGCTGGACCTTGTTCGTCACCGGCGCGACCACTTTGGTGTTTTTCTGGCGCGCCTATTTCTGAAGTGCGAGCAAGGCCGCGACGATCTTGCCGTCGTCCTTCTCATCGATCGTCGCTTTATAGGCACCGCGCATCTTGGTCACTTCGGCCTGCCATTGCTCGGGCTTGAGCTTGGGCTGGCTCAGGATCAAATCGGGCGAATGGCACGCCGTGCAGTTGACCGTCACGATCTCGGCACTGGCGGGCAGCGTCACCGTCTCGTCGGGCAAAGTGATGCTTTGCGAGGTCAGCGCGATCGGCGCGCCCGTGCCGCGCAGCGACTCGGGCGTGGCATAACGCTCGCACCCGGCCAGCAGCGCCACTGCGGCCAGCGCGACGATCGATCCAAGCCGTCGCATCATGCCCGGGTCACCTTCATCGTCTCGATGCTGTTGCGCATATAGCCACCGGGGTTCCAGATCGGATCGAAGCGTTGCGTCTCACCATTGGTGTTGGTGGTGCGCACCGCCACCGTCTGCGCGCCCGGCGGGACGGAAGCCGCCCAGCGCCGGAAACCGTAGCGCCCCGCATCGGGGCCAAGCTGCGCCGGATGCCAGCTCTTGCCGCCATCGATCGACCAGTCGACCTTGGCCACGCCAGCCGCCCCACCCAGCGCGATGCCGCGCACCGCGCCCACATCGGCGCGCGTGAAAAAGGCACGCGGCAGCATCCGCCCGATCGGCACGGTCGGAAAATCCTTGGCCCCCGGCACCACGTTTGCGCGCGGGGTCGCCGGGATGCGATAGGCCTTGTCCATCCAATAGCCGGTGTCGGGCGCGGCGAGCACGGTGATGCGGTCAAGCGCCTTGACCCAATAGGTCGAGAACCAGCCCGGCACGATCAGCCGCAGCGGAAAGCCGTTGAGCAGCGGGAGTTGCGCACCGTTCATGCCGTACGCCACGATCACCTCGTCGGCGCGGGCATGGTCGATCGCCAGCGACTTGGCGAACCACGGCGCATCGCCCGGTGGACGATCGAGCCCGGCAAACTGCACCTGCACCGCGCCCGGCGCGACGCCTGCACGTTCCAGCAGATCGCGCAAACGCACCCCGGTCCACAGCGCATTGCCGATCGCGCCATTGCCCCATTGCGCGCCCGCCACGCGCGGACCGAAAGCCCCACGCGAATTGCCCGAACATTGGTTGACCGCCGCGATCTCGACTTGCGGCAGCGACTGTAGCTGCTTGAGGCTCAGCGACAGCGGGTGCTTGACCGCCCCGCCGACCTGCAAGCGGAAGCTGTCGACATCGACCGACAGCGGAATGTCGGCATAATGCCAGCGCACGAAGAAGCGGTCGTTCGGGGTGAAGGTCGATGCGCCCAATTCCCCGTCAAACGCCGCCATCGGCGTTTCGAGCAGCGGCGCGCGCACGCGCTGCAGGATCATGCCGCGCTTGCCCGGAAAAGCATCGGTCAGCGGGCGGCGGCCATCGCCCTGCGAAAAGCCAAGATCGACCAGGGATTGCGCCCACAGCGGACTGCTCGCCAGTGCGCCCGCACCGAGCGTCAGCGCGCTGCGCCGCGCGATGGGTTGGCGGAGCCACTCAGCCATGCTGGATCGCCAGCGGCGCAAAGCGCGCGACTTGCTGCCCGACCAGCGAAAGCTGTTCGATCACGGCGGGGTCGCTCGCGCCGCCCTCGGCATCGAATTTGGTGAGTTGCGTGTTGACCGCCGCCGCGAACGGCGTCGGCCAGCCGCGCAGGGCATGGACGATCGAGCGCAGCGCGGCGATGGTGCTGCCCGTCGCCTGCCAGCCATAGGCCGTCGCGATCAAGCCGACCGGCATATCGGCCAGATATGGACGATGCGGATCGCGCGCGGTTTCCTCGAGCAAGTCGAGCGCATTCTTGACCACGCCCGAAATGCTGCCGTGATAGCCGGGCGAGGCGATGATCAGCGCCGAGGCTTGCCGCACGGTATCGACGAACTCGCGCTCCTGCGGGGTCCGCGTCGTCGCTCTTGGATCATAAAGCGGCAGCTGCGCCATGTCGGCACCGCCGAACATGCGCGTGCGAAAACCTTCGCGTGCCGCCGCGTCCAGCGCGATCGCCAGCGCGCGCTCGGTCGAGGACACCCCTCCGATCGTGCCGCCAATCCCGACGACAAGGGGCAGATCGGGCGCGGAATCGGCCATCGGGGAAATCTTTCGCAGCGGGGCGGCACACGGCCACGGTCCGCGTTCGATAGCGGGCGCGCGCGCCGGGCTCAATCGCCAACTGGGGCCCGATCGGCTCCCCCTCGCGCCTTGCCCCCCGCGCTGCTACACCCGGCATCGATGCGTGACCCTTGCTTGCACGATCTGTTTTATATGAGTAACACACGCTTTCGGTGTAGCGGGATCTAGTCCATGCGTTCCTATCCCTTCGATCCGGCCGATCGGCCGCAGCGCGCGGACGATGCGCTCGAGCTGACCGGCGGTATGCCGCCGCCCGAACGTCATGGGGGGCCGAGCTACCAGGCCGAGGGTGAGCCTTACGCCGATGAGGACGACGGCTATACGACCACCCTGCCGGTGGTGCAGCGGCCCAACCGGCTGCGCTGGGTCATGCGCGGCATCGCCGCGCTGATCGTATTGTTCGTGTTCGCGGTCGGCTGGCTCGCGGTCACCGCGCCCTTGTCGAAATCGTTGCAGCCGCCGACCCCGCCCAGCATCACCCTGCTCGCCGATGACGGCACGCCGATCGCGCGGCGCGGCGCGATCCTGGGGGCACCGGTCGATGCCGCCAAGCTGCCCAAAAACGTCACCAACGCGTTCCTGGCGATCGAGGACCGGCGCTTCCGCACGCATTGGGGGATCGATCCGCGCGGCATCACCCGCGCTTTCTTCCACAACATCACCTCCAAGGGGCGCGACCAGGGCGGCAGCACGATCACGCAGCAGCTCGCCAAGAACGCCTTTCTCGATTCGGATCGCACCGCCGCGCGAAAGATTCGCGAAGTGATGATCGCCTTCTGGCTGGAGGCGTGGCTGACTAAGGACCAGATCCTGTCGCGCTATCTGTCGAACGTCTATTTCGGCGACAACGTCTATGGCCTGCGCGCCGCCGCGCGGCATTATTTCGGGCGCACGCCGGAAAATCTGTCGATCGGCCAGGCGGCGATGCTGGCCGGGCTGGTCAAGGCCCCATCCAAGCTCGCCCCCACGATCAACCTGAAGGCGCGCGCGATCGCGCCGCCTTGGTCGTCGCGGCGATGGTCGATGCGGGCTTTCTCGATAAGGCAGAGGCCGCCACGGTCCGTCCGGCGCGCCCGATCGCCGACCATACCCAGGTGCTGCCCAACGGCACCTATTTCGCCGATTGGGTACTGCCCGAGGCGCGCGACCGCGCGGGCGAGATCGCGACGGAGACGACGGTGCAGACCACGCTCGACCGCCGCCTGCAACGCGCCGCCGAACATGCGGTCCGGCGTGCGGGCTTGCGCCAGGCGCAAGTTGCGCTGGTGGCGATGCGGCCGGACGGGCGCGTGGTCGCGATGGTCGGCGGCAAATCCTATGCCGACAGCCCGTTCAACCGCGCCACGCAAGCCCAGCGCCAGCCGGGCTCGGCGTTCAAGCTGTTCGTCTATCTCGCGGCGATGCGCCACGGCCTGACGCCCGATTCGGTAATCGACGACAAGCCCATCACCATCGCCAATTGGTCGCCCAAGAACGCCGATGGCCGCTATCTCGGGCCGATCACGCTGCGCCAGGCGTTCGCGCGCTCCTCCAACGTGGCAGCAGCACGGATCACCCAGCAAGTCGGCGTCGCCAACGTCATCCAGGCGGCACGCGACTTGGGCGTGACCTCGCCCATCCCCAATGAAGCGACGATCGCGCTCGGCACGTCGAGCATGTCGCTGCTCGAACTGACCTCGGCTTATGCCGCGATTCTCGCCGAACGCTATCCGGTCCATGCACACGGGCTGGAGGCCGCTCCGGCGGAGCACGGGATCATCGCCGCGCTCACCGATCGCACCCATTCGCTCGATGGCACCATCCATGACGAGATGCTCGATCTGCTCTCCGCCTCGGCCGAGACGGGCACCGGGCGCGCCGCCGCTCTGTCGGTCAAGACCTATGGCAAGACCGGTACCACGCAGGACAGCCGCGACGCGCTGTTCGTCGGCTTCGCCAATGGGCTCGTGGTCGGCGTGTGGGTCGGCAATGACGACAACACCCCCAATGCCGGGCTGTCGGGCGGCGGCATTCCGGCGCGGGTGTGGCGCGATTTCATGCAGACCGCGCTCGGCGTCGGCCCCGCCGCCGCGCCGGAACCGGTCGAAGAAGTCGATCCCGATGCGGGCAATTCGCTGGGCGACGCGCTCGAAAACTTCCTCGATCCCAGCGCGATTCCCCCGGTCGAGGGCGAGATTCCGGGCGTCGGACGGATACGGTTGCGCAATGGCGAAATCGACTTCGCGCCACCGCCCGACCAGCGCGACCGCCGCCGCGATGCCCCCGACGATCGCGCCCCGCGCCGCGACCAGAGTGATCCGAACGACGACCAATAGCGCCGGTTGACGCCGGGCAAGCACGCCCGCATTGCTGTGCCATGCGCTTCTTCTCCGACAATGCCGCCCCCGTCCACGCCACCGTCCTCGCTGCCATGGCCGACGCCAATGTGCTCGACACCGCGTATGACGGCGACGGCTGGAGCAAGCAGCTCGACGCGCGTTTTTTCGGAGCTGTTCGAAACCCCGGTTCGCGCGCTGTGGGTGCCCTCGGGCACGGCGGCCAATTGCCTCGCGCTCGCCGCTCTGTGCCCGCCGCATGGCGCGATCGTCTGCCACCGCGACGCGCATATCCAGAATGACGAAGCCGGCGCGCCCGAATTCTACACGCACGGTGCCAAATTACTGCTGGCCGAGGGCGAGGGCGCGAAGCTGACCCCCGATTCGATCCGCGCCCTGCTCGATGCGACGCGCACCGACGTCCACCAGGTCCAGCCGCACGCCATCTCGATCACCAACGCCACCGAATATGGGCTGGTCTACTCCCCCAATGACGTCGCCGCGATCGGCCATCTCGCGCGCGAACGCGGGCTCGGCCTGCATATGGACGGTGCGCGCTTCGCCAATGCGGTCGCGCATCTCGGCTGCGCCCCCGCCGACGTGACGTGGCGTGCCGGGGTCGATGCGCTGAGCTTCGGCTTTATCAAAAATGGCGGGATGAGCGCCGAGGCGCTGATCTTCTTCAAGCCCGAGCTTGCCGCCGCGACGCTCTATCGCCGCAAGCGCGCCGGGTTGCTATTGTCCAAAGGCCGCTATCTCGCGGCGCAATTGCTGGCGATGCTCGACGGCGATCTGTGGCTCGATCTGGCGCGGGGTGCCAATGCCGGGGCGGCCTTGCTGGCGCAGGCTGCGGGCGACCGGCTGGTCAACCCGGTCGAGGCGAACGAAGTGTTCCTGCGCGTCACCGCCACCGAGGCCGAGGCACTGCGCGCACTTGGTTTCGATTTCTATGACTGGGGTCCGGGCGAAGCGCGACTGGTGGTTTCGTGGAATCAGCGCCCCGAGGACATCCGCCCGCTCGCCGATGCGATCGCCGCGCTTTGAGCGGCGATCCGCCCCCCAATTCGAGCCGTCTCGCGATCCTGATCCCGTTCGGCATCGTCACGCTGATCTGGGGGTCGACCTGGTTGGTCATTCGCGGGCAATTGGGCGTGGTGCCGCCAAGCTGGTCGGTCACCTATCGCTTCCTCATCGCCGGGATCGTGATGCTCGGCTATGCCGCCGTCCGACGCGAGCGCGTCCAGCTCGATGCGCGCGGCTGGGGCTTTGCCGCCTTGCTCGGGCTGATGCAATTCTGCCTCAACTTCAATTTCGTCTATCGTGCCGAGGCGCATATCGCCTCCGGGCTGGTGGCGGTGGTGTTCGCGCTGATGCTGTTGCCCAACGCCTTGTTCGGGCTCATTTTTCTCGGCCAGCGGCTCGGGCGGCAATTGCTCGTCGGGGTCGGCGTGGCGATGGTCGGGGTCACCCTCCTGTTCCTGCGCGAAATGCGGATCGATCCGCATGGTCCCGGCGAAGTGATGACCGGGATCGGCTTTACCACGCTGGCGATCTTCTCCGCCTCGACCGCCAATGTCATGCAGGCACGCGCACCGCGCGCGCCTATCCGATGATCCCGACGCTCGGCGTGGCCATGCTGATCGGCGCGTCGTTCGACGCCGCCTTCGCCTGGGTGACGACCGGGCCACCGGTGATCGAGCCGACTTTACCCTATCTCGCCGCCACGCTCTATCTCGGCGTGTTCGCCTCGGCGATCGCCTTCCCGCTCTATTTCGGCGTGCTCCGCGTGATCGGCCCGGCCAAGGCGGCCTATTCGGGCGTGCTCGTCCCCGTCATCGCCATGTGCCTGTCGACCCTGTTCGAGGGCTATCGCTGGTCGCTGCTCGCCGGGGCAGGCGCGGCGCTGGTGATCGGCGGCCTGATCATCGCGCTCAGGGCACGCAGACCCGCGCGGTAATCGGGGTAGAGCGGTCTCCAGCCGAGCACGCGCTTCGCCTTGCCGTTGGCCACCCGCCGATTCTCGGCATAGAAACCGCGCGCATTGGCGACAGCGTCTCCAGCGGCACGAAGGCAGGCGCGGCGAGCCCCAACAGCCGCGCCGCGAACGCCACCACCGCATTCTGGCTGGCCGGGACATCGTCGGCGAGATTGTACGCGCCGGGCGGGGCCGCAAACCCCGCGATCACCCCGCGGGCTATGTCGTCGACATGGCAACGGCTGAACACCTGGTCGGCGACATCGACGCGGTGCGCCATACCGCTGGCGACACGATCCAGCGGCGACCGCCCCGGACCGTAAATACCCGGTAAGCGAAACACCCCAGCGCCGATCTCCTGCCACGCGGCATCGGCTTCGGCCCGCGCATTGCGGCGACCGCTGCCGATCGCGGCGCTCTCATCGACCCACGCCCCGCCAGCATCGCCGTAAACCCCGGTCGAGGACAGGTAGCCGAGCCACGCCCCGCTCGCGCGCAGGGCTGTGCCATAGGTGACCAGCACCGGATCGATCTCGCCCGCAGGCGGCACCGAGGACAGGATATGCGTCGCCGCGCCCAGTTCCAGCGCAACCGCCGCGCCATCATCGAAGCGGATCGTACCGTCGCGCCCGTCGCGCGTGGTGCCGACCACCACCCCGCCTGCGCCGCGCACCCGCGCCGCCAGCACTTGCGCGGTATAGCCAAGCCCGAAGATCAGCAGCCGCACATCACTTCGCCCCATAGCCATTGTACAGCAACCCGAAGAAATCGCCCTTGTTCCAGCGCGGCCGCGCATCGCCATCGGCAATCGCGCGTGCGATCGCATAATTGGCATCGACGAAGCGGATGCCCTGCGCCCAGTCGATCGGCTGCGACAGGTCGTCGGCCGGCTGGTGATAGCGGTGCGCGAAGAACTCCGCCGTCGCCGCCTTGCCCGGCCCCTTCTGCCCTGGCCACAGGAACACCGAGGGCACGCCTTGCTGGACGAAGCGATAATGATCGGAGCGCACGAAAATGCCCTGCGCCGGATCGGGATCGGGCGACATCGTCACCCCCAAGGTGCCGACCGCCTGCGCGACGATCGGCCCCAAGGTTGAGCGATCGGCCCCGAACACCGTCATGTCTTCAAAGGCGTAAGACAGGATCGGCATATCGAGATTGACGTCGGCGACGATGCTGGAGATCGGCACGGTCGGGTGCTTGGCGAAATAGTCGGAGCCGACCAGCCCCTTCTCCTCCGCCGTCACTGCCAGGAACAGGATCGAGCGGCGCGGGCGCTTGCCCGAAGCCTTGAAACGCTTGGCTTCCTCGATCAGCGAGGCGATACCGACGGCGTTGTCCTCCGCGCCATTATAGATCGTGTCGCCCTTGGCATCGGGCCGCCCGACGCGAGATGATCGAGATGCGCCGACAGCACGACCACCTCCTTGGCGAGCTTGGGGTCGCTGCCGGGCAGCATCCCGGCGACATTGCCGCTGCCCATCGCCTCGAACGCCGTCTTCAGCGACACCGTCATGCTGACGCCCAGCGGCTCCGCGCGGAGAACCGCCTCGCGGTCGGCTGAAGCTTTGACGATATCGCTCCAGGGCGCCTTCGCGCCCGCGAACAGCTTGGCCGCCCCGGTCGCGCTGAGCGTCGCCAGCACCGGCGCGCCGACGGTCTCGCCCGTGCCATTGGCGCGCGCCCAGGTCGTGCGCGGCCGGTCGAAGCCCGCCCCGTTCCCCGGCAGAGGACCCCGCGTCAGCACCACCA
>NZ_JSBN01000112.1 GCF_000797515.1 Sphingomonas sp. Ant H11
AGCGGGAGGGGAGTAATAGGGGCAGCCCCTCCCGCAAGCGGGAGGGGAGCCTTAGCGGCAGCGCCTCCGGTAAGGGGCAGGGGCGGCAAGCACGATCTCACCTCCGGCCCGATCGGGCGGACGCTG
This sequence comes from Sphingomonas sp. Ant H11, assembly GCF_000797515.1. Taxonomy (GTDB): domain Bacteria; phylum Pseudomonadota; class Alphaproteobacteria; order Sphingomonadales; family Sphingomonadaceae; genus Sphingomonas. Next base: position 127 of record NZ_JSBN01000112.1, read on the forward strand.
CTCGCCTTCGCGCTGCCCACGCTCGGCGCGAACATCCTCCAGTCGCTCAACGGGTCGATCAACACGATCTGGGTCGGGCGCTTTCTGGGTGAGGGCGCGGTGGCGGCGACTGCCAATGCCAACACGATCATGTTCCTGATGTTTGCTGGCATCTTCGGCTTCGGCATGGCGGCGACAATCCTGATCGGCCAGAGTATCGGCCGCCGCGACATTGAGGGGGCGCGGCGTGCGTTCGGCGCGTCGATCGGGTTGGTAATGGGCGCGGCGGTGGTGATCGCGGTGCTCGGCTGGATCTTCACGCCCGAAATCCTGAAGGTGCTCGCCACCCCGCCCAGCGTGATGCCGCTGGCGCTCGAGTATCTGCGCGTCATCTTCCTCGGGCTCCCCGCGACGCTGCTGCTGGTGCTGCTCGGCATGGCGCTGCGCGGCGTCGGCGATTCGATCACGCCCTTGTGGTTCACGGTGCTGAGTGTCGTGCTCGACAGCGGGCTCAACCCTGTTTTCATCCGCGGCTGGTTCGGCATGCCGGCCATGGGCATCGCCGGGTCCGCCACCGCGACGCTCATCTCCGCGCATGTCGCAGCATTTGGGCTGCTCGCTTTTATCTATCTGCGTGATTTGCCGATCCGGCTGCGCGGGCATGAACTGACCTGGTTGATCCCGTCCCCCGCCTTGATCCGCACGATCATCGGCAAGGGCCTGCCAATGGGCGCGCAGATGCTGGTCGTGTCCTTCGCCGCGCTGACGATGACCGGCCTCGTCAACCGCTACGGCGTCGACACCAGCGCGGCCTACGGCGTGTCGATGCAATTATGGGGTTATATCCAGATGCCCGCGCTCGCCGTCGGTGCGGCGGTCAGCAGCATGGTCGCGCAGAATATCGGGGCGGGGCTGTGGGATCGGGTCGATCGCATTACCCGGTCGGGCCTGCTGTTCAGCGCCTTGCTCACCTCGACCATGGTGGCTGCGGTGATCCTGTTCGATCGCCCGGTGATGGCGGTGTTCCTCGGCGGCGACAGCCCGGCCTTGCCGATCGCGCGCCATATCCAGGTGCTGGCGAGCTGGAACTTCATCGTCTTCGGCATGACGATGGTGCTGTTCTCGGCGGTGCGCGCGAACGGCGCGGTATGGGCACCTTTGGTGATGCTGATCATCGCCATGTACCCGGTGCGGCTCGGCTTCGCGCTTGCCTTCAAGGGCAGCCTCGGCGCGGATTCCTTGTGGTGGAGCTTCCCGCTCGGCTCGGTCGCGACCTTGCTGATGTCGTCGGTCTATTATCGCTACGGCGGCTGGCGCAAACAGCGGCTGGTGGTCCCCGCCAGCACCGCTGCTGCCCCGACGCAAGCTGCTGCCGCCGAACCCGTCGGCGGGCAACATCCGGTCGGCTGATCACCGACTCGCTTGCGCATGCGTGCGGGCGGTTCCAGAAAGCAGGGCATGACCGCACACTATCCCGCCCTCCGCCTTCGCCGTACCCGCGCCAGCGCGTGGAGCCGTCGGCTCTATGCCGAAACCGTGCTCACCCCGGCCGATCTGATCTGGCCGCTGTTCATTGCCGAAGGGCAGGGCGTGGAAGAGCCGATCGCCTCGCTGCCCGGCGTGTCGCGCTGGTCGGTCGATGGCATCGTCGCGCGCGGTCGTGAGGCGCGCAATCTCGGTATTCCGTGTCTCGCGCTGTTCCCCAATACGCCAGGGCATTTGCGCACCGATGACGGGCGCGAGGCGCTCAACCCCGACAACCTCATGTGCCGCGCGATCCGTGCGCTGAAGGATGCCGTGCCCGAAATCGGGGTGCTGACCGACGTCGCGCTCGATCCCTATACCACCCACGGCCATGACGGTTTGGTCGATGAAGCCGGCTATGTCGTCAACGACATCACCTCGGAGGCGTTGGTCGCCCAAGCGCTCAACCAGGCCGAAGCCGGATCGGACATCATCGCGCCTTCCGACATGATGGACGGTCGCATCGGCGCGATCCGCGACGCGCTGGAGCAAGGCGGGCACCACAATGTCCAGATCATGTCCTATGCCGCGAAATACGCCAGCGCGTTCTACGGCCCGTTCCGCGATGCGGTTGGCAGTCGCGGGCTGCTGAAGGGCGACAAGAAGACCTATCAGATGGATTCGGCCAATGCCGAGGAAGCGCTGCGCGAAGTCGCGCTCGATCTCGCCGAGGGTGCCGACAGCGTCATGGTCAAGCCCGGCTTGCCCTATCTCGACATCGTCGCACGGGTGAAATCGGCGTTCGAAGTGCCGGTGTTCGCGTACCAGGTCAGTGGCGAATATGCGATGATCGAGGCGGCGGTTGCAGCGGGTGCCGCCGAACGCGATCCGATGGTGCTGGAAACGTTGATGGCGTTCAAGCGCGCGGGCTGTTCGGGCGTGCTCACCTATCATGCGGCGCTGGCGGCGCGGTTGCTCGGCGCGTGATAGAGACGATCGTCGAGAGCGAGCGGCTGCGGCTGCGCGTGCCCGGTGCCGCCGACCGCGCGACGCTGCACGGCTGGTTCGGCGACCGCCAAGTGATGGCCGATCTCGGTCCGGTGCGCGACGCCGCCGCATCCGATGCGGTGATCGCGCGGCATGAAGCCTATCGTGCCGATCGCCTCGGCTTCTGGATGGTCGAGCGCCGCGCCGATGGCGTGCCGGTCGGCTTTTGCGGTCTCAAGCCCAGCGATCCCGGCCGCCCGCTGGCCGGCGAGCTCGAAATCGGCTGGATGTTCGGCCCGGCGCATTGGGGGCAGGGCTATGCCGGGGAAGCGGCCCGCGCCGTGATCGACTGGGCCTGGGCCAACCGCACCGACCCGCGCATCGTCGCCGTCACCGCGCGCGTCAACGTCAAGAGCCAGCGGGTAATGGAGCGCATCGGCATGCGCGCCGCGCCAGAGCTCGATTATGAGCATCCAAGCTATCCCGAGGCGACCGGCTGCGCGACAGCGTCGTCTATGTGATCGACCGCCCCACCGCATGATCGAGACGCCGCGCCTGATCCTGCGCGGCTGGCGCGAAGCGGATGTCGCCCCGTTCCATGCGATGGGGCAGGACGAAGAGGTCATGCGCTATCTCGGCCCCCTCACGACGCTCGACCAAGCGCGCGCCGCCTATAAACGCTGCGTCGCGCGGCAGGCCGAAGCGGGCTGCTGCTTCTGGGCGATCGAACGCAAGAGCGACGCCGCCTTTCTCGGGTTTTGCGGCCTGCAGCAGGGATATGACTTTCTCGAAGGCGAGATCGAGATAGGCTGGCGCTTGCGCCGCGATACGTGGGGGCAGGGCTATGCGCGCGAGGCGGCCGAGGCGAGCCTGGCCTGGGGCTGGGGCCATCTGGATGCACCGCGCATCACCGCGATCACCGTCGCCGCCAACACGCGCAGTTGGGGCCTGATGGAGCGGCTCGGCCTCTCCCGCGTCGAAGGCGGCGATTTCGATCATCCCGCTGTCCCGGAGGGCAGCCCGCTCAAGCGCCACATTCTCTATCGCATCGATCGGCCTGCCTGATGTCCATACGCCTGGTTCGCCCGCTTTTCGTCGTCACGATCCTGGCCAGTTCGTTCCTGCTGTTTCTCGTGCAGCCGATGGTCGCGCGCATGGCGCTGCCGCGCCTCGGCGGCGCGCCTGCGGTGTGGAACTCGGCGATGCTGGTCTATCAGGCGTTGCTGCTCGGCGGGTATGCCTATGCGCATTGGCTGGGGCGGCTTGGGCCCCGCGCGCAAGGCATGATGCATCTCGCCGTGCTGCTGGTTGCCGGGCTGTGGTTGCCGATCGGCCTCAACGCGCTGCAGCCGGGACCGACCGCGCAACCGGCACTATGGGTGCCATGGTTGCTGTGTCTTTCGATCGGGCCGCTGTTTTTCGCAGTGTCGGCGCAGGCACCGCTGCTGCAGCGTTGGTTCAGCCTGTCGCGCGAGGGGGAGGATCCGTATGCGCTGTATGCCGCCTCCAATTTCGGCAGTTTTGCCGGGCTGATCGCCTATCCATTGGTGGTGGAGCCCGGCATGGCGCTTCTCGGCCAGCGCATCCTGTGGAGCAGCGGGTATATCCTGGTCGGCCTGCTGGTCGCTTTATGCGCGGCCATTTTGCCGAAAACCGCACCGGGTGCGGCAGCGCTGGCCAGTCCTGCCCCGCAATCTGCGCCACCCACCGGCCGTCGCGTCGCACACTGGATCGCGCTGGCATTCGTGCCGTCAGGGCTGATGCTGGCCACGTCTACCTACATCTCCACTGATATCGTCGCGATGCCGCTGCTGTGGGTGGTGCCGCTCGGCCTCTATCTGCTGAGCTTCACCGTCGCGTTCGCCACCGATCGCACGATGGCGGATATGCAGACGCGGGTCGCACCGGTCGCGATCCTGCTGTTTGGCGGCATTTTGGTGGCCGGTATGGGGGGCATGCCCTATCTCGGCGCGATCATGGCGCTGGCGCTGTTGTTTCTGGTGTCGGTGGCGCTCAACACCGCCTTGTACCGCATTCGACCCGAGCCGGACCGGCTGACCGGATTCTATTTGGCGATGGCGGTGGGCGGGGCGCTCGGTGGGGTGTTCGCCGCCTTGATCGCCCCGCTCGTGTTCGACTGGACCTATGAATATCCGATCCTGGTGCTCGCGGCCGGGCTATTGGTGCCCCAGCATGCCTTGCTGCGTCCGATCAGAAGATTGTGGGAGGGGAGCGCGCACCGCCGCCATATTCTCACCGGCGTGGTGGCGCTGGTCGTGCTGGGGCTGGTGGGTTTGATTCTGGCGGATGCGGGGCCGGGGCTTGGCGCGCTGCCGCAGGCCGCTTTGTTGGTGATCGTCGTGATCGGGCTGTTATCCATGGGCGCGCGGTGGGCGTTTGTGTCTGTACTGCTTGGCGTGTTGGTCGCGTTCGGCGGATACCGGGCGGTGATGATCTCATTGGAACCGCACGCGCGCACGCGGAGCTATTTCGGCGTTTATACCGTTCATAACGCGGCGACCCAGCGGCAATTGGCACACGGCACTACGGTCCACGGTGTCCAGTTGCTGGGTTCGCCCGCTCGCGAGCGGACCCCGACTGCCTATTATGTCGCAGCGTCGGGGGTTGGCCGCGCAATGCAGGTGCTGCCAATACTGTATGGCGCGCATGCGCGAGTCGGGATTGTCGGTTTGGGGTCGGGAACGCTCGCTTGCTATGCCGTGGCGGGGCAGGATTGGCGCTTTTACGAGATCGACCCGGCGGTGGTGCGGATCGCGCGCGATACCGGCCAGTTCACCTTTCTTTCGCGGTGTCTTCCGCACCCTGGTATCGTGTTGGGGGATGCACGGCTGAACCTTGCGGTTGCGCCCGCGGCGTCGCTTGACCTGTTGGCGCTCGACGCGTTTTTCGTCAGATGCGGTGCCGATGCACCTGATGACGCGGGAAGCATTCGCCAGTTATGCGCGCGTCCTCGCTCCACGCGGATTGTTGCTCGTCCACATTTCGAATCGCTTCCTCGATCTTGAACCCGTTGTCGCGGCGGCGGCGCAGGGCGGTGGGTGGTATAGCGCGCAGCTTTTCTATCATCCGCGCGCGATCAATCGCGATGCTGCGACGATGTCGCAATGGATTGCGCTGTCGCGAGACCCGGCGGTGATCCAATCTTTGAAGGCGCGCGATTCGGCCTGGGGACTGGTCAAGCCGCGTGCGGGCTTTGCGCCCTGGACGGATGACTATTCGACCATTTTACCGCTGTTGAAGGCGGGGCGTTAGGCGTCCGGCAGGCGCGCGGCGATCGCCGCGATTCGCGCGCTCTGCGCTTCGAACGCGGCTTGCGCGGCATTGTGCAGGCTGGCGATGGCGGGATAGTCGGGTTTGCCGTCGGCGGCGCGCGCGATCGCCAGCGAATCGATATCGGTCAGCATCGACGAGGTGGTCGCACGATAGTCGTCCAGCCCGGCCAAGGCGGTCTGCGCGGCAATCCAGCGTTCTCCCCCGACTCGGTCGCCCTGCGCCGCACTCGCGAGCCGCTCCGCGGTTTCGGCGGCCGGCGCAAAGGCCGCCGTGGTTTTGTCGAGCGTCTTGCGCAGGTCCGCCAACGCCAGGTCGGTCGCCGGGTCCGCCGCTACGACGGGAATGACGACATCCGGTTCCGCATCGCTGCGCGATTCGATCGCGCGGGGCAGCAGCGACGGGTAGCGGGTCGAGGTTTGCGCGGCACACCCCGCCAATGCCGGGGCGATTGTCAGGATAAACCCCAGCGCGAGGCGGGTGGGGCGGGCGGGCAGGGGGCGGAGCATCATCACGAATTGCTCTATGCCGATGAGAAAGGTCACGCAACGCACTTGCATCTCTCAAAAGACGCCGCTAACAGCGCGTCTCCACGCACCCATAGCTCAGCTGGATAGAGCATCAGACTACGAATCTGAGGGTCGGGCGTTCGAATCGCTCTGGGTGCACCATTCTTTCAAAAGTGTCTGATCGCAGGACGTTACCGGGGTTTCCGGCAACGCCGCGACAGGCACGGCGGCGGGCCGCAGCGACGGACGCCGCCGCTACGCCGTGTGCGCGTTCGCTTTTCAAAAGATCCTGCTAGGTTTTGCCCTTTCCCCGATGTCGGGGAAGGATAGGCGTCATTCGAGATAGGCGCGGCGCAAGCGGGCGAGGTCTGCGTCCGACAATCCCATTTCGTCGCGGAGCCAGCCGCGCGCGCGCCGCGATGCGAATCGAGCACCTTCAGGGCGGCCTCGATATAGCTGCGATCGGCGTTGAGCAGCGCCTGCATCACCGGTGACGGCATTTGGCCGATCGAACCGGCGGTCGCCTTGCTGTCCTTCGCCAGCAGCGTTCTGGCGTTGAGATAGCGGTTGGTAAGCAGATAGTCCTCGACCACGGTCGCGCGGGGCACGCCAAGCGCAGTCAGCAACAGCGCGGCGGCGACGCCGGTGCGGTCCTTGCCAGCCGAACAGTTGAAAGCGAGCGGGGCATGGCCCGCCAGCAATTCATCGAACATCCGGCGATATTGGTCGTGAAACTGCACCAGCATATGCGGATAGCTCGCCGCCATGGCCGCGCGGGCGGATTCGGCGGTCCAGTCTTTCATTGGTCCGGCCGGCATGAAGCCCGCCATGTCGAGTCTGTAATCGGCGCTCAGCACGTGCGGTGCGCCCGCTGCGGGCCAGTTGACCGGCTCGGAAGCGCGCTCGCGCGTGTCGCGGAAGTCGCACACGACACGAATGCCGCGCCGTTCGAGATAGGCATAATCGCTGTCGGTCAGTCCGTGCATCGAGCCGGAGCGGAACAGCAGGCCCCATTTGACGTGGCGACCATCGGCGGTGCGATAGCCGCCTAGATCGCGAAAGTTGCGTCCGCCCTGCAACGGCAGCAACCGCTCATGCGGTGCCGCCGTTGCGATCGGGGTATCGGCCCGGGCGGGCAGACCTGCCGCCCCGCTCGCCAACATTACCGCAGCCATTGCGGCAAAGGTAAGTCTCAGTCGAAACGGGGCGATCTTCATGGTCTGTCTCCGGGATCGGATCGTCTTAGAACTTGACCTGCACCTGCCCGCCGAAGGTCCGCGCTTCGTTAAAGAAGCCGTTGTAACCGCTGGTGAGGCTGAGCGCCCGGTAGAACACATGCTGTTCGTTGAACAAATTGCGCGCCCAGACCGAGACCGTCACGCGCGCGTCGCCCCGGCCCATGTCGATATCGGCGAGCGCGAGCGTGCCGTTGACGATGAACGCGCTGTCGCCCTTGGGCTGATACACATTGCCGGGGTTGCCCGCGCCCAGATAGAGGACGTCGTTTCCGTTGGCATAGAAGCCGCTGTCATAATTGCCGTCGAGATGCGCTCGGACCGTGGCACCCTGGAGCGGCACCTCATAGTCGATTGTGCCGCTTGCCCCATGTTTCGGCGTGTAGGTCTGGTAAATCGGGACCGGGGTGTTGTTGACCGTGCCGCCTGCGGTTGCCGGGAAGGGATTGGCGGTCGAGGGGATGCGGACATAGGTATAAGCGTAGGATGCGCCCAGCGTCAGATGCGGGACTGGGGTGAGCTTGAAATCCGCCTCGACGCCGTGGATGCCACCGGTGCCCGGTGCGTTGAGCGTTTCGGTGGTCGTGCGGTTGCTGCGCGTCAGCACACCGCCGACGATCGTCTCATACAGACCCGAGAAATCGACCTGCACGTTCTTATACGTCCCGGCATAGGCCGAAACGTTGAAGCGCGCGTGGCGGTTGAAGAACTCGGTCTTCAGGCCGGCTTCGAACACCGACACCGTTTCGGGATTGAAGGCGAGATATTGCAGCGAGCGCGAATTTGCACCGCCCGATTTATAACCCGTGCTCCATTTGCCATACACATGGATGTCGCGCGACACGTCGACGAGGACGTTGACCATCGGATCGACGCGCGACCAATGCGCATCGAGATAGCGGGTGCCGCTGACGCCGAAGACCACCGGGGTCGCCCCGTTCACTGTAAAGAGTTGCCCATGCTTGGCATCGCGCGTCCAGCGCAGGCCGCCGGTAACGTGGATCGCGTCGTCCAAGAGCGCGGGGGTGTAGGTCGCCTGACCGAAAGCACCGACGCTGGTGGTGGTGACATGGCTGGCGCGGTCGATGCGCTGCGAATCATAGGACTGCGGCAGGCTTGCCCAATTGACGACGTCGGTGCGGAAGTTTTTGCGGTAAGATGATGTAATTGGTGCAGGTCGTGTCGGTGCACTGATTGGTGAAGAAGGCCTGCGCGTTATCCTGAACCCGCTCCTGATAATAAAGCGCGCCAAAGACATATTTAAGGCGCGGCAGCTCGCCGATGGCCTGAAATTCCTGGCTGATCTGATTTTGGCGGAACTGGGCGAGGCTGTAGCGGGCGAATAGCAGTGGCACGGTCGCTCCGCTTGCGTCCTTGGACGTGAACACGCCCGTGCCGTTCGACAAGGTCGTTGCGGCCGATCCATTGTCATATTGGCTCTGCGTCAGCGAGCGATAGGAGGTGATCGACTTCAACGTCAGGGTATTTGAGGGCTTATACTCCAGCGTCAGCTCATGGCCGTGAACCTTGCCGACGCTCGGTTGTTCCGGCACGCCGACATTGGCGACGTCGGCGCGTGTCGCCTGAACGGTGCCGAGCGGTGCCTGCTTGTTGCTACCGGGAGCAAGCAACTGCAGATACAGCGACGTCGAGGCATCATAAGAGGTGTCGAACGCGTAATCGGCGCTGAAATCCGATGTCGGATTCCACAGCGCTTCCACGCGAACGCCGCGCTTGTCGTAAGCATTGAAGCCCGATGCACCCGTCAACGTGTTTTTCACCAGCGGATCGCGGTGGCTGACGACTCCATCGATCTTGAGCGCAATCCCAGCGACCGACGGCAAGTCGATATGTCCCTCGGCTTTGTAGCTGCCGAAATTGCCGGCCCCGGCGATCAGGTTTGCGTGAAACTCCCCGGTCGGCTTTTTGGTGGTGATGTTGATCGCGCCGCCTTCGGTATTGCGACCGAACAGCGTGCCTTGCGGGCCTTTCAGCACTTCCAGGCTGTCAATGTCGAACAGCGCGGTGCCGAGGCCCTGCGCACGGCCGAGATAGACGCCGTTGACGTACACACCGACACCCTGGTCGCGTGCGGGCTGGTTGCCGTCCGACAGCACACCGACACCGCGAATATTCACGATCAGCGCGGAGTTGCGCGAATAGAAAGGCGCAACCTTCAACGACGGGATCGAACCGTCCGTGAGATCGGCGAGCGAAACGACATGCCGGTTTGCAAGATCGGCTCCGCTCAGCACCGAAATCGAGATCGGAGTCCTTTGCGCGGTTTGCGGCCGCTTCTCAGCCGTGACCACGATGTCGCCAAGCTGGTCCCCTTCGCTGGCGGCGGCGGGCACGGTCGGCGCGGTCTCGGGTGCAGTGGCCGCATAGGCTGGCGACACGGCGATGATCGAGCAAAATGCGGTCGCCGCGAGCAGCCGAGCCGTTACAGTGTGGTGCTTGATGTTCATTGGATCCCCCGTTCTTAAGAACTGTCGGGGCTCCCGTGTGCGTGTTTCGTGTCGTGTGCGTTACGAATATCGTTCAAAAATGTTGCGATGCACAATTATGGAAAAATTCGCCCTTGGCCGTCAGGCGCTTGGCGGTGTCGTCGGTAAAATGACCGTGACGCGCAAGCCGCCCAGCGGAGAGTGCCCGGCCTCGATCCGCCCGTGATGGGCCTCGACGATGGCTTGGGCCGTGGCAAGGCCAAGACCCGAGGTGGTGACGGACTCTCCCGGCAATTTGGTGGTTCGATAGAAGGGCTCGAACAATTGCTGCGCCAGCCCGACGTCGACGCCCGGCGCACTGTCGTCGATGATCAGCCGCCAGGCATTGCGATGCCCCTCAAGCCCCAGAGCGATGCGTCCTCCCGCTGGCGTGTAGCGCAGGCTGCTTTCGATCAGCGCGGTGAACAATTGCTCGATCCGGGCACCGTCCCATTTCACCAGTACCGTCGTGGACGGCAATTGCCCGGGTTCTACCGACACCGATTGCGCCTTGGCGCGGCGGCTATTGGCCCACACCGCATTGTGGATCAGCGCGACCGGATCGACCGTCGCGAAGGTAACGGGCAGGCGACCGAGATCGGCCAACGCGACGGCGTGCAGATCCTCCGCCATTTCCTGCAAGCGTTGCACGCCTTCCGCCACCTCGGCGAAATCCCGCTGATTGTCCGGCATCTTGTGGTATAACGCGGCAACGTTTTCACCGAGCCGAAGAACGGGAACCCGTAATTCTTCGGACACCGCCACCAACCATGTCCGTCGTGCGGATTCGAGCCGGTCGAACCGCCGGGCGATGTGGCTGAGGTTGCGCATGGTCGCGCGCGTTTCGACCGGGCCGGTTTCGGAGAAATCGGTTTCGAAATCGCCATGCGCAATCGCGCGACTGGCGCGAAATAGCGCGCGTTGCGGGCGCGTCCAGCGCGCAGCGATACCCTGGCCGCAGCCAAGCAGGATCAGCAGCGTTGCGAACGCGGCCACCGCGATCCCCAGCAGTTGATCGCGGACGAAGGCGTAGCTTGCCTGGGTCTCCGCGCTTCCCGAGACAATCTTGAGGACGCCGAGCGTTTGCCCGGCCAGCGTCACCGGATGGGTGGCGCGGACACCGTCTGCATCCGGTGCTGCCCCTGCCAGGCGCTGACCCGTCACGGTATAGAGCGCGACGCGGTTCTTTAGCGGAGGGAGCGCGTCGCCGACCCCGGTGTTGTGATCTTCCAACTCCTGCGCGGCCGACAAGGCACCCGCCAGAGGCGTGCCCGCGCGAATCTGTGACGCGATCAGGGCGCTCAACGCGACGAGCGACTGGCGGTCCTGCGCTTCAAGATAAGCATGTTGTCCGCGCTGCAGATTGACGATCAGCGCGCTGCCCGGCAGCACGGCAACCAGCAACGCCTGACCTGCCAGCAGCAGGAACAGTCCCGAAAACAGCCGCACCGATGTATCTCCCCGAGCGGACGGGCGTCCGGTCAGGCGAGGTTTAATGCCGATTCACCATCGAAACAATTGGCCGTTTCGAGGGGGTTCATCCCGACGCGGGATTCTCCGCCGCGACCGCCGCCAACACCGGCCTCGCATATTCCGGGCGACAGATCAGCAAATCGGGCAGCAACGGATTTTGGCAATTGTAGCGTAGCGGCGATCCGTCGATGCGCGAGGCATGCAAGCCCGCCGCCTGGGCCACCGCGACGGGCGCGCAATTGTCCCATTCATATTGCCCGCCGGTGTGCAGGTAGATTTCGGCATCGCCTTGCACCACCGCCATCGCTTTTGCTCCTGCCGACCCCATCGGCACCAGATCCGCGCCGATCGCCGCGGCGACACGCAGCACCAGCGGATGCGCGCGCGTGCGGCTGACCACCATGCGCGGGCGCGCCGGAGCGGGCTGGGGAGAGGCGAAGGCATCGTCGGTGGCAAAGACGCGCTGTACGGCGGGCAGGGCCACGGCCCCCGTCACCGGAGCACCGTCGATGGCAAGCCCGATATGCACCGCCCAATCCGCGCGCCGTTCCCGAAATTCGCGCGTGCCGTCCAGCGGATCGACGATCCATACGCGCTGCGCGGCGCAGCGCGCGCCATCATCGCGTGCCTCTTCCGACAGGATAAAGTCATCGGGTCGTGCGGCGTGGAGCAGCCGCAGGATCAGCGCATTGGCCTCGGCATCCCCGCGATCGCCAAGCTCGGTATCGGCGCACGCCCCTGCTTTGCAGAGGCCAAGCAGCAGTTCGCCAGCGGCAAGCGCGACCGAGCGGGCGAGTTGGGCGTCGGTTTGCGCACTCAAAGGTCGGGACTCCACACGCCCATAATATGTCCGACGATCCGCTCGGCGGCGGCTTCGGGGCTCTCGCGCAACGTGTCGATGCGGATGTCGGGGCGTTCGGGCGCTTCATAGGCGCTCGAAATCCCGGTGAAGTTGGCGATTTTGCCCGCGCGGCCTTGGCATAGAGGCCTTTCACGTCGCGTGCCTCCGCCTCGGCCAGCGGCGTATCGACGAAGATCTCGACGAATTCCTCGGGCAGCATCGCCCGTACCATCTCGCGTTCGGCGCGGAAGGGCGAGATGAAGGCGGTCAGTACGATCAGCCCCGCATCGGTCATCAGCTTGGCGACTTCCCCGACGCGCCGGATATTCTCGATCCGGTCGGCGTCGGTGAAGCCCAGATCCTTGTTGAGACCGTGGCGCACATTGTCGCCATCGAGCAGGAAGCTGTGGCGGCCGAGCGCGTACAGTTTCTTTTCCACCAGATTGGCGATCGTCGACTTGCCCGATCCCGACAGGCCGGTGAACCACAGCAGGCGCGGCGTCTGGCCTTTTTGCGCGGCGTGCGCGGCGCGGGTGATGTCGACCGCTTGCCAGTGCACGTTTTGCGCGCGGCGCAGCGCGAAGTGGAGCATTCCCGCAGCTACGGTGGCGTTTGTCGCGCGGTCGATCAGGATGAAGCCGCCAAGATCGGCACCTTCGGTGAACGGTTCGAACACCAGATCGCGATCGGTATAGACTTCGGCCACGCCGATATCGTTGAGGGCGAGCGTCCTGACCGACAATTCGGCCAGCGTGTTGACGTCGATCGCGTGGCGCGGCTCCTGCACCGTCGCGCTGACCGTCTGGGTGCCGAGCTTCAGCCAATAGCTGCGCCCGGGCAATAACGGCGTCTCCGCCATCCATACGATCGTCGCCTGGAATTGGTCAGCGACCTGGGGCGGATTGTCGGCAGTGGCGATGACATCGCCGCGCGAACAATCGACTTCGTCGGCCAGTGTCAGCGTGACCGATTGCCCCGCCACCGCTTCGGGCAAATCGCCGTCCATCGTCACGATGCGCGCGATATGGCTGATGCGGCCCGAGGGCAGGATGCGCACGGCATCCCCAGGCTTTACGCGACCGCTCGCGATCAGACCCGAAAAACCACGAAAATCGAGGTCGGGCCGGTTGACCCATTGTACCGGCATGCGGAACGGTCGCGCCTGTGCGACATCGGTTTCGACATCGATCCTCTCGAGATGCTCGATCAACGACGGGCCGGCATACCAGGGCATCGCGTCCGATCGGCTGGCGATATTGTCGCCGACAAAGCCCGAAATCGGGATCGCAGTAAAATCGGTGATACCGATCGCGGTGGCAAAGGCGCGGTAATCGGCGACGATCGTGTCGAACACCCTTTGATCATAGCCGACCAGATCCATTTTGTTCACCGCCAGCACCACGTGGCGCAGGCGCAGCAGGTGCACGAGGAAGCTGTGGCGGCGCGTCTGGGTGAGCACGCCCTTGCGCGCATCGATCAGGATCACTGCGGCATCGGCGGTCGAGGCACCCGTGACCATGTTGCGGGTATATTGTTCGTGGCCCGGCGTATCGGCGACGATGAATTTGCGTTTTTCGGTGGCGAAAAAGCGGTAGGCGACGTCGATCGTGATGCCCTGTTCGCGCTCGGCGGCGAGCCCGTCGACCAGCAAGGCGAAGTCGATATTCTGACCCTGCGTGCCGACACGCTTGCTGTCGGCCTCCAGCGCGGAAAGCTGGTCTGCGAAAATTGCGCGCGAATCGTAGAGCAAGCGGCCGATCAGGGTCGACTTGCCGTCATCGACCGACCCGCAGGTGATGAAGCGCAGTAGCGACTTGCGCTGATGCTGGAGGAGATAGGCGGTGATGTCCGAGGCGATGAGGGCGTCTGGCAAATACTCCCTCTCCCCTCCGGGGAG
>NZ_JSBN01000113.1 GCF_000797515.1 Sphingomonas sp. Ant H11
CGGCAGCGCCGCGCGGCGTGCCGTCCGCGCCACTCGCGCCCGCGCGGCGCGCGATATGTTCGACCATCACGATAACATCGTCGATCAGCAGGCCGACGGCGGCGGCGATCCCGCCCAGCGTCATGATGTTGAAGCTCATCCCGAGCACGCTCAGCACCAGCACCGTGGCGGCGAGCGTCGTCGGCACCACGATCGCCGCGATCAGCGTGACGCGCCAGCTCCGCAGGAACGCCAGCAACACCAGGGCCGCCAGCACCAGACCGATCAGCACCGCATCGCGCACGCTCGCCACCGCTTCGGTCACCAGCGCGCTTTGATCGTACCAGCACACCAGCCTGACGCCGCTCGGCAGCGCCAGCTTTGCCAGTTTCTGCTGCACCGCCTGGGCAATTTGCACGGCATTGCCGTCGGGCTGTTCATAGATGTTGAACAGCACGGCGGGTTTGCCATCCTCGACGATGCGCTGCCACACCGGCACCGCGCCCTCCTGCACCGTCGCCACATCGCGGACGCGCAGCACGCCTTGTGGATCGGCGCTGATCACGATCGCGCCGATTTCCGCCGCGCTCGCCACGCTGCGATCGGCGATGACCAGCGACAGCCGCCCGCGATCCTGCACTTGCCCGACCGCGCTCAGCACATTGCCGTTCTTGATCGCCGCGCTGAGGTCCGCCATCGACAGATTGTGGTCGGCGAGCCGGTGCGGATCGGCGAGCACTTGCACCTCGGCAGTGCCGCCGCCCTGCACGCCAACGCGCGCCAGCCCGGGAATGGCGGAAAGCAGCGGTGTCACCTGATATTTGGCGATCTCCTGCAACGCCACCGGATCGACCGTTTCGGAAACGAGCGCGTAGGAGATGATCGGGAACACCGTCGGGTCCATCCGGCGCACGGTATATTGCGTGCCCGGTGGCAGCGTTGGCAGCGTCCGCGCCAAAGCGGAATCGACCAGCAAGGTGCTGGCGGTCATGTCGCGGCCCCAGCCGAAATCGATCGAGATCTGCGCGGTGCCGCGACTGGTGCCCGAGCGCACATCGCGCACGCCGGGAATGGCGCGGATCGCCTCTTCGACCGGGCGCGTGACGGTGAGTGCGGTCTGGTCGGCGGGGCGGCTGCCCGAATCGAGATCGACCACCACGCGCGGGAAGGAGACTTGCGGGAACAGCCCAACCGGCAACGCGAGCGCTGCGACAATCCCCGCCAGCGCGACCGCAAGCGCGATCAGAACAAAGGCGCGCGATTGCTCGCGCAGCAAGCGTTCGAGCATCAGTGCGCCCACCGCACGGCATCGCCATCACCGACCTGATACGCCCCCTCGACGATCAGGCGGCGCTGCGGATCGATCGCGCCGTTGACGACGTCGCCCGCATTGGAGGTGAGCAGGACGGTAACCGGCACCGCCTTGGCCTTGCTGCCCGAGATTTGAAAGACATGCGGCACCCCGCCCGCCGTCACCACCGCGCGGTGCGGCACGATCCAGCCCGAAACTTGCCCGGTCGCGATTGCGACCTGAATGCCTTCGCCGGGCAGCAAGGCCCCTGCGGGAAAGGCGATATCGACATCGACCATGCGGGTTTTGGCGTTGAGGGCCTGGCTGACGCGCAGCACATGGCCGGTAAGCGCCGCGCCGCCCGACAAACGGAGCAAGGAGGCCGACTGGCCGACCGCGACCGTGCCATGCTCCGCCGGATCGATCCCGGCGGTTACGACGATGCCCCCCGCGCGTACGACGGTCAGCAGTGTGGCTCCGGCTTGCGTGCGGTCGCCTTGCGCAACGCTTACGGCGGTGACGATGCCATCGAACGGCGCGGTCAGCGTGTGGACGGCGCGGCCAGCACCCTCGGCTTGCAGTGCGGCCAACGCAGTCCGCGCATCGGCCACGGCCTTGTCGGCCTGAACCAGCTGATCCTGTGTCGCCAGTTGCTGCGCAAGCAGCTGTGCGGTGGTGGCGCGTTGCTTGCGCGCCGAATCGAGCGCCTCGACCGCCTGAAGATAGCCGCTGCGGCTGGCGGGCGCAGGGACAAACACCGCCAGCGCTTGCCCGCGCCGCACCGTCGCGCCCGGCGTGACGAGCAGCCGGGTCACTTGCCCCGGCTGCGCTTCGCTGAAGGTTTGGGCTCCGTTGAGCGCGGGTGCGACCGATCCGTAAGCGGTGACCGTTTGCGGCAGCGCGCCCTGCTTCGCCGGGGCCGTAGAAACCAGCACGCTTTGCGGCTCGGCCTTGGTCTCCTCGGACGCGGCACCGCAGCCAGCGAGCGCAAGCGCTGCGGTCAACGTGATCAGCGCCCTCATTGCGCGGTCGCCCCGGTGTCGACCGTCGGCAGGCCGTCGCCGACCAGCGTTTGCAGCGCGATCTGCCGGTCGAGCAGCGCCAGTTCCAGCGTCATGATGTCCTGTTCCTTGGCAAAGCGGTTCGAGACGAGATCGACATAGCCGCGTTCGTCGAGATTGGAGGCACCGAACGCCGCTTGCGCGCGCTCGGCGGCGAGGCGCGCGGCGGGAAGGTCGCGGCGCGCCTCGGCGAGTTGGGCGCTGAGTTGCTCCATCTCGCGCAGCATCGCGCCGACCGTCCCGACCGTCGATGCCAGCCGCGCGGCATAATCGGCGTGGAGTTGTGCGCGCGTTGCCTGCGTGATCGCGACATTGCCCTGGTTGCGATCGAACACGGGCAGGCTGAGCGTCGCATTGGGGCCGCCATTGACGACGCTGGAATTGTCGCTGCTGACGCTGCCGCCGAGCACCAGATCGGGGAATTGCGACTGGATCGCCTGGCGCACTTGCTCGTCCGCTGCGGCATAGCCCATGCGCAGCGCGATCAGATCCGGGCGCCGTTCGGGCAGCGTGGCGAGCCCGGCGCGGATCGCAGCCGGGTCGAACGGGGGCAACTCGACCTGCGTCGCCAGCGGCACGACAACATCGGGGGCAAGGCCGAGCAGTGCATTGAGCTGATGCGCCAAAGCGAGCTGTTTCTGGTCGAGCGCATTGAGCGCGCTGCGCGCCGCCTGCAGCGCGACGCGATCGGGCGCGACGGTCACCAGCGTTACGTTCCGCGCCGCCAGCGCCTGTTCGAGCTTGGCATTGCGCGCGGCGAGCAACTGATAAGCGGCGAGATAGCTCGCGCGGCTGGTGCGCCCGACGATCAGGTCGCTCGCGATCTGGCGCGCCTGGCCCGCGACTTGCCATTCCTGCCACACGACATCGGCGACGACTTGCCGCTCGCTATCCTGCGCGGCGCGGCGGCGGGTGCGATAGGTGAGCAGCGTCTTGAGATCCTGGCCGAGCCCGACATTCCAGGCCGGCACCGAGCCCACGCCCGACAGCAGCGGCAGAAACGCGCCGGTCAGCGACGGGTTGGGCAAGGTCGAGGCCTGTTTCGTCTGCCCGGCGGCAATGGCACGCTTCAGTCGGGCCGCCTTGAGCTCGGGATTGTTGGCAAGCGCGAGGTCGACAACGTCAGACACGGACAACGGGCCGGTCGGCAGCGCAGCTCCCGGATGATCCAACACCGCGATCGTGGGTGCCAGCAGTGGATCGGCAGCCAACGGCAGCGCGGCATAGTGGGCGCAGCCGCTCAGCAGTGCCGCGAGCAGGATCGTCGTCGGGCGAGGAACAAGTCGCCACGCAGGCCGTGGGTCGCCGTTCATGAAATTCCGAGCATGGCGTTGGAAAGCGATGCTCGCGCTATGGATGCAGATAGCCGGGATTGGACATTGATTCTTCACAATCTGGCCTAATGCCGCGCGGGTCATCGCCGTTTTGCTGCAAAATGCCGCATTAGGAAACGCTAACGTGACGTGCGCAGGAGATGCCGTCAGAAGGGCGGCCTCGCTTTATCGTGGAGACCGCCATGCGTCCTCAATCGCTTCTTGCCGCGTTCGTTGCCCTTGCCTTGCCGCTGGCGGGAGGCGCGGCCGCCGCGCCGCGCTACGTGGTCGCCACCGCGATCGCCGGCCCAGATGGTCCCTGGGATTATGCGCGGACGGACGATGAAGGCACCCATCTCTACATCGCGCGGGGCAACAACGTTACCGTGGTCGATCTCGCGACGGGCAAGGTTTCGTCGATCGGAAACGTTCAGCGCGGCCATGCGGCCCTACCGCTGCCGGGCGGCGCGCTGCTGGTGTCCAGCGGGACCGATGGCACCGTGCGCTTGCTGGACCCCGTCTCCGGCTCCGAGACCGCCACCATCGCCGTCGGCAAGAAGCCCGACGCTGCAATCCTCGATCCCGCAAAGACCCACGCGTATGTGATGAACGCGACCAGCGGCACCGTGTCGGTGATCGATCTCGCCACGGCCAAGCTGACCAAGACCATCGCCGTCAAACCGGCGCTGGAATATGCGGCATTCTCCGCAGACGGGACGCTGTTCATCAATAATGAGGACGCCAACGAAATCGAGACGGTGGATGTCGCACGGGGGGGTAGCAGGTTCACCGATTCCGCTGCTCGGCTGCGACGCGCCGACCGGCCTCGCTTATGACAAGCCCCACAACCGCCTCATCGCGGCGTGCGCCAATGGCAAAGCGGCGGTCGTCGATGTCGCGACCCGCACGCTGACGAGCTTGATCGCGATCGGCGCGGGGCCAGACGCCGTCATCCTGGATGAAGCGCGGCATTTGGCGTTCGTTCCGTGCGGCAAGGATGGCGTTCTCGATATTCTCTCGCTGGCGGGTGCCGCCGTGACGCATGTCGGCACGGTCAAGACCGAAGTGGGGGCCCGCACCGGCGCGCTCGATCCCAAAACCGGCACGCTCTATTTGCCCAGCGCGAAGTTCGGACCTGCCCCGGCGGGCGGTGGGCGACCGGCGATGCTGCCGGGCACGTTCCACATTCTGGTCGTGCGCCCGGCCTGATCGCGGGCTTTGGCTCAGAGCCCGCTGAACCAGTTATAGCCGTACGTTTCCCAATAGCCGCCAGTATAGTCATTGCCGATCGCGATCTCGCCAATGTGCTTGGGGTTCTTGAACCCGAGCTTCGTCGGCACGCGCAACTTCATCGGGAAGCCGTGCTGGCGGGGCAACACCGCGTCGTTCATCCAGAAGCACAGCTGGGTTTGTGGATGGAGCGCGGTCGCCATGTCGATCGAGGTGGTGTAATTGTCATCGCAGCGGAAAGTGACGTATTTCGCGTGCCGGTCCGCCCCAACCCGCGCCAGGAAATCGGAAAAGCGCACGCCCGTCCATTTGCCGATCGCGCTCCAGCCTTCGATGCAGACGTGGCGCGTAATCTGGGTGAAGCGCGGCAACGCGTAGAGTTGGCGCAGCGTCCAATCGTCCTTGCGCTCGACCAGCCCGGTGACGTTGAGCACGAACTCGCGCGGGTCGATCCGCGGGGCCAGATCGGGCGAATTGGGCGTGTAGAAGGAATTGAACGGAAACGGACGGGTGATCATCCGCGCCGGATATTCGCGCGCGAGCGTGTTGGGGTTGAACAACCATGCCTGTGCACGGTCGTTGAAATCCGACATCGATCCGAGCACGCGCTCGGCGCTCAGGCCGTCGACCACGTCGCAGCCGCTCAGCATCGCAAGCGTGCCAAGCCCCAGCGCGTTGCGCAGGAACAGCCGCCGCGTCGGCACGTCGAGGCCGCGCGCGGCGTCGCTCAGGATATAGCGGGTTTCGTCGTTCATGGCTCACGCTCCCCGGATCATCGCGAGCAGGCTGCGCGGCACCAGCAGCGACATCGCGACGTGGACAACCAAGAAGAGGACGATGCCGCTCATCGCCGCGAAATGGACGATGCGGGCGACATCGAAATCGCCGAACAGCCAGGTCAGCCAGCCGAACTGGACCGGTTTCCAGATCGACAGGCCGCTCGCCACGACGAGCACGGCAAGCGCAATCACACCGGCATACAGCAGGCGCTGCACGCCGTTATAGACCGACAGATCGGCATGACCGAGCCGACCGCGCAGCGCGGCGAGACCGTCGACGACGGCATCGCGCACGCTGATCGGGCGGAGTTTGCGCGCGAACCTGCCGCTGGCGAAGCCATAGACCAGATACAGGATGCCGTTGACGAACAGCACCCACATCGCCGCAAAATGCCATTGCAACCCGCCGATCAATCCGCCGCCGAGCGTGATACGACCGGGGAAGAGGAACGGCGCGATCGGGTCCGCATTGTGGATCGCCCAGCCGCTCAGGATCATCACGATCATCGCGGCCGCGTTGATCCAGTGACACAGTCGCACGATCAGCGGGTGGATCGTCACACGGCGTGGTCTGGCGAGGCTGCGCGCTGTCATGTCGGGATCCTGCGCCATCGGACAAAGAAACTGGGGGGAAGCGCAGGAGGTTGGCCTCCCCCCAGGTCGGAGCAATGCCTTACGGGAGTAGCACTGCGTCGACGACGTGGATCACCCCATTGCTCTGGTTGCGTCGGCGATCGTGATCGTCGATTTGCCACCCTTGGAATCGGTGATCTGGAGACGGCGGCCCGCCATGGTGAAGGTCAGTTCCTCACCCTGGACCGTCTTGAACGTTGCGCGGCCATTGCCGGCCTTGATCTTTGCGCGCAGCGCGGTGGCCGACAGCTTGCCCGGCAGCACGTGATAGGTGAGGACCGAGGTGAGCTGGCCCTTGTTTTCGGGCTTCAGCAGCGTCGGAACGGTGGCGGCGGGCAGCTTGGCGAAGGCGGCGTTGGTGGGCGCGAACACCGTGAACGGACCGGGGCCCGACAGCGTCTCCACCAGACCGGCGGCCTTCACTGCGGCGACCAGCGTGGTGTGATCCTTCGAATTCACCGCATTCTGGATGATGTTCTTGTTGGCATACATTGGCGCACCGCCAACGGTGACCGGCGCGGGCATTGCCATTGCAGCAGTGGCGACGCCGGCAACGCTTGCGGTGGCGAGCAGGATCGAAGCAAAGATGGTCTTTTTCATGGATATGTCCTTCATTGTTGCAATATTGTAAAATAGATGGGCAATAATTCTGAAGATACAGATGAACGCACAAGTCATCTGTGCGACCGGAGAAAGCAGGATCTTAGAAATCTGCCCGCCGATGCTCTCATTACGGCCGTGCATTGATCGCGGATGCACAGGCCTCAGATTTTTTTGGGCACATGTCGGCGGCGGTCACGAAATTTTCGCGAGCATGCGTCCAAAACCCCTTCGGATTCCGTAGGAAAAGCGTCAGCCACGTCGGCATGACGGTGCCGACCCGCCCAACCCCAGGGATCGGCATTCGTGATCGGGGCACACACAGGCGGGAGCGATCGCTTCCCCCGATACGGGCGCTTCCGGCGGTGTGTGCGTTCATCCGGAATACGGGGAGCGGTGCTCCCCGTATTTTCGGCACGCGCTCGAACGTATGATACGACCGCTTGCGCGGAAGTCATTTTCGGAAATGAGCTTGAATTTTGTTGAAAACTACTAAAATAGATGGCGTGTGGCCGGATGAAAAAGCAAAAAGTGCCTCGTCAAATTACACGTATATCGACAAATAACTTCCAGAATCTGTCATTTGAACAGGCGTTTGCGTTGGATTTTGTGTTGGGAATTTTGCGCACTCCTTTGCTGGAGCAGGCAAGAGATCGGGTAACCAACGACGGTGTGTTTCGCGATCTTGTCGATCGCTACCGCGAATTGCTTGATTCCTTCGTTTCCTCCCCCGGGGCGGGGCAGGAGGAGAGCGCATCCGAGATGCCGACGTCCGACGTTTGGACCGCAATCCAGGCACGTCTCACCAGCTCCGCAAACGGGTGACCGACACCCTTTTTCAAATATAGTCGGCCGACAGATCGGGTTGGAGGCCACGCCGGATGGCATTGATCGCGTTGACCACGCTGACATGCACGGCGCGCGCGTCGTATCCAAGGTTGTGGCGAAGGAAGACGAAATTCTCGGTGCTCATCAGCGTGAGCATGGCCGATGCGACATAATTGCGCATTGCGTCGCTCAGTTCGGGATGTTCGTTGCCAAGCATCCGGTTCAGGTTCTGATATCCCAGCTCATACAAAGGTTTGCGCAATTCCCGTCCGATTGCCGAGAGGTAGGTCTCGCTGACCACCTGTCCATCCCGTTCCCAGGCCCGATAACGACTTTCCAACCATATAAGCAGTTCGTCGATCGTTCGCGGAAGCTGAATGTCCGGCCCCCCGACCGCACGTTCCAGATGCCATTTGATGAACGCGCGGATCAGTTCGTCGCGGGTGCGATAGTGCCGGTAGACGGTCTGTTCGGTAACTTCGGCGACGCGGGCGACCTCCGCGATGCTGACCGCGGCGAGATCGGCATTGCGGATGATAGACTCGACCGCATCGAGGATGATGAGCGATGTCTGCTCTTTGAGGCGCGCGCGGAGCGGGCTCTGATACGGTGCCTTGGAGGCGTCGTTCGTCATTCTCTACCAAACCTGCAAGTGTCACCAACGCAAGCACCGATCATCCAACGGCGCTGCTCGATCATGCTAATGCCTTTTCCGCCTGTCTTGCCACCCTTGCGTCAGGGTCAGTATCGGCCAAAGCGGCGTGCAGACGGCGTAGGCCGCGTTGTACGCGGGCCTTGGCGGTTGGCGTAGGAACGCCGTCCAGCTTGCCGACTTCATCGTGCGTCCAGCCATGGACGACGACGCGGCAGATGGACAGGCGCTGTTCGGGCGAGATCCGGGCGAGCGCGCGGTCAAGATCGATGCGGTCGGTGACCGGTTCCGGCGCGATGGGCAGGTCGGGCATGGTGTCGGTCGTGGTTTGGTAGCGTGCAATCGTCCGATCGTGCCGAAGCCGGTCGATCGCTGCATTGCGGAGCACACGCATGATCCACGTCGCGGCGGTGCCGCGTGCGGGATCGAACTGGGCGATGTTGCGCCAGATACGGACATAGGTCTCCTGCAGCACGTCTTCAGCCGCGTCACGGTTCGAAAGGATCGACAATGCCTTCGCCAAAAGGCGCGGCGCGGTGGTGTCATAGACCCGTTTGAAGGCGCGCTGATCTCCGTGACGAATGCGAAGCAGCAACAGTCCGAGGGAGTCGATGTCGCCTTGGTTCGACTGCTCGCCGGTGGCGGCGGGGGTGTCTGCATCGTCGCGCGCGCTTACCTCGTCTGGACATGTCTCAGCCTCCGCTCTCATGTGCGGCCGCACTACCTAGGGCGCGTCAAACGAATCGTCAGGTCAGTGATGCCAACTCCATGTTAGTAACACTAACATAAAGATGGTGACCGTCAATCGATTTGTAACGGGCCGCGGTGTGTGTGGTGGCCCACACCGGCGCTGTGCGTCCCTTTCGTACGCCCGGGACAGCCCGTATAAGGCTCGGCGCGGGGGCGGGACTCAGGGCAAATGGCGGGTAGCGTAAAGACGCAGAGGGTGCTGCTGGTGGTGGCGTGGCACCTGCTTGCGATCTTGGCTGCAACCGGGGCCGGGGCGATGGATCGGCAAGACGACATCGTCGTGACGGCGCGAAAGCGCGACGAGAAGGCCGATGACGTCCCGATCGCAGTTACGAAAGTCACCGGAGCGACACTCGATCGACGCGGGCTTCACCAGATCGAGGATCTCAAACAACTCGCGCCCAGCCTGAATATCAGCTATTTTAATCCGCGCGGAAACTACGTTTCGATCCGCGGTATCGGTCGCAATCCGGCGAGCGACGGGCTCGAACCCGCCGTCGGGATTTTCGTCGATGGCGTGTATCTTGGTCGTCCCGGAATGGCGGTCTATGATTTGTCGGACATCGACGCGGTCGAGATTCTGCGCGGCCCACAGGGCACGGTCTTTGGAAAGAACACCACGGCAGGCGCGATCGTAATCACTTCCAGGGCCCCGACCTTTGTGCCGGAGGGAAGCGTCGAAACCTCGATCGGTACCAACGGCCTTGTGCGGTTCCGCGGGTCCGTCTCGACGGGCCTGGTCGACGATGTGCTGGCAGCGCGCCTGTCGGTCTATCACACCGGGCAGGGCGGGTGGATCGACCGGATCGACGGCGGAGGCCGACTGAACGGCACCGATCGCACGGGTGCCCGTCTTCAGTTTTTGATCGAGCCGGACGCGCGCCTGCGCTTGCGGTTGATTGCGGAATATCACGATGAGCGCGACAGTTGCTGCACGCTGGTCGCAGGGTCCTTGGGCCCTCCATCGGCGACCTACAGTGCGCGGGTTGCGGCTGCAGGCGGTAATGCGGTGCTGGGCGGCCCCGGTTATCGCACCACGGCAAACGCTCCAACATTTCTGCGCGTTCGCCAGGGCGGGCTCACCGCCAATCTTGTCTATGACCTGGGGGCGGCGGAGATCACGTCGGTGACGGGCTATCGCGCATGGCGCTATCGGGCGGGTTTCGACGGTGATCTGTCGAGCGCCGAGGCCTACACGAACGCGTCCGTGCCGACCGACGACTGGCAATTCAGCCAGGAGGTTCGCATCGCCAATCCCGGCGGCGGCAGGATCGATGCGACGGCCGGGCTCTATTACTTCCGGCAATCGCTACAATCGGCGCTTCGTCTCGCTTTTGGTGCCAAAGCGGCGAATTTCCTGGGCAATACGGCCGTGCCGCCGCCATCCTTGGTCGCCTTCAATGGTGTGACGAGTTCGACCGAAGCCGACTTGAATTCGCAAAGTGTAGCTGTGTTTGCGCAGGGCACCTGGCATTTTCACCCGAGGCTCGCGCTCACGATCGGCGCGCGTGGTACATATGAACGCAAGTCGGGCGTGATCGACCGTCCGGCCAATGCCGCCCAGTCGAGCTATCATCAGGCGCTCGCGGTCGAGGAGGTCGACCCGTCGGGAACGCTCGCGTTGACCTATGCCCGATCCCGCGATCTTCATCTCTACGCGAGCTATGCGCGCGGGGCCAAGGCCGGCGGAATCAATCCCATCGTCGCGACGGCGACGGATGATCAAATCGTGCGGCCGGAACATGCCGACAGCTTCGAGCTTGGCCTGAAATCGAGCGCGTTGGGCGGGCATGTCCATTTCGACCTTGCCCTCTTCTATACGCGGATTGGTGCCTATCAGGCGACGCTCAACCGCTTGTTCGGGGCGATCCTGGCGAATGTCGGGCGCGTTTCGACGCGCGGCGTGGAAATGGAGGCGCGGTGGCGGGCCTCATCGCGGTTCGAAATGGCCATGACCGCCGCCTATGATGATGCGCACTATGACAGCTATCCTACCGCGCCCTGCCCGCCCGAGACGCTCGGGTCTGCCAGCTGTGATTTGAGCGGCGGCCCGCTGGCGGATGCGCCGCGGTGGATCCTGAACGGGTCGGCGCGCTATACCCGCCAGATCGCGGCCAGCGGGACGGTGTCGGTCGGCTTCGACTATGGGTATCGCTCCCATTATTACGGGAATATCGACAACAGCCGCTATTCCCGATTGGGGAATGTCGGGATCGCCAATGCGCAGCTTGGCTTTACGGACGATCGATCCGGCACTTCTCTCCAACTGTGGATCAAAAATCTCGCCGATATCCGGTATCTCGAAAGCTATCCGTTGGGCGGGGCCACAATTTATGGTGCGTATTTTGGCACTATCGGCCAGCCCCGCTCTATCGGGCTGACTGCAAGCCGGCATTTTTTGACGATCGCGCGGCGGCTTGTGTTGCGCTGCGGCGGCGGATGCGCAGCGTTGTTGGCCTGACGCGGATAGAATTTTCGCAACATTGCCAAATGAGCCCGGCTAACTCTAAGAAAAGTTGGAAAATCGTGGGTCGGGCACGCGGCAGCGCTCGCTAAAGTGCCACATTTCTTTAATATTAAAAATCGTGCGAGCACATCATTTCATGGTGCACCGCACAAAATACGCAAATTGCGCACAAAATTTCGTATCAAGGTCTATTGCTCTTGCCCCCGCAGGCTAATTGGCAGCATTATTGCGCGCCGCGGTGTATCGCGCGGCTTCAAACAGCGTCGCATACCTTTGTTTCTTGTCCTGTATACTCTTAACAAATCAAGGAGAATCAGTATGTCCGACCCTTTTATCGGCCAGATCATCCAGGTCGGCTTCAGCTACGCTCCGGACGGATGGTTGCAGTGTAGTGGGCAGACTATACCGCTTTCGCAAAACCAGGCGCTGTTTGCGTTGCTCGGTACGAATTTCGGTGGTGACGGCGTAAGCACGTTTGGCATTCCCGATGCGCGCGGTCGTGTGCTGGTGGGCACGGGCCAGGGGCCTGGCTTGTCCAACTATGCCCTGGGGGCAAAGAGCGGAACCGAAGCCAACCAGCTGACCCAAAGCAACATGCCGCTGCACAACCACCAGGCGACGTTCCAGGGTTTGCCAGGGATGACGTCCGCCTCGGGCAGCCTGTCTGCGCTGACTGCGGCTACAACGACGCAAGTCACGAACGCTGCGAGCACCGGAAGCCAGCTTGCCAACGGCTTCCCCGCCAGCGGGCCCAGCACGGTGAAAGTCTATGCGCCAGCAGGCTCAGGCACGACTGCCGTCAATCTCGGCGGCCTTACGGTTACTGGGGGTCCCTTCACGCCGCAGGGATCAGTCACCATCGGTTTGGCGGGTGGGACCACCCCAGTGCCCAATATCCAGCCGGTAATCGCGGTTTTCACCATGATCGCGACAGTCGGCATCTGGCCGCCGCACCCCTAACAAAAGGTCGCCTGATACAGCCGGGGCTGACCGGGCCTCGGCTGTAGCTGGCTTATGGCGATGGGGTAGGGGCCACCATTGCCACAATCGAATTCATAGGTTTCATCGAGCAGATAGACGGTTTCGGGCGATTCGAAGATGAGTGTGAAAGGTTCGCGAAATTCGTTGACCAAATGGGCCTTGCGATGGAGCCGTAGCAGCCGGACCTCGACCGGCTCGGGCACGGTCAACACGCGCACGACTTTGCCCACCCACGGTTCGAAATCTTCCGGCGTCGGCAGTTTCATAGTCATCCCCCAATGTACCGCTTCGGCGGCGTTGCGATTCATTGGTCAATGGTAAAGCCTGCCAGCATGGGCGCAACCACTCAGACGCCGGTCGATCGCCCTTTGCCGCGCTTTCCCCTTCCGCGTGCCGCGCCGCCCCAACTCTCGGCTACGCTCCAGGCTGCCGGGGGTGCGGCTCCGGGCGGCGGGACGAGACGATCTCGGTTTTCTCCGTGCGCTGCACCGCGCCCTCACCGCGCCCGATTTCGTGCTGGCACCATGGGGCGCAGAGGCCCGTGAGCGGATCATCCGCGAACAGTTCGACCTGCAGCACCGCCATTTCCTCAAACAGTTTCCTCGCGCCGATTATTGGATCGTAGAGCGCGCGCAGGGCGAGACGGTGGTGCCGATCGGGCGCTATTATCTCGACCGGCACGGCAGCATGTGGCGCGCGCTGGATATGGGGTTTCTGCCCGGCCGACGCGGTTTCGGCGTGGCGTTGATCAACTGGACCAAGGCCGCGCTTGTTTCGGCGGGCAGCAAGGGATTCGATTTGCACGTGGCCCATACCAACCTTCGGGCACGCGCACTCTATCTCAAGCTCGGTTTTCGCGACATCGACCCCCCGCTAGATTTTCACCAGCGGATGATGTGGTCGGCGTGCTGAGCCGATAAATGATGGAACGGGCGTTGCGAGAGAACCCCTCTACCGTGCTATCCCGATCGCAGGGCGGTCGATCACTGCATATCGTTGTGCATCGGTGCCATTTGTCCGTCACCGAACGCAGCATAGATGCGGTTTCGGCCGGCATGCTTGGCCGCGTAGAGCGCCGCGTCCGCCAGTCGCAAGGCGCGCCTCAGTCCCTGCTGACCATCGACCATTGCGATGCCGGCTGAGAAGGTGATGGAGCCGATCGGCCGCTCGGTGACGCTGTCGATCAGATTGCGTGCGCCCAGCCGTTCGCGGACACGGTCCACTTCCGCCCCTGCGCGTTCAAGTGCATGATCGGGCAGCAATACGGCGAACTCTTCGCCGCCTAGCCGTACGACATATCCCCCGCGATTTTTTACCGAGCGGAGCTCACCGGCGATCGTTTTTAGGACGCGGTCGCCTGTCTCATGTCCAAACCGGTCATTGACTGCTTTGAAATGATCGACATCGCACAGCGCAATCGCCATTGGACGCTGTGCATGGGTCGCGCACAACTCGCCGAAGCGCCGTTCCAGACCGCGCCGGTTGGGAAGGCCGGTCAAGGGGTCTGTCTCCGATGCCTTGCGGGCTGCGCGGAGCGACGTTTGCAATTGGCTGACCTTGCTATAGCTGGCGCGCATCTCGGCCTCGGCGAGACGCGTCTGGCCAATCATCTCGCGGGTCAAACCCGCAAGGCGTTCGATCATGTCCTCCGCCGTCACCGCCGGCTGCGGCGCGCTCAGCGATTCGCTATAGTCGTTGGCGCGGTCCGCAGACGCCTTCATGATCACAAGGCAGCGATTGAGCTCACCCTCTGCCTGGGCAGCCATGGTGACCAGCATCTCCGGTGCAAGCGAATGGCGCTGTCGCCCGGCGACATAGTCCTCGATCCAGCCGTTGGAAACGCTTTGCTGATCGAGCGCCGTATCGACGTCCTTAACCAAACGTCGATCGCCACCAACGACGTAATCATGCGCGCATCCAAAGTTTAGCGGCGTCAAATCTAGGTTATGGGCGAAGAGGAAGTGACCGATCTCGTCATAGAGTTTGCGTTTATGAGAGGGTTGCGCGTCCGCCGCGACCGGGACCTCGCTAGACCATCCTCGCAGCAGCCGGGAGAGGATTTTCGGGCGCGACGGCGGGGCAGGGCGCGTGCGGAGCGTGCCCGTTGCCACGGCATTCCGTTCGGCCTGCGTGGTCATGATGCCACCGTGGCGGCGGAAAGGTCGCCGAGGGTGGCGAAGGTCGGCTGCTGTCCTGACAGCACAGCGTCGCGGACCCCCTCCCACTCGCCGGGGAACCAACGTTCCGGATCCTCGATCTCGACGACGGCATCCCCCTTCAGACCCGACGAAAGCCGAACGTCAGCTGGCTCGATGAATTGCAATTCACGCGGCAGGTAAAAGGCGCGCGCCATGGCTTCCGTCGGGCGGGTCACATTCTCAGTCAGAATGACGGCGAGGCGATTGCTGCGCAGCCGAACGAGAAGACCTATCGGATAAATGCTGATGCAGCGCATGAAGGCGTCGAGGATCTCGGGATCGAAATGTCCCGTCCAGGACCGCATCTGGGTCAGCGCCTCGGACGGGGTCCATTGGCGCTTATAGGACCGCTTGGAGGTCACCGCGTCATAGACGTCACAGATCGCGCCGATCCGGGCATGCAAGGTGATTGAGTCACCGGACAGGCGGTGCGGGTAGCCGCTGCCGTCGAGCTTTTCGTGATGATGCAGAATGACGTCGTGGACGATGGAGGACATATTGTCCTCCATCAGCATCGCATATCCATTCTCCGGATGCGCGCGGACAATCTCGAATTCGGCCGCAGTCAGTCGGCCGGGTTTCTCGAGCAGGTCGGTTGGGATTGTCATCTTTCCGATGTCGTGAAGCAAGCCGGCGAGGCCCAGTTCGCGCACGGTGTCTTCCCCGAGCTTCAAGTGCCGACCCAGCGCGATCATCAACGCGGAAACCGCTACGCAGTGCAGATAGGTGTATTCGTTCTTCTTTTTGAGGCGCGTCACTTTCAGGACAGCGGTCGGATCGTCGCCGACCGAATCACAGATATCGTCGACCACTGCCGTCATCGCCCGCCGTTCGAGCGCCTTGCCCATCCGCGCGTCGGTAAACAGACGAATTACCTCACGCTTCGATCGGTCGATGATCGCGGCAACGCGCTGTGTCTCGAAGTCAGGACGTCTCGCTGATGGTGTGGGAGTAGGGGGCGGCGGAACGTGGACGGCCGGCATTCGGGCCCGCCTGGGCTCCGGCGGGATCGCCGCAACCGTGCGCGGTGCCTTTTTTAAAACCGACACCGCGACTATCGTCGATCACGACCCATGCGATGTTGCTCGATGTCAGTCGTTTCAAGTCCTTTTGAGAGGCGATGAGGAAACTGCTCTTCCAGAACGGGTTGAGCCACCACGATCCTTCCATGGAATCAACGAACATGCCGATCTCAACAGCGGAGGTGGGGACTTTGATTTTCATAGCGGTCTACCTGTGGGATCCGACATCTGCATCAGGCGATGTAGAACCCGTCCACTGCGAAACCGCTGACATGGTGTAACGGAATGTAACGCCGTCGGGATCGAGCGCCGGTGTTGTAAATAGATGTAACCAAGCCAGGGGATAGTGGATTACGGCCGCGATCGGGTGTTAGGGATCGTTAACCGGACAGGATAATGATGCGGGTCGGTGTAATCGATGATGACGAGACGGCTCTGGCGTTCATCCGGAGCGTGCTGACCGAAAGGGGGCATGTCTGCGTTCCCTTCCGCAGAGGGCGAGATTTGATCGGCACGCTGCCGCGTGACACGTTCGATTTGCTCGTCATCGATTGGAACCTGCCGGATATCGGGGGGCTGGAGATTGTTCGTTGGGCGCGCGCGAACATTGCCGTGCCGCCGGCCATGTTGATGCTTACGGCTCGGCATGATCGCGACGATATCGTCGCCGCTTTGGAGGCAGGGGCGGACGACTATATTGTAAAGCCGGAGACGGCAAAGGTCGTGGCGGCTCGGATCGACGCGGTCCTGCGGCGGACGTTGCGCCGCGATGGTGACAACGAGCCTGAAGTGTTCGGCCGCTACAGCTTTGACTCGCAGGGCGAGCAAGTTCTGTTCGACGGACGCGTGATTGAATTGACGCCCAAGGAATATGCGCTCGCCCTCCATTTTTTCCAGCGGCGAGACCGTCCGTTGTCGCGCGCCTATTTGTTGGAATGCGTCTGGAAAAGTGCAGCCGGGCTATCGACGCGCACGCTCGATATGCATGTGTCCCGGTTGCGCGCGAAGCTTCAGTTGCGATCGGAGAACGGCTACCGTTTGCAGACGGTGTTCGGTTATGGCTATCGCCTCGACACCTATGTCTCGGCCGCGCAGGACGATGTAGCGGACGCGCTGTGATCGCCTCGACACCGGATAGCGACAATCGAAAGTGGTGCGTTGTGCTGCTTTGCGCGACGACCTGTCATGCGTTCCTGGCGCTCCGCTATGTCGGCCATGTCTGGACCACCGCGCTCGGTGTGACCTTGGTGCTTGGCGTGATGGTCGCATTTTGCCTCACGCGTGCGTGCCGATCGGGCACGGAAATTCGCTGGCATTGGGTGATGCTCTGTCTCGCGCTGGTGCTCTGGGACATGGCCTATTGGGCGATAACGTGGTTGCAGGCGCATTACCCTGATGGCGCTCGGGTTTATTTCGACGAACTGTTCTTTATGCTTCGGCTGATACCGTATTTGCTAATCCTCGCCCGCGGCCAGGAACACGACGCGACGCGGCCTTATCGTTTGATCGATGGAGCACAGGCCCTGCTGCTGGCAGGCCTGCTTTTTTACCTCCTCTATCCCTCGATATTTCCGCACCAGCATGCTGCCGATCCTGCGTGGGACAAGCTGACCTCGCGATACCACGCGATTATCAACATGGGCGCCGCGGTGCTGTCGATTTTCGCAATCGCGGCGCAACCCGATCCTGTGCATCGAAGGTTCGCGATAGCATTGGCAGCGCTTCTGACGAGCTACTGGCTCGACTCTGCCCTAATGAACGGATGGGTGTTTAGGGGGCCGAATCCACCACCTCCCGGTCATGTCGTCAACGTTACGTTTGCCATCCCGTTTTTCCTGTTTCTGTTCGCCGACGCGGCCGCTGGGGAGGGGCAATGCCGGATACGACACTCCAGATTGATCGGCATGCTGATGCCGACCGCGTTCTGCGCTGCATCGATGTTCGTCGCTATCGCTATCGGGACCCAAGCGGCAGCGCTGGCCGCAGGAGCCGGGCTGATGCTCATGGGGCTTCGTGCAGCCTTGCTGCAAACAGAACTGATTCGGCTCGAACGTTTCGTTGCGCGGCTGGTCGACCATCTTCCTGATGCGATATGCGTCGTGGCACCCGACGACATCATTCGATCGGCCAATCCAGCGGCGACCCAGATCTTCGGCATGGCGTGCATCGGGCAGTCCTTTGCCGATTTACGCCGTACGCTTGGGCAATTGGACGCTGATACGGGTCAGGTGGTTACGCAGGCCGACCGCGCTTTCGTCTTGGCGGAGGTCAAGCTTGGAGGGGGTGAAAGGATCGTCCGGCTCACCGATGTCACGGCCCTGCGTACGATGGAGCGGGAGCGCGAGGACACGCTGCATTTACTGGGCCATGACATCCGGTCTCCCTATGCGGAGATATTGACCTTGCTTGATCAATCGCGCGGTGAAACCCTCCGGGTGGACTGGCTACGCCGCCATGCGCAGCGCGGCCTGGCGATGGCGGACGATTTCGTGCGCCTTGCCCGGGCGCGCACTGCGTTGCTGCGGCGCGAACCGGTCGATCTTGCTGACGTGGCGGCAGAGGCGGCGGATATGTCGTGGGCACGGGCGAAGCGGCGCCGTCTGACGTTGCGCGATGAGAGCGATCTGCAGGAGAACGGCATCTGGATTGATGGCGATCATGGCCTCCTGATGCGCGCGATCCACAATCTGCTCGATAACGCTGTGCGATTTGCTCCTGAAGGAGCGACGGTTCATTACGGTGTCCGCATGCTGGATGAAAAAGTGCGTTTCTTTGTTACCAGTGCCGGGCCCGAACTGCCTGACGATCGCCGGGCCGATCCGTTCGCGCGGTTCGGCGGCCGGGGCGACAGGATCGGGCTTGGCCTCGCGCTGGTTCACGTCGCGAGCTTGCGGCACGGTGGGACCGCCTCGTATCAGCGGGAGGGCGCTCATAACGTCTTCACTATGGATCTCCCCCTCGCGCCATAGGACCTCCCCGGTCTGGAGGGCGGGCTGGTGCAATGAAGCGCGTGGCGATTTAGCAAGTCATGGGGCGACGAGTCGGCTGACGAAATCGAGGAAGAGGCGCTCGATTATCGCGCCCGCCACGAGCGTATCGCTCGCCTGCGCGAAAACGCCGCACAGGAAGCCTTCCAATCAGGCGGCATCGTTGCCCTGATGAAATGGGCCGAGACCGGTGATGCCGGGTATCGTTTTGGGCTGGGCGTTTGCGGCCATCGCATGGCCGGGCCGATACACGGAAGTCCAGCATGGCGCGGTGCCGAGAGCGTGCGGTGCTACCGCACACTCTTGCGTTCAGCGAGGTCAACCGCGGGATCGCTATCGGCCCGACATCGGCCGTTCGGGTCGCCCACCCCGTCTCGCAACCCGCCGCTCGTTCGGTTGTTTCGCGCCATAGCAATCGCAAATCCTGTCGTGACGCTCCATTAAATATCGCCCAAAGTTTGGGGAGGAATGTGGGGGGCGTGGGCAACCATTGGCAAAATTCTGACGTGAAGCTGTATAGATAAGGCGAAATCCAAGCTCCCTCGCGAATTCGTATTCGATCGGTAGGGGCAGGCCGCGCGTGCGTTGCACTGGGCTGCGCACGAAGAATCGTCCCGGCGCGCGTTCATTAGTCGCATTCCGTCCGATGATGTTTCCGTACGTTTTCCGTACGGCCACTGCGACATTAGCTAAATCTTTGATTTTATGGTGCACCCGACTGGATTCGAACCAGTGGCCTCTGCCTTCGGAGGGCTGATTCAACGACTCCGACATGGAACGCTATCAAACGCTAGAGCGGCATAAGCTACTGTATATACAGTGTTTTTGACATTCTGGCTTTCCTAAGCTACTCACGGGAACTCCAGCATTTCCGATTGGCTGGTGAGATTTTGGTGAGTTTTTTGGAGCCCCTCTAGCGAGGCAAGCATGGCTAAACTGACTAAGACGCTCATCGACAAGGCGGTGCCGCAAGACCGGCAATATACCTTGTGGTGCGGAGAGTTGAAGGGCTTCGGCGCCTTCATCCTACCCTCCGGTACGCGGACCTACTTCGTCGATTACCGCAACGCCAACAACATCCGCCGGCGCATGAAACTCGGTCGCCACGGCACGATCACCGCCGATCAGGCGCGCACCTTGGCAATCCAGGTGCTAGCCGAGGTCGCCAAAGGCAATGATCCGCTCGCGGACCGGAACAGCGCGCGCAAGGCCATGACCATGAAGGAGCTTTGTCAGCTCTACATGACGGAGCTGGAGCAGGGCCGCATCTTGGGCAAGGGCGGCCGGCCGAAGAAGGCGAGCACCCGCGCCACCGACATCGGCCGCATCAAGCGGCACATCATTCCGCTCATCGGTAAGAAGAAGGTCGTTCAGCTAACCAAAGCCGATGTCACGTCGATGATGAAGGACATCATCAGCGGTAAAACCAACGTCTCGGTCAAAACCGACAAACTGCGTGGCAAGGCCATCGTCCGCGGCGGCCTCGGAGCAAGCAGCCGCACGGTCGGACTTCTGGGCGGCATCCTCACCTATGCCCGCGACGAGCTTGGTATCATCGAGGTCAACCCCGCCCATGGCATCAAGAAACCTAAGGACAGCAAGCGCGACCGGCGCCTTTCCGAAGACGAATTTCGCCTGCTCGGCGCGATCCTGCGCAATGCTGCCGACGATGAACGCTATGCCGACACTGCCGGGCTCATTCGGGTGCTGGCGATGACCGGGTGCCGGCGCGGCGAGGTGATCGGTATCAAATGGACGGAAATCGACGAGCCGGGTAGCTGCTTCCGCTTGGAGGACTCCAAGGAAGGCGAATCCATCCGCGCCATCGGGCTCTCCGTTCTCGAGTTTTTCGAGCAGCGGCGCAAGCAGGCGCGTAACAGCCCGTATGCCTTTCCGGGCCGGGATGACGATAAGCCGTTCGGCAGCTTCCCACATCACTGGAAGAAAATCTTCGCCGGCACGGAGTTGGAGGACATCACTGCGCATATCCTGCGGCATAGCTTCTCCAGCCTCGCCAATGATCTTGGTTTCACCGAGATCACCATCGCGGCGCTGATTGGCCACGCGCACGGCACTATAACTGGGCGTTATGTGCATACACTCGATACTGCGCTTGTCATGGCCGCCGACAGCATCGCGGGATACATCGCCGCTCTGCTGGATGGCGTGGCGTTGAAGCGGACCAGCTACGCACTCGATCGCGGATCGCGCAAGGCTGCTCTGGCACGGTTCCTTGCCGGGTCCGATGGCGATGACATGCCCCTGGCCGCTTAGCCGGGCGTCCAGCGCTTGAAGCGCTGGACCGCCCTCGGGGTCTCCTTTTCGCCCTCTATTCCTTTGGACAGGTCATTGGGAAGTTCGGAAGGAGGGTCGCCGGAGCAGATGGAGCGCCTCACATGGGCGGTTATCGATCACGGCGATGGACCAGCCGGCAGCGCGGACCTTTGCAACAGCGACTTGGGCCGCCGTGCCGCTACCGATGACGATCAGGTCGTAAGAATCCATGACCGCAGCCCCATTCGCAT
Organism: Sphingomonas sp. Ant H11; assembly: GCF_000797515.1. Lineage (GTDB taxonomy): Bacteria > Pseudomonadota > Alphaproteobacteria > Sphingomonadales > Sphingomonadaceae > Sphingomonas. Next base: position 21,297 of record NZ_JSBN01000113.1, read on the forward strand.
CGGCGCAAAAAGCGCGACGCCAACCTCCAGCGCTTCGGCCAGGCTTAGGCGAACACCCTCCCGGCCGTCAGTCGGGCTGTTCGCGCGCCAAGCCTCCAGGTGAATGTCGTCGCAGAAGAAGGCCTGCAAGGTGCAGAGCGAAGACGCCGCACAGCCGGCGGCATAGCGATGGCCGGACCAGACAACGATCCCCGACGGCTCGACTTGATCCAGCTCGTGACCGTCGCTCCGGGTGCGGATGGCGAGCGAGCGCGCGCACTGGCGGCAGGCTGAGCGGACGACGACATCGCGCTCCAGCATCGCGCCGATGCCGAGTGCATCGATGGCGCACATGGTGCCCATCGTGAGCCCACGCGCTTCCGCGTGATGCTCGGTCGGACCATCGGTGAACGGATAGGCGCCGTTGATCCGGCCGGCAGCGTTGAGGATCAGCAGATCGCGCACGGCCAGGCGCCGCAGCACGTCGTCGGCCTCATCTATGGTGAGCCCGGCTGCCGCGGCGACATCCGCCATCGCTGGCGCGCGCCCACTTGAGGCGTAGCCGTGCAGGACGATGCCGTGGAGTCGGCTCTCTGTCTCATCCAGCCCATCCCACTTGGAGCCGATGAAGGCCTCGACGATGGCCTTCAGGGCGTTCTGGGCCTGTGGCGTCGTGACCGTGCCCCAGTCTGGGGTGATCATGCCGCCTGGAAACTCGACGGCGGGCCTTTCGGTCGCTTCGGCGTGAGAGGTAAGAGTCATCATCAGGCGCGCTCCGTTCACCGCGCAAAAGTGAGCCTTCAACCGGCGCAGCAGGAGAGCTGCGTCACATCCTTGGAGAAGGTCTGTGCCGCGAGCTTCAAGCCTTCCACCATAGTCAGGTAGGGGAACAACTGGTCGCCCAGCTCGCCGACGGTCATGCGCGCCCGGATGGCGAGCGCCGCCGTCTGAATGATCTCGCCCGCCTCCGGCGTCACTGCCTGGACGCCAATGAGCCGGCCGCTACCCGCTTCCGCTACCAGTTTGATGAAGCCGCGCATGTCGAAGTTGGCGAGCGCGCGCGGGACGTTGTCCAAGGTCAAGAGCCGGCTGTCGGTCTCGATCCCGACGTGGTGGGCCTCTGCCTCGCTGAGCCCGACCGTGGCGACCTGCGGGTCGCTGAACACGACCGCCGGCATCGTGGCCAGGTCGAGGACGGCCTCGCCGCCGGTCATGTTGACCGCTGCCCGGGTTCCGGCCGCCGCCGCGACATACACGAACTGCGGCTGGTCGGTGCAGTCGCCGGCGGCATAGATGTTCGGCGCGCTGGTGCGCATGGCCGTGTCGATCACGACGCCGCCCTGCGCGTTGACGGCGACGCCGGCCGCCTCCAGGGCGAGCCCTTGGGTGTTGGGCGCGCGGCCCGTCGCGATGAGCAGCTTGTCAACGCGCAGGTCGCCCTGACCGGTGGCGAGCACGAACTCGCCATCGGCGTAGGCGACCTTGCTCGCCTCGGTGTGCTCCAGCACCTCGATGCCTTCGGCGCGGAAGGCTGCTGTGACCGCCTCGCCGATAGCCGGATCCTCACGGAAGAACAGGGTGCTGCGCGCCAGGATCGTCACCTTGCCGCCGAGCCGGGCGAAGGCCTGGGCCAGTTCGACCGCGACGACCGACGACCCGATCACCGCCAGCCGCGGCGGGATCGTCTCGCTCTCAAGGGCTTCCTGCGAGGTCCAGTACGGCGTGCCTTGCAAGCCGGGAATGGGCGGTATCGCCGGGCTGGCGCCGGCGGCGATCAGGCAGCGGTCGAAGGCCACGTGATGCTCTGCGCCGTCGGCCTGGCGCACGAGGAGGCTCTGGGCGTCCCGGAAGCTGGCCTCGCCGCGCAACACCGTGATGGCGGGCGTTTCGGCCAGGATGTTCCCATACTTGGCATGCCGCAGTTCATCTACGCGGGCCTGCTGCTGGACCAGCAACCGGTCGCGCCGGACCGTCGGGGAGGACGCCTCGATTCCATCGTCGAATGGACTTTCGCGGCGCAGGTGAGCGACATGCGCGGCGCGGATCATGATCTTCGAGGGCACGCAGCCGAAATTGACGCAGGTTCCGCCGATTACGCCGCGCTCGACAAGCGTGACCCGCGCGCCTTGCTCGACGGCTTTTAGTGCCGCCGCCATCGCCGCGCCGCCGCTGCCAACGACGGCGATGTGCAGTGGGACGCCGCCGGCGC
>NZ_JSBN01000114.1 GCF_000797515.1 Sphingomonas sp. Ant H11
GGCGCGCGGCTCGATCGCGGGCTGGAACGCCGCGTGGTGGTGGCGCGCGGCCAGCTCGATCGCTCGGCGGGCGCGCTCCGTCTTTCGACGCTCGATCGCCAATTGGAGCGCGCGCGCGATCGGCTGGCGGCGACGTGGCGGCTGGTCGAATCGCTCGGCCCCAACGCCATTCTCGATCGCGGTTATGCCTTCGTCTCGGCGCGGCCATCGGGTGCGGTGGTCGGCTCGGCCGATGCGGCGCGCGCTGCCGCCACCGTGACGCTCCATTTTCGGGACGGTCAGGTTGACGCCAAGGTTGAGCGCGCGGGCACCAAAGCCTATGGTGCGCCCAAGCCCGAGCAGCCGACGCTGCTCTGATCCGCCATCGCTGTTTGAAAAGCGCGCCTTATGCTGATGTCCAATACCGATCGCCCCGCGCGCCTGCATTTCATGGCCAATGGTTTTCGCGTGCTCGCCCCCGGCGATCATGTCCTGTGCGCGGTATCGGGGGCGCGGATCGCGCTCGACGATTTGCGCTATTGGAGCGTCGCGCGGCAGGAGGCCTATGCCAGCGCTGAAATCGCGACCGAGGCGATGGCATCGGAATGACGCGGCGCGGGGGGCTGGCGCGAACGGTTTGGGGGGCAATCGGGTCGGTGGCTCTGGTTGCCTTGGGCAGTTGTACCACCGCGCCCGAACGCCCGACGGTTCAGCCGGTCAGCGCGCCGCCGGTCGCGCGCCGGGCCACCCCGCAGCCGCAGCGCGAGCCGCAGCGGACCAGCTTCAGCTATTCGGGCAGCCTGATCCAGGGTGGGCTGGTGATCGGCATCGCGCCGTCCAATACCAGTTTGCTGTCCTTCGACGGCGAAACCGTCCCGGTCGCGCCCGACGGGCGTTTCCTGATCGCCTTCGACCGGGACGCCAAGCCAAGCGCCAGCCTCGTCGCGACGCTCGATGACGGGCGCGTGGTTCGCGATACCCTCAGTATCGCACCGCGTGGCTGGGACATTTCGCGGCTGAATTCCTTGCCCAAGATTCCGTTGCCGCAACCCGAATTCGATCGGCTGCGCCCGGCCGAACTGGCGCAGATCAACGCCGCGCGGCGCGTTTCGTCGGACTCGCAAGGGTGGCGGCAGACCTTCCTGTGGCCAACCACCGGCCGCATCTCCACGCTGTTCGGATCGCAGCGCATCTACAAGAATGGCGAGGCGGGATCGTATCATTCAGGTGTCGATATCGCCAAGCCGCAAGGTTCGGTCATCCTTGCTCCCGCCGATGGCGTGGTAATCCTGGCGGCGGACCATCCCTTCACGCTGGAGGGAAATTTGCTGATGATCGATCATGGCATGGGCCTCAACACCGCCTTCCTGCATTTGTCGCGCATCGACGTGCGCGTGGGCGAGCGTGTTCGCCGCGGGCAGCCAGTGGCGCTCTCGGGCATGACCGGCCGCGCGACCGGACCGCATCTGCACTGGAGCCTGAAATGGCACGATGCGAAGATCGATCCACTGCTCGTCGCAGGGCCGATGCCGCGCAGCGAGTGAGGCGTTTGCGGCGGGCGTAAAGCGGGTGACGCAAGAGTGTTGCACCGCAGCGACACTTGGCGAAAGTTCCGTGTCGGCCTCTTTACAATGCTGTGGGATCGTTACAGTCTAGCATCATTGCGGTGATCCCGGGGGTTCGGGATCGCCGACGCAACGCTGCGCCATTGCGCACCATCTGGGGGTTTTTCATTGATGCAGACCACGCAAGCTCGCGCATTTGCGCGCCTTCGTTCAAGTGCCGCGCCCGTCGCGCTGCTGATCGCGCTTTCGGCCGGCCCGGCATTTGCGCAGACCGCGCCCGCACCGGCAAGCGAGCCGGCACCGGCCACTGCCGAGGCGAATCAGGACATCGTCGTCACCGGGTCGATCTTCCGGCGTACCAACACCGAGACTCCTTCGCCGGTCACCGTCCTGACCAGCGAGACGCTGGCGCGGGCCGGTATCACCAACATCAATGACGCCGTCCGTTCGATTTCGGCCGATGGCGCGGGGTCGATCTCGACCGGCTTCACCAACGGCTTCTCGGCCGGCGGTGCTGCTGTGTCGCTGCGCGGTCTCGGCGTTTCGTCGACCCTGGTGCTGATCGACGGTCTTCGCAGCACCAACTTCCCGCTCAACGATGACGGCCACAACGCCTATGTCGATCTCAACTCGATCCCGTTCAGCGCGGTCGAGCGGATCGAAGTGCTGAAGGACGGCGCATCGTCGAGCTACGGTCCGACGCGATCGGCGGCGTGGTCAACATCATCATGAAGAAGCATTTCACCGGTATCGACGGCAACGTCGAAGGTGGGGTGACCGAAAAGGGTGACGGTGCCCGTTACCGTGCCAACCTGACCGCCGGCTATGGTGATTATCAGGAAAAAGGCTGGAACGTTTACATTAACGGTGAATATCAGAAGGACCGTCCAATTGGCGCGACTACGCGCGGTTTCCCGTATAATACCAACGATCTGAGTTCGATCGGCGGCAACGACAACAATTCCGCCGACAGCTCGCTAACGACGGCATCGACCAATGCTGTCGTGCGCCGCGCATCGCAGAGCAACCTCAACGATCCGTTCACCGGCGGCACGCCATCGGGAACCTACACGCTGCTCGGCGGCACCGCGCAGTGCGTGAACGGTACCTTCACCGTGGCCGGCGCGTCTGGCGGCACGGGCTGTAAGCACGACTATGGCAAGGAATATGGCACCCGCTACAACGACATCCAGCCGGCGCAGGAACGCTACAACGTCTCGGGTCGCTTGAGCTTCCGCGTCAGCGACGCGATCGAAGGATATGCAACGGGCAGCTACTCGCATAGCCAGGTGACGATCAATCGTGCCCCGTCTTCGATCCGGCAGACCCAGCCTTATGGTTCTTCACCGGCGCTGTCGTCGAACAACCCGGGTATCGTGCTGCCGTACTTCGTCTGCGCGGCTGGCATCAACTGCATCACGGCGGCCGACCGTACCCTCAACCCGAACAATCCCTATGCCACGAATACCGCGGCAACCGCAGCGGACGCGATGGCGAATGCCGCTAGCATCCGTTATGCCTTTGGCGACATTCCCGTCGGCACCGTGCGCAACAACGAAGTGTTCCGTGGCGCGGTCGGCTTTAACGGCGACATCGCTGGCGGCTATCATTGGAAAATTGACGCAGTCGGCGCACGCGACAATTTCTCGATCACCGAATATGGTGTCATCGACATTGCCGGGCTGAAGAAAGCGGTCAACACCGGTGCCTACAACTTCGTCAATCCGTCGCTCAATTCTCAGGCTGTTCGCGACTTGATCGCGCCGACCTACTCGGTGCCCTCGCACACTTCGCTGATCTCGCTTGACGGGTCGATCGCCAAGGATCTGTTCGCGCTTCCGGGTGGTGACCTGCAGTTTGCGGTCGGCGGCCAGTTCCGCCACGAAACCGAAGAGAACAATGGCGTTGACGTCGGTCTCACCAAATATGCCAACACGTCGGCAGCCTTTGGTACGCATGACGTCTATGCTGGCTATTTCGAAGTCAACGCGCCGATCCTGCCGACCCTCGAGGTGAACGGTTCGGGACGTTACGACCATTATTCGGAAGGATTCAGCCACTTCTCGCCCAAGGTTGGTGCCAAGTGGACGCCGATCAAGCAGATCGCAATCCGCGGTACCTATTCGAACGGGTTCCGTGCGCCGACCTTCGCCGAAAACAATCCGCGTTCGAGCTATGCCGGTTTCGTGACCTTCACCCCGCCGTGCAGCTTCATCCTCGCACATGGCGGTACGGGTACGCTGACGTCGTGCAATGCCGGCACCAATCCGTATATCCAGCCGTACAGCCTTGGTTCGGGCGCGACCGGCAACCCCAATCTGAAGCCGGAAAAATCGCGTAGCTTCACCGCAGGTGTAGTGGTCGAGCCAGTCCGCAACGTCAGCTTCACCGTCGATTACTACAACATCAAGAAGACCGACGTGATCGTAACCGGACCCGATGCGGGCGCTGCCCGTGCGGCTTATTTTGCAGGCACGGCACTGCCGGCGGGTTATTCGGTTTCGGCCATCGATGCGCCCGATCCGCTGTTCCCGAACGCCCTGCCGCGCGTGCTGATCGTCAACGTGCCTTACGTCAACGCTGGTGCCGTTACGGTCTCGGGCCTCGACTTCGGTGCGAATGTGAGCTTGCCGATCACCAACGACGTCAAGTTCAGCAGCCGCCTCGATCTCACCTATCTGATCCAGTATGACCTCAATCCCGGCGGCGGCGCTGCCGTCCAGCGTTATGCCGGTACGCTTGGACCTTACGAATTGTCGTCGGGTGCCGGTACGCCGCGCGTGCGTGGCAACTGGCAGAACACGATTGAATATGGCCCGCTCTCGCTGACCGCGACGACCTATTACGTGTCGCGGATCAAGGAAGTGGCGGCTGACGAAGGGGATACGAGCCACTCTTGCTCGGCAGCGCTGTACGTTGCCGCCAACGGATCGGATCAGTTCTGCTACATCAAGCGCTTCATCTATGCTGACGTGAGTGCGGCCTTCAAGGTCAACGACAATTTCACGTTCAACCTGTTCGTCGGCAACATCACCGGCGAGAAGGCACCGCTTGCTCCAGCGTCGTATTCGGGTGCCAACTATCTGCCGACCTGGCACATGGCCGGCATCGTTGGTCGCACGTTCCGCGCGGGCGCACACTTTAAGTTCTAAGGTACGGCGTATTTGTTGGAAGGGGGCGGTCTCTGCGAAGGGGCCGCCCTTTTTCGTTAACCTGTTGCAAACGCGTAACGAAGTTGTTGTTTTTATGTAACAGAGTGAAATGAAAGCGTAGTCGGGCGTGCGCGGCTCACTTTACAGCGTGCCTTGGGCGCTTCATCCCATGCGCATGTCTCGGGGGGCCGAGCACATGTTCGGTCACGAGACTTGCAAACAACGCCGCGGTGCGAATTTTCGTAGATGCGTGCGGTCAGCAAGGGAAAAGACGTGATCGGAACAGACTTCATCGCTCGCAAGGCACGGCTGCTGACGGGGGCCGCATCCACTGCGCTACTGCTTGCTGCAGTGCCAGCATTTGCGCAGGACCAGCAACCCGCCGCACCGTCGACCGCGCCAGTGCCCGAGCAGGCGCAGCCCGACACGGGCAGCCAGGGCCAGGACATCGTGGTCACGGGTTCGTTGATCCGTAACAGCGCCGCCGCGACGGCCGCCCCGATCAACACCTTGACCGCGCAAGACTTTGCCAATCGCGGTCAGAACACCATTGCCGAAGCGCTGCAGACCATTCCCGCCAACGGTGCAGGCACGATGACGCGTGCCTGGAACAGCTTCGGTTTCGCCACCGGCGCGACCGCTGTCTCGCTGCGCGGCCTCACCACCGGTAACACGCTGACCCTGTTCGACGGTCTGCGCTCGGCAATTTACCCGCTCGGCGATGACGGCCAGCGCAGCTTCGTCGATCTCAACACCATTCCGCAGTCGGTCGTCGAGAAGGTCGACGTCCTGCAGGACGGTGCCTCCGCGACTTATGGTGCGGATGCGGTCGCGGGCGTCGTCAACGTCGTCGTGAAGAAGGAGATCGTCGGTCTGCACGCCAACGCATCGGCCGGCATCTCGCAGCGCGGGGACGGCGGCGAAACGCGCGCCGATCTGACCTATGGCTATGGCAAGCTCAGCGAGCAGGGCTTCAACTTCTACGTCAATGCCGAATTCCAGCACGACAACCCGATCTACGCGCGCGACCGTGGTTATCCGTGGAACACCAACAATTACAGCGCGATCTGTAAGGCGGGCGGCACTTGTCTGCCCAACGAGACGATCAACGGCATTCAGGGCGATGGCAGCTTCGGCGGCCTTGGCTCGACGCGCGTGCCGGTTGCGCGGCCCTATCTGAACGGCAGCCCGGTTGCCGGCTCGCAGTTCCAGTTGCTCAATCCCGCCGCTGGCTGTCGGGACCTTACCGCGATCACCCTGACCCCGGCGCAGCAAGCGCAAGCGGCAGCGGCAGGTACGCCGACCGGCTCGCTGGTCTGCTCGCAGGATAACGTCAAAGATTATCTGCTGGAAATTCCAGAGGAGCAGCGCTTCGGGGCGACGGCGCATCTGACCGTCAATGTCGGCAGCAAGGCGCAGGCCTATCTGATGGGCAATTTCTACGAGACGCAGACCAACAGCAGCATTTCGCCGCTGAGCTTCGCCGGCCAGACCGCAGCGGGCGGGACGCAGTTCACCCTTAGCCCGGTTCTCTTGCCGGTTTACGTCTGTCCGCGCGGCACGACCGTGGCGTGCACCGCAGCCAATGGCACGCTCAACCCGAACAATCCGTTTGCGGCACTTGGTCAGCAGGCGCGGGTCAATTATCGCTACGATCAGCCGCGTATCTCGTTAACCGACACGAAAACCTATCGTTTCGCAGGCGGGATCCAGGGCACGTTCGGCGAAGGCTGGAAGTACAATGCCGATGCGACCTATTCTGAGGTCGATCTGAAGGTTACCAACAAGAACTACCTAAATCCGCAGCGCCTGATCAACGTGATCAACGACGGCTCGTTCAACTTCGTCGATCCGTCGCTCAACACGCAGGCAACGCGCGACTATATCGCGCCGACCAACAACAATCTGTCGACATCGAAGCTGTGGCAAGTCCAGGCGTCGGTTTCCAAGTCGTTCTTTACCTTGCCCGGTGGCGAGCTGACGGCGGCGGTCGGCGGCGCGTATCGCTACGAATCGGTCAACAATCCGAGTGCGAACGCGCCGAATGAGATCAATCCTGCCGACCGCTATTACAGCATCAACTCGGTGAGCACGGCGGGCAGCCGCAACGTGAAGTCGGCCTTCTTCCAAATTGATGCGCCACTGTTCAATATGCTGACGCTGAGCGGTGCCGGTCGTTATGACGATTATTCGTCGGGGCAGAGCAACTTCTCGCCGAAGGTCACCGCGATCTTCAAGCCAATCGAGCAGCTGCGGATCCGCGGAACCTGGTCGCGCGGCTTCCGCATCCCGAGCTTCCAGGAAGCCTATGGCCAGCCGACGACCGGTTATATCACGTCGACGGTTTCGCCGACCCAGGCCGGCGGTGCGGCATACATCGCCGCGCATGGCGGCGACTCCTACGCGACGCTGCCGTACAGCTATGGTTTGACCTCGGCGGGCAACCCCAATCTGAAGCCCGAGAAGTCGACCAGCATCACCGGGGGCATCGTCTTCGAGCCGACCCGCCGCTTGACCTTCACGCTTGATTACTACCACATCAAGATCAAGGGTCTGATCGGGGCACCGGATTATTCGGGCGTGGCTGCGGCCTATTATGCCAATAACGGCGTCGTGAATGTTCCCGGCATCACCGTAAAGCCGGGCGTCGCCGATCCCAACTTCCCGAACGCGCTGCCGCAGTTGGGCTTCATCCAGTACAGCTTCATCAACACGACTTCGGAAACCACGTCGGGGCTCGATATGTCGGGTACCGCGCGGATCCCGCTGGGCAACGGCATCAACCTGACCAGCCGCGTTGATGCGACCTATCTGATCAATCTCGAGCAGGTTCAGCCGAACGGTACGGTTCAGCGCTTCGACGGATCGCTCAGCCCGTGCAACATCACCTCGTGCTCGGGTGCGCCGAAGTGGCGCGGCAGCTGGCAGAATACGCTCGACTTCAACGGCAAGGGTACGTTGAGCGCGACGGCATATTACACCAGCGGCTATGACATGGCTTCGGTCGACTATGGTGGCGTACCGGGCGATTGCGCCAACAATGGCGGTGTTTCGGTCTACACCTATTCGGATGGTTCGCCGTTCAAGTGCCGTGCACGCCGCTTCATCGATGTGGACATGAGCGCGAGCATCAAGGTGGGCAACCGCTTCACCTTCTATGCAAACGTCCTCAACGTGTTCGACGTGAAGCCCGACTTCAACCCGGGCCAGACCTATGACACGGGCTTCGGCTACAACGTGGCATGGGAAAGCCAGGGCTTCATCGGCCGCTTCGTCCGCTTCGGCGCGAAGATCGACTGGTAAGCCAACCGCATCACACCAACGCGGAGGGGCGGTTCCTGCAAAGGAGCCGCCCCTTTTTTATCACTCGACGGCCAGCTCCAGTCTGCCGTCGCCTTCGTCGACCCGCACCGTCGCGCCATCCTTCACGCTGCCGCGCAGGATCAGGTCGGCGAGTGGGTCTTGCAGATAGCGCTGCACCGCGCGCTTCAGCGGCCGCGCGCCATAGACGGGATCGTACCCAACCCGCCCCAACCACGCCCGCGCAGCATCGGTCAGCTCCAGCGAGACCTTGCGCTCGGCCAGCAGCGTCGCGATCCGCTGCACCTGGATGTCGACGATCGGTGCCATCTCCGCTTGCCCGAGCCGGTGGAACAGCACGATCTCGTCGAGCCGGTTGAGAAATTCGGGCCGGAAATGCCCGCGCACGATCTCCATCACTTGCGGTTCGACGCTCGCGACGTCTTCGCCTTCGCCCAGCGTCGTGAGGATCTGGCTGCCGAGGTTGGAGGTCAGCACGATGATCGTGTTGGTGAAGTCGACGGTGCGGCCCTGGCCGTCGGTCAACCGCCCGTCGTCGAGCACTTGCAGCAGGATGTTGAACACATCGCCATGCGCCTTCTCGACCTCGTCGAACAACACCACCTGATAGGGCCGCCGCCGCACTGCCTCGGTCAGCACGCCGCCTTCCTCATAACCGACATAGCCCGGAGGCGCACCGATCAGCCGGGCAACCGCGTGCTTTTCCATGAACTCGCTCATGTCGATCCGCACCATTGCGGTCGGGTCATCGAACAGGAATTCGGCGAGCGCCTTGGTCAGCTCGGTCTTGCCGACGCCGGTTGGCCCGAGGAACAGGAACGAACCGAGCGGGCGGTTGGGGTCCTGCAACCCCGCGCGCGCGCGCCGCACGGCGGTGGAGACCGCACGGATCGCATTTTGCTGGCCGATCACGCGCTTGCCGATCGTCGCTTCCATCTGCAGCAATTTGTCGCGTTCGCCTTCCAGCATCCGCTCGACCGGGATGCCGGTCCAGCGTGCGACGACCCCGGCAATGTCTTCGCTGGTCACTTCCTCGCGCAGCATCGCGCCCTTGGTCGCGCCCGCTGCCGCGTCCAATTGCCGTTGCAGTTCGGGGATGCGCCCGTAGGACAGCTCGCCCGCCTTGGCGAGATCGCCGGCCCGTTGCGCCTGTTCCAGTTCGAGGCGCGCTGCGTCGATCTGCTCCTTGAGCTTGGCTTCGGCCGAGATCTTGTCTTTCTCCCCCTGCCAGCGCGTGGTCAGCTCGGAGGATTGCTGTTCGAGATTGGCGAGTTCCGCGTCGAGCTTCACCAGCCGGTCGCGCGACGCTTCGTCGCTCTCGCGCTTCAACGCTTCGCGCTCGATCTTCAACTGGATGATCCGCCGGTCGAGGATTTCGATTTCCTCGGGCTTGCTCTCCACTTCCATGCGGATGCGGCTGGCGGCCTCGTCCATCAGATCGATCGCCTTGTCGGGCAGGAAGCGGTCGGTGATGTAGCGGTTGGAGAGCGTCGCTGCTGCCACGATCGCCGCATCGGTGATGCGCACGCCGTGGTGCAGCTCATATTTCTCCTTGAGCCCGCGCAGGATCGAGATCGTATCGGGCACGGTCGGCTCGCCGACGAACACCGGCTGGAAACGGCGCTGGAGGGCTGCGTCCTTCTCGACATATTTGCGATATTCATCGAGCGTGGTCGCGCCGACGCAGTGCAGCTCGCCACGCGCGAGCGCCGGTTTCAGCAAATTGCCGGCATTTATCGCGCCTTCGGATTTGCCCGCGCCGATCAGCTGGTGCATCTCGTCGATGAACAGGACGATGTCGCCCTCGGCGGCCTTCACTTCGTCGAGCACGCCCTTGAGCCGCTCCTCAAACTCGCCGCGATATTTCGCACCCGCGATCAGCGAGCCCATGTCGAGCGACATCAGACGGCGGTCCTTCAGCGTATCGGGCACGTCGCCATTGGCGATGCGCAGCGCGAGGCCCTCGGCGATCGCGGTCTTGCCGACGCCCGGTTCGCCGATCAGCACCGGATTGTTCTTGGTGCGCCGCGCCAGAATCTGGATCGTGCGGCGGATTTCCTCGTCGCGGCCGATCACCGGGTCGAGCTTGCCGTCACGTGCCGCCTGGGTCAGGTCGCGCGCGAATTTCTTCAGCGCGTCGAACTTGTCCTCGGCGCTGGCGCTGTCGGCGACGCGGCCATTGCGAACCTGATCGATTGCGGTGTTGAGCGCCTCGGGCGTAACGCCTGCGGTCTTGAGCGCCTTGCCTGCTGCCGTATTGAGCGACAGCGCCAGCGCGACCAGCAGCCGCTCGACCGTGACAAAGGAGTCGCCCGATTTGGTCGCGATCTGCTCGGCCTGGTCGAGCACCCGCACCGCATCATTGTCGAGCCCCGGCGTCTGTTGCGCGCCGCTCCCCGACACTGCGGGAATCTTGGACAACGCGAGGTCGGTCTCGGTCGCCGCGCGTTTGGCGTCGCCGCCCGCCGCTGCGATCAGGCCCGAGGCCATGCCCTGCTCATCTTCCAGCAGTGCCTTGAGGATATGTTCGGGGGGCGATGCGCTGATGGCTCATGCGGATCGCGACGGTTTGCGCCGATTGCAGGAATCCCTTGGCGCGATCGGTGAATTTTTCGATATTCATATGGAAGTATCCCTCCTTCTTCCGTCCCGATGTAGTGTTGCACTTTTGCAACACAAGAGTGACTCGCGCACGATTCTGAAGTGCCCGATGTACCAGCAGAAAACGTCATCCGCTTGACGCGGATTTTACGTATTTCCGCAACGCAGCATGGCTAGGCGCGGCACTGGGCGCGGGGAGTAGTGCCCTGCAAAAAAGACTCTTTTCAGGGGACCGACCATGCGTCGCTTTACGCTTTGCCTACTCGCGGGTGCTGCCTTGGCGTGGCCGCTCGCCGCCTCGGCCCGAGACCTCCCTGCCGCACCAGCACCAGCTCCCGATGCCCCGGCACCCGAGGCTCCGCCTGCCGTGGATGATGCGGGCGGCGACATCATTATCGTCGGCAAGGGCCAGACGCGGCAAGTGCAGCAGCTCAGCCAGGCCGATCTCGCGATCCTGGCTCCCGGCACCAGCCCGCTCAAAGCCATCGCCAAGCTGCCCAACGTCAACTTCCAGTCGGCCGACGCCTTTGGCGCGTATGAATGGTCCGAGCGCGTCTCGATCCGCAGCTTCAACCAGAACCAGATCGGCTTCACGCTCGACGGCATTCCGCTCGGCGACGGCTCTTATGGCAACACCAACGGCTTGCATATCAGCCGCGCGATCTCGCCCGAAAACGTTGGCCGTACCGAAGTGTCGCAGGGTGCGGGTTCGATCGGGACACAAGCGACCAACAACCTTGGCGGTACGATCGAGTTTTTCTCGAGCGACCCGAAACCGACCTTCGGGCTGACGCTGAACGGCACCTATGGCAGCGCCAATACCGTGCGCGCCTTCGGTCGCCTCGACACCGGTGTCCTCGGAGAGAACGGGCCGAGCGCCTATGTCTCTTACGGCTTTCTCGATACCGACAAGTGGAAGGGCTATGGCGTGCAGCGCCAGAACCAGGTCAACGCCAAGTTCATCGCGCCCGTCGGCCCGGTGCGGCTGGTCGGCACCTTCGATTTTTCGGATCGCCGGGAAAATGACTATCAGGATCTGTCGCTCGACATGATCAAGCGCCTCGGGCTGCGCAACGACAATATTTCCAACAATTTCCCGCTGGCGGTGCTGATCGCCGACACCGGGGCAAACAGCGGCTATACCGGCGCACCCAAGCTCAATCCGGCGGCGGGCACGGTAACCCCCGCGCCCTACGCCAATGCCGATGACGTTTATTACGACGCCGCCGGTCTGCGGCAGGATTATCTCGCGTCCCTGGGGATCGAGACCGCCAAGGGCGCAACGGTGCATGGCGAATTGAAGGGCTATTACCATTCCAACCACGGCCAGGGCATCTGGTTCACGCCTTATGTTCCTTCCCCGTCGGGCGTGCCGATCTCGGTGCGCACCACCGAATATGACATTCACCGCAAGGGCGTGTTCGGCTCGCTTGGCACCAAGCTCGCCTTTAACGACATCACCGTTGGCGGCTGGTACGAGGTGAACGACTTCCGCCAGGCACGGCGTTTCTATGGCCTCGACAGCCGCACCACGCCGACGCGCGATGCGCTGCACTTCCAATATCTGCCGTTCGCGACCCAGTGGTACAACACCTACGAAACCGACACCGTGCAATATTATGTGCAGGACAAGATCGCGCTCGGGGATCTGACGGTCGATCTCGGCTGGAAGGGCTTCTCGGTCACCAACAAGGCCACGCCGATCGTGTCGGGCGGGCTCGCCTCGGGCCGCATCCAGGTGAAGGATTTCTTCCAGCCGCACGCCGGGCTCAACTACAAGCTGGGCAATCAGGTCGAATTGTTCGGCGATTTCACCGAAGTGACCCGCGCATTTGTCGCGGCGGCGACGAGCGGACCGTTCGCTACCACGCAAGCCGGGTTCAACGCCCTGCTGACGACCAACAAGCTGAAGCCCGAATCCTCGGACACCTATGAAGTCGGCGCGCGCTATCATTATCGCGGGATCAACGCGCTGCTGGCCGGCTATTATGTCGATTTCCAGAACCGCACGCTCGCCCAGACGGTTGGCGCAGGCATCGTCGGCAACCCGCCGATTCTGTCGAATGTGGGCTCGGTCCGCGCTTATGGCCTCGAAACCGCGCTGGAGGCCAAGCTTGGCTATGGCTTCGGCGTATTCGCCTCGTACAGCTACAATGACTCGACCTATCGCGACAACGTGACGGTCGGCGGCTTGGTGCAGAACATCAAGGGCAAGCAAACCGTCGACACCCCCAAGCATCTCGCCAAGGGCGAATTGACCTACGACAAGGGCATGTTCTTCGGTCGCATCGGCGCGGATTATATGAGCCGCCGCTATTTCACCTACACCAACGATCAATCGGTGCCCGGACGCGTGCTGGTCGACGCGACGATCGGCGCACGGGTGACGATCGCCGATCGCAAGTTCGAGATCCAGGGCAACGCGACCAATCTGTTCGACAAGAAATATATCTCGACGATCGGGTCGAACGGCTTCGGCTATTCGGGCGACAACCAGACGCTGCTGGCGGGTGCGCCCGCCCAGTATTTCGTGACGATCAAGGCGGGGTTCTAACGCGCGTTCTCCCGCGCAAGCGGGAGCCCAGGGTTGCAGGCGCTTCGCTTGTAACCCTGGATCCGCGCTTTTGCGGGAAAACGGCACGAGCCTCGCGAAACAATCCCCTCGTCTCGGCCGGATCGCCCAGCTACATCTTGCCGCAAACGATAAGAGGGCAGGGTGGATGCGGGGATTGCGGCGGGTGCTGGCCGGGTTGGGCGTGCTGGTGTTGGTGGTGGGTGTCGGGCTCGCCGTGTGGGAGCCGCTGGTCGCGATCCGCGTCACGCCACCACGGGTCCACCATTATGACAGCGTCATCGCCCGCGATCGTTTCGGTGTGCCGCATATCTTCGGCAAGACCGATCCCGATGTCGCTTATGGCGTGGCTTATGCCCATGCCGAGGATGATTTCGCGACGCTGCAGGAGGCGGTCGCGATGGCGCGGGGACGCCTCGGCGCGCTCCAAGGCGCGGACGGGGCCAAGGTCGATTACACGCTCCGTCTGCTCGGTGCCCGCGAAACTGCGGAGCGCGATTATCAGAAGCAGCCGGCCGACGTGCGCGCCTTGCTCGATGCCTATGCCAGCGGGCTCAACGCATATGCGCGGCGGCATCCGGGCGAAATCCGGCTTGCGCGGCTGTTCCCGGCCAATGGCGAGGACATTGCGACCGGCTTCGTGCTGCGCACCCCGTTCTTCTTCGGGCTCGACCAGACGCTCGGGGCGCTGTCGGGCGATACGCCGCTGCCGCGCGAAAGCGCGGGCGCGGTGCCCGACAGCGCCGATCCGGCGGCGTTACCGGCGAGGGGCGAAGCCATGCCCAACGGCTCGAACGCCTTTGTCGTCGGCCCGAAGCGTTCGGCCGATGGCTTCACCCGCGTCATCGCCAATTCGCATCAGCCGTGGAGCGGCCCGGTCGCCTGGTATGAACTGAGCGTGCAATCGGGCACCGGCTGGCACTTTTCGGGCGCGACCTTTCCCGGCGTGCCCTTCCCGGTGCTGGGGCATAACGAACATCTCGGCTGGACCAACACCGTCAACCGCCCCGATCTGACCGATGTCTACAAATTGGTGCTGGATGCCGATCGCACCCACTACCGCTTCGACGGGGCGTGGCGGCCGTTGCAGGCGCAGCGCGTGTGGCTGAAGGTGCGCTTCGGCCCGTTCGTGCTGCCGATCCCCAAAATGGCGTATCGCGCGGTGCAGGGGCCGGTGATCGTCAACAAGAGTGGGGCCTATGCGATCCGCTATGCCGGGGCCGACCAGCTCCGCATGATCGAGGAATATTACCGCCTGACGCGCGCGCGCGACTTTGCTGAATGGCAGAAGGCGCTGGCGATCCAGGGCGTGCCCGCGACCAATTTCCTGTACGGCGACGCCAAGGGCAACATCGCCTATTTCTACAATGCGAGCTTCCCCAACCGGAAGCCGGGGTTCGACTATCTTCATGTCCTGCCCGGCGACACCTCGCGCGATTTCGCCTTGGGCACGGTGCCGTTCGCGCAAGTGCCGCGCAACGTGAACCCGGCCTCGGGCTTCCTCGTCAACGCCAACAACACCCCGTTCCAGGCGGCGGGCGCAGGCTCCGAACTCAAGCCCGGCGACTATTCGCCACTGCTCGGCATCGAAACCGACACCACCAATCGCGGTACGCGCGCGGTCGAGCTGATGGGGGCGCATCCCTCGATCAGTGCCGACGATCTGCGGCGCATCAAATATGACACGGGCATCAGCCGCCTGAGTTGGGCGGCGCGCTGGTACGGCGATATCGCGCGCGTCGACCCGCGCGGCGACGCGCAACTGGTGCAGGCGCAAGCGTTGCTGAAGCGCTGGAACTGGGATTTCGATGGCCATCACAGCGGCCAGGCGCTCGCCGCGATCCTGCTGCGCACGGGGCAGAAATGGCACTATCCGCGCCGCCCCGAACTCGACCCGCGCGATGCGCTGGCCAAGGCGGCGGGGTATCTGCAACGGCATTTCGGCACGCTCGATCCCCCACTCGGCACGGTGTTGCGCCTGCGGCATGGCGCGGTCGACTTGCCGCTCGACGGTGGCCCCGATGTGCTCCGCGCGGCCTCGACCTGGGACGAAGCCGATGACGGGCGGCTGGTGGTGAAGCATGGCGACAGCTTCATCATGTTCATGACGTGGGACAAGGCAGGCCGCGTCAGCTCGGAATCGGTGCAGCCTTATGGTGCGGCGACGACTCGGCCGCGGTCACCGCATTATGCCGACCAGGCCCCGCTGTTCGTCGCGCATAAAACCAAGCCGGTATTGTTCTGGCGCGACGACTTACGGACCAGCGTCGAGCGTGTGTATCGGCCGTGACGTATTGTAACGAAACCGGCCACTGCTATACCTAATCAGTACAGTCGTTTACCAACGACATCGCCAGGGGAACCATCAATGACCGTCAAGCTGTTCGCGCTGTGTGGCGTGGCCCTTTCAACGCTGGCGATGCCCGCCGTCGCGCAGACCGCGCCCAAGCCCGTTCCGGTCGCGGACTTGGTCAAGCAAGTCGATATTCCCTATAGCGAATTCCGCCTCGCCAACGGTTTACGCGTGATCGTCAATACCGATCGCAAGGCCCCGGTCGTCGCGATCAGCGTGTGGTACAATGTCGGTTCGAAGTTCGAGCCCAAGGGCAAGACCGGCTTTGCGCATCTGTTCGAGCATCTGATGTTCAACGGCTCCGAGAATGCGCCGAAGGACTATTTCACCTATACCAAGGCGATCGGCGCGACCGATCTCAACGGCACGACCTATTTCGATCGCACCAATTATTTCGAGACGGTGCCCGTCGCAGCACTCGATCGCGCGCTGTTCCTCGAAAGCGACCGCATGGGCTATCTGCTCGGGGCGATCACCCCCGGCGTGGTCGATGAGCAGCGCGGCGTCGTGCAGAATGAGAAGCGGCAGGGCGATAATCAGCCCTTTGGTCTGGTGCAGTACAAGCAGACCGAGACACTGTTCCCCACCACGCACCCTTATGGCCACACCACCATCGGATCGATGACCGATCTCGATTCGGCGAGCGTCGAGGATGTGAAGAGCTGGTTCCGCAGCCATTACGGCCCCAACAATGCGGTGCTGGTGCTGTCGGGCGATATCGACGCCGCCAAGGCGAAGGTACTGGTCGAGAAGTATTTCGGCGCGATCCCCAAGGGGCCGGAGAGCGTCGTCCCCGCCGCCGATGTGCCGACTTTGGCCGCGCCCAAGGTTGAGACGATCAAGGACCGTGTTGCCACCACCCGCATCTATCGCATGTGGGCGGTGCCGGGCCTCAACAACCCCGAAGCGGTCTCGCTGGATGTGACCGCCGGAGTGCTGGGGGGCCTCGCCAGCAGCCGCCTCGACAATGCGCTGGTGCGCAAGGAAAAGCTCGCGGTGCGCGTGTCGGCGAACAATGAGAGCTTCGCGCAGGTCGGCATGTTCGTGGTCAGCGCCGATGTGCGGCCCGGCGTCGACCCCGCGCTCGTCGCCAAGCGGCTCGACGAGATCATCGCCGATGTCATCGCCAACGGCCCGACTGCAGATGAAGTGCAGCGCGTTGCGACGCGCGATGCGGCGGCACGCATTGCCGGGCTCGAATCGACCGGTGGTTTCGGCGGCAAGGCGGTCGCGCTTGCCGAAGGCGCGCTGTATGAGAACGACCCCGGCTTCTACAAAAAGCAGCTCGCCGAACTCGCCGCGCAGACGCCCGCGCAAGTCAAAGCGGCCAGCGCGAAATGGCTGACGCGCCCGGTCTATGCGCTGACCGTCGTGCCCGGCGCGCGCGATGCCTATGTCGAGGCGACCCCGCCGGCCAAGGTCGCGGCGGCACCCGAGCCTGAATTCAAGGGCACGCGCGGTGCGCTGCCGCCGGTCGGGACCTTGGCGAGCCTCGACTTCCCCAAGGTCGAGCACGCCAAGCTCAAGAACGGCATCGAACTGGTCTATGCCTATCGCAACGCCGTGCCGATCACGCAGGCGTCGATCAGCTTTGATGCCGGTGTCGCCGCCGATGTGCCGGGCAAGCTCGGCACGCAGACACTGACGCTCGACATGCTCGACGAGGGCACGCTCACGCGCGATTCGATCGCGATTGCCGAAGCGAAAGAGCGGCTGGGCGCGAACATTACCAGCGGATCGGGGGCTGATCGCACCGTTGTCGGCCTGTTCACGCCAAGCGCCAACCTTGCCGCTTCGACCGAATTGCTCGCCGATATCGTGCGGCATCCGAAGTTCGATCCGGCGGAAGTCGCCCGCGTCAAGAACCAGCAGCTTTCGCGCATCTCGGCCGAGCTGACCAGCCCGCAGGGCCTGGCAACGCGCGTCTATCCCAAGCTGATCTACGGCGCGGCCTATCCCTATGCCAAGTCGTTCGGCAGCGGCGATGCCAAGGCGGTGGCGGCACTGACGCGCGACGATCTGATTGCCTTCCAGCAAGCCTGGATTCGCCCCGACAAGGCCAAGATCTTCGTCGTCAGCGATCGTCCGCTGGCTGAGGTGAAGGCGGCGTTCGATGCGCGCTTCGGCGACTGGACGCCGACCGGCCCGGCCGGCGTCAAGGATTTCACCGTCAAGGCCGTACCGTCTGCCCCCAAGATAGTGCTGATCGACCGGCCCGATTCGCCGCAGTCGTTCATCATCGCCGGGATTCCCACGCGACTGGTCGGCACTGACGATCTGCTGCCGGTGATCACCGCCAACGACACGCTCGGCGGCGATTTCCTGTCGCGCGTCAACATGGACCTGCGCGAGGCGCGGCATTGGTCGTACGGCGTCAACGGCTCCTTCCGCCGCGCCCAGCATGACACACCCTATCTGCTCGGCACCGGAGTGCAGGCCGACAAGACCGGCGAATCGATCAAATCGCTGCGGACCGATTTTGCCGAGTTCCTGACCACCAAGGGCATCACCAAGGACGAGTTCGACCGCACCATCACCGATGCGATCAGCTCGCTGCCGGGCAATTTCGAAACGTCGGGTGCCGTGCTTGGCGCACTGCAACAAAAACGACCTGTATCGTCGACCCGACGATTATTACGCGACGCTGCCGCAAAAAATATCGCGCGATGACGGCAGCCGAGCTTGACGCTGCGGCACGCACGGCAATCGACCCGGCCAAGACCGTCTGGATCGTCGTCGGCGATGCGGCGAAGGTCCGTGGCCAGCTTGACAGCATCGGGTTGCCGGTTGAGGTGGTGCCCGCCGCATCCGTCGCGGATGCGCGTTGAAGATTCTTGTCAGGAGAGAGACAATGGCTGCAATCGACGGAACCTGGGATACCATCGTCAAGTCGCCGCTGGGCGACCAGAAGGCCGTGCTGACGGTCAAGACCGACGGCGCTAGCTGGACCGGAAGCCAAGTCGGCGCGCAGGGCAGCGCCGAAATCACCGACGGCATCGTCGATGGCGAGACGATCAAGTGGACGATGTCGATCGTCGTGCCGATGCCGATGACGCTGACCTGCGAAGCGACCGCCGATGGCGACACGCTCACCGGTTCGGTCGGCGCGGGCGCGTTCGGCAGCTTCCCGATGACGGGCACGCGCGCGGCCTGAGCCGTTCGATCCCGACGAAAAGAGGCCCGCGCTCCACCAGGATCGCGGGCCTTTTTTTAATCCTTCCCGGCCCCGGGAGGGGGACCATGCGCAAAGCGCATGGTGGAGGGGGCGCTCCACGCGCGCAGCCTCTGCCGCAGAAACCGCTCAGCACCACCACCCTCCCCGTTCGTTTCGAGCGAAGTCGAGAAACCCGTCA
>NZ_JSBN01000115.1 GCF_000797515.1 Sphingomonas sp. Ant H11
GACGCGCGCCCCTCGCGCCGCAACGGCGCGTTCCGGCCGACGGCATTTCAGCGGCGACGCCTCGACCTCCTGCTCGACATACTCGATATGCTCCTGACTCCCCCATCCGCGCCCAGACCGACGTCGCACGAGATCGCAAGGCGCCTGATCTATCCCGGCATGACGATCGGGCGCGGCATGGAATGGAAATCCTCGACCGAACGCCGCCGCACCCAGCGCCTGATCAACGAGGCGCTTGCCCTCATGCACGGTGGCTATCGCGCGCTGCTCCGCGGTGTCGTCGGGGGGCGACAAAAGTCAGCGGCGTGAAATAGCCGCTCCGGGGCGCCGGCCCTTCTTCTCCAATGTCCGCCCCGTGGTTCCGCACCGGCCCATGCCGGCCGGCGCATCCAAGGAGGACGATCATGCAGCCAGACGCATCCGCGCAGCGCCCGCGCTATCTCAAGACACCCGATGCTGCGACCCATCTCGGTCTCAGCCCGCGTACCCTCGAAAAGCATCGCTGCTATGGCACCGGCCCGGTCTATCGTCGGCTTGGCGGGCGGGTGGTCTATGCGATCGACGATCTTGAGAGCTGGGCCGCGCTCGGCACGCGCCGCTCGACATCCGATACCGGTGCCGGCACCGTCCATCCCGCCCGGCGCCGTCCGGCGGAGGGCTGATGACGGTGCCGCGCAACGCATCCCTTGGGATCGGCGAACGCGCCCAGCTCGACCTGTTCCGGTCGGTGCCGGGCGATCTCGCGCCGCGCGATGCGCAGGACCTGATGACATGGCCGTTCTTCAGCCTCGCCAAGTCGAAGCGCGTCACCCCTATCGATTTTCGCATGGGAGAGACGTGTATCTCGGTCGAAGCGGTGCCCGAACATGGCATGGCGACGATCTGGGATGCCGATGTGCTGATCTGGGCAACCAGCCAGATCGTGGAGGCCCGCGATGCCGGGCATCCGACTTCGCGGCTGATGGCGACGACACCGCATGAAATCCTGAGTTATGTCGGCCGTGGCACCGGGCGCGACAATTATGATCGCCTGAAGGCGGCGCTTGACCGTCTCCAGTCGACCACCGTTGCGACCTCGATCCGGCAGCAGCACCAGCGTCGGCGTCACCGCTTCTCATGGATCAACGAGTGGCAGGAGCGCCTCGACGCGAGCGGCCGTCCGCTCGGCATCGAGTTGATTCTGCCCGACTGGTTCTACGCCGGCGTCCTCGATCGCGCCCTCGTGCTGACGATCGACCGTGCCTATTTCGACCTGACCGGCGGCCTCGAACGCTGGTTGTACCGTGTTGTTCGCAAGCATGGCGGACGCCAGTCCGGCGGCTGGAGCTTCGATGTCAAGCATCTCCATCTCAAGTCGGGCGCGCTCTCACCGTTGAAGCGCTTCGCTTTCGAGCTGCGCGCGATCGTGCGCCGGCAGCCGCTGCCCGGCTACACGCTCGCGATCGAACATAGTTTCGGCCGCGAGCGGCTTAGCTTCGCGCCGCTTCCGATCGATCCGATGGACGCAGCGATGCGCCGTCTCAAGCTCCCGCGCTATGGATAAGCAGCGATGATGGTCGTCCTATCAGGAACCCGCCGACTCGTCCTATCGGGAACTGCGGAGTCGTCCTATCGGGAACCGGCGCGGGCCGGAAACCCGCAGAAATCCGCGCGAAATTGGCGCCCCTCTAACGGTGCTAATAGAGAAGAATCCTTCGGATTCCTGCTAACGCGCCGCGCCGCCGTGGATAATGGCGCCGCCCGCCATTGGCTACGGCCACGCCGCCGGGATGCCGCCATGCGGCTTGGCGGTGCGGAATGACGATACTTGTCGGCGACTGCCGCACCGTCATGCCGGATCACGGCCCGTTCGACATGATTTTCGGCGATCCGCCCTATGGCGACACGTCGCTGGGTTGGGACCGCCGTGTCGAAGGCTGGCTCAGCCTGGCGTGCAATGCGCTCACCCAATCCGGTTCGATCTGGGTGTTTGGATCGCTGCGCAGCTTCCTGGGCGCGGCGGATGAAATTCGCTTGGCGGGCCTGCGCTATGCGCAGGAGATCGTCTGGGAGAAGCAGAACGGCAGCGCGTTCCACGCCGATCGCTTCAAGCGCGTCCACGAGCTTGCCGTTCAATTCTATCGTTCGGACGCACCCTGGTCAGGCATCTACAACGTCGTCCAGACCACCAGTGATGCGACCGCGCGCACCGTCCGGCGCAAGGTACGCCCGCCGCATACCGGGCATATCGAGCGCGGCCACTATGTCAGCGAAGATGGTGGTCCGCGCCTGATGCGGTCCGTCATCTATGCGCGCAACTGCCACGGCCGCGCGATCCACCCGACCGAAAAGCCGGTCGGACTGATCGAGATACTCCTGCGCGCGAGCTGCCCGCCGAAGGGGCTGGTCGGCGACTGGTTCGCCGGATCGGCGCCGTCGGCGAAGCCGCGCGCGCGACCGGCCGCCGCTATGTCGGCTGCGAGATCGATGCCGCGATGGCGGCACTCGCCGAAGCGCGCATCGCCGCCACGCTTCCCTTCACCAGCGCATCGCCCGCGCCCGATCCTCTTCCCGGAGCAGTGTCATGAACCGTCCGTATCCCGGGGAGCGCGTCAGCGCGAACGCCGTCCCGCCGCTGCGTGGCGCCATGACCGAGGTCGAACTCATCTGGATCGAGAAGCGGCTCGAACACTGGATACGCTTCGGCCGGATCGCTGGCGAGCGCATCGTCAGCCGCAAGACGCGCATCGTCTCTTTCCGGCCGAACGCCATCTTCGCGCTCATTCGCTGGGCATCCAACGACTTTGGCACGATCCATTCCCGCATCGACATCCTGCGCGCGGTCGGCGCGCACGAAGCCTATACGACCGCGCCGTTCGTGCGCCCCGGCGGCGAACTTTATCTGTCGATCCAGGGCTGGGCCAAGGTCCGCGCCGTGCTCGCCGCGATCGATGCGGTGGACGCCGCCGGTGTCGATCCGTGCGATGCCGCGCCCGACCATTGGCGCCATGTTCACAACCGGCTGAGTGCAGGCGAGCCGCCACGGCTCTATACCGCCGAGCGTCACGCCGCCTGGCTCAAGCGCAAGGCGATCGAAGGATGAGCCGGCTCGGTTATGTCATCGTGACGGCACTGCTCGCTGAGCTATTCGCCGGCCTGTTCGTCGCCGTCGCGCTGCTTGCGCCGCATCCCCGCCTCTTGTGGAACGCGACCGCCAGCGCACCTATTGGCCTCTACAGGCTCACTGCGGTCGACCGGCCGGGGCTTGGCGACATGGTCGCCGTGATGCCGCCGCCGAACCTCGCGCGCTTCATGGCCGAGCGGCGCTATCTGCCCTTGGGCGTGCCGCTTCTGAAGCATCTCGCCGCCGATCCCGGTGCCCGCATCTGCCGGCACGGCGCGCGTGTGACGGTCGACGACCGCATGGTGGCGATCGCCCGGACCAACGACAGCCATGGCCGACCGTTACCGGTCTGGCGCGGCTGCCATGTGCTCGGGCCGCGCGAGCTGTTCCTCCTCAACACGCGCCCGACAGCATGGACGGGCGCTATTTCGGACCGCTGCCCGTCAACGGTCTGCTCGGCCGCGCGACCCCCCATGCTTACGCGCGATGCACCAGACGCGCCGCTTCGCTGGCGCGGCCTGACCGCGCCGACTGGTTCTCCCACCCCAAGCAAGGATGTGTCCTATGCAGATCGGCAGCTTTCAATTCGTTGGTGACGCCTATGTCGGCCGGCTCCAGACGCTGACGCTCGACGTGCCATTGCGCATCGTGCCTATCGCCAATTCCGGCGCGGAGAAAGCGCCCGATTGGCGGGTGCATCTCGACGACAATACCCTCGGTTCGGAAATCGGCTCGGGCTGGACGCATGAGCGCGAAGGCGGCGGCAGCTTCATTACCGTGCAGGTCGATTGTCCGACGTTCGATCGCCCGTTGCGCGCCAATCTCCTGCCGTCCCGGACCCAAAAGGACGCGCATCTCCTGCTCTGGTCGCGGCAGAAGCGCCGTGCCCAGGAGGACTGATCCGATGCGCGTCAATGCGTTCGCGCCCCTGTGCGCTTCATGTTGGCGGCGACATTGATCGCCATTACCGTCACCTCGTTTCCGGTCGATGCCGCGCAGGGTGACGAACCGCCAGCTATCGCGCCCGCGCATCCTTATGCAGCCCATGTTGCCGAAGCTGCGCGCCGGTTCGGCCTTCCCGAAGGCTGGATCTGGGCGGTGATGCGGGCCGAAAGCCGCGGCGATCCGCGTGCGCTTTCGCCGGTCGGGGCGATGGGCCTCATGCAGATCATGCCGACGACCTGGGCGACGCTGACCGCGCGCTATGCGCTCGGATCAGACCCTTATGATGTCCGGGCCAACATCAATGCCGGTGCGGCCTATCTGCGCGAGATGCTCGATCGCTATGGCGACCTCGCCACCGCGCTTGCCGCTTACAATGCCGGTCCGGGCCGCGTTAACGAGTGGCGGTCGGGCGCTCGCGCATTGCCTGCCGTAACGCGCGCGTATGTCGATCGAATCGCCTCGACGGTGGCAAGTCCGGGCATCGCGCCTGAGAGCGGGGCACCGCTTGCGCCGTCAACCACCTGGCGCAGCGCCGGTCTCTTCATCGAGCGCAGTGATGGAGCTTCGACTGTGACCGCCGCTGCCGCCAGCGTGCAGCCGACTGGGAGGCCTCCCGCATTGCCGCATCCCGTTTCCGCACAACCAACGCCGTTCGTCCATCCGCTCTTCGTCTCTCTTTCCGGCGGGCGCGCGCCATGAGCGGTCGCAGGGCATCGTGGCGGGGCATGACGGGCGACAGGTCAGAAGGTCGCAGGAGGCAAGTCGCGGGAGAAAGGCAGCAGAAGGGATTGCCGCTGTAATTGGGCAGGCGAGCCCAGCGGCAGTATCGTGTGCGGAGACCGAACGGCGAACGAGGTCGCTGCGGTCAAGCGCAGGAGAAAAGCGATGGAGTATTTTGCCGGACTGGATGTGTCGATCGACGAGACCGCGATCTGCGTGGTCAGCGATGGTGGCGAAACGATGCTGGAAACGTCGGTCCCGACCGACCCGGCCGCGATCGCCACCGCGCTCAAACCTTACGCAGAGCGACTGCGTAGGGCGGGCCACGAAGCGGGCGCTTTGTCGCCTTGGTTGCACCCCGAGCTGTTGGCGGTGGGCGTTCCCGCGGTGTGTCTCGAAACCCGCCACGTCCGTGCCGCGATGAGCGCGCAACGCAACAAGACCGATGCGAAAGACGCGCTCGGGCTGGCACATATCATGCGCACCGGGTGGTTCCGCCAGGCGCATATCAAGACCGAAGCCTGCTACCGGATACGACTGTTGCTGGTCCAACGCCGCAACCTGAAACGCAAGTTCCTCGACCTTGAGAACACCATCCGCCACTCGTTGAAGGCGTTCGGCATCCGGCTCGGCAAGGTCGGGCGCGGCGGATTCGAGCAGGCGGTGCGCGAGGCCGTCGTCGAGGACGCGATGACGGTCGGTCTGATGGACTGCATGTTGCGCGCGCGGGCCGCTTTGTGGGCGGAATACCTCGTCTTGAACAAGCTTGTGGTGCAGCTCGCCATGGCCGACGATCTGTGTCGCCGCTTCATGGCGATCCCTGGCGTGGGGCCGGTCACGGCGCTGAGTTTTAGCGCCGCCATCGACGATCCGACCCGCTTCAAACGATCGCGTGACGTCGCCGCCTACTTCGG
Source organism: Sphingomonas sp. Ant H11 (assembly GCF_000797515.1). GTDB lineage: Bacteria > Pseudomonadota > Alphaproteobacteria > Sphingomonadales > Sphingomonadaceae > Sphingomonas. The sequence goes on from NZ_JSBN01000115.1 coordinate 5,683, forward strand.
CCTGACCTCGAAACGGTGGCAGTCCGGAACGTCGATCGACGTGAAGGGGCGCATCAGCAAGGCGGGCGACCCGGATGTCCGGCGAGCGCTCTATGAGGCGGCGTCGGCGATGCTTACGCGCTTCAAGGGAAGCGACACGATCAAGGCGTGGGGCCTCAAGCTGGCGAAGACCAAGTGCCACGCCAAGGCCCGCGTCGCAGTCGCGCGCAAGCTCGCGGTGGTGATGCACGCGATGTGGCGCGACGGCACGTTCTACATCGGAGATCCGCAGGCGACCGAGGCCGAAACCGCCGTGTGGATCGCCGCCAAAGCCAAGCGTCTGAGCTATGCTCGGACGTAACCATCAATCGTGTTTGCGCAGCCGGATCAACGGTAAATAGCGCTGAGGAGGTCCGCGTCAGCGGATGAGGAATGGTACAGACGAGGAAGACGGGAAGCACGATATCTTGCCTGTGGCCAACCCGCTCAACAGACGGGTCGGACCACGCCCGGAATGCCTGTGATGATGCCCCGTGAGTCCGATAGCGACATGTGCCGCGCCGGTCTGAAAGCTGCTTGCGAGCAGCCCGAAATAGCCGCCGATGAGCACGGAAGAATGCACCGCGTACCAGACCTCGAATGCCGACAGGGACCAGCAGCGCGGGCGGCTGTGGCGCGCTTCGCAAATATGGTAGGAGAACGACGATGGTAGAGACGGCGAACAGGAAGAGCCCAATTAAGAACGCAAGATAAAAGGCGCGTCGGGCATCGACGCTTTTGTGGTTGTAGAAGAATAGCTTACCTGTCCGACGGCCGCGCCGGGCGTCGGACGTTCCATCACGCTATCCGCCGTTTTGCGCGGACAATCTGTCGGACGCCCCTCCCAAGGGCCTCATCGTGAGCAGCGACGACGAGGATTTCCGGGTTCGGCCGGGAAGGAACCGGGACTCAGGTCACGCCTCTGGCGGCAAGGCCAAGAGCCTTGCCGCCCAGGTTCGGCGCGCGGCGGCACGCTCGGGCCGAGGCCGATCGCTGCGGACGGCTGGAC
>NZ_JSBN01000116.1 GCF_000797515.1 Sphingomonas sp. Ant H11
TGGGGCAGGGCGTTGGTCGCCCTCACCCTCCCACTCGACTGCGTCGAGCGGGCCCCTCCCTCTCCGTTGGGAGAGGGGTTTCAGCGCACTGCATCAAATCTTCCACCCGTGGTGGATCGCGACCAGCCCGCCCAGCATCGGCTCGACCCCGGTCTGCACGAAGCCCGCGTCGCGGATCATGCCTTCGAAAGTCGGCATGTCGGGGAAACGGCGAATCGATTCGATCAAATAGCGATAGCGTCGGCATCCTGCGCCAGCAACTTGCCGAGCTGCGGCACCACCTTGTGGGAATAGACGTCATAGACATCGGCGAAGCGGGCCACAGCGTGGTCGAGAACTCCAGGCAATAGAAGCGCCCGCCGCGGCGCAGCACGCGGTGCGCCTCGCGGAGCGCCTTGGGGATGTCGGTCACGTTGCGGATACCGAAGGCGATCGTATAGGCGTCGAAAAAGCGGTCGGGGAAGACCAGCGTCTCGGCATTGGCCTCGGTCCATACCAGGCCATCAATGCCGCGCTTGGCGGCGCGTTCCATGCCGACTTCCAGCATTTGCGGGTTGATGTCGGCGACGGTCACGCTCGCGCCCGATTCGGCCAGGCGGAAGGCGATGTCGCCGGTGCCGCCCGCCATATCGAGGATCTGCTCGCCCGCGCGCGGCTTCACGCGGCGGACGAAGCGATCCTTCCACAAACGGTGCATCCCGCCCGACATCGCGTCGTTCATGATGTCGTAGCTGCGCGCCACGCTCGAAAACACGCCGCCGACGCGCGCGGTCTTTTCGGTGGCGGGGATGTCTTCATAGCCAAAGGAGACGGTGCCGGGGGCGGTATCGGAGCCGGATTGGGTGTCGGTCATGCCGCCCGCTCTAGCCGAGCGAAGCGGCGGCGCAAACCACTGCATGGCGGATGGGTCAAATTGTCACGTGGCGGCGATTCCTGTTCGCGCCTTCGCGTCTTCGCGTGAGAAAGAAGGCGCATTGCCCGCGAAGGCGCGAAGGAAGGACGTGTCATCAGCCAGAGCGCGGGCTGTCGTTGACCCCTGGCACCGTTCGGGCGAAAGCGGGGAATGCCTGAGCTCCCCGAAGTCGAAACCACCGTGCGCGGTCTGCGGCCCGTGCTGGAGGGGCAGCGCATCGCGCTGGTCCAGCTCCGCCGCCCGGACTTGCGGCACCCCTTTCCGGCCGATCTCGGCCAGCGTCTGACCGGGGCGACGGTCACCGGGCTTAGCCGACGCGCCAAATACGGGCTGATCGAAACCGATCGCGGCGACACCATGGTGTTCCATCTCGCATGTCGGGGCGTTGGCGCGTCGACCCCAGCGAGGTGCTGCCGCACGATCATTTGATTCTCGAAACCGCGACGCAGCGGTTGGCGCTCAACGATGCGCGGCGCTTCGGCTCGGTCGATCTGCTGGCGACGACCGCGCTCGCCGACTTTCCCGCCTTCAAGGCCTTGGGGCCGGAGCCGCTCGGCCCCGAGCTGACCGCCGCGTACCTGCACGCGGCGCTTGCCGGGCGGATCGCGTCGATCAAGCTGCTGTTGCTCGATCAGCGAATCGTCGCCGGGCTCGGCAACATCTATGTCTGCGAGGCGCTCCACCTTGCGGGCATTTCGCCCAAGCGCGGCGGGGGCGAGCTGTCGCGCGCCAAGCTCGAGCGACTCGTCGCGGCGATTCGGTCGGTGCTGCTCTCCGCGATCGAGGCAGGCGGATCGACCCTGCGCGATTATGCGCGGCCCGATGGGGAACTCGGCTATTTCTCCAAGCAATTCCTGGTCTATGGCCGCGAGGGGCAGCCCTGCGCGTGCGGGGGCACCGTAGCGCGCTATGCCGAGGGCGGGCGCTCGACATTTTGGTGCCCAAAGTGCCAGCGGTGATTGACCAGCGCGCACGTTCTCGCTAAGGCGCACGGCTTCCGGGGCCGGGAGCTTTCTCCCGCCCTTTCTTATTTGCAGAATCAGAGGGCTTCATGGCGAACACGCCACAGGCGAAAAAGCGTATCCGTCGTAACGCCGCGCGGACACTGGTAAACGGCAACCGCACCGGTCGCATCCGTACCTTCGTCAAGAAGGTCGAGAATGCACTGGAAGCAGGCGACAAGGCCGCAGCGACCGCCGCGATGGCGCTGGTCCAGCCCGAGCTGATGCGCGGCGTCGCCAAGGGCGTGCTGCACAAGAACACCGCCAGCCGGAAGTTCTCGCGTCTGACCAAGCGCCTCTCCGCGCTGGCCTGATTCCCGCTGATTTTGCGGTAAAAACGCCCGCTGGATGCAAATCCGGCGGGCTTTTTGTCGTCGGCTGCGGAACCGCATCGCTTCCATCCCATCGCCGCGCGTTGTGCACGGAACGTTTCGGGACCCCGCGAACCCCAATTTACCGGAACCCACGGATTCACCGCGATTCGCAAAAACGACACGAAAGTGTAACGACAATATCTGTTGTGAATCAGATACTTATAAGAAATTTGACGCGAATCCGTGGCTAGATACGAGTCAATCCAGATTATTTCAAAAATCTGACAGGGGCAGGCCTTGATCGACTCGCTGCGATCTTCATAACTGGCCCTCCAACGCGCAGACCGAGCGTCTCGCGACTCAATTCGAATGGCAACGTCATGCAGGCGGTGATTCCGGCTGTGGGGGGCTTTGTCTGTGCAGTTCCGGCGGCGCGGTCTTTCACCGCGCTGTCAAACAAAGGTTTTTGGTGTGGTCGTAACGTTGAACAGGGGGGCGAGCGCAAACGGTACGAGCGTGGACGGCGTGCAGCCGGACGGTTCGGTCGACCGCGCTTGGGCCGTCGTACGGGCGCATTTGCGGGAATCGGCCGGGGCGCGGCTGTTCGACCAGTGGCTCAAGCCGATGACGCTGCTGCCCGGTCTGGACGAGGGATCGGTGCGCCTGGCGTTGCCGTCGGCGTTCATGACCAATTGGGTCCGCAACCATTATGCCGATCGTTTGCTGCAGGAATTCCGCGCGGTTCTGCCGACGGTCCGGCGCGTCTCGATCGAGACGGGCTCCGCCACCGCGGCACCCGCGCCCGCCGTGCTCACGGTCGAGTCGCTCCCGGCTGCGGTGGAAGCTCCCGTGGTGGTCGCCGATCGCCCGCCGCTTGACCCGCGCTTCACCTTCGATCGCTTCGTGGTCGATGCCTCCAACATGGTCGCCTTCAATGCCGCGCGCGCGCTGGCCGAGCCCGGCGTGCCGCGCTTCAGCCCGCTGTTCCTCCACAGCGGCACCGGGCAGGGCAAGACGCATTTGATGCACGCAATTGGTGCTGCCTATCTTGCGGCGGTGCCCGGCGCTCGCGTGCTGCTGATGTCGGCCGAGCGCTTCATGTTCGATTTCGTCCAGGCGCTGCGCAACCGCGACACGCACAGCTTCAAGACGCGGCTGCGCTCGGCCGATCTGCTGCTGGTCGACGATCTGCAATTCATCGCGGGCAAGGATTCGACGCAGGAAGAATTCTTCCACACGATCAACGAAGTGATGGGCGCGGGCAAACGCCTGGTGATCTCGGCCGACCGCTGCCCGCAGGGGCTGGACGGGGTCGAGGCACGGATCACCTCGCGCCTGTCGTGCGGGCTGGTTGCCGACATCAAGGCACCCGATCTGGCGCTGCGCCGCGCGGTGCTGGCGCGCAAGCTGGTCGATATGCCGGGTGCCAAGGTGCCCGCCGAGGTGCTCGATTTGCTGGCGTCGCGCATCACCGCCAGCATTCGCGATCTCGAAGGCGCGCTCAACCGTGTGGTGGCCTATGCGCAGCTGACCGGGGTCGAGATCGACCTCGACTTCGCCGTGGCGACGCTGGGCGACGTGTTGCGCGGGGCGGAACGGCGCGTGACGATCGATGAGATCCAGAAGGCGGTCTCGGCGCATTTCGAGCTGAAGCCGGTCGATCTGGTGTCGGCGCGGCGCGCGGTGGTGGTGGCACGGCCGCGCCAGATCGCCATGTACCTCGCCAAGCGCCTGACGACGCGATCGCTGCCCGAGATCGGCCGTAAGTTCGGCGGGCGCGACCATTCGACCGTGATCCACGCGGTGCGCCGGATCGAGGAACTGCGCGACACCGATCGCGAGATCGATACCGCCGTGCGCTATTTGCTGCGCGAGCTGGAGGGCTGATCGCTTAACCTCCCTCTCCCAGCGGGAGAGGGAAGGGGCCCGCCGCGTCAGCG
>NZ_JSBN01000117.1 GCF_000797515.1 Sphingomonas sp. Ant H11
GACCTCGCCGCCCACCGTCTCCAGCCGGATATCGGGGGGTGTAACGCCGCTGTCGGCCCGCATCCGTCCAAACGAAGGTTTCCCGTTGCACCCCGAACTGCGCAACATCGGGATCGAAGTCGAGAAGTAACAGCGCATCGCGCTCGAGCAGGCTCTCATAAGGCAGCGCATCGCCAGCCTTGATCGACTGATACCAACCCGTGCACGATCTTCGGCCTGGCCGGTCTGCCGGGTTTCGGGCGAACCGCACCGTTGCGTCAGAACGCAAACGGGCTGATTTGTCGGTCACGCCGACATTCGCTATTCTCCTTATGGGAACGACTCGAATTGCCGGATCAGTATAACTGCTTCCGCAAAGGGCGTTAATCGGTTCCGCTCAGACCATGATCGTCGAACTCGCCGAACGCGGCGAGCCGATCGACATGGTTCTATTTGCGGATCCCGGCGCTGAGAAGTCGCAGACCTATGCGTATATTCCGCTGTTCCGGGCTTGGATGGCAGAGCGCGGCATCGCGTCCGAAATCGTCCGCTACCAGCCCCGCAACTTCAAACACTGGCCACCCTATGCGGGCATCGCCGAGAACATGCTCACCAACGCCACCCTGCCCTCCGTGGTCTTTGGTGGGGGGTCCTGCTCACAAAAATGGAAGGCGGCCCCGCAAGATGCGTGGACCGCCAAGTGGGAGGCGGCGCGCCGCTGCTGGGACGCAGGCGGCCGCGTCGTGAAGCTGATCGGCTATGACGCCTCGGGACGCGACACCCAGCGTTATCACCACGCGATCGGATGCGAGGATCCTCGCTACGCCTATCGCTATCCTTTGCGGGAATGGGGTTGGTCTCGCGCCGACTGCGAGGCGCGCATTGCGCGCGCCCGCCTGCCCGTCCCGCCCAAATCTAGCTGCTTCTTTTGTGGCAGCATCAAGCCCGACGAGGTGCTGGAGCTTTCGATTTCAGAACTGCGCGTGATCGTGCTGATGGAGGCACGGGCCAAGCCGCGCCTCCGCAACGTCGACGGCCTTTGGCGTAAGCCGGTCCTTGGCCGTCGCGGCGCGACCCCGCGCCCCGGCAGCATTACCGAGTTCATCCGTGAACGCGGCCTCCTGCCCCCGGCGGAGATCGACCACATCATCGAAACCGCGCCAACCGAACTAATTGCATTCCAGGCCGCTCAGGCAGTGCTTCCGCTCGAGGAACGAACCCCGCTGGGTCACTGGCTCGAAAACTTCAACCGCGCCGCAACGGCGCTCGTTCAATAAGGTGGTCTCATGAAACGCCCGTCCTGGATCCGCCGCCTGATGCGCTCAAACAAGCCGCGGCCATGGTGGCTCGCCGGGCGGGCCGATGATCCGCGCACGCACTTCGACATGCTGATGCTGACGGCGCGCGACCTCCATACTAAGAATCCGACCGCCCTTCCCCACCTTATCGCCGCGATACTCAGGCCCGAGCAATCCGAATTACTGCTCGCCGTAGGTGAACGTGGACAGGACGCAGCCGCAGACATCTCTGGCTTCACATTCTTCTTCGAAGGCGTGCTGGATCTGGCTTATGGCGACAGTCGACGTCCTCGGGAACTTCGGCCGAGCGACTTTCCCCTCGATCTGGGTCACGATTGTGTTCTGCCCTGCCCGTGGAGCCATGACCGTTTCATCGATGCGATGGCTTTCATCGGCCGTGCGAAGATCGATCAAGCGGATGCAGAGCGACAAATGTACGGGGGAGACTGGCGGCAGGACTCCAATCACCGTGTCGAGCTATGGCTTCCTTGGCGCATCGGCTTCGTGATCGGAGGCAACCACTCGCTCGCTGCTGGTATTCTTGCCGGCGCTGGCCACTTGATCCCGGACAATGTCCTGGATTTCGACCACCTCTTCGACCTCATCGAATGCGACGGTCGCACCTACCGGTACGGCGCAAACCTTGAACATACCGCGCCCGTGACTGATGCGCGCCACGCTGCAGTGTTCGAGATCGGGCGCATGATCGCTCGGTAGGAGGAAAGGAGGCTTTCGGCTTTGGGGAGCTTGGTGCTCGCCCAGATGAAGGAAACCGATCATGCACAGCGTCGCCGTCTACCTCACGCAACGGCTCTATGGCGGTCCCGAAGAAGGGGGCTGGTGGTACGATGCCGGCGAACTCTGCACCGACCCGGCGCTGACCGCCTTCGGCGTCACCTTCCCCGACGGTCACGAAGATCGTGCCCGGCGAATGTCGGCCGAGGTTCAGGCGCATCTCGATCGCGACTGGAACGCTGGCGACCACGCGCGGCCGATCAGCAGCGTCCTCTCCGCTGGGCGCTTCGAGGCCCGCGTCCACGATGGCTGGCCCCCTCTCGCCTATCCGGCCGAGCGTCCCCGGTACGAATGACCCGAACCGCTTGGGTCTCCCACTTTGCCAACCTTCAGGAGTCCGGCCCCATGAAGACCTTCACCGTCCACTGCGAATACCCTGCCCATTACCGTGCGGAGATCACGGTCGAGGCGGAAGATGTCGTCAGCGCCTGCCGCTCTGCGATCGATGCGTCACATACGACCGACGGGTGGAAGAGCCTCGACACGGAGCATCCCACTTATGTCAGCGCAATCGCAGAAGGAGCCGGCGTCGATCCTTGGCGCTTCGTCCCCGATGGAGGCGATGCCTCTGTCTTGCCCGTCCCGGGCCTGTTCTCTGATGTGGCGGCCTGTGCGGGCTATGCCGCGACCCGTAGCGAGGATCTGGTGGACCAGCTCCGCATCATGATCGACGCAATCGGCGCCGACGGAGGGTTGAGGATCACCCCAGCGGCGATGGTACGCCTGTGCGACACGGGGCAGGCAATTCTCGACGACATCGCAAGGTGTGGGTTGAGCCCGACAGGTCCGAAGGCGGCAGCAAGCATGATCCCGCTGCGCCCGACGCCACCTGACGCCCGACAGCCTTCCGCCAGAGAGATGCGGCACATGGGCGGCCGCGAGGCTCCCGCAACCGTAAAAATCCGGGCCGAGTTGCCGCTGCGCGGCTGCCCGCACCACCCCGGTTTTTAAGGTTTCCCTTCGCTACGCTCCGGTGCGGGTGCCTCTTATTCGGCCGCCCAGGAGGTGCGCATCCGGCGGATAGGCCGCCGGCCTCGATCAGATGAAGGGCTTGACCCCATGACCACTTCCCTCGCTGCCGCACTCTCCGCTCTGGAGCTGGGACACCTCGAACCCCGCGCCGAAGATGTCTCGGGCATGTGCCCTCCCTCGACCGATGCACTTGAACAGACCACTACCGCGATCTGGAGCGACCTGTTCGCAACCCTCCAGAACACGTCGCTCGAGCGCGACATCGAGGAAATGGGCTGGGGCCTGGTCAATCTCTTCCACCGGGCCGCGGCCAAGAAGCACGCGACGATCGACCGTCTCACCGACGAAATCAGGCTCCTCCTGGCCGAGCAGGACGGTTCGGAGATCAACACCTCCAACCTCGAGGACAAGATCGACCTTGCCAAGAAGATCGAGGAAGCCGCCACCTGCTACGAGGTGATGCGCGACACCGCAGCGGCGCACTACATCCGCGAGACCGGCCGTTCCTGGATCCCGTCGACCGGCAACCGCATTTCGCTCGGGGTCACGTCGGCGATCGTTGACGGCCGCGCATTCCTCCAGGCTCGCCGCGAGCGCGTCCGCGACGCCAACACGGCACAGGGCACACCCGTCGTGTTTGCCGGAGGGCGGCTGACCTTCCGGACCGATGAGGACATGAAGGCGTTTGGCGACAACCTGCTGCGCACCCTCAACGCGGTTCGGGAACGCGTCGGCGACATGTATCTCGTTCATGGCGGCGACATGAAGGGGATCGAGCGCATCGCGGCATCGTGGGCCGAACAGCACGGTGTGCAGCAAGTCCGCTTCGGTCTCGACCGCAAGCTCGGGGACCGGGCCGGCTTCCGTCGCAACGAGCTGATGCTCTCGCTGAAGCCCCGCTACGTCATCGCCTTCCAGGGCAATGGCGTGACCGAGCGTCTGGTGATCGACGCGAAGAAGGCAGGCATCCGCGTGGTGGATCGCCGTGGTCCGCTCGGCACCCCACCCGCAGCACAGAACGCTCAGCGCGACCGCAAGGTCGCCTGAGCTCGGCTCGGCCGCTGGTACGCCAGCGGCCTCGCCGATGGCGGCTCGCCGTTCCGGCGCGCCGCACACCGCCCCGGAAGGGGCGTATCGATATCAACCCGCCAAGGAGCGCACCCCATGTCACGCCCGAATCCGTTCCAGACCGCCGCCCATTGCTGGCGCTTTGCGCTGCGCCGGGCGACGGCCGATGGCGATACCTTCCATATCGTGGTGACGGGCAATCCCGCCGCTCCGCGTGCGGTCATGTCCGATCGCGAGCTGTTCGCTCGCGAGGACCTGACGCCCGACGACATCGAGGCATCGTGCGACCCATTTCTGTTGGGCCTCAGCAACGTGGAATCCCGACCGTGATCTTCAACAAGCGCATCGCCAACATCTCCGAGGAGGAGTTCGCCGAATTGATGGCTATCGTCCGGGCGCCCCCGACTCCGCCCGCCCGCTTACCGACGAGGATCGTTGTGCGACGAGAATACCTGGCCGAACAGGAGCGCCGTCGCATCATCGGCTATCAGCCCGACCTCTTCACCGCCAAGCCAGTCACCCGCTACCACCGGCACCGGCCCGCGCCATCGTGGGATCGCACACCCGATGAGACGATCGAGGAAAAACTCGAACGCATCGCCGGCGACCGCTTCGCGACCTTCGGTCCGCCACGCCCCGATCGCCCCGCACACCAGACGCCCAACGAAAGGGCCGAGATCGTCGCCAAAGCCGCCAACTGGCTGCGCGTCAGCCAGCGTGTTCGCTTGGTCGACGCGCCCGGTGCCGTCGATCCGGCCTTCGGGATCCAACGATACCTCGGCCGATATGGCGTCGTCTGGCGGCTGTGCGCCGCTCCCTTCCAAGACCATTGCTACGTGTTCTTCGATCCGATCGGAGGCGAGCGAACGGCCAAGGTCGAACTGGCCGAGCTGCGCGATCTCGAGCCCGAACAGAGGAGAGGATGCGCCGAGCGCTGGTAAGCGGCCGATTCCCGGTCCGCACGGAGCCAGTACCATGACCGAGACCCTGACCATCGGCGCCAGCCCGGCAGAGGAGGATTGCGCTCAGCTCGGACGGACGCCCGACTTCCAACGGCTAAACCGCCTCGAAGTCGACTGCTACCAGGCCGCGCTGATCGCGCGCTACGGCCCGCCGCCTGAAGGCGCCGCCTTCGCGCGCGATACCTCGACCCACGATTTCGGGCGCTACACCGAACTCGCGCTGCGCTTCGATCCTACGGACGAAGCCCACGCCGCTTACGCCATGCTCGCAGATGAAGGGCTCGGCCGCTGGTTTCACGCCGGCTTCACCGCTCCGGTCGAGTATCCCGACAGCACATCCCCGGTGATCCACCACGCGGATCTTGCTGCCGCGATCCGCTCCGCGATCAGCATCATGCGCCCCCCATACCCCCGACGGCGAACAGGCGATCGCGAACCTCCGCGCCCATTATCCGGAATTGGTCGCGGCCTGATGGCTCGCGACTGCATCCGGCACCCGCGCCACGTCATCCAGCCCCTCGTGATCGGGCGTCAGCCCGATCTCTTCGATGGTCCGACCGTGACGCACGAACGGCCGCCAAAGCCGGTCCCGCACACCTGGAGCCGGGACTTCCTCCGCTACCTCAGAGCCACGGGCTCCAACTCCGATTGAGGATGCCGACCATGACCGATTATTCCAGACCCGTCCGCGTCCCGATGCCGGACTGGACCGACGAGGAGCTGCGCACCCTTGTCGATTTTCGACGCCGCAAAGGACGCCGCTGGCGAAGCAAGTTGCTTGACCTCTACTTGTTCGGAAAGGATGACATCGAGCCGAACGGTGCCAGCCTTCGACACATCAGGAACCGTCAAGGCCCGAGCCGGGTGGCCGCCCTGAGCAAGGCAACCCTCGACGAAGCCGAGAAGCGCCTTGCGCCGATCGCCAAACGCCCATCGCAAGGGGACGTGTCATGAGCCGTCACGACTACAAGAACGACACGGCCCGTGTCTCGATCGGATGGGATGCCCCGCTCGCGACCTTCTTCCTCCAGATCTGGACCGGCGACATCGATGACGAGGACGCGTCGCCGGCGATCTGGCTCGGGGGTTTCTACGGCGAAGCCCCACAGCCCGACCCGCTGATCGCGGTCGCGCGTCGCCACATCCCCGATCTGCCGGCGACGCTACACCGGCAGCTCACCGTCGATCGACTTGGTGAGCCGGCACGCCCGCGCCGCCCGGGTCTGATAGACCCGTGACGAGCGCAGTCGACGCGACGCCGTGCGTGTATCTGATCGCCTGCGTTTCGCAGAAACTCGATCGGCGCGCACGCGCGGCCGACCTCTACCGCTCGGACTGGTTCCGCAAGGCGCGGACCTATGTCGAGGAAACCGGCGAGCGCTGGTTCATCCTCTCGGCCGCTCACGGCCTCGTGAAACCCACGCAGCGCCTCGCCCCTTATGACGCTACACTCCGCGACCTGACGGCCGCAGAGCGGCGTCTGTGGGGCGAGAAGACGACACGGCAACTACGCCGCGCCATCGGGCCGCACCACGCCGGCCCGATCGTCTTCCTCGCCGGACGGCTCTACCGCGAGCCGCTGCTCGCCTTCGCCGGCGATCGGGCCACCATCCCGATGCTCGGCATGGGGATCGGCCAGCAGAAGGCATGGCTTGCGGCCAAGATCGCAGAAGGGCGTGAGCGCGCCTTGCGCGCCGCCCAACTCGACCTCTTCCCCCTCTCCTGACGGAGGCTGACATGGCCAGCACCTTCGCACGGCGCCTTGCGGCGCCGACTGCGCCCGCGCGCGCGCAGCAGCTCGAATTGTTCGACCTGCCGACTGCGACCGCGCCTGCCTACGGCATGGCGGTCCCGCCGTGGTGCGGCCTCGCGGCCTGGCACCGCGAACTCGACCGCCAGTCGGCGATCATGCGTCCGCGCACGCCGCTCTACCACCGCTTCGAGGCGACCGCGCGCCAGCTCACGCGCGAGCGCATCCGCGCATCGCGCGACGTCGCCGCGATTGCCCGGCTTGTCATCCGGTTATCGGCCGCCCGCTATCCGACGGGCGATCTCCACGGCCTCGAACGGGTATGGTCGCGCGCGAGCTCGGCACGCTGATCGTTGAAGCGACCAATCGTCGAACCCTGCTCGGTCTCGGGCGCGATGCGCCGCGGACCAAGGGTCCGGCATTGGATCCACGTCGATTGCCGGCTGACCGGCTCGACTACCTCATCCAGACCCATCGGGACATCGCCCTGGTCGACGCACTGCGCATCGAGCGCGAACGCCGGCATCGGCAGGGCTAAAGACACCCGCCCCTGCAGGGCGGGTCGCACCTGATATTCGGGGCGCTACCGCGCCCGCATCAGATCTGACGCGCGGAGCAGTTCCGTGGGGCGAGGCCGGAGTCTGCCCCTTGCCGTGTGCCTCTGGGACGGGGCGAGCGCCACCTCACCGCGTTGGTCTGCGCGCCAGCTTCGCCGCGCTAGGCCGAAGGGGGAATGCGTTGTCGGCATCACGACAGCCGCGCCGAGTTCCTGCCGTCCCGCTGGTGGGTCTCCGGAGCACGAACCGGCCTTCATCATCTTGACATGCACGACGCGCGCGCGCCGTGTTAGCAAAGGCGGCACCAAGGTCCACGCCGCAAGCGGCATCCTTCAAGTTGGTCACTGGCGCTGGGCGGATGCACCAGCGAGGCAGGGTGTCAGAGCCGCCCCGGGTAGCGAGATCGAGGCACAACGACACTGCCGGGCGAGTGACGTGACACAGGCGTCCTGCATACGGTTCCATGTCCATTGCCCGCCCGTGGGGGTCCATCCCCTCTCTTTCCTGAACGACCTAATCCGGCCGTCCAGCCCTCCAACCCGCGATCATTCGGGCCGAGTTGCCGCTACGCGGCTGCCCGCACCACCCCTTTGATCGGGGTTCCCCTCCGCGTCTTCGCGCTCCGGTGGAGAGGCCGTCCTGGCCGTCTTTTTGGTGTTCAGTCGAGGGGACGAACCCCCCGGCGAGCAAAAAAAGGAACCTCGAAATGCAGAACCTCGTCATCCTCGCCGGCAACGTCGGCGCCACGCCCGAAGTCCGCACCACCCAGGGCGGCACGAAGATCACCCAGTTCAGCCTCGCCACCTCGCGCCCCAAGCGCGACAGCGACGGCAAGACCATGAAGGATGGCGACGGTCGCCGGGTCGAGGACACCGAATGGCACCGCATCACCTGCTTCAACGGCGTCGGCAAGACCGTCGCCCAGTATGTCGAGAAGGGCCAGAAGGTCATGGTCCGGGGCCGCATCCACTACACCCGCTGGACCGACAGCGAGAACATCGAGCGCTACGGCGTCGAGATCATCGCCGACGAAGTGACCTTCCTCTCCTACGGCAAGTCGCGCCAGCAGCAGGGTCCGACGCAGAACCACGACGACCTGGATGATGACGTCCCCTTCTGATTAGAGGCCAGAACGGCCCGGAGCCAAGGCTCCGGGCCTCTTCTCACGTTCACCTAGACCGCGTGCTTGAGCGGCTCCGGCTTTTTGCCGTCAGGCAGCTTTTCGCGGAGGTGGTCATGAACCATGCGCGCGTTGAACGGCTTGCCGATGAATGTCGCTTTGTCGGGCATGTCACCCTCTTCGGGCTTCACCCGCCCACTCGCGATCACGATCTCGATGTGGGGCCAGTGCTGGTCGACGTGCCGGGCCAAGGCGAATCCATTCATGTCGCCCGGCATGTCGACGTCTGAAAACAGCAGCGTGACATTCCCAGCATGATCTTGGAGAAGATCGACAGCTTCCTGGCCGGTCCCCCCGTAATAGCAACGGAAGCCAGCATCTTGGAGGATGTCGCAGGCGTCCATCTGGATCAGTGGATCATCGTCCACCACGAGGGCGTAGGGGTCGGTTGAGAGAGGCATCGAGGTACAATTCCCGGCTGAGGAAAAGGTCTCCGAGGAATGTCTGGCGTCTCCCGGCTACGCCGGGACCGTTGCTCTATTCCGCTTGCGCTCCACCGAGCCCGTACCGGTCTCGGTAGGGTAGACGCGAGACGCCTCTTTCGAGGACGCCCCAGCGCCTCCCCCCGAACCGTGCTTGCACCTTTCAATGCACACGGCTCTCCATTCCGCTCGGCATCCGGCCGCCATGATGAGCGACATGGCATTTCCGACACAGGACGATGGTCCTGCGCCGTCGCGCCGATCGCACCCACGGCGTTAGTTGGTCACGCCGTTTGTCTTTGAGGCGATGGGGATGATGCATCTCGAACGGACCAGCGGTCCCGCCACATGCTTCGCATTCCTCGGCATTGAGGCGGGTGACCAGATCGTTCGGACTCTGCGCGATGCGCGAGCCGACCGTGATGGTATCGACGATGGGATTGTCCCACGCCTTCACGACCAGATGCTTCAGTTTCCATACCTTATGGACGCGCGACGCGCCACGGACCACGGTTGTCACGCCATGATCCGTCCCCATTTTCAGATAATCCTCGGCCTGCCGTCTCGTCGAGCCTCGCCGGCAGGCCACAGTCGCCAAGAGGCTCCTGAGAACCACCAGTTCGAGCTTGTCGAGCGACGCTTTCACGCCATCGGCGATCGCATAGTAACTCGCGAAGCCGCGGAACTCCGAGTTATAGGCGACGATGATCTCCGCCACACTGGATTCCATGAGTTGCGGACGCACCCGGCCGTTCCTCATGTCGAGGTTGCCAAGCTTCTTGCGCCTGCAGAACGCATAGACCCGCTCCCCGTGGCACCCACAGCTTGATATTCCCCCCGCGTTGGCCGACGAAGGACGCGTCGCGTCCCACCGCCGACCTTCGGACGCCCCGCCATTGTTCCGGCAGAGCGCAACGTGAAGGCGCATACATGGAAGCCGAGGAACGGCGATCCCTTCGACGCATCGCGAACCCCGGTCTTTTCCGGTGACACCGCCAGATTAAGCCGATCAGCAAGGAAGCGCTGTATATCGGCCATGATCCGGACGGCATCCGCCTTGCTGCCGATCACACCGACAAGGAAGTCGTCGGCGTAGCGGCAATAGCGCAGGCGGCGGAAGTCAGGGTCCATAGGATCGACGGACGATAATTTATGTCGATCCTGCTTGACGGCTTCGATCCGCGCCAACCGGACGCGCACCTCAGACCTGTCCGCACCATCGGCGCGGATTGCATCGATCTCCTTGCGGAGTACGGCGATCTGGCGGGAGTGAGCAACATAAGCGGGGTTGGCCCGCCGTTTGACGCCCTTGTCGAAGCCCGCCCGCATCTCCTCCATGAACAGATCGAGTTCATGAAGATAGATGTTGGCGAGCAGGGGCGAGATGACCCCGCCCTGTGGCGTGCCGCTGTAGGTCCGCTCGAACTTCCAGTCGTCCACGCACCCTGCCTTGAGCATTGTCCCGATCAGATCGATGAACAGAGGATCATCGATCCTGCGAGCCAAGAGGCCGAGCAGGATGTCATGGTCGATGTTGTCGAAGAACCCGCGAACATCCACTTCGATCAGCCATTTCACGCCCGTCCAGGTGTTGCGGATCTCTTCGAGAGCCGTGTGGCAGGAGCGACCCGCGCGGAACCCATGACTGTGTTGCGAGAACACAGGCTCATAGATTGCCGCGAGGATCATTCTCGCCGCCTCCTGAACGATGCGATCATCCGCCGTTGGGATGCCCAATGGGCGCATTTTACCATTGCCCTTGGGGATATAGACCCGCCGCACCGGACGAGGGCGGTAACGGCTTTCCGTCACGCTTTGGACCAGACGATCCAGCCTCGCCAGCGTCATGCCGTCGAAGGTCTGGCCGTCTACTCCCGGCGTCATGGCACCCCGATTCCGGGACACCCTGTCATAAGCCGCTCATACAAGCAGCGGGACCGCATGAGGCGGTGGAGACCATTGATCCGCTTGCCCGCCCGCGACAGGGCCGGAAGCTTCTCGATCCGTCTCAGGATAGTAGCGGTCTGCATCAGCAGTCCCTTTCCGTTGATCCATCAAGTTACACAGAACTGCCGTCCTTCACCCGGAAGCAGCGGATTTCGACGAGGATCGCTCCCGCTTATACCACTGTTCCGTCCGCCTCTCGGCGGCTGTCCCGGCCATTACGCCGGGCGTTCGACTACTATGACGGCTCCGTCGCCATGCAGGTCCGGACAAGCCGTCCTGTTTAGGCGATCCCGCAGTTGCGCGGGCGAGGAGTCGCGGCGCGTTTAGGTGCCCCGTTCGTTTCCTTGATCCCCTTACCGGGGCCACGCCGTGCGGACTGGCAGCGATTCGCAGGGCCGTGCTCCTCGCTCCGCTCGGGACGGTGTGTCAGCCGCGTTCACCGTCACCCACCTGATGGTCGTTGGAAACTGGGATTCAGACAATCCAGTCTTCACCATGCGCACCTTGCCTGCTGGTCAACCGCCGGGCTGCGGCGCCCGGCTTCGATCCATACCCCGACATGCTATGGTCCCGTTTCCCTTTCGGAATCTCAGCCGGTTCATCACCGGCACCGGTAAGTCGGTCAGGCATGAGCTATGCCAATAAGCTCAGTTCATTCGAACACTCCTTTCTTCTCCGCGCCACAACGGCGCACGCCCATTCGGGTGACGATCAACTGACGGTCGCGGACGCGCGCAGGAAACTTCTTTCCGAAAAGCGGCAAGATGTTTCCAAACCAGCCAAGCGACACCAGCCATCCGTGGGCCCAGCAACTCTGCCGATCGCCGGAGACGCGGAGTGGGGCGGCGGGATAGGCAAGCGTCCAGCAGACCCGCGAGGGTGGCGCATCGGGCAGTCCAATGTTGCGCAGCGAGGCTCCGGCCGTCGTGCTTCACCCCGCTCTTTGAGGCGCAATCCTTGGGCCGGGTCGGGTCCTTATACGATCAACCCACAAGGGGTCCGGGCGCTTCGCTACGGCTTTTTTCCGCGCGCGGAAAAAAAGTGATCGCGGCCCCTCTCCGTCCTGTCGGGCGCCTGTCGAGCGGGGATGAACCCCGTCGGCTTCACAGGAGCCTCGGTCATGTTCAACGATATCTGGATCGCCCGCAAGAACGCCCTCAGCCTCGCACGCACCCTCATGGTCGCCACCATGATTATCTCGGTCGGCACCCAATACGCCGTCATCACCGCTGAAGATCACGACAGCTCGCTCACCGTCGTCCAGGAGTTTGACCCGTTCGCCTGACCGGTTGGGGGCCTCGCGGCCCCCGCGCCTATCGGCGCCAAGAGAGGGCCAAGGCGGGCATCGAGCCCGCCCAGGCCCCGCGCGTCGCGCGGCTGCGGCACCGTGGGAGGACTGCTCATTCGTGTCGTCCAAGTGTGACATGGGTACGCGCTCGCCTCAAGGATGCACGGCCCCTCCAATTTGCTGCGCAAATCGGTTCCTCCGTGCCCCGCTCCGCGGCCGCTTCGCGGTCCCTGACCCGATCGCTCGAAGCCCATGTCCGGGAGCTCCCGCACAAATTCGTGCAACAACGGGAGAACCCTATGCAAGTAGACCTGTATCAAACACTCAAAGGCATCAACGTAAGCGACGAACAGGCAAAGCTGGTGGTAGCCAGCATCGAGGAGTATATCGACGGGATGGTTGGAGACGCGACAAAGCCGCTTCAGGAGAAGATCGACGGCCTGCAAAGGTCTCTCGAGACGCACATGAAAACCCAAACCTGGGTCATCAGCATCATCGGCTTTACCATCGTGGCCCTGACCGCGATCGGAACGCTAGTCTCGATCCTGCGGCACTGAGGCGGAGGGGGCTCCGGCCCCCTTTTTTGCTCACCGCGAACCAGGCCGCACCAGCTCCGCAGCGAAAAGCTAGTCTGTCACCGCCAGAGCGCCTATCCGATCCGCGGTCGCCCAACCCGGGCGGTCAAGGGAGGTGATATCTATAGACACCGCAACAATCGTAGCACTGGTACTCGGCGTCGCGACGCTCGTCGTCGCGATCCTCGGCTTGGTGGTGAAAATCATCGAGCTGTCGCGCCACTAGGCCGAGTTGGGGACCCCCGGCGCTGGAACGCCGGGGCGTCCTTACAAAGTTTGAGCCCCGAACGCTGGAACGCTCGCTCAGGGGATGATCTACAGACATAGAACATCGTAGCCCGACCGATATACGCTTCAATCCTTACCGCTTCAAGACGGCCTTGCTGTCACCCCCGCGCCGTTCTGACAGGCGGCAAAGCCTCAAACGAAGCGACGAGGCCAGGATCGCGTAGCAACGTCGTCCACGTCCCCCCGTAGGTCCGCGAGGCCAGATAGAAGGTTGAGCTGATGCACTCGACCATCCGGCAGCGCTCCAGCTTGTCGACCAGCGAGTAGCCCGGTCCGTGCCGGGCGACGATGTCGTGTAGATCCACGCGCATCAGGGTTCCGCAGCCCGAGCAGCGGGTGCGAACCAGAGCGTTCATGCGCAACATCTCGCCCGCGCTCTCCATCCAGCGGGGCCACAGGGTGACGATGTTGGCGGCATCTTGCATGGGCATACGATAACCCCCGATCGCGCGATCGTCCAGCATGTGCATTGGTCTTAGGGGTCTCCTACTATGCGACGGTCGCGAGGGCATTTCGGGCTCCGAGGTCCTGGCCGGTGCGCTCGCGCGAGCAAGCCCGCGGGGCGGGCTTCTCCACTCGTTTCGACCCTACGGGTGCACGCGCGATCTATGCACCGGCCGTCCTGTCGCCTGTCGAAAGGCCCCGATCGTCGGGGTCCAGGGATGGAGACCATCATGGCCGAGCACACGCCTCAACCCGACCGCGCCAAGGGTGGCGCATCTGCAATCGCCTGCCTCAACGATTGGCTTCGCGACAACATCCACGCCCCCGGCCGCAACCGCATCATGATGACGCAAGGGGTGGCCGAGCTGATCGGCGACGTCAGCCTGTTCCGCAACTTCCGCAAGCGCGCCGAGCTGCTGCGTATGGTGCGTGCCTACGACGCGTTCGACGCCTCGATCGACCCGCACGGCGAGCGTGACATGGGCCGGTTCGAGTTCGAGGGGACCGACTGCTACTGGAAGATCGATTATTACAACCTCGACCTGTCCGCAGGCGCCGAGGATCCGAGCGATCCCTTCCTCACCGTCCGCGTCCTGACCATCATGCGCGTCGACGAACGATGACCGATGCCGCCCCGGCGCGAGCCGCCGGGGCTCGCTCCAAGCCCTGAAAGGATCCACCGATGCCTGCCCGAGCCAACGCACTTGTTCAGCCTGCCGCCTTCGATCGTCACTCTCGCCAGCGCGAGGTCGACTTCGCCCGCGGCTGTGTCCGCCACGAAGGCGGCATCCTCACCGACGAGATCGAACGGCTGAATGCCCAATACATTGCCGGCGAGATCGACAGTGACGAGCTGACGAATGCGATCCTCCAATCGCAAACCGTTCAGACTCATTGACCGACGCGGAGGGCGGTGCGGGAAACCGCACCGTTTTCCGCGCGAAAGCACGAACAGAGGATGGCGTGGACGCTTGCTGCAACGTTCGCCTGTCCCACCACCGTTGGAAGGCTCTGTCGTCGACGGCCATTCATCGTGACAAGCCGAATGGACCGGCGTCAAGGATGCACGGCCCCTCCAATTTGCTGCGCAAATCGGTTCCTCCGTGCCCCGCTACGCGGCCGCTTACGCGGTCCCTGACCCCGGCCCATTCGGCTCGTCAGCCCGCCCCTGTCGTAAACGAACAGGAGGTTCACATGCATATTCAGACCGCACGCACCCAGGTTTGGCTCGCGGAACTGGCCAGCATTCAGGCAGAAATCGAAGCGCACGGTATGCCCGCGGCACCCCGGCCCGCTCGCAAGCGGACCCGCAAGCTCAAGCCGCTCTGGGAAGAATGAGGCGACGGGGCGGCGCAGCCGCCCCGCTCTCGGCATGTCTCATGCCAGTGACATTTACCCCCCCCTTTTCCATGCCCCCGCTTGCCAACGGACCGAGGTTGCGGCCGTGAAGGGCGCGGCGATTTCGCCAAACCGTGTCTCGCGGTGACATTTACCCCCCCCCTTCGCGATCGTTTCAGCCGAACGTGGATTGAAACTTCCCCGACGTTCTGAATGATGGGTTCGACTGGGGAGCACCATGAAGACACTCGTTCTGATCGCATTGCTTGCGGCGAGCCTTCCTGCATCGGCGCAGGCGCAGGATACGTCCAAATCGCCGGACGGACTGTACACGGTCTCGATCGTTCCCAACGGCGCGGGGGATGAGAATGGCTCGGGCGCGGAGGCGCTGGTTCTCTACAGCACCAAGAGCAACCTCAAACGTCGGCTGCTCGTATCCAAATGGGATGGCGATTATGCCCGCAACCTCGCCAACCTCTCAAAGCCATTGTTTTCCCTCGATGGCGGCTATGTCTACTTCAACAGCTCGGACGCATCGCCGAACTCCAGCTACGTTCATCAATTCGATCTGAAGCTAAACGCGGTTCGATCGATCTGCCCCGGTTGGGCGTTGCGCGTCATGCGTACCGGACCCTATCGCGGCTATCTGCTGGTCCAGACCCACCGCTATTGGGATCGCCCGGAAGGTGGCTCCTACAACCCGGTGTTCCTAACGCACCCATCGGGCAAGAAAATCATGATGGTGCCAGGTAGCGACAATGACGAGGGCGAGCTGGCAGTCGACCCATGGCTCACAAAAATGAACTGGCGGGCTTGGTAGAGCCGAGCCAGCGAGGGGCGTCTCCCCGCCCTTATGGGGCGGGGCCGAGCTCTACTCCGCTTGCGCTCCACCGAGCCCCTGCGGGTCTCGGTAGGGTAGACGCGAGACGCCTCTTTCGAGGACGCCCCAGCGCCTCCCCCCGAACCGTGCTTGCACCTTTCAATGCACACGGCTCTCCATTCCGCTCGGCATCCGGCCGCCATGATGAGCGACATGGCATTTCCGACACAGGACGATGGTCCTGCGCCGTCGCGCCGATCGCACCCACGGCGTTAGTTGGTCACGCCGTTTGTCTTTGAGGCGATGGGGATGATGCATCTCGAACGGACCAGCGGTCCCGCCACATGCTTCGCATTCCTCGGCATTGAGGCGGGTGACCAGATCGTTCGGACTCTGCGCGATGCGCGAGCCGACCGTGATGGTATCGACGATGGGATTGTCCCACGCCTTCACGACCAGATGCTTCAGTTTCCATACCTTATGGACGCGCGACGCGCCACGGACCACGGTTGTCACGCCATGATCCGTCCCCATTTTCAGATAATCCTCGGCCTGCCGTCTCGTCGAGCCTCGCCGGCAGGCCACAGTCGCCAAGAGGCTCCTGAGAACCACCAGTTCGAGCTTGTCGAGCGACGCTTTCACGCCATCGGCGATCGCATAGTAACTCGCGAAGCCGCGGAACTCCGAGTTATAGGCGACGATGATCTCCGCCACACTGGATTCCATGAGTTGCGGACGCACCCGGCCGTTCCTCATGTCGAGGTTGCCAAGCTTCTTGCGCCTGCAGAACGCATAGACCCGCTCCCGTGGCACCCACAGCTTGATATTCCCCCGCGTTGGCCGACGAAGGACGCGTCGCGTCCCACCGCCGACCTTCGGACGCCCCGCCATTGTTCCGGCAGAGCGCAACGTGAAGGCGCATACATGGAAGCCGAGGAACGGCGATCCCTTCGACGCATCGCGAACCCCGGTCTTTTTCCGGTGACACCGCCAGATTAAGCCGATCAGCAAGGAAGCGCTGTATATCGGCCATGATCCGGACGGCATCCGCCTTGCTGCCGATCACACCGACAAGGAAGTCGTCGGCGTAGCGGCAATAGCGCAGGCGGCGGAAGTCAGGGTCCATAGGATCGACGGACGATAATTTATGTCGATCCTGCTTGACGGCTTCGATCCGCGCCAACCGGACGCGCACCTCAGACCTGTCCGCACCATCGGCGCGGATTGCATCGATCTCCTTGCGGAGTACGGCGATCTGGCGGGAGTGAGCAACATAAGCGGGGTTGGCCCGCCGTTTGACGCCCTTGTCGAAGCCCGCCCGCATCTCCTCCATGAACAGATCGAGTTCATGAAGATAGATGTTGGCGAGCAGGGGCGAGATGACCCCGCCCTGTGGCGTGCCGCTGTAGGTCCGCTCGAACTTCCAGTCGTCCACGCACCCTGCCTTGAGCATTGTCCCGATCAGATCGATGAACAGAGGATCATCGATCCTGCGAGCCAAGAGGCCGAGCAGGATGTCATGGTCGATGTTGTCGAAGAACCCGCGAACATCCACTTCGATCAGCCATTTCACGCCCGTCCAGGTGTTGCGGATCTCTTCGAGAGCCGTGTGGCAGGAGCGACCCGCGCGGAACCCATGACTGTGTTGCGAGAACACAGGCTCATAGATTGCCGCGAGGATCATTCTCGCCGCCTCCTGAACGATGCGATCATCCGCCGTTGGGATGCCCAATGGGCGCATTTTACCATTGCCCTTGGGGATATAGACCCGCCGCACCGGACGAGGGCGGTAACGGCTTTCCGTCACGCTTTGGACCAGACGATCCAGCCTCGCCAGCGTCATGCCGTCGAAGGTCTGGCCGTCTACTCCCGGCGTCATGGCACCCCGATTCCGGGACACCCTGTCATAAGCCCGCTCATACAAGCAGCGGGACCGCATGAGGCGGTGGAGACCATTGATCCGCTTGCCCGCCCGCGACAGGGCCGGAAGCTTCTCGATCCGTCTCAGGATAGTAGCGGTCTGCATCAGCAGTCCCTTTCCGTTGATCCATCAAGTTACACAGAACTGCCGTCCTTCACCCGGAAGCAGCGGATTTCGACGAGGATCGCTCCCGCTTATACCACTGTTCCGTCCGCCTCTCGGCGGCTGTCCCGGCCATTACGCCGGGCGTTCGACTACTATGACGGCTCCGTCGCCATGCAGGTCCGGACAAGCCGTCCTGTTTAGGCGATCCCGCAGTTGCGCGGGCGAGGAGTCGCGGCGCGTTTAGGTGCCCCGTTCGTTTCCTTGATCCCCTTACCGGGGCCACGCCGTGCGGACTGGCAGCGATTCGCAGGGCCGTGCTCCTCGCTCCGCTCGGGACGGTGTGTCAGCCGCGTTCACCGTCACCCACCTGATGGTCGTTGGAAACTGGGATTCAGACAATCCAGTCTTCACCATGCGCACCTTGCCTGCTGGTCAACCGCCGGGCTGCGGCGCCCGGCTTCGATCCATACCCCGACATGCTATGGTCCCGTTTCCCTTTCGGAATCTCAGCCGGTTCATCACCGGCACCGGTAAGTCGGTCAGGCATGAGCTATGCCAATAAGCTCAGTTCATTCGAACACTCCTTTCTTCTCCGCGCCACAACGGCGCACGCTTCGGGTGACGATCCCTGACGTGACAACAACACAGGTGTATTACCCACCTACTGCAGGCCTAGCATGAGGTCCGGCTCCTGCCGCCTCAAGGATGCGCGGCCCCTCCAATTTGCTGCGCAAATCGGCTCCTCCGCGCCCCGCTCACGCGGCCGCTTCGCGGTCCTCTGACCCGGCATCGCTGCACCTCTTGGCCATGCCGCCAATGATGGCATGAAGGAGATTGTTATGTCGCACCGCCTCTTCGCTCAACTCGCTTTTGAGCGCGCCTTGGGCAGCGCCGCGATCAAGTCGCTGAAGGATGCGCTCACCGAGAAGGCGAACTTCGCCGCTCAAACCAACTGGCCCAAACCAGACCCATTCGCCGGGCAATATGACGTCGACGCGCTCACCGCCGAACTCGATCAGATCGTTCAAGATCGCATCCGCGACGTGCTGGAGGGTCCAGGACTGCAGATCATCGACCGGGGCGAGCTGTTCGCTGAGCCTGAGATCGTAGCTTTGGTTCAGGCCGCCAAGGCGAAACGGGACAAGCCCGGCTGAACCAACCGGGGCGGCTTCGGCCGCCCCGCATTCACCCAAGCGAAGTTGGGGACGGCACGTAAGGATGCGCCTCTCGCACCACCGCCGCAGCCTTCTCGATCACCTCTATATCCGACGCCTTTCCCGTCGGATCGATCCTCCAATTCGATCGGGGATGAAAGACGATTGGCAGTGCCGTCACTTCTCCGACGAGCTTCCTCCAATGTTCCTCCGGTTTGTCGGTGACGCCGGTCAGGAGATGAACGAGCAAGTCGCGAATATCGTCTGCGCTTGCAGGAGCATCATGGTTAGCCATGACGCAATCTAACCGCTTCAACGTCCTCAGCCATCGCGACTTTGGACCGCAACCGGGCGTCGCCGGTTTCATCACCGCCCAACGAAAGGTTGAACATGAGCGACGCATCCCTCGTGAACGTAAACACCGCTACCGCAGCGGAACTCGACGCAGTGCCCGAGCTCAAAGGTCATGGCTTCGAGATTGTCCGTTACCGCGATGAGCGTGGCAAATTCACCGATCTACGCCAGCTCGACGAGGTTCCCGGCCTGGCCGGCAAGGCGGACGGTGGAAGGTCCGCGCTGACCGTCGGCGACGCCTAAACGACTAGCGTTTGACGATGGGGACGGACGACACCGACGCATGTCCACGGCGACCGCAGCCACGGCAGCGGAGCCGGATTATCTTGGACGCTACCTCCCCATCGCCACGAAAGCGTTCAAGGATCCTAGCCGCCGGCATATTCATGGTGCGACCACAGACGCACATAATCCGCATGTCAGCACGATCCGCCGCCCATTCGGCGAGCGTTGTGTAGGGCGCCTGGATCGTCGGTCGCTTGCTCACAGAGGCGAGACATCTTCATACCGCCCCGCTTTACGAAGCTGACGGACGATCCCGTTGAAAGCAGCGGTAACGCCCTGAGCGCGGCCAATCTCATTGGTTTGCGACGCGGCGTCCCAATACAATTCCAGCGGCCAACGCTCGGGGCAGTGCGGCAACAAGCAGCGCAAGGCGAGCCGCACCTCCATGCCATCAACCGTCGTTTCCGAGCAGCGGGCGACGCCGGACCGCAAGATGTGCACTGACAGCGCGATCACCACGCGCTGGTGCCGAGGCAAGCTCGACACGGCTCAGTGAAAGTCGTGCGACTTGAAGCGCACGACGTCCTCAGGATCGGCACCCTCCGCATGAGGGGGCCAGTAACAATTACGCGGCTCAGGGCTCCACCCCTTGTCACCCCGGTCAGGCGATCCCGGATGCTGGGCGGCATCGCCACGGCCCGTCCGGTGCGGGAACGACATGTCACCGACACGGTGCAGCAGGTCGCCGTGGTCGATGATCCGGTCGCAAATGACATGGATTACCTCCCCTTCCTTCTGCACCCGCCCTTTCATGCCGATCATGGAGGCTGACATGATGGTGCGGCGCTGTGCCTCGAAACGGTCAGGCCACAGGATTCCGTTGGCGATGCCGCTTTCATCCTCGATCGTGATGAACAGCACGCCCTTCGCCGAACCGGGCTTCTGCCGCACAAGGATGATACCGGCGACCTCGACGTGCCGCCCGTCGCGAACGCTGGCGAGATCCGCGCACTTCGTGACGCCACGGCGCCTCAGCTCGTCACGGACGAACGTCAGCGGATGAGCGCGGAGCGATAGCTGTAGGTTGCGATAGTCCTCGATCACCTCGCGGCCGTCGGTAAGCGAGCGAAGCTGCACCTCGGGCTCCAGCCCCTCCGCGCTATGCACCTCGTCCGCGCGATCGGCCGCGGCAAAGAGCGGTAGCGGGGCCTCGCCGAGCCCCCTCACCTTCCAGAGGCCCTGCCGGCGATCGGCGCCAAAACTATGGAAGGCGTCGCCGTCCGCCAGTTTCTCGATCGCGGCGCGCTGCGCACCGGAACGTCGCCACACGTCCTCGACGCTTTCGTAAGCGGTGGTGCTACGCGCCGCGACGATCTTGGCGCCCTCGGCGTTCGAGAGCCCGCGGATGACCCGCAGGCCAAGCCGAACCGCCAGATAACGCCCACCGGTCCGCTCCAGCGTACAATCCCACCGGCTCGCGTTGACGCAGGGCGGTCGCACCTCGACGCCGTGTTCGCGCGCGTCTCGCACGATCTGGGCGGGGGCGTAAAATCCCATCGGCTGCGCATTCATGAGCGCGGCGCAGAACACGTCGGGATGATGGTGCTTCATCCACGACGAAGCATAGGAGATCTTCGCGAAGCTCGCCGCATGGCTCTCCGGGAAGCCGTAGGAGCCGAAGCCCTCGAGCTGACGGAAGGTGCGCTCGGCAAACTCACGCGGATAACCGCGCTCGACCATGCCCTCGATCAGCTTTTCGCTGAAGTGGCTGACCCCACCGGTGAACTTGAAGGTCGCCATGGCCCGGCGAAGCTGGTCCGCCTCGGTCGGCGTGAACCCCGCGCCGACAATCGCGACCTTCATCGCCTGCTCCTGAAAGAGCGGCACGCCGAGCGTCTTCTCGAGCACCGCGCGCAGCTCCGGACGCGGATATTCCGGCTTCTCCAAACCTTCGCGCCGGCGAAGATAGGGATGCACCATGTCGCCCTGGATCGGGCCGGGGCGCACGATCGCGACCTGGATGACAAGATCGTAGAAGCGCCGCGGCTTCATGCGCGGCAACATGCTCATTTGGGCGCGGCTCTCGATCTGGAAGGTGCCCAGCGTGTCCGCCTTCTGGATCATGGCGTACACATCAGGATCGTCGTCCTGCAGGTCCTTCAGCTCGACGTGCAGACCCTTGTCGGCCTCCAACATGTTGAAGGCGCGGTTCATACAGCCGAGCATCCCCAGGCCCAGGACATCGACCTTCATGAACTTGAGACTATCGATGTCGTCCTTGTCCCATTCGATGATCTGCCGATCCTCCATCGCGGCCGGCTCGATCGGAACGAGATCATCGAGACGGTCATGGGTCAGCACAAAGCCGCCGGGGTGCTGCGACATATGGCGCGGCACACCGATCAGCTTGCGCGCGAGGTCGAGCGTGAGACGCAGCCGGCGATCGGCGATGTCGAGGTTGAGCTCCTCGACCTGTTTCTCGCCGACGCCTTCGGCAGACCATCCCCAGACCAGCCCGGCCAGTGAGGACGTCAGGTCCTCAGGCAGGCCAAGGGCCTTGCCGACGTCGCGCACCGCGCCGCGTGCACGATAGCGTGTCACGACCGCCGTCAGCGCAGCGCGGGTCCGCCCGTAGGTCTCGTAGATCCACTGGATGATCTCCTCACGCCGCTCATGCTCGAAGTCGACGTCGATGTCGGGCGGCTCGCGCCGCTCGCCCGACACGAAGCGCTCGAAGAGCAACTCGTGCTTGATCGGATCGATCGAGGTCACACCGAGCACGAAGCACACGCAGGAATTGGCTGCGGAGCCTCGGCCCTGGCAAAGGATCCCCCGCCTCCGCGCTTCGCGCACGATCGCGTACACGGTCAAGAAATAGGGTGCGTAGCCGAGTTCGCCGATCAGCCGCATCTCATGCGCGATCTGGTTGGTGTACGCCTCCGGCACCTCGCCATCGAACATGCGCTCGACCGCTTCGGTCGCCAGCTTCTCCAAGGCCTCCTGCGCTGACAACCCCTCAATGAGGCGCTCATGCGGGTATTGATAGGCCAACTCGCCAAGGTCGAAGGTGCAGATGCGGGCGATATCGACGCTCGCCTGAAGCGCGTCCGGATAAGCGCGGAATCGCCGGACCATCTCGTCCGGCGATTTGAGCGCCCGGTCCGCGTTGACCTCGCGGCGATAGCCGAGCTCATCGACGGTGCATTTCTCGCGCACCGCAGTCACGACGTCCTGCAGCAGCCGTGCCTCTGGCGCATGGTAGAGCACGTCACCGGTCACGACGGCACGGACCCCTGCCCCGCCCGCCTGTCGCGCCAGCGCATCGATGCGGACCGCGTCCCCCGGCCGCGCCGCTGGAACAGGGCCATATAGCCGCGACGCCCGTAGATAGCCTTCAGGTCCTTCAGCGCGGCGACGTTCTCCTCGTCCGCCTCGTGCGGCAGCAGGATGGCAACGACACCTTCGGACCACGGCTCCAGGTCGTGCCAGTGGAGGAGGCACCCGCCTTGCCTGCCCGCTTCTTGCCGACGGTGAGCAGCCGCGTGATCCTCGACCAGGCAGGGCGTCAGTCGGATAGAGCAACAAGCGCCGGCCGCACGACAGATCGACGCGGGTGCCCGCGATCGACCGGACGCCAGTCGCCTTCTGCGCTTCCCACGCACGCACGACACCTCCCACCGTGCCGATGTCGCTTACGCCGATCGCCGGATAGCCGAGCAGCGCCGCGGCTGCGAACAGCTCCTCCGGTGACGACGCGCCGCGCAGGAGCGAGAAGTGGGTGAGCACCTGCAGCTCGACATAGTGGGTCATCCGAAGACCCCGTGCATCCACCAGGAAAGGTCTCCGGTCTCGTCCTCGAACCCGTCACCCCGCCTGAAAACCCAGTACCGCCCTCCAGCTTCATCCTCGACACGGTAATAGTCGCGGACCGCCCAGACCTCGGCGTCGCGCCGCCACCACTCGCCGTGAACGCGCTCAGGACCATCACCGGCGACGATCTTGTACATCGTGCCTCGCCATTCGAAGCGACGTGGCGGCTGATCCGGCATCAGTGCCATGACGCGAGCCAATGGCTCTGGCTGCGGAAACAGGCGGATCGGACGCTTCCAAGCCGGCCATGATCCTGGCATTTCCACCGGGTCGGAGCGGGTGACGGCCCGTTCCGGCACATGGCTCTCGACGGGCGCAAGCCGGTAGACGGCATAGCCGCCGATCCTGCCGGCGATGACGTCGACCAAGCGTGCCGGGTCTCGCACGAGCGTCTCGCCAGCGAGGACCGCGCCAAGGTCGACCGCATCAAGCGGCTCGGTATGTGTGGCAACGAGCCAGAATTGCTCAAGCCCCATGCCGGGGTCGATCCGCTCGATCCTCAGCTTCAGAAGGCGGAGGAGGTGCGATACCTCGCGCGTAGGGCGCGACGTGCCAACGCCCACCACCTGCTCAGTACCGTCGACGCGCAAACCGGTTAGACGGAGTGCCCGCGCGCCTAGTCCCCGCGCCTGCAGAACCTCCGCAAGATCGGTCAGCAGGTCGCCCATCACCTGCTCAATCGCCTCGGCCGTGCCGATCGGCTCCAGCAGCCGACGCTCGACGATCGGGACCTCGGCATCCTCGCGCGGGGTGATCGGCTCGGCGACCGCGCCAAGCGCCTGGTCCAGGCGCGTGATCGCCGGAAGGCCAAGCCGGCGCGCGAGCGGTCCGCGCGCTACCGGCAGCAGATCCGCAACAGTCTCGAACCCAAAGCGCTTTGCGGCACTGATCGCCGATGGGGCGAGGCGCAGCGCGACGACCGGCAGCGCCGCAATTGCACTCGCCGTAGCGCCGGGCTCAACGCGGATCAGCTCGCCTCGGCCGAACCGGGCGAGCGCGTGCGCGGCACCTGCGGTATCGGCGACTGCGATCCGCGCGGTGAAGCCGGCGCGTCGGCAGAAAGCCAGAAGCCTTTTGCAAAATTTCTCCTCGCCGCCATGCAGATGAGCGCATCCGGCAACGTCGATCCATAGGCCATCGCTGGGGCTGACTGCGGCAATGGGCGACCAGCGACGCACTGCGAACAATGCAAGACGATCCAGGAGGGCGGCATCCGCCTCCGGCTCCGCCGGCCGGAAGTCGAGATCGGACACGAGCGCGCGCGCATGGGTCGCTGCCATGCCCGGATGCACGCCAAGCGCGCGCGCACCCTCACAGGCAGCTACCACCTCTTCACGCCGCCCGACCTTGCCGATCAGCGCCAAAGGCGCCTGATCTAGCGGCGCGGCAACTGGCCCGGGGATGCGCGGCGCTGGTGTCGAAACCTTGTACGGATGACTGGCAGCCTCCGAACGCCGACCCAGCTCGCGCATGGGCGGCTGCGCGTGCGCCGGCAGGCTGGCGATCTGCGCCTCTACGTCGCCACGCGACGCATACCCTCGCGCGCCAGCGCGCGCCGGGGCGCCACCCGCCGCCCCGCGGCACCGAACATGCACCGGGGTCGTCGTCTACCGGCAGCTCGAGGACAGGCCGTTCAGGCTGCCGCGGAGCGGACCGTTCCAACCGTCTCAGCCGCTCCACGGCCAAGCTCGGCAGGAACAGCGAGACGACCCGTCTCATCGCTGCCCTCCACAATCATGGAAAAGCCCTCACCGCCGCGCTGACGAACACACTCCACAGCCCAGCGCGCGCGCCCAACGCCCGCAACGTCGAGACGCTCGGATGGTGCTGCACCGATCCGCCAGCGGGTCCACGCAGCCGATGGCTCAGCCAGAACATCCTGGCTGAGGCCGCGAGGGCGGCGCAACAGGAGAACGGGAATATCGGCGTCAGCAGCAACGAGTTGCAGACGCCGTGTTGCCACCATCGAGACCTTGCTTGCCTCCGCGACGATCGCGCACGGCGTGCCGTCGCGCACCGCGTCTTCAACGACCGCCAGCAATGCCGCATCATCACGCGGCTGCGCAAAGATGACGTTGGCTGACGGCAGACCCGCTTGCTCCAGCGCGGGCGCATAGAGGTTTGTCCTACAGCTCGCCCACAGTACCGGCGCACCCGTACCGAGCGACTCACGCGCAGCAATGCCGGCCAGGAAAAGCGTGGTGGCGGCATCGTCGACTAAAGCTGCGCTTTGGGCCGCTGCCTCATGCAGTGCGCCAGCGCGTAACCCCCCTGCCCCGAGACGGGCGTCGATAGCCCCGACGCCGAACGGCATGACACGGTAGTCGGTCGCGGGAGTGGCGATCGTCCGCAGATGCGCTATGCTGGGCGCGAGGGAATTAAGGGCGGCGGACATAAGGGCTAGACTCTACTCGTTCCCTTTATGTTCCGTTAATGGCCGCTTGCGGTCAAGTAGGTTTTCCGCAGCTACCGAGTCCGTTCGTCGCAGACATGCCGGGCCAGCTCGCTGGCCGACATAGGAGGCGCGGATGTGCAATAGGTATCGACTGACAGCGAAACAGGCCGAGGTTGCCGCGACATTCGGCATCCGCGCACCCTATGAGATCGATGAGACGTTCCCCACCGGCGACATCTTTCCCACAGGGACTAAGACCCCCTTTTATGGCGCAGTGGTCGTCCAAGATGGCACCGATCGTCGTCTCGAAAGCATGGAATGGGGCGTCCCAACGCAGATCCCCAGCAAGCGGGACCCGGGGGTAAAGCTAACGAAATACGTCACGAACGTCCGGAACCTGCAATCCACCTTCTGGCGCTCGATGTTGACTACGCCAGCGCGTCGCTGCCTCGTCCCCGTCACGTCGTTCTCGGAATACGGGCTGAAGCCCGGCGAGGATGGGAAGAAGCCACTGCACTGGTTCGACGTGCCCAGCAGACCGTTATTCGCTTTTGCCGGTATCTGGCGACCAACGGAGCGCGGGAACGCCTACGGTTTTCTGACGACGGAGCCAAACGCGATCGTCGCACCCATCCATCCGAAAGCAATGCCTGTCATCCTGCATGATGACGACTACGGTCGCTGGCTTACCGGCGCCTGGGATGACGTGAAGGAACTGGTATCGCCCTACCCTTCTCAACTCATGCGCGTCGACCAGCCCGTCGATTGAAACGTGCGACCTTACGGCCGCCCCATCGACATGGGTCGATGGTGCTGCGAAGTTAGATGGCGCATCGATAATGATGTCATCTCGCCTTGCGCTGCGCTCGTACCTTTCCTTAAAGCTTGATGGCCTACAGAGACGTAGGACGGGGCGTGGAAACCTCGAAGGGTAAGGGCCGGTTCGAGCTATCGACCGGGTGGCGGACGCGTATGTCCAAGCCACCCGGCCAAAGGCGTTCGCGCCAAGCTTACCCTTGGTTTCCAACACCCGGTTCCGAAGCGATGACGCGCCCAGCGGGCGCGTCACCGGCTTCTTGGGAGGCGTAGATGTCCGGTTGCACACCAGAAGACGACTTCCCGATGCCCTTAGGATCGCGTTCGCCCCTCAAAACTGATGTGCCTTTGGCACTGATGAGGATGGCGCTAGCGATCCTTGACCGGGACGGCCGGCCGGTGCCGGCGTGCTATTTGCAGCAAGCAATCGACAGCTACCTCGACACCCCTCCGGCACAACCGGGACCTCAACTCGATGCTGAAGTGAACGCCTGGTTGGAACGCAACCCACGGATGCTCGATTGAAATCGCGCTTGTCCGAAACCGATCGGTTTCGGACGCGACAACCAAAATAATGGATTTGTCCGGTTCATATCTGTCCGAAACCCCTGTCCACAACTGTCCGTCACAAACCCCCCCCCAGAAACGTCCGAAACTAAAAACCTCTTGTGACTTTCGGACAAAAGCCCGAGAATGTCCGAAAGTAGACTTAACCACGGAGTTTCGGACGTGCTGATTGGGTACGCTAGGGTTTCAACCCATGAGCAGGACGTTCGGCTTCAGGTGGAAGCTCTCGAGGCCGCGGGCTGTACCAAGATCTTCACGGACGAAGGCGTGACTGGTGCAGCCGTCATTAAGCCGGAGCTGGTAAAGGCCCTCGCCTATGCTCGTGCCGATGAGGACACGCTTGTCGTATGGAAGCTGGATCGCCTCTCTCGATCCATGCGCGATCTCATAGAGACGGTGCAAGCCATGAAGGCGCGAGGCATTGGTCTCCGGTCTATCAAAGAGGCCGTGATCGATACCAGTAGCGCAGCGGGAAATCTCATCTTTCAGATTTTCGGAGCTTTCGCGGAGTTCGAGCGGGGCACAAATCACGAGCGCACGCTGGCCGGAATCGCTGCTGCGCAGCGTGCCGGCACCAGATTTGGGCGCCCGCCGAGCATCAGTGATGCACAATGGGCGAAGGCGCGCGAGTTGTTCAAAGCAGAGCCTCCTGCCCGGATCGCCGACATCGCGACGCTGCTTGGGGTTAGCCGACAGGCAATCTATCGCCGCCTCGAACGCGAAAACCTCAGCCTTCCTGACTGATGCCTCGGCGCAGTCGCCTAGCGCGTCAGGAACATGCAATTACATGTAAAGGCTTTTACATGACTGTAAATGCCATTGATGGCAATGCATTTTCTAGACAGGTACAGGAAATCATTGCCTGGGCCTGTCAATGACAGTAATACCCTTACCTGCATAGAACGGCACAGGAATGGTCGTTCATGCAATTGCATGTACGGACATGTATTAGCATGTAAGGGAATAGAGATGGCTGTTATCGCGCTCGCATCCTCAAAAGGCGGTTGCGGGAAATCGACGACCGCAATCGTCCTCGCGGGCCAGTATGCCGAGCAGGGATACCGGGTCACGATCATCGATGCTGATCCGAGAGAGCGTATCGTTCGATGGGCAGCAGCGGGGGAGGTGCCTGAAGGCATCATCGTCACCAAGGCCGATTATAAGACCCTTCCAGACGCGATCCGGCGAAACGAGGATCAGAGCGACGTTGTATTGATCGACGTTGAGGGTAGCGCAAACCTGAGCGTCTCGATCGCCGTCGGACACGCTCACTATGTGGTGATCCCCGCCAATCCGTCAGCGGCGGATGTCGAAGATGCGATCGACATGGTTCGCCTGGTTCACGACATCGCCGAGCGGTCGAAGCGTCCACCGTTGTACGCAGTCCTATGGACACGCGTTCCAACAGGCTTCCGCACCAGAGAGTATCTAGCCCTTGCCAAGCAGCTTGAGGAGGCGGCGGTCCCCGTCTGCGAAGTGTCCCTATCGGAGCGCTCGGCGTACAAAAGCCTCATCTCCTACAGCACCACTCTCGACCGCCTGCCGGCCGACGAAGTTCCCTCGCTGGATAAGGCAAGAGCGGAGAGCCGGGCGCTGGCTGACAGCATCAGTGCCGCCATCATCAACGCCCAGGAGACCGCAGCATGAGCGCCGATACCAAGCCCCAGCGCCGCTCTCTAACGGGCGGCTTGGGCGCGATCCGAAACACGCCCTCCGAAGAGACGAGCATCGACCAAGCGGCTCGGCCTACTGCGCCAAAAGGCTTTGATAGCGTGCCGGTGCCTGTTGGCGAGGTTGATCGCCTGCGGGCAAATCAAGCGCCGGAGGCACCACGCCGAGTAAGAGGGGGAGGGCGATCGATGCCGTTCTCATTGAAACTGCGGCCCGATACGCTCGAGTATATCTACGCCATCGCCAACGATAGAAATATCCCGTTAGCCCAGGTTATCGAAGAGCTGGTGGATGCCCATTCCAAGGCATTCCCGACCCGATAGAAGCATCATCCCTACGCTTGGTTATTCGCGATTCAGGCTGATGTTAAGCGCAAAATGACACACTTGCTGTTTAGGTAGGCGAATGGGTCAAATGGCGGGGACGATCGGGCTTTGCTCCCACCGGTCGCCCCCTAATCACAACCCATC
Organism: Sphingomonas sp. Ant H11; assembly: GCF_000797515.1. GTDB lineage: Bacteria > Pseudomonadota > Alphaproteobacteria > Sphingomonadales > Sphingomonadaceae > Sphingomonas. The sequence continues at coordinate 29,232 of NZ_JSBN01000117.1, forward strand.
ACGGAAGGATGGCTTATGACTGACGAGACCGTAGCTCGCCACGGGGAGCGGGGGAATACCGAATGGACGGAAGCCGAGGCTCGCTACAGAACCGCCAGCGAGGCACTTGAGGAAGCGACAAATCAGGCCAGCGGCGGAACCGGCGACGTCAATGATGCGGCAGTGATGGCTCACGCTGCTGCGGCGCGCGCGTTGATCGAAACACCGGCGACACACCTCGCTCACATCGCGGTAAAAATCCGAGCTGCCGACAATCTGCTCGGCCTAACCGCAAGCTATCCCGAGCTGCCGAAGATCCTCCTCGACGACATATTTGGACTGCTCGGCTTATATGATCCAGACGGGGCTGCACTGCCGCCAAGCATATAACTCCGTAGCAATGCCAGGCGGGATAGTGACACGTCCTGTCGTTGACCAACTGGTGAAGCGCAGCGACGGGCGAGGGTGGTCGCCTCGCGCAGTCATTGATATCCCGACGCCTGATAGCTTTCTGGTTCGCTGACTGACGATGCGCTATTCGTAACCGTCGGGCGTCAACGGATGACGCGGCGCACCCTGACCTATGCGAACGTAGTGTGCCAAAACCAAGGCGGCGATTAGCGCTACGGCGGCCAAAAACATGGCGCGAAAACGAGCTATCAACGAGCAAGATTGCTAAGAGGAAGGTGACGATCTAGCCGCCGCGCCGCCTTTGATCGGGTCGATGACGAAGGCGGCGGAATTGGCGATGGTGGGCGGTAAAAGGCGACGACCGTGGCAACTTGGATAACGAGACCAGGCCGAGGTAGTCACCCCTTGGCATCACTCCTTTCCAAGCGAACCAAGATGAGCGGCTACCGCTGAGCCGCCAAAAGATGCGATGGCGTTGGCGATCAAGCGAGCGTCCGCCTTTCCGAGTTTCCTGATTTTCACGCGATCCAGCGCCGCAAGAAGCGTGGGACGGCCTGCATCTCGCTCTTCCTCCTCGACCTCCTTAGCCTGAACATCGAGCTCCGCAATCTGTGCGAGAAGGCGGTCTTTCTGTGCCTGGATCGATGCTAGGTCATTCGGCTTCGATGATGTGCGGGCCACGGCGATTCCTCCGTTTTTCGATTGAGGGGTGAGTTAGTTCATGTCGGATTACATGCGACATTGCTAGGCTTGGTCACACCCTATCGCCGTATGGGGCTGCAACTTGGACGCATGAGACCGGACCGGTTGGGCAGGGGCACCACCCGGGCTGCGATCGTCTGACGGGTCGATTGGGGACTGCCCCATCCACATACACCCCACTCCGCGTCGTTGAGATTGGTTCGATTGCAGAGTTAGTCATTTAGGGGTATATGGATAAAGGAAGAGGGATGGCAGGATATGCCTCATGGCACCAATGTCGGACACTGGTTTATGAGGCGCCGCTGCACGGGGCTTGAGTGATGAAGGTAACAGTCAGGCTTGGTGATGATCTTACGTCAGAGATCGACCGCATCGCTGCTGCCAATGGGCAGACTCGAAGCGCCTGGATCTCCAACACGCTGCTCCGCTCCGTGATGTCAGATTCCAGCCAAGACGTGCCCATCCTGCCCGTTCAGGGAGGGGCCATCCAGACGACCATATCCGGGTTACAGTGCGGCTTTACCGTAGTGAGATCGAGGCGATCGATGCGGTCGCTGGTCCAATGCGTCTCACGCGCAATGAGTGGATCAAGCGTTCTCTCCGCTGGCAGCTTTGGGACAAGGCCGCCCTTCTTCGTCTGTCCCCTTCCACCCAGTCGGAGATCGTGAAGGTCCGAAAGCAGGTTCTCGCGATTGGCCGGAATATCAATCAAGCCGTCCATGCGATGAACGCAGCGAACCAGCCTGAAAGCTCTCTCGATATCAGCCGGATCGCCGCGGCACTGATCGAGAAGTGCGCGGAGGTGAAGGACGTTCTGATGGAGACACGACGTGTCCTAGCATCCTCCATTGGTGGTGAGATCGCGTACTGGACGCGGCGCGACGAGGAGCAAGGCGGGTGAGCTTTCGCTTCTCTCCTGGCACGCTAGACTCGATGGCCGGGGTGTTCGCGCCTCCGAAGAAATATCGTCTGGGAACAGGCGGTGGAAGCCCAAAGGCGCCGAAGGCTGGCGGGGCAATTCTAAGCCTGGCAGTTGCGTCCATGTTCCCCAGGGCGGCGTCGGCATCCACTACCTCACGGCCTAGTATTCAAGCGAAGGCCGCCTTCGGGGGCGGCTCGCAAACTCGCATGAGTGGGCGTGCTGTGATGGCCGCCGAGCGAACCTCCAGGCGCGTTCCCGAGGCTGTAGTACGTATCACTGGGCGGCAGCATGGCGGTGGCCATGTCCTCGCAAACTTCGCGTATATCAGCCGTCTTGGTTACGGGGATGGCAAGGAATTGGGCTTGGAAACGAGCGAAGGCGACGTTCTTCGCGACGGCCGCGATATGCAACTCCTCGCGAAAGAATGGCATGATTTCGAGATGGACGGAGACGCGAGGCGGAAGGGCGCGACGTCGATCTCGATGATCCTTTCGATGCCGACGGGCACCGATCCAGAGCGCCTCAAGGGCGCCGCGCTGGACTTCGCACGCGAGGAGTTTGCCAACCGATCGTGGGTTGCTTCCCTTCACGTCGATCGCGATCACCCACACGTCCATCTGACGATTGCCCGCCGCGATCATGACGGTCGGCGCTTCCATCCTAACCGCGACGATCTGTATCGTTACCGCCAACGGTTCGCCGAAAAGCTGCGTGGTCGGGGCATCGAAGCGAACGCAACACCGGCGCGCGCGCGGGGCATCGATCCCAAGCATGAGCCCATCGCCGCGATTAAAATGCGTAGCAAAGGACAGGTGCCCCGGCTCGATAAGTCGCGCGCGTTGCGCGCTCAGCGATATCGGGATGGGGGATCTGTCGACCCGGTGAAGGCCTTTCTCGCCGAACGACAAGCGACCGTTCGGGCGACCTATAAGCGGTCGATCCAGGAGCTCTCGTCGTCTCCTCTGGCGGCCGATCAGCTCGTAGCGCAGAGCTTAGAGCGCTTTGTCGCTACCATGCCCGAACCGCAGCCAAATTCGCTAAGTGAGGACCGAAGCCCGGTTGATCGCGGCACGCCCAGTTTGAACCGCAGTGCGGGGTCGCTACCATCCCGGGTGCCTACAACGTCGCCAATGGTCGATACCGGCGTGGATAAACTGCAGGCGCTGAACGCAAGGTTGGCGGCTCGCGCTGCGACGTCGAAGGGGCATGTTTCAACGCCGCAACCGGCGGGCGCCCCGCCATCAGACGTCAACGAGCGGATCAGGAAAGTCGTCGAGAAAGCCCGTGGCGATGCTGGCAAAACGGATCAGAACGAGCGTGCCGGCACGCTCAGTGACAGGCTGCGCGAGCTAACTGAAAAGATTGCCTCACCCGCTCAGCCGATCGACTTAAGCCGCGCCAGTGAGATTATCCGGAAGGCTGAGGAGCGTGATCGCGAGAAGCGGGAGCGTGATCGGTCTCGCGATAGGGAAGGGCCTAGTCGATGAGTGTCGATGCATCGAGCGTTGCCTTGGCAGCCATAATGGACGCGGTATCTCTCCTACGGGGAGAAGTTGCCTCGCTCGCTAGCAGCAACGTGCGCATCGAAGAAAGCCAACGCGAGATAGAACGTCGGCTCGACGCCGTGGATGCCGGGATTGCACCGCTCGTCGACCTCATCCCATTCCAGGAGGCGATCCTTGCGAGGGTGATCGAAGGTGACGACGCGACCCATAAGTGGCTCAGTCTGATCGCCCCTGTGTTGGATAGAATCGTCGAGGAGACGGATCAGCAGAAGGAGGCGATCGGGTCTTTGAACGGGCTCACTGAGCAGGTGCACCAGAACATCGAGGATGGCCAACGGGAGCTATCAGCGGGGCTAGAGATCGGCGTCGATCGGTTGGTGGGCGCGGTGGAGCAAAGTCGAGACCAACAGGTCCAGGCCTTCAAGGCAACTGGTGAGATGATTGCTTTCACCCGCGCTGCGGCGCTTGGACAGCGCGCACCGCTGCCTGCCCATGTCGAAGACAACCCTCTATTCGAACGGTATGTGCTATTCCAGCAACCCGACCTCCAATCCGAGACCCGGGCGCTTGCAGACTGGCGACGCGTCGCCCGCGGGGCCGGGACTGGCGAGCTAATCGCTATCCTGTCGAGGCAGCAGATCCCATCGCCAACCGATACCCCTGATAGTCGGCTCCTTCGATACAGGCTTGCGGCTATCACCCGAGCAGAGATCGAGGGCCGCGGTGCCTCGGCACCCGCTCGGCCGACGACCACTCGCGCTTCCGATCGGTCGGCCGCGTCTGGGTTTGCGCGATCCCAGGAGCTTGCAGCACTCTGGCGTGCTGGCGAAAGCCCCGCCTTGTATTCCGACCCGGAACTCGCCGGCGTGATCGACTTATTCGCCGCAGCCGAGCTGGAGATTAGGCCGTCGAAGGGTGATGTAACACCACCCGAACTTATATCGCTACATCGCGAACTAGCGGGCCGCGTCGAATTTGGTGAGCGACCAACCCTCGACCAACGGCATACTCGAACCGACCGCGGATCAACAGATATGATGGACCTTAGTAAAGACCGGTAGCCGTAGCGACTCGCAAACGTGGCCGCGCCTTGTTCGTTCTCTTTAGGTGGCGTGCACAGTTGTTCGGCCGGCACCCTGGTAGGTGATGATGCATGAGTAGCCGTGTCCACATCGCTTGTGCATCAACGCGATAGCCTGCCTGTTAAAAGCGCTACGCTTGCCGTCATCGTCGACAAAAATGACTTGAACCTTGGCGAAGTCGACCATGCTTAAAGGCTTCTCCGCCTTTCCCGGGCGGATTGCAGAACGGTAGGCATTCTTGCCATATACGTAGGTCACGACGATGGGATGATCGGTTTCGTTTCGCCATTGGGGGTGGATCGGACCGCATCCGACGAGACCGATTGCGATCCCGATGCTGATAAGCGCCCGTCTCACGACAACAGCTCGGCGGCTAGGATTGCCATGAAGCCGAGGAAGAACAGCGACGTCACCAGCGTCGTCTCGCCATGCTCGTGCGCGCGAACCAGCAGCTCCTCGGTGACGAGGTAGAGCAGCGCGGCGCAGCCGAAGGCGAGCAGGGTCGTGACGATCGCAGCCGGTGCCCCGACGAGCAGCGAATAGCCGATCAGCGCGGACGCGCCGAGAACCAGCGCAAGGCCGACGCAGACCGCGACGACGCGGGTGATCCGCGCACCGGTGGCGCGGATCGTGTCGGCCGCGGTCAGGCCGAGAAAGAACATCTCCAGCGCGAGCGCGGCGACGATCAGGACGCCCTCACGCGCGCCGGCCGCGAAGCCGGTGCCGATGACGATGCCGTCGATGACGCAATCGATCGAGACGGCGGCGACGAAGCCGAGCGGAAAAGCTTTGCCCTCGCTGCCGCGTTCGAGCCGGGCGGCGAGCGAGCGCATCGCGAACATCGCCGCGACACCGGCGGCGAAGCCGGCGAGCGCGGCGCCCGGGATACCGGCGTGCATGACGCCGGGTACGATCTCGGTCGCGATCGCGGCGAAGACGATGCCGGCCGCGAAATGCTGGACCGCGCTGCGCCAGACGGTCGGTAGCGAAGCAAGTGCCCCGATGATGCCGGCGGCGATCACCGCAACGGACGGGATCAGCATGAGCGCGAGAAGCTGAGTGTTCATGTAGTGAATCTCGTCAATCGATGCGGTGGCACAGGCGCAGAAAGCCGGTGTCGCGCTGGAAGGCGATGGTGCCGCCCGCGATGGTGGCGCGGGTTCTGGCGCCTTGGAATGCAGCACCCGTGCGGGGCGCGATCAGCCATTCGGTGCCGCGGCGGGGAAGCCATGTCACTGCCATGCGAAGGCCGTTGTCGAGGAAGGCGATATCGGCGCGGCTGTCGTCGTCGCACGCCACGATCTGCTGCCCGAGCGCGTGGTTCGCACGAACATGGGTATGATCGTCACGTCGGGGCGGCTCCGAACAGCCGGCAAATAACAGGCACGCGAGGAGCGCCGAAAGGGCGTGCGGTCGATCCATGACCCGTAAGCCCATCCGGCCTCATGCGGACTGCGCGGCGTCGTCACCGCGCAGGACAATGAGACCGGTGCCTTCAAGGCCGTGCGCGATCGTCCAGAAGCGGCGGAGCGCTTCTTCCTCCCCGGCGACGTCGACGATCGTGCCCTCGGCATCCTCGCTGACCGTAACGTCGTCAAGGCCGGCCTCGCCGGCGTGAGCGCGGATAGCCTGGATGGTTCGATCGATGCCGGCCCGTTCTGCCGCCTTGAGGTGGATACGCATCTTGAGCGGTCCCGAAGCACGCATAATTGTCTCTCGATTGTCGATTTGAAGGGGAGGGCAGGTGGTCGCGGCTTCGATCAAAGCCGCGACCACGCGCGCCTATTCCGCCGGTACCGGCGCGGCGATCTGGTGTCGGCGCTCCGCCATGCGTCCGGTCAACCGCGCGACCCAGGCGGTGATCGCCGGCAGGACGAGCAGCGTCAGGATGGTCGACGTGACCAGTCCGCCGATGACGACGGTGGCGAGCGGGCGCTGCACCTCGGCGCCGGTGCCGGTGGCTAGCGCCATCGGCACGAAGCCGAGCGACGCCACCAGCGCCGTCATCAGCACGGGGCGGACCCGCTCCATCGCCCCGTCGGCGATGGCCTTGTCCTCGTCCTCGCCCTCCTCGCGGTACTTGCTGATCGCTTCCATCATCACGAGGCCGTTCAGGACCGCCACGCCCGAGAGGGCGATGAACCCTACGGCTGCGGTGATCGAGAACGGGATGCCGCGCAGCAGCAGCGCGAACACGCCGCCCGCCAGCGCCATCGGCACCGCCGAGAACACGATCAGCGCGGGGATGAACCCGCCGAGCGCCATGTAGAGCAGCGCGTAGATCGCCAGGAAGCAGATCGGCACCACGATCATCAGGCGGAGGCGCGCCGATTGCAGGCTTTCGAAGGTGCCGCCCCAGTCGGTATACATGCCGGCAGGGAGCTGTAACGCCGCGATCTTCGCCTGCGCGTCGGTGACGAAGCCGCCGAGGTCGCGTCCGCGGACGTTGACCTGGACCGTCACCATGCGCTTGCCGTTCTCGCGGCTGATCTGGTTCAACCCCTCGGTGAAGTTGAACCGCGCCACCTCGCGAAGCGGGACCGAACGGGCGGTCTGCCCCTCGGCCGCGGGCAGCATGACCGGGATCGCCCCCAGCACGTCGACGTCATCGCGTTGCGCGTCAGGGAGGCGGACGACGATATCGAACCGCCGATCGCCCTCGAACACGAGCCCGGCTTCCTTGCCGCCCAAGGCGGCCGAGACGGTGTTCGCCACCTCCTCGACCGACAGGCCGAGCCGCGCCGCGGCCTGTCGGTCGACCTGCACGTCGAAGGTCGGCGCGCCGGCGGTCTGTTCGACGCTGACGTCGCCGGCCCCCGGGATGCCCTTCACCGCCGCGGCGATCCGCTGCGCCTGCTCGCCCATCTGCGTCAGGTCGTCGCCGTAGAGCTTGATCGCGACGTCGGCGCGGACGCCGGCGATCAGCTCGTTGAAGCGCATCTGGATCGGCTGCTGGATCTCGGTCCGGTTGCCGATGACGCTCTTCATCTTCTCTTCGATGCGTCGGATGATGTCGGCCTTGCTGTGGACGTCGGCCGGCCATTCGTCCTCGGGCTTCGGGATGACGTAGGTGTCCGATGCGTTGGGCGGCATCGGGTCGGTGCCGAGGTCGGCGTTGCCGTTCTTGGAGAAGACCAGCGCCACCTCCGGCAGCGTCTTCAAGGCATTCTCGAGCCGCAACTGCATCTCGGTCGACTGGTCGATCGACGCGGAGGGAATGCGGAAGTTGGTGACGGTGATGTCCTTCTCGTCGAGCTGGGGCATGAACTCCTCGCCGAGGAAGCCGAAGCAGAACACCGCCGCGGCGAACACGCCGACGCCGCCCAGGATGAAGGGCAGCGGCCGGGCGATGGCCTTCGTCAGGATCGGCCCGTAGCGCTCCTTGAACCAGCGGACGGGCTTGACCTCCGTCTCGCTGACCCGCCCCTTGATGACGATCGCGATCATCGCCGGCACGAAGGTCAGCGACAGCACGAACGCGGAGGCGAGCGCGATCATCAGCGTGATCGCCATCGGCGAGAACGTCTTACCCTCGACGCCCTGGAAGGTGAGCAGCGGGGTGAAGACGAGGAAGATGATGAGCTGCCCAAACACGGTCGGGCGGATCATCTCGACAGCCGATGCCTTGGTCGTCTCCAGACGCTCGTCGAGCGTCAACAACCGGCCTTCCTCCTGTTGTCGCTCGGCGAGGTGGCGCAGCGCATTCTCGACGATGATGACGGCGCCGTCGACGATCAGGCCGAAGTCGAGCGCACCGAGGCTCATCAAATTGCCGGACACCCCGAGGCCGTTCATCCCCATCGCCATCATCAGCACCGTGATCGGAATCACGGCCGCGGTGATGAGCGCCGCCCGGATGTTGCCGAGCAGCAGGAACAGCACGACGATGACGAGCAGCGCACCTTCGCTGAGGTTCTTCTTGACCGTCTCGATCGTCGCGTTGACGAGTTTGGAGCGGTTGTAGACCGGCTCGGCGAACACGTCGGGCGGGAGCCCCTTGTTGATCTGGGTCAGCTTGTCGGCGACCGTCGTGGCGACGATGCGGCTGTTCTCACCGACGCGCATCAGCACGGTCGAGATGACCGCTTCCGATCCCATGCGGCTCCCGGAGCCGGTACGAACGGCACCGCCGATCACGACCTGGCCGACGTCCTTCACTCGCACGGGCACACCGTTGCGGGTCGCGACGACGGCTTCCTGAATGTCGTCGATCGACTTCAGGCGAGCGTCGGCGCGGACCAGAAAGCTCTCGCCGGCGCGCCGGATATAGTTCGAGCCGGCCGACAGGTTGGCGCGCTCCATCGCGTTCGCCAGCTCGGTGATCGAGATGCCGTAGGATGCGAGCGCGTTGAGGTTGGGTTCAATCAGATACTGCTTGATGTAGCCGCCGTTGGAGTCGACGCCGGCGACACCCTCGACCGTCCGCATCTGCGGCCGGATGATCCAGTCCTGGACCGTTCGGAGATAGGCGGCCTTGGCCAGTTCGGTGGTCAGGCGCTCACCCTCGGGAGTGAGATAGCTACCGTCCGACTGCCAGCCGGGCTTGCCGTCGACATGGTCGGCGCCGCCCTTACCGTCCGGGTGACGGAAGGCGACAGAGTAGAAGAAGATTTCGCCGAGCCCCGTCGACAGCGGCGACAGGTTGGGTTGCACGTTGGCGGGCAGGCTGTCCTTGGCCTGGGCAAGCCGCTCGATCACCTGCTGGCGCGCAAAGTAGATGTCGGTCGCCTCGGTGAACACCGCCGTCACCTGACTGAAGCCGTTGCGCGAAAACGAGCGGGTCATCTTGAGCCCGGGGATGCCCGCCAGGGCGTTTTCGACCGGGAAAGTGACCTGCTTCTCGATATCGACCGGGCCGAGCGTCGGTGCGAACGTGCTGACCTGAACCTGGCGGTTGGTGATGTCGGGCACGGCGTCGATCGGCAGCTTGGTGATCTGCCACGCGCCGAAGCCGACGACGACGAGGACGAGGGCGGCGACCAGCCAGCGGAAGCGGACCGATAGGCCAAGTATGCGCTCGATCATTCGTCGCCTCCCTCGTTCTTCTCGAGTTCGGCTTTGAGGAGGAAGGCGTTGGTGGTCGCGATCGGTGTGCCGGCGGCAAGGCCATCGCTGATCGCGACCATACCGCCCGAACGACTGCCGATGCGGATCGTGCGGGCCTTAAAACCCTGCGCGGTGCGGACGAACACTACGGTGCGGTCGCCGAGCGTCTGCACCGCGTCCTGCGGGACCATGACACCCTGCTTGGCGGCGCCGCCACTGGCGAGGATACGCGCCTGGACGAGCTGGCCCGGAGCGACCGTGCTGGTGCCGGCGGTGGGGGTGATGACGACGGTGGCGGTCCGTGACTGCGGATCGACCACGCCGGTCGCCGAGCGCACCCGGCCCTCGACGGTGCGACCGTCATTGGTGGTCAGCTCCACCCGGTCGCCCTCCCGGATTCGCGAGGCATCGGCCGGGGGCACATTGGCGGTGATCTGGAGCCGGCGCGGATCGGCGACGCGGAACAGCTCAGTCTCGGCCGCGACATACTGGCCGAGATTGGCGGCCTCGCTGGTCACGCGCCCCGATACCGGGCTGACGATTGCGACCGATCGGCC
>NZ_JSBN01000118.1 GCF_000797515.1 Sphingomonas sp. Ant H11
GGCCAGCCTGTGTGACTGCCCCTCCTCCCCAACCCTCTCCCCGCAAGCGGGGAGAGGGAGTTTGGATTACGCTTCCTGCGCCATCTTTTCGGCCTTGGCGATCGCTTCGTCGATGCCGCCGACCATGTAGAACGCGCTCTCGGGCAGGTGATCGTATTCGCCATCGACGACCGCCTTGAACGACTTCACGGTGTCTTCGACCTGGACGAACTTGCCCGGAATGCCGGTGAACACTTCGGCGACGTGGAACGGCTGCGACAAGAAGCGCTGGATCTTGCGCGCGCGCGACACGATCGACTTATCTTCTTCCGACAGCTCGTCCATGCCCAGAATGGCGATGATGTCCTGCAGCGACTTGTAGCGCTGCAGCGTCTCCTGGACGCGGCGGGCGGTGTCGTAATGCTCCTGGCCGACGATCGCGGGGGTCAGCACGCGCGAGGTCGAGTCGAGCGGATCGACCGCCGGGTAAATGCCCAGCTCCGAAATCGCGCGGTTGAGGTTGGTCGTCGCGTCCAAGTGGGCGAACGAGGTGGCGGGAGCCGGATCGGTCAAATCGTCGGCCGGAACGTAGATCGCCTGCACCGAGGTGATCGAGCCCTTGTTGGTCGAGGTGATACGCTCCTGCAGCGCGCCCATGTCGGTCGACAGCGTCGGCTGATAGCCCACCGCCGACGGGATGCGGCCGAGCAGGGCCGACACTTCCGAACCCGCCTGGGTGAAGCGGAAGATGTTGTCGACGAAGAACAACACGTCCTGGCCTTCGACGTCGCGGAAATATTCGGCGATCGTCAGGCCCGAGAGCGCGACGCGCGCACGCGCGCCTGGCGGCTCGTTCATCTGGCCGAACACCAACGCGACCTTCGAGCCCTCAGGGGTCGGGTTGCCGTCGGCATCCTTGGCGATAACGCCTGCGTCGAGGAATTCGTGGTACAGATCGTTACCCTCACGGGTACGCTCGCCGACGCCTGCGAACACCGAGGTGCCGCCGTGGCCCTTGGCGATGTTGTTGATCAGTTCCTGGATGAGCACGGTCTTGCCAACGCCCGCGCCGCCGAACAGGCCGATCTTGCCGCCCTTTGCGTAAGGCGCGAGCAGATCGATGACCTTGATGCCGGTCACCAGAATCGCGCTCTCGGTCGACTGGTCGACGAACAGCGGGGCAGGAGCGTGGATCGGCATCGTGTCGGTGTGGCCGACCGGACCACGCTCGTCGATCGGCTCACCGATGACGTTGAGGATGCGCCCCAGCGTCTGCGGGCCAACCGGAACGCGGATCTGCGAGCCGGTGTCGGTCACTTCCTGGCCGCGCGTCAGACCCTCGGTCGAGTCCATCGCGATCGTGCGGACGGTGTTCTCACCGAGATGCTGCGCGACTTCGAGCACCAGGCGGTTGCCGTTGTTCGAGGTTTCCAGCGCGTTCAAAATCGCGGGCAGGCGGTCCTGCTCAAAGGTCACGTCGACGACGGCGCCGATGACCTGCGAGATGCGGCCGACGCTGTTGGTGGTCGCCGGGGCGAGTGTGTCTGGGGCGGTTGCCATGATGCTTTCCTCGTATCGACTACTTGAGCGCTTCGGCGCCGGAGATGATTTCCACCAACTCGGTGGTGATCGCGGCCTGGCGGCTACGGTTATACTGGATCGTCAGGCGATTGATCATGTCGCCGGCGTTGCGCGTCGCATTGTCCATCGCGGTCATGCGGCTGCCTTGCTCCGACGCTGCGTTTTCGAGCAGCGCGCGGAATATCTGGATCGCGACGTTGCGCGGCAGCAAATCGGCGAGGATCGTTTCCTCATCGGGCTCATACTCGACCGCAGCACCGCCATCCGCCACGGGAGCGGCGGTGGTGTCGATTGCGACCGGGATGATCTGGCGACCGACCGGTTCCTGCACCAACGCCGACTGGAACTTGGCGTAGAACAGGTGCGCGATGTCGAATTCGCCCGCCTCGAACCGCGCGATGACATCGTCTGCAATCGCGCGCGCATCGGCGAAGGCGACGGTCTTGATGTGGCTCATCTCATGGTCGGCGGCGATTTGCGTCGGGAAGAAGCGCTTGATCACGCGGCCCTTCTTGCCCGCCACATAGAATTTCACGGTCTTGCCAGCAGCTTCCAGCTCTTCGGCCTTGCGGCGTGCGGCGCGGACGATGTTCGAGTTGAATGCACCGGCGAGACCACGCTCGGACGTCGCAACGATCAACAGGTGGACCTGGTCCTTGCCGGTTCCCGCCAGCAGCTTGGGGCTCGATTCGCTGACCGAAACCTTGGCGGCGAGGCTCGCCATCACCTTTTCGAGCTGCTCGGCATAGGGACGGCCAGCGACTGCGGCCTCCTGCGCACGGCGCAGTTTCGCGGCGGCGACCATCTTCATCGCCTTGGTGATCTTCTGCGTCGACTTCACCGAGCCGATGCGGATCTTGAGGGCCTTGAGGCTTGCCATTCTAGTCCTTCTTCTCCCTCTCCCTCCGGGGAGAGGGTCGGGAGGAGGGC
>NZ_JSBN01000119.1 GCF_000797515.1 Sphingomonas sp. Ant H11
TGGCACCCTTTGGTTTCGGCGGTCGCCCTCACCCTCCCGCCCGGCTTTGCCGGGCGGGCCCCTCCCTCTCCCAAAGGGAGAGGGGTTTTGGGGGGCTCATGCCTGATTTCGATTATCTCGCGATCGACACCAAGGGGCGCGAGGCGCGCGGGCATATCGCGGCGCCGTCGATCGATGATGCGCGCGTGTTGCTCGATCGGCGGCGACTGTATGTCGTCAAGGTCGAGCCGGGTTCGGGCCGCCCGGCCAAGGGCAAGCCGCTGCTGGCTGACCTGCGCCTTGGCCGTCGCCGCATGAGCACCAAGCAATTGACGCTGTTCACACGTCAGCTTGCCACGCTCAACCGCGTGTCGCCGCTGGAGGAATCGCTGCGCACGATCGCGCGCCAGACCGAGCAGGAGCATGTCCGCGCGATCGTCGAATCGGTCCATGCCGGCGTGGTCGAAGGGCGGCGGCTGCACGAGGCGATGGCGCGCGAGGCCAGGAGCTTCCCGGCCTTGTACCGCGCGATGGTGTCGGCGGGCGAAACGTCAGGCGCGCTGCCGATCATTCTCGAACGCCTGTCGCTGCTGCTGGAGCGGCAAGCCGAGATTAACGGCAAGATTATCACTACGCTGGCTTACCCTATGGTGCTGGCGGTGGTGGCGATGGCGGTGGTAACCGCGCTGATGGTGTTCGTGGTGCCGCAAGTGGTCGAACAGTTCGACACGGTCGGGCAGCAATTGCCCTTCCTCACGCGCGCGGTGATGGGGCTGTCGGCCTTCCTGGTCGGCTATTGGTGGGCATTGCTGACGGGAGCCGCGCTGATCGGCGTTGGCGTTTGGCGGGTGCTGAAAGACCCCCGCGCGAAGCTCGCCTTCGATACGTGGCTCCTGAAGATCCCCTTGCTCGGTCGGTTGCTACGCGATCTCCACGCCGCGCGGATGGCGCGCACGCTGGCGACGATGGTGGCGAGCCGCTTGCCGCTGCTCGAAGGGCTGACGCTGACCGGCGGCACGATCCACAACCTCCGCCTCAAACGCGCGTCGGACGACATCATCGAATCGATCCGGGGTGGCGGCAGCCTGTCGGCGGCGATGCGGCGCACGGGTGTGTTCCCGCCCTTGCTGACCTATCTGGCGGCATCGGGCGAGGCAGCGGGGCAGCTCGACGACATGCTCGAACGCGCGGCGGATTATCTGGAGCGCGAATTCGATCGCTTCACCACCACCGCGCTGTCACTGCTCGAACCGCTCATCATCGTGGTGATGGGGGGCATTGTCGCCACGATCGTGCTATCGATCCTGCTGCCGATCCTGCAACTCAACACGCTTGCCGGACAATGAGGTCTGAAATGTCTGTTCCCCGCACTCGCCGCCGTGTTCGCCCGAGCGAACAAGGCTTTACGCTGATCGAGCTGATGGTGGTGGTCGTCATCCTCGGCTTGCTCGCCGCGATCGTGACCTACAATGTGCTGCCGCTGGGTGACCGGGGCAAGATCACCAAGGCCAAGGCCGATATCGCGCAGATCGAAGGCGCGCTCGATCTCTACAAACTGCAAAATGATGTCTATCCCTCGACCACCGATGGTTTGCAGGCGCTGGTCTCACCCCCCGCCGACGCCGACGCGTCGAAATATCAGCGCGGCGGCTATATCAAGAAATTGCCGCTCGACCCGTGGGGCAAGCCCTATCTTTATGCGTCTCCCGGCGCGCATGGCGAGGCCGATGTGTGGACGCTGGGCGCGGACCATAAGGAAGGCGGCGAGGGGGCCAATGCCGATATCGGTAGCTGGCAGTAACGCGCGCGAGCGCGGCTTCACGCTGATCGAGCTGATGATCGTGATCGCGATCATCGGCCTGGCCAGCGCGGTGGTGGTGCTGGCGCTGCCCGATCCGCGCGGGCGGCTGACCGACGAGGCCGCGCGCTTCGCCGCCCGGACGCGCGCGGCGCATGATCTGGCGGTGGTGGGAGCGCGGCCGATCAGCGTGTGGGTGTCCGAGGGCGGCTATGGTTTTGACGAACGGCAGGACGGCGCATGGGTGGCGATGGCGGAAAAGCCATTGCGGGTGACACGTTGGAGCAGCGGCACGCGGGCGGTGCCAAGTGGCGCGACACCACGCGACCGTATCCTGTTCGATTCGACCGGCATGGCCGATCGGCCGCTCGACGTGACGCTCACGCGGTCGCGCGAGAACGTGGTGGTGCATATCGGGGCCGACGGTTCGGTGCGGATCGGTGGCTAGGGTGCGCACCGCGACGCGCGGCTTCACGCTGATCGAGATGATGGTCGCGCTCGCCGTGTTCAGCCTGGCCGCGCTCGCCTTGATCCGGCTGGAGGGCGCGACGATCCGCGGCGCAGCGACGCTCGACACCACGCTGATGGCGCAAATGGTGGCGCGCAACATCGCGATCGAGGCGATGACCGATGCCCGCCCGCCGACCATCGGTTCGGCCACTGGCACCGAGGCGAATGGCGGGCGTGATTGGGCGTGGACGCGCGTGGTGCAGCCGACCGGTGACGCCCGCATATTGCGTATCGACGTGACCGTGCTCGATCCGGCTGGTCGCAGCGCCGGACATATCACGATGGTGCGCGACGGGGCGACCAATCCATGAGCAGACGGGCCGAACACGGCTTCACCTTGATAGAGGTGATGATCTCGCTGTTGATTTTCGGTCTGCTGGCGGCGGCGGGGGTGGCTTTGCTGTCGTTCTCGGTGCGGGCGCAAGGGCTGACCGGGGCGAGACTGGAGGCGGTGTCGGCGCGCAATCGCCTGTCCGCAATCCTGACCGCAGACCTCGCGCAGGCGGTGGTGCGCCCGACGCGCGGCGAGGGGGGCGAGATGTTGCCGGCGTTTATCGGCGAACCGGGCACCAACGGTGCGGTGCTGTTGCGCGTGGTGCGCGGCGGCTGGAGCAACCTCGACGGCGCGCCGCGCCCGTCCGAACAGAAGGTCGAATATCGGCTCGAGGATGGCGCGCTCGTCCGTGTTGCATATCCAATGCTCGACGGTGCCCCCGCGCTGCCGCCGACGCCGCTCCTGTCGCACATCCGCACGGTTGCGCTGCGCTATCGTCTGAAGGGCGCGTGGAGTGATCGCTGGGTCGGCAATGACCAGAACCCGCTGCCCGATGCACTGGAACTCAGGATCGTGCGTGATCCGGGGGACGAGACGCGCGAGATGTTCCTCGTCGGCACCGGATATGGCAAACGCGTGACCAATGCGCGCTGAG
Organism: Sphingomonas sp. Ant H11; assembly: GCF_000797515.1. Classification (GTDB taxonomy): domain Bacteria; phylum Pseudomonadota; class Alphaproteobacteria; order Sphingomonadales; family Sphingomonadaceae; genus Sphingomonas. Next base: position 3,217 of record NZ_JSBN01000119.1, read on the forward strand.
GCCCCCCGATCCGAACGCGGTGCGGCGCTGCTGACGGTGCTGCTGCTGGTGGCGGTGATTGCGGTATTGGCTGGGGTCGCGCTCGAGAAGCTGCGGTTGGCGACGCGACTGGGCAGCAACGCGGTCACGCTCGACCAGGCGCGCGCCTTTTTCTTTCGCGGCGGAAACGCTCGCGGTGTTCAAGATCAGCGATCTTTTGTCGAAAAGCCCGGACAAGGTGACGTTGGAGGGCGGCTGGAGTGGCCAGCCCTTCGCGCTGCCGATTCCTAACGGCACCGCCACCGCGACCGTCACCGATGGCGGCAATTGCTTCAACCTCAACAGCCTCGCCATTGAGGCAACGCCGGGCGTTTATGCCGCTTATACCCCGGCGCGCACGCAGTTCGCGCGCTTGATCGCGCTCGTCGATCCCACCGCGCGCTCCCCCGATGCGATTGCGGCGGCGGCGGCGGACTGGATCGACAGCGACAACAGCCCCCTCGATGGTGGTGCCGAGGATAACGTCTATGGCGGCGGCAAGCTCGCCTATCGCACCGCCAACACGTTGATGAGCGATCCCAGCGAATTGCGGGCGGTCGCGGGCGTTACACGCCTCGATTACGATCGGCTGCGACCGTGGATTTGCACGTTGCCCGTCGCCATCCCCTCGAAGATCAACGTCAATACCGTGCTGCCCGAACAAGCGCCGTTGATCGCAATGCTCGGCCAGACTTTGTCGGTCGAGGCCGTGCGCCAAGCGCTGTTGCAGCGACCGCCAAAGGGCTTTTCCAATGCGGGGGCGTTCTGGTCGCAGTCGGCACTCGCCGGGGCGGCGGGCGAGGGCGGCGCGGGGCAGACCGACGTCAAGACGACATGGTTTGCGCTGCGGGTGGATGTCGCGCTGGGCGGTATTCGCTTGGAACAAAGCGGCCTGATCGACGCAACGGCTCTTCCCGCGCGGCTGGTATCGCGGCAATGGGGTGAGCGACCATGACCGATACGCTCGTCCTCTTTCTTCCGACGCACGACACCGCGTGGCGTTGGCTGCGGATCGCGGGCGATGGCGTGGCCGGGCGGGGCGAGGGGATGCCCGTATTGGCCGCCGTTGGCGAGGAACGCCTGGTCGCGGTGGTGCCCGCCGATGCGGTGACGCTGCACTGGGCCGAACTGCCCGACCGCTCGCTCGCCCAGGCGGTGGCGGCGGCGCGCTTGCTTGCCGCAGATGCGAGCGCAACCCCGATTGGCGAAGTGCATGTCGCGGTGGGGCGCGAGGAGGCGCTGGTCGAACGGCCGATCGCCGTCGTGGCGGCGACCCAGATGCGGGACTGGCTCAACGTCCTGGCAGACTATGGCATCGATCCCGATGTACTGCTGCCCGCGCCGTTGCTGTTGCCGCGACCGGAGGCGGGCTATGTCCGCGCCGATCTCGGCGGTGCGGGGGTGGTGCGGGGGCCGACCAGCGGCTTTGCCGACGAGGCCGGGCTGACCGATCTTATCACCGGCGGGGTTACGCCCGAGACCTTGCCGCGCGACCAAATGGAGGCGGCGATCATCGCGGCGGCCCATGCGCCCGTACTCAACCTGCGACAGGGGCCGTTTGCGAAGGTGGTCGCCACGGCGATCGATTGGGCGTTGATCCGGCGGCTCGGCTGGCTGGCCGGGGCGGTGTTGGCGGTGACGTTGCTGATCACCTGCGTTCAACTGCTGACCTATTCGCTCGCCGCCGACGATCTCGAACGCCGCGCCGATCTGCTAGCGCGCAGTGGCCTGGCGCGCGGCGAGGCGGTGAACGACGCTGACCGCCAACTCAGCGCGCGGCTCGAGCGGTTGCGCGGCGGCGGGCTCGGCTTCAGCCGCACCGCCGCGACCGTTTTCGCGGCGATGCGCGCGACACCCGGTACCGAGATCCGCACGCTGTCCTTCGATTCGAATGGCGCGATGCGCGTGACGGTGGGCGTGCAGAATGAGGGGCAGATTCTCGATCTCCAGCGCCGGATCGAAGCGAGCGGGCTCAGCGCTACGCCGATGGGGCAGTTCCAGTCGGTCGGCGGGCGCGTGACGGGGGACATCATGGTGAAGCCGCGATGACCGAGCGCTTGCTCCTCTGGTATCGCGCCCGCTCCCGGCGCGAGCAGTATCTGCTGCTGGCCGGTGCGGCGATGGCGGTGCTCGCCCTGGGCTATTTCCTGGTCGTGCCGCTCGGCGATGCGCTCGAATCGGCCAGGACGCGCCATGCCGATGCGGTGATTCGCCTGGGTGAGACGCAAGCGCGGGTCGATGCGGTGAAGGCCGCGCAGGCCGACCGCGCCGCGCCGCTGGCCGGGCCGCTCGAAGCGATGGTGCGGACGCGCGCCAACGATGCCGGTTTCGCGCTCGCCAGTGTCATACCGCAGGGCGGCGACCGGGTGCAGATCACGATCGCCTCGGCCCGGCCGGGGGCTTTGATCGGCTGGATCGCCGATCTCGAAGCGTCGGGCATGCTGGTCGATCGCTTGGGAACGACCGACAATGGCGATCGCACGGTGGCGGTACAAATGACGTTGAAGGCGCAGGGCCAATGATCCGTCTGCGCACCGGACCGGCGGCGCTGTTCGGCGCGATCTTTGTGCTGGCGTTGATCCTGCTGTTGCCGCTGCGGTTCGCGCTGGCGTGGTTCGATCTGGATGGCACCGGCTTTGCCGCGCGTGCGGCCAGTGGCAGCGTGTGGGCGGGCTCGTTGCGCGAGGCGCAACTGGGCAGCATCGCCTTGGGCGATGTCGATGCTGCATTGTCGCCATGGGCCTTGCTCGCGGGGCGCGCGCGACTCGCGCTGGAGGGGCACCCTTCGGGCACCGGGCGTGCCTTGCACGGCGCGGTCAGCGTCTCGCGGCACAGCGTCGGAATCGAGCAGATGACCGCTGGCGTACCCGTCGGGGACGCGTTTGCGCCGCTGCCCATAACGGCCATCGATCTGGACGATGTCAGCGTGCGGTTTGTGGACGGGCGGTGCGAGCGCGCCGAAGGGCGCGTCAAGGCAACGCTGGGTGCGATATCGCCGGAATCACGCTGGGGCAGGGCCTGGCGGGCGCGGCGCGGTGTGATGCGGGCGCGCTGCTGTTGCCGCTCGTCAGCCAGGCCGGGACCGAGCAAGTGACGGTACGGTTGTGGGATTCGGGACGCTTTCGCGCCGAGTTTTTGGCCAAGCCGAGTGACGCTGCGGCCGCGCAAAAGCTGGAGCGCAGCGGGTTTCAGCACATGCCCAATGGATATCTTCTCGCCGTTGAGGGGAAATTTTGAGCTTGTATTCTTGACGCTGGCCCCCCCCGCCCGCTAGGGGCGCTTGCTCTGCGGCGATCGTAGTTCAATTGGTTAGAGCGTCGGCTTGTGATGCCGGATGTTGCGGGTTCAAGTCCCGTCGGTCGCCCCATTTCTTCAAGCAGCCAGGAATTCTAGCGTGACCAGCGGCTGGGGCTTCCCCGATTTCGACGATCATGAGGGCGTACACCTCTTCACCGATCCTGCCTCGGGGCTCCGTGCGGTCATTGCGATTCACTCGACCAAGCTAGGTCCGGCAGCGGGTGGCGTGCGCTTCTGGCATTATGCCGATAGCGACGGTGCGATCACCGACGCGCTGCGCCTGTCGCGTGGCATGAGCTTCAAGAACGCGATGGCGGGCCTGCCCATGGGTGGCGGCAAGGGCGTCGTGCTGGCGGAAAAGCCGGGCGATTCGATCAGCCACGCGCAACTGGAAGCCTTTGGCCGCGTGGTCGAATCGCTGGGCGGACGGTATGTCACGGCGGAAGACGTTGGCATGTCCGAAGCGAGCATGAAGACGATCGCGACAATGACCAAGCACGTCTCCGGCCTGCCGGTCGCGGCAGGCAGCGCGGGCGGTGATCCCGGACCTTATACCGCGATGGGCGTGTATCTCGGCGTCAAGGCTGCCGCCAAGCGTGGTCTTGGTGCGGACGTGATGAAGGACGTGCATGTCGCGATCCAGGGTGTGGGCAGCGTTGGCGGTGGTCTTGCCCGGCTGCTCGCCAAGGATGGCGCGCGGCTGACGCTGGCGGACGTCAATGCGGACCGTGCAAAGGCGCTGGCTGAAGAGCTCGGCGTCGAAACCGTGGCGGCGGACGCGATCCTCGGCATCAAGGCGGACATCGTCAGCCCCAATGCGTTGGGCGCGATCCTGACCCCCGAATCGATCGCGGCGTTGCAGACCACGGTGGTGGCGGGTGGCGCCAATAACCAGTTGGCAACCAAGGCCGAGGGCGCGGCACTGCAGGCGCGCGGGATCCTCTACGCGCCCGATTATGTTATCAACGCCGGCGGCATCATCAATGTCGGGCTGGAATATCTCGGCCAGGGCGACCAGGCCGAGGTCAATGCGCGGATCGCCCGCATCCCGGATCGTCTGATCGAAGTATGGGACGAAAGCGACCGCACCGGCGCGCCTGCCGCCGACGTGGCCGACAGCATCGCGCGCCGCTTGATCGGCCGGGGCTAACGCACGGGCAGGCAGGCGATCATCGCACGCACGGCGGTGGCGGTTTCCGCCACGTCGCGCACCGCGATCGTGTCCATGCCCGCTGCGCGCACGGCATCGTCATTGCCGCCGGGATAGATCGCGTCGCCGAGGAACAGCATGTCGGCGGTCGCGATGCCCGAATGTTCGGCAAGCCGCCGCATCGCATAGGCCTTGTCGATCCCCGCATGGGTGATGTCGAGCGAGGTCGATCCGCCGATATTGACTGATAGATCGGGCAGGGCCTTGCGCAGCAGCACCTGCATCGCCTTGCGCTTGGCGAAATCGGGGTCCCAGGCCTTTTTTTGCGTCGAGCGGCGCTTCCTGCCCCAGCCCGGAAAAGGTGATCTGGCTGCCGCGATCCTCGACGCGCTCACCCCAGATCTTCTCGTCGGCAAAGCCCGCTTCCTTGGTCGCTTCGGTCAGCGCGCTTAGGATATGGTCGCGCTCGTCAGGCGCGAAGATCTCGGCATAGACCGGGCTCCATATGCCATCGATGAAGCGATAGAGCTTGGTGCCGGTGGTCGGCATGATGAACAGATGCTCGATCGCGGCGGGGGCGGGCAGGGCCGCAACCACCTGCTTTTCGAATTGCGGCCAATCGCCGCCGGAGATGACGGCAACCGAAACGCGTGCGAGCATCTGGCTGAGCAAGCCTGCCATCTCACCCCCGATCTTCTGCTTGCTCTCGGCGAGCGTCCCGTCGAGGTCGAAAGCGATTAACTGTTTCACGATATCGATTCCTTGGACCGTTTGGTGGGCGAACGCGCGGCCGGACATGGGGTTGCGCGTCGACGCGCACACAAAATGGTCTAATGTAACGCGATGGCAAGCTTGATGGGTCCGCAATGAACGGTTGGGTGACACTGGCGCTGATTGCGTTGACGGTCGTTCTTGTTCTGTGGCGGGCGGGCGTTTCGCCGCACTTATGGGGTGTTGTCGTGCCCATCATGGTGCTGGGGGCGGTCGGGTACGCGATGCAGGGCCATGCAACCCTGCCGGGCCGACCGGCGCAGGCGAATGCCGCCACGGTCGTGATCGATCCCTCGATCGTCGATTTGCGCGGGGCGTTGCTCGGTCGATTTTCGGGGGATGGGGCCTATCTGGTCGCATCCGACGCGCTGATGCGACGTGGCAGCCGCGACAGCGGTGCGCAGGTAGTGCTGATGGGGCTTGGCCACTATCCGCGCAGCTTAACCTTGTGGGTTGGCCTTGGCACCGCCCTGGCGCAGCATGATAATACGGTTTCGCCCGCCGCGCGGCTCGCCTTCGATCATGCGACTCGGATTGCGCCGGATCATCCTGCGCCGCCCTTTTTTGAAGGACTTGCCTATGTGGAGGCGGGCGATTTCCGTACCGCGCAGCGATATTGGGCAAAGGCGCTGGCCTTGTCCCCTCCCGAAATATCATATCGGCGCGAGATAGCGGTGCGTTTGTACGCGCTGAATGTCGTGCTCGCGCAACGCGGATATTGAGCGGCCACGAAAAAGGGCGCTTCCCGCGAAGGAAGCGCCCAATTCATCAGACCTGGGCGAAACGCCCGACAGTCTTACTTGGTAACGTTGTCAGCCTTGGCTGCGCCTGCGTCACGGACGTTGTCCGCCTTGTCGTGCAGCGCGTCAGCCGAGTTTGCGATCACGTCTGCAGCAGCAGCGTTCGAGGTGTTCGACGCAACGTCGTCGAGGACCGAAGCGTTGTTATCAATGCCGTCGGCGATGACGTCGGCGTTGTTCTCGATGGCGGCTGCTTCAGGGTTCTTGTGGCACGCAGCAAGCGACAGGGCACCGGCGGCAACGAGAACAAGGGCGATCTTCTTCATGCAATTGCTCCCAAGCAAATTAGCAGTTTCACGAACGGCCCAACGCCGTCGCGAAGGCTCGTGGCATAACGTCCTGCTGCGGTGCGTCAATCTTAAATTCGCCATAAGTCACCGCAAATGCCACCTTTCCGCCACATTTGCGACGGGTTGAGTTATGGTTACTTCTTTGGGGTCACTGCGCCCATCGCTTCGGGCGCATCGGCGACGATCGCGAGCAGCGTGGTCCAGGCGGCGACATTCTGGCGGAGTTGTTCCGGGTCGATACGATCGAGCGTGTCCTCGGGCGTGTGGTGATAGTCGAAATAGCGCAAGCCCGATTGGTTAAGATCAACTGCCGGAACGCCGGTCTTGAGCGTCGGACCGACATCGGTTCCGTCACCCCCCACACCCGCACCACGCACGATGCCGAGCGGGGCCAGCGCGACGACCAGACGGTCGCCAACCGCTTTGGCGCTTTCGGGCAAATTGGTTTCGAAGCGCCACACACGATCCGCTCCGAAATCGGATTCGGATGCCAGTGCGTGGTTTTCGCCGGCATGCGCCTTGGCATAGGCCGCGCCGCCAAAGCCGCCTGTTTCCTCGTCGCCGAACCACACCACACGGATTGTCCGGCGATGCGGGCCCGAATCCAGCAAACGCTTGGCGGCGGCTGCCGTAATCGCAATGCCCGCACCATCGTCGATCGCGCCGGTGCCGAGATCCCAACTGTCGAGATGCCCGCCAATCAGGATCGTCCCCGCCGCGGGGTCGGTGCCGGGCACTTCGGCAATGACATTGCCTGACGTGCGGCTTGGCACCACCGTCGGCGTCAGCGTGAGGTGCAGCTTCACCTGCTTGTCGAGTTTGACGATCCGCTCGAGATTTTCGGCGTCGGCAACCGAAAGCGCGGCGGCGGGGATCGGCGTTACGCCGGGCGCGAAGTTGGTCGTGCCCGCATGCGGCCCGCGACCGTGGTCGGTGCCGATCGAGCGGATCACGATCGCGCTCGCACCCTTGCTGGCCGCAACGGTCGGCCCGACGAAGCGCGCCATGCCCTGGCTGCCATAGCTTGACCCATCCTGCGTTGGTTGCATCGCATTGGAGACGAAGGCGATCTTGCCAGTGAGGCTGCCTGCGGGGGCGAGCAGCAAATCATTGAAGCTGGCGAAATAGGCGACGGGCAACGTCAGCCCAGCGGCGGGCGTGGCACCCGAATTGCCGAGTGCGGTCAGCCGCAGCGGCTGCGCATAGCTGCCCAGAACTTCTGCGGTTTCAACGCCGCGCACCCATACGTTCTTGAGTTCATAGGGTTCGATTCGCACGTTCTTGAAGCCGAGTGCGTTCAGTTTTGCGACGGCCCATTGCCGCGCGCGTTCTTCGGCGGGGGAGCCATCCGGGCGCGGGCCGACCTCGGTGGTGATGCCCGACACGATATCATAGGCAACATCGTCCTTCAGCGCCGCATCGCGCAGCGCGGTCACCGTCGGTGCGATCGCCACCGCAGGCGGCGCGACGCGCTGGGCGAGCGCGGGTGTCGCCAGCACCGTGGTGGCGAGAAGCATCGTGGCAGGGGCGAAGGCGCGAAGCTTTATCAAGGGCGGTTCCCGTCTGTTGGCAAAGGGTTGATGCGGAAAGCACCGAGCGGCGTTGCCGCGCGGCGGGTGGAAGGTTGGTCAACACCAGAGTAAGACCAAGACACGGGGCGGTTGCAACGGGAATCGCATGGGACCGTCGAAATCCGCCTCCGAAGATTGCGCCCCTGTCGCTGAGCGGTACCTCTGTCGTCGGCGCGTTGCCAAGCGCGCTGGCGGTCGCTATCTGCCGCCACTCAAATCCATCCTTCTCGATCCCGGAGCCCGCAGCCGATGGCCGTGCAGTACAGCTATGTAATGAAGGGCCTGACCAAGACCTTCCCCGGTGCCGCCAAGCCGGTGCTCAACAACATCCACCTGCAGTTCCTGCCCGACGCCAAGATCGCGATCATCGGGCCGAACGGCTCGGGCAAATCCACGCTGATGAAGATCATGGGCGGCATCGACCCCGATTTCACGGGCGAGGCATGGGCGGCTGATGGCATCAAGGTCGGCTATCTGCCGCAGGAGCCGCAACTCGACCCAACCAAGACCGTGCTCGAAAACGTCAAGATGGGTGCCGGGCCGATCGCGCAGATGGTCGAGCGCTATAACGAAATCGTCGCGATCATGGGCGATCCGCCCGAGGATTGCGATTATGATGCACTGCTCGGCGAAATGGGCGAGTTGCAGGAAAAGATCGACGCGGCCGATGGCTGGAGCCTCGACAACCAGCTTGAAATCGCGATGGAAGCCTTGCGCTGCCCGCCGGGCGACAGCGCCGTCACCAACCTGTCGGGTGGTGAGAAGCGTCGTGTTGCGCTGTGCAAGCTGCTGCTCGAAAAGCCCAACATCCTGCTGCTCGACGAACCGACCAACCATCTCGACGCGGAAAGCGTCGCGTGGCTCGAAAATTACCTGCGCGATTATGTCGGCAACGTCATTCTCGTCACCCACGATCGCTACTTTCTCGATAACGTCGTCAACTGGGTGCTCGAGCTCGATCGCGGGCGGTACTACACCTATGAATCCAACTATTCGGGCTATCTCGAAAAGAAGGTGAAGCGGCTCGAGCAGGAAGAGCGGGAGGAGCAGGGCAAGGCCAAGGCGATTGCCGACGAGCTGGCGTGGATGCGGCAGACCCCCAAGGCGCGCCAGACCAAGTCCAAAGCGCGTATCCGTGCGTTTGACGAGCTGATGGAGAAGCAGGAAAACCGCGCGGTCGGCAAGGCGCAGATCCTGATCCAGCTCCCCGAACGCCTCGGTGGCAAGGTGATCGAGGCCAAGGGCCTGACCAAATCCTATGGCGACAAATTGCTGTTCGAAAATCTCGATTTCACGCTGCCGCCGGGCGGCATCGTCGGCGTGATCGGGCCGAACGGCGCGGGCAAGTCGACGCTGTTCAAGCTCATCACCGGCCAGGAAACCCCCGACGAAGGCACGATCGAGATCGGCCAGACGGTGAAGCTCGGCTATGTCGATCAGTCGCGCGATGATCTCGACCCGAACAACAATGTCTGGGAGGAAATCTCCGACAAGCTCGAAGTGTTCCGCTTCGGCAAGCAGGAGCTGGGCACGCGGGCCTATGTCGGCGCGTTCAACTTCAAGGGGCAGGACCAGCAGAAGAAGGTCGGCCAGCTTTCGGGCGGTGAGCGCAACCGCGTTCACCTCGCCAAGATGCTCAAGGAGGGTGGCAACGTCCTGCTGCTCGACGAACCGACCAACGATCTTGACGTCGAGACGCTGCGCGCACTGGAAGAGGCCCTGGAATCCTTCGCGGGTTGCGCTGTGGTCATCAGCCACGATCGCTTCTTCCTCGATCGCCTCGCCACGCACATTCTCGCGTTCGAGGGCGACAGCCATGTCGAATGGTTCGAGGGCAATTTCGAGAGCTATGAGGAAGACAAGCGCCGTCGCCTGGGCGATGCGGCAGACCGCCCGACGCGGCTCGCCTACAAGAAGCTGACGCGATAAGCGCTGGGCGGAACGGCGTGGCGGGACCACGCCGTTCCGCCTGCCGCTCAGGCGGTGAAGCGTTTGGTGAACCCCTTGGGGACGCGCTCGCCGTCGGCATTGGCTTCCAGATGATCGACTCGCGCGAGCGGAGGGCCCTGTCGGCACGCCTCGGTCATGGCGGTGACGGCGTCGTCCTCGCCCGCGATGAGCATTTCGATCCGCCCGTCCTTCAAATTGCGCACCCAACCGGTCACGCCAAATTCCTGCGCGCGGCGCACCGCCCAGTCCCGAAATCCCGTATTTTGAACCTTGCCGGTGACGAACACCCGCTGCACCACTGCCATTGTCATCAACCTTTTACTCGGCGCATCGTCTTGCGCGCGATTACCGTGCTGTAGCATCACGTGCGCGAAGTCATCGTCGTTCCTGCCGGTTCCGTCGTAAATCCTGCAGTTTCCGTCGCGTGTTCGCGTTTCTTCACGGATAGGAGATCGCAATCACCTCATATTGCCGCTCGCCTGCCGGGAGCGTGACGCGGCGCACGTCGCCGATTGCGGCCCCCCCGCAGCGCCCGCGCGATCGGCGCGTTCCAGCCGATCCGCCCGGCGGCGGCGTCGGTCTCGTCGTCGCCGACCAGCGTCAGTACGCGTTCGGCGGTGTCGCTAAAGTCTTCAGGGTCGGCGATCGTCACCGTCGCCCCGAACCATACGCGCCCCCGGTCCGGCTGCGCTGCTGGGTCGATGACCTTAGCCGCCTTCATCCGCCGGGCGAGAAACCCCAGCCGCCGATCGATCTCGCGCAGGCGTTTGCGGCCGTAAATATAGTCGCCATTCTCCGAGCGGTCGCCATTGCCCGCCGCCCAGGAGATGACGTCGACCAGCTTGGGGCGCTCATCGCCCAGCAACTGCTGATATTCGGCACTGAGCGCGGCATAGCCCGCCGGGGTCATGTAATTGGGGCGATCGTCCATCGCGGATGCTACACCACATCTGCCGGTGCGCTGTCATCCCCAAGATGGGGTGTTTCAGCCTGGGGTGCTCTTCCCAAGATACCAACTGATCCGGTTCGCGCCGGACGACCGCGAACGGCTTGGGTTCATCAAATCATAGACCACGGCATTTTCGAGCACGCGCTGCACGTAATTCTTGGTCTCGTAGATCGGGATCGCCTCGATCCAGTCGACCATGTCCACGCCCGGCAGGCGCGGGTCGCCATTGGCGCGGAGCCATTTGTTCACGTTGCCGGGACCGGCATTGTAGGCGGCGACGGCGAGCGGGTAGCTGCCGTAAATCCCGTAAATGTGCCGGAAATAAGTCGATCCTACCATGATGTTGTAATCGGTATCGGTGGTCAGCGCCGACGGATTGTAGCTGAGCCCGAGCTTGGTCGCGGTGTCGCGGGCGGTGCCCGGCATCAACTGCATCAGCCCGCGCGCGCCGGCATGGCTGATCGCGGCGCGGTCGAACTGGCTTTCCTGGCGGGCGATGGCGTGGATCATCGTCCAGTCGTCCTGGCTTGCGACGGGCACGCGGACATTGGGGAAGCCGACGGTGGAATATTCGCTCAGGCCATTCTGCAGGGCGCTGCGCCCGACCATCACGCCGAGATCGGGGCGGCCAAGCGTGCGCGACAATTCGGTCGACAGGACATGGTCGCTATCGGTCTTGGCGTCGATCGCGATCTGGCGGACGAAGGCGGTCTGGTCGACCCACGCCGCCGTTGTCCCGAGATATTGCGCGGCGCGTACCGTTCGCGCGCATAGAAAGCCGCGCGGATTTCCGGCGCGACCGGGCGCAGGATCGGGTCGCCCGGCGGGTTGAGCGGCTGGCCGATGCGTTCGCTCGCCAATTGGCCGTAGAACAGGTCGCGGAAGCCCGCCGCGCGCGCGTAATAGCCATTGGCCTCGTCGCGGTGCCCGGCGGCCTCTGCCGCACGTCCGGCCCAGTATAGCCCCTTGGACTGCGTCGTCGGCGTGCGCGATGCGCTGGCGTAGAGCAGGAACAGCGGGACGGCATCGGCTGGGCGGGCGAGTTGCTTCAGCGCGGTCTGCCCGGCCAGCCAGGTGAGGCTCGTATAGTCGTCGCGCTCGCCATAGGGGCGGGTGCTGACATCGGTGCCGGCAGGATAGGCATCGCTGACCTTGCGGGCGATATCATATGCCAGCGTCGCCTGACCGTCTGCTGCGGCTGCCTTGGCGTTGGTCAGCAGCACTTCGAACCATTGTTCGGGGCTGCCGGGCGTCATCGCCAGCGCCGGACGCTGCGCCAGCAAGGTGCGCGCGCTGGCGGAGGCACCAGTGCTCCGCAGCCAATTGGCGCGATCCGCCAGCCAGGCCGGATCGGCCGCGCCATATTGCTGGGTCGCTACTGCACGCTCGGCCGCATCGGGGGCGTTGGTACGGAAGGCAAGGCGGGCGGCGAACACCGGTTGCCAGGCGGGGCTGACCAGCGCCATCTGCCGCTGTGCCGCCGCAAGCGCGCCCTGCCACAGCAGCATGTCCATCCGCGCATTATGGTCGGAGGGCGTCAGCGCGTTCGCAAAGCCGGTGACGATCCGCGCTTCATCGGCGGTGGAGAGCGACCCTGCGACCCAGGCGGCGCGGGCGGCGGCATTGGCCTCCTCGCGCACGCCCGTGGCCGCCAGCGCCTCGGCAAAGCGCGTGCGGCCTGAACCCGTCAAAGCTGGGAACCGGTGGAAAAATGCGACAACGGTGGAGGGCGACCAACCGCCCAGATCGAGCGACCGCTCCGCCGCACGCCGCAGGCCCATTTCCCCGGGCCAGCCGGGGTGGGCGAGGAGAAAGCGGGCATAGCGTTCGAAGCTATAGCCGCTCGGTTGTTGCAGCGCCTTCCACTCGGCGATCGACGCCGCCAGCGCGGCGTTGGTTGCGGTCGTGCCCGCCAGCACCTGTGTTGCCCGGCCCCAGCCGAGTTGATCCTGTGCGTCGCTCGACGTCACCGCGATGGTGGAAACCCCCGCCAGCAACAGGGCTGATTTAAGGAGCGAAGCAATCATGTGGACAGAATATGCCTTTCGTCCGTATTTGTCGCGCGACAATCTA